>NZ_JBALCS010000039.1:0-306672 GCF_036919555.1 Nostoc sp.
GCTACATTAGGATGCTCCCCAGCAAACAGGCGCTTTGTCATTGCCAGGGCTTCAATCAACAGAGGTTCGGCATCGCTGTACCGTCCTTGGCTATTATACAGCAAAGCTAAATTGTTCAAGCTAGTAGCTACATTAGGATGCTCCCCAGCAAACAGGCGCTTTGTCATTGCCAGGGCTTCAATCAACAGAGGTTCGGCATCGCTGTACCGTCCTTGGCTATTGTAGAGTAAAGCTAAATTGTTCAAGCTAGCAGCTACATTGGGATGCTCCCCAGCAAACAAGGACTGGCAAACATTTACGCAATTTTCAGTCCAAAGTTCTGCTAATTTATATAGTCCTTGTCCTTCGTAAAATCTTTTTATCCCTACAAATATCCAAATTACTTCATCACTGGGAACTGATGCTAGAGAAATTATCTCTGCCTCTGTTGGTTCTTTTATCTCTGCAATTATACGTTTTCCCAAGTCTTCGAGATGGGGAACGATATCTCTGATGCTTTCAATCTGCTCAGAAGTGGCAGAATCAGGAAGGATTTGGGCAAAGCCTATCATCGCAGTAGCGAAGGTTGTTTCCAAAACTAATTTCATCTCGCCAGCATCGGCTAACTGCCCTTGCAAAAACCACCGCACCAAGGCATGAATTTTATAACATCCTGTTCTTCCTTCTAAGAGTTGCAGCAAGTTGCACCCGTAGAGTTGCTTTTTAGCTGCGTTTAATTCTTCTTCTGACCAAGTTAGCTGTTTTTGTTCCTGATTTTCTGCTTCCCCTCCACTTGTCGCCACCCAAAGAACTAAATCCCAAAGAATCTGTACAGGAGAAAATAAACTCAAAAATATTCCTAGTTGTTGCGCCAGTGGGTCGAGTTCTGACCAAGTTAAAGCAAAGACGGCTTTAACTCCTAGTTGAGTTGAGTTGAGATTTTTCCGGTCTTGTAAAGCTGCTTCTGCTAATTTACGTTTTTGCAATCGCCCAAACATGATATCTAAAGATATGTCCGGGTCGCGTACTAAATAGCCTCCCACTAATTCTATGCCCAAGGGCAAATATTCTAGACATTCACATATTGCTGTTGCGGCTTGTGGTTGATTTTCAACTCGCCTATCTGTTTTCCTCAACAGTCGTTTTAACAGTTCTAAAGCTTTACCTGGTTCTTTTTGGGGCGAGAGAACATCTAAGGCAATCTCTTGAATAAAATTCGCGTCTAAATCCCGCAGTCTAGTAGTAACTAAGACTCGGAAGCGGTTATCCTTGGGTACGACTTTGCGGAGGTTGTCTAAATCAGTTACGTCATCGAAGACAATTAAAATCGGCAAGGCAGAGTTAGGATATCTAGACCAACACCAGGCGACTTGTTGTTCAAGGCTTAAAAATCTTCCTCCTAATTTTTGGGGAATCTCCAAACCTAACTGCAATGAGAAAAACTCTAAAACTTCGGCGGCGAGATTGCTTTCTCTGTCGTTAAACCAAGCAATTCCCCCATAATCTTGTTCGTATCGTCTGGCGTACTGGGTAGCTAATTCAGTTTTGCCCACGCCACCCATTCCCGCTATTGCTACATAATTTCCTTGCTGCAAGTTTTCATGCACCATTGTCAGTTCGGTTTCTCGCCCGACAAAATTGACGGAACCGCGATAAGGAATAGATTTTGTGGGAGTTAGCTGTTTCTGCCCTTCAATAATTTGAGTCTCAATATGAACTTTAGAACCAGTGGCGGCGTAAACGCCAACTTTGTCAGCAAACTTCCCAGAGTCTTCAGACATATAATAGTTAAATTTTGCGGTTCATAAAAACTGAAAGACCTCTTTCTTTTTCGGCTACCGTGTATACACAAGTCTGAAGTCGTTGAGAAATATTGGTTTTACCCCACCCTAACCCTCCCCTTATAAAGGGGAGGGAACCGAATTTCCCAGTTTCCCCCTTTACAAGGGGGGATTAAGGGGGGTAATTCGACTTGTGTATACACGGTAGCCTTAAAAAGGGGGGCAAAAACCTCTCAAAGTCCTCCTTTTTAAGGAGGATATACATGATTTTGGTTTAGTACAGAGATGTGTGTACACCGTAGCCTTGGAAAGGGGAGGGAACTAGATTTCCCAGTTTCCCCCTTTACAAGGGGGGATTAAGGGGGGTAATTCGATTTGTGTATACACGGCAGCTCCGTTTCGGAGAGAAACTTTGAATCTTGCTCCCCTTCCCTTGTAGGGAAGGGGCTGGGGGTTAGGTCACACGCTAACTTTTGGTGATAATTTAAAAAGACTGATGTTCAATATTACCTGTCCCACCTGGCATAACTACCTGACCAATTTTATCTGCTAATTTTTGCAGGTTAGGCATAGCCAGAATTTCCGCAAACTTGGGATTTGGTTCTGCTTTAGCTGCTTCTGCCAATTCCTGTACAGCTTGAGCCACTTCTGGATTAGCTTTAGCAGCCAATTCAACCTCTAGTACAGCTTTGCCATAATCGAGTGGTTGTTCTGGTGCTTTCTCGATCGCAGCTACAGTATGGGGAGACTGTTTTTTCAGGGTGACGAGAAACTTACCAGTCTTATCTAATAAGGTTTCTGTTACCTTTTCGGTGGTTTTTTCTAAGGCTTTAGTGGCTATTACAGAACCAATTGCGATCGCCGCAGTTTCAAGTATCATATCCTGCCTTGACTATGTGTTTGCTATCTAACTTATTAATACACCGCCTTTGTTCTAAATTCCAAAGACGCGATAAATCGCCGTCTCTACAATAATTAATCCTTTGTAGACGGCGATTTATCGCGTCTGGTGCCTTATCATCGCATCTCTTGGTGCAACGTTTTCATCAACAAAAGCAACTGTTTCATCAACAAAAGCGACTGTTTCATTAAAAAAAGCAACTGTTTCATTAAAAAAAGCGACTGTTTCATTAAAAAAAGCGACTATTTCATCAACAAAAGCATCATTTTTGTGATAAATACTGATATTTACGTCATTCTGTATACTATTAAATGAGGATTTTACTGAACTTAGATCCAGCTTTAGTAAGGCAAACTAGCTCTAAGGCAATAAAAAGGATACATTTATGACTGCTCAAAAACGTACATACCGCGTTTTAGAAAAAGCTGAATTAAGACTGACGGGATTTAAAGCGATCGATCCGAGTATGGATTTTGGGGATATTCGCAACTTGCAAAACGTGACACAACTAATTGAGCAGTACCGTAGCAAGATAAATGCTTATAATACTGCTCTAGCCGTGATTAACTCTTCTAGAACTGAAATGGATGAATTAGACAAAAATTTAAATGACTTGGTTGAGAAAATGCTGATTGGAGTTGCTTTCAAATACGGTAAAGACAGCCGTGAATATGAAATGGCGGGTGCTGTTCGCAAAAGCGATCGCATCCGCAAAAGTCAGGCGACACGTTTGAAGAATTCAGAGCAAAAATCCAATCAGAATGCAAAAACCAGCTAGTCTCATCAGGCTTTGTTTGTAGCCAGTAAGTTTTATGCTGTTAAAATTCTCCGGCTAAGGCTGCAACGCATCGTTCGCAAATTAAGGGATGTTCTGCTGATTCTCCCACATGAGTAGAGTAGTTCCAACAGCGATCGCATTTTTCCCCATCTGCGTTCACTATCCCAATTCCCCAGTTTTCCGTCTGCGCTGTATATTTTAATCCTTGCAATCCCTCAGCAGAATCTAATAATTCCACTTGGGAAGTTAGGAACAAATAACGGAGTTCGTCAATACCGTTACCGTTAACAGGGTTAAAGGCTTTGATAGCATCGCCTAACTGTTTGTGAGGTATATGAATCAAAGCTTTCGCTTCCAGGGAAGAACCAATTAGTTTCTCTATCCTGGCTTGTTCTAACACCTTATTAACATCGGTGCGGAGTTGCCGCAGCGCTGACCAAAATTCCGCTAATTCTGGATTACGCCATTTTTCCTCTATTTGCACCCAACCGGCTTCAAACACTGATTTATAAGGTGTTTTGTAGGGGAGATATTGCCAGATATCTTCGGCAGTATGGCATAATACTGGTGCGATCGCTCGTGCTAAATTATCTATTGCTATCTTCAGCACCGTTTGACAACTGCGACGGCGGAAAGCATCGGTTGCACTGATGTACAGTCTATCTTTGGCAACATCTAAATAAAAGTTGGATAAATCCACCACGCAGAAATTCTGCACTGTTTGGAAAAAGCGGAAGAATTGGAAACTCTCAAAGGCTTCGGTTACTTCCTCAAATACCTCAGTTATGCGATGCAGCATATAACGGTCAAGTTCTGACAATTCCTCGAAGGGAACTGCATCTTTTTCCGGGTCAAAATCATCTAAGCTACCCAACAAAAACCGCGCCGTATTGCGAATTTTGCCTCTAACATCATTCATCTGCTTGATGATGTTTTTACCAATGCGGACATCGCCGGAGTAATCTACCGATGATACCCACAATCTCAATACATCTGCACCGTAGGCCGGTTCTACTTTTTGATTTTTCCCGCCTTCAATGATTGTATTTGGGTCAACCACATTCCCTTCTGACTTACTCATCTTTCGGCCTTGTTCGTCCAAAGCGAAGCCGTGAGTTAGCACAGTTTTGTAAGGCGCAATGTCATTCACTGCTACACTGGTGAGCAAGCTTGACTGAAACCAGCCACGATGTTGGTCGGAACCTTCCAAATATATATCAGCAGGGTAGCGTAACTCTGGACGCTGTTCGACGACAGCCGCCCAAGATGAACCAGAATCAAACCATACATCCATTGTGTCTGTACCTTTGCGGTAAGACTTACCATTTTGGCGATAGGATTCCGGTAATAACTCAGTTACCGACAGTTCCCACCAAGCATCAGAACCTTTTTTGGCGATAATTCCTTGGACGTGGTTGATAATTTCCTCATTTAACAGTGGTTCCCCGGTGGCTTCATCGTAGAAAACGGGAATGGGTACACCCCAACTCCGTTGACGGGAGATACACCAATCGGAACGTTCCGCCACCATTGGCGTGATCCGATTTTCACCTTGGGCTGGAATCCATTTTACCGTGGCGATCGCCTTTAATGCTTCTTCTCTAAATCCTTCCACGGAAGCAAACCATTGTTCAGTTGCGCGGAAAATCGTTGGTTTTTTCGTCCGCCAATCGTAGGGGTACTTGTGGGGGTATGCTTCTTCTTTCAACAAAGAACCAGCCGCATTTAATGCATCAATTACCGCCTGATTCCCATCACCCAGCACATTCAACCCTGCAAACTCTCCCGCTTCTTCGGTAAAATTGCCATTGTCATCCACTGGTGCAAGGATGGGTAAACCGTAGCGCAGACCAACAATGTAATCTTCTTGACCATGACCGGGGGCAGTATGTACTAACCCAGTACCTGACTCAGTAGTAATGTAATCACCGCCCACAACAATCGGACTTTCGCGGTCAAATAGAGGATGACGGTAAGTAGTATGTTCTAAATCATTCCCCTTAAACGTGGCTTTGAGAGTTAACTCAACTCCCAACGTCGAAGATAAACGTTCCACTAAATCAGCAGCAACGATGAGGTATTTGTGAGGTTGCTTTCGTCGTACCTGCTTTTCAAGTTCATGCAAAGCTTGGATGTAGTCAGCATCTTGACCAAACTTATCTTGTTGGGGTCTGCCTTTTGCTTCCCAGATTTCTTTTGCTCTGCGTTCAACTTCCTGATGTGTAAAGTCTTTTTTAGTAGAAATTACGGCATAGTTCAAATCTGCATTTACCGCCACCGCCAAATTTGCCGGAATTGTCCAAGGTGTAGTTGTCCAGATAGCCACGCCCAAATCTGACAGATATTCCGCCAACAGTGGTTTTACAGCTTCCGCCAGACTTGTGATGGGAAAAGCTGCATAGATACTGCGGGAAACGTGACCTTCAGGATATTCCAATTCAGCTTCAGCCAAAGCGGTTTTAGAACTCGGACTCCAGTGAACTGGCTTCAAACCGCGATAGATGTAGCCTTTTAAGAACATCTGACCAAACACGCCAATTTGAGCCGCTTCATATTCCGGCTTCAGAGTTAAATAAGGGTTGTCCCAATCACCCCAAATACCGTAGCGTTTAAAACTTTGACACTGGTTATCTACCGTAGTTAGGGCAAATTCTTTCGCTTTTTGGCGCAGTTGTAAAGGCGTTAAGTTTTGCCGTTCTGCTGACTTCATGTTCTGCAAAACTTTCAACTCAATTGGCAAACCGTGACAATCCCAACCAGGGACGTAGCGAACTTTACGCCCTTTTAGTAGTTGGTAGCGATTAATAATATCTTTGAGAATTTTATTTAAAGCATGACCAATATGGAGTGAGCCATTAGCGTAGGGAGGCCCATCGTGCAGTATAAATAATTCGCCGGTGTTCTTTTCAAAGAGGCGATCGTAAATTTTATTTTCTTCCCAAAATTTTTGGATTTCCGGCTCCCGCTTGATGGCGTTTGCCCGCATCTCAAAGTTAGTCTTGGGTAGATTTACAGTATCTTTGTAACTTCCTGATTCGGTCACAGTCTCATGCCTAGAATTAGGTGTGTAGGTTTTATTAATTATAGAAGATGGCATCAAAACCAAAATTCGCTATTTGAACGTGAGTTAAATAAACCTCTTCCTGCCTTGAATTTTCATTCAAGTCTCTCCCTCTCTGACTCGGCTACGGTGTACACACAAGTCTTTTATAGTTGTCGCACAGCGTTTAGATTTCCCCTAACCCACGCCAGTCGCTCCACTTGGGGAGACCCCAAGACCGCGCTGGCTCCCCTTAAAAAGGCTACAGTGTACACACAAGTTGGAAAATCCTCTACCCGCATTTTTGTCAGAGTGAAACTGTCACGCAGACTGACATCCCGCCCAGAACTCAAGTTCAGGGCTGATAGCGAAAGTCCACTCAAGTGGACTGAATTGATCATTTATATCAAGTCGAGTGATTACTTATAAAAAAATCTATCAATGTAGGTTGGGTAGAATGGCAGTGAAACCCAACATGAACAAGGATCAAATGTTGGGTTTCGTTCCTCAAACGCCACTTGCAACTCCTACGGGGAGATGCTACGCGAACAAGTCGGGAAACCGCAAGGGCGCAGTGGCTCCCTAAGCTACAGATATTATAAGTGTTTACCGAACCTGATATTAGTCCACGCTTAGTGGACTTCAGCGATGAGACTCGGAATTCATTCCGAGGTGGGATAGAAACGCAGTGCGAGATTCATTAATAAAGATATGGCTGTGGCAAGATTTGTGTGTACACCGTACTTCCGACTCGGAGAGGGACGGTTTTGCCTAGTAAAACCAGGGAGAGGTTTATAGGCAACTAGGGGACTAATCAGGAATTTTGCGGAGGTTGAGAGTTAATCAACAGAAAGTAGTATACTTTTCTGGGTTCTCGTATTGCCTATCCAAAGGTTTCGTTTAAAAACAAATAATTTTGGGGTTGCTCTAATGCTAAATCCTGTGGTAACAGTCGGTATCTTTCAAAAACAACCCGATCCTAAAGTATTTTCAGCAGGCCAAGTCATCTTTGAAGAAGGACAGCCTGGTGATGAAATGTTTGGCATTCTCGAAGGAGAGGTAGATATATTAGTCAATGGCAAGATTGTAGAAACCATTGAGACGGGCGAAGTTTTTGGTGCTGGGATACTAATAGGAATCAAAAATAGAACTTACAGAGCTATTGCCAAGGTGGATACCAAACTAGGTTTCCTTGATCAGGAAGGGTTTCTCTTTGCCGTTCAGGAAACACCTATGTTTGCCATACAGGTGATGAAAAGTTATTCAGAACGTCTGAGTCGCTTGCAGCGTATGATCTAAATCACCTCAGGAGGCAGAAGTGATAAAACTAATCAGAATCTGCCAGGAATTTTACCTCCTTCCCAGAAGGTCATACATAATATATATGCTCTCGCTTGGGGAGTCAGAAGTCAGTATTCAGAGAATTCTAGATTCTGGCAAATGACTCCTGATTTATATAAAGTGAAAGGTGCAAAATTTACCGGAGGTAGCAATGGCGCGTAAACGGTTGATTATCGAGATGGGGATGGGAATAGATCAGCATGGACAGTGCGATTCGTTGCTAGTAGAATCACGGTAATCAGTCCGTAAATATACTAGCCAACCCAATCTAGAAATAGAGAAAGGTTGAACTCTCGGTCTGATATGGGTGCAAGTCCCATCTGCCAGACTCAGGCATGACTCCTTACCTGCCCACACTGACCAGACTCGTTTTTCTGGAGGGTGAAGCTGGGAACAGGACGCAATCAGACACCCGTTGTGGGGTGACACTGGCGTTAATAGGGAGTTCCTATGATGAAGATCCGTAAAAAGCAACCTAGCTGGAAGCGAGACACAAAACAAAAACCTCGACTTCACTGGAGTTCATTCCCGCCGCATCTTGTTCAAATAGCGGCACGAGTCTAGGGGATTCAGTGGTTGAATTGGCTACATCTAAGGGAACTATCAATCAACTGAGGGAACGAATAAAAACGGGTTGAAGGTCAAGGGGGATGTCGAACCCCAAGTAGGCTAGACGAGCAGCGGAATCCCTTCAATCCGGGTAGGACAGACCGTAATTGGTCTGAGGTGTTCAGAGTACACAAATTGGAGCAGAGCATGGTTAGGCACAGCAACAATGCTAGTGAATCTTGGAAGACATTGCCTTGGAAGAAATTCCGCCGTAATTTATTCCGCCTACAAAGACGAGTGTATAAAGCTGTTCAAGCAGGAGACAAGCGGAAAGCAAAGTCCCTACAAAAGCTAATTCTGAAATCCACCGCAGCAAGATTACTGGCTATCCGTCAAGTATCACAGCTAAACGCTGGGAAAAAGACCGCAGGAATTGATGGTAAAAAGTCCCTTAACCATAAGGAACGATTTGAACTAAATGAACTGCTAAAAGCATCAAGTAGCAACTGGAAACACCAGAGACTAACAGAAATACCCATCCTAAAAAAGGATGGTACTATCAGGATGCTGAAAATCCCCACTATTGCAGACCGAGCTTGGCAATGCCTAGCAAAATACGCACTAGAACCAGCACACGAGGCAACTTTCCACGCTAGGAGTTATGGGTTCAGGGCAGGACGTTCATCGCATGATGCCCAGAAAATCCTGCAAATAAACCTAAAATCTAATGCCAACGGAATAGATAAACGAGTTATAGAACTCGATATCGAAAAATGCTTTGACAGGATAAACCACACCGCCATAATGGATAGGCTGATTGCTCCCAGGAGTATAAGACAGGGAATCTTCCGATGTCTCAAAGCCGGAGTCAACGCAGAGTTCCCAGAACTTGGGACACCACAAGGTGGTGTGGTAAGCCCACTTTTAGCTAACATCGCCCTAAATGGGATTGAAAGTATTCATAGATACCACTCGGAAATTGGTAAAAGAATCACAGACAATACCAGCAAGGACAGAATAATAGAGCCATCAATCCGATACGCGAATGATATGGTAATTATACTGCGACCTGAAGACGATGCTACAGAAATACTTGACAAAATCAGTCAGTTCCTCGCAGAACGTGGAATGAAAGTTAGCGAAAAGAAAACTAAACTAACCGCCGCGACAGATGGTTTTGATTTCCTAGGTTGGCATTTTAAAGTGCAAAATAACGGGAAATTTAGATGCGTCCCATCAGTGGACAACTATAAAGCTTTTCGCAAGAAAGTCAAAGCCATCGTCAACTGCTCGAATTATGGAGCTACCACAAAGGCTGAGAAATTAGCCCCTGTAGTTAGAGGTTGGAGGAATTACCACCGCTTCTGCAAGATGGACGGGTCGAGATTCTCCCTGTTCCATGTCCAAAACAGAGCATTCAAGGTATTCAATAAGGAAACCAAACAGAATCGCCACACTAGCAAAAAATTACTAGACAAAGCATTCCCATCAGTTCCTTACTCCGAAAATAAACACATCAATGTCAAAGGCGAGAAATCACCTTACGACGGAGATTTAACTTATTGGAGCGAACGCAACAGTAAGTTATATGACGACAATACCTCTAAAGCCCTTAAACGGCAAAACCATACTTGTGGACATTGTGGATTAAAAATGCTTAGTGACGAAAAGGTACGTTTGCATCATGTTGATGGCAATCATAAGAACTGGAAACCCAAGAACCTTTTAGCTATTCACGAAAGCTGCCACGATTACATTCACATGAGCAAAAGAGGAATCTAAGAACATCGGGAGCCGGATGCCACGAAAGTGGCACGTCCGGATCTAAATGAGAGGTGCGGGGAATAATATCCCCCATCGACTCAACCAGATCCAACAGTAGCAGCATCTAGGGCGGTAAGGAATGCGATCGCTCACAATGCCTTACCTGGTGTTTGGGAAGTTGCAGGTTTAAGTCACCCCAATGAAATGATTATAGAGGTTCAGGTAGCAGTACCATACCCAGAACAAGTTAGGGAAGAAGAAGTACTAGCTGTACTGCCATTTGGTCGGAAAACCCTCACCGTAGAATCTGGGGGGATGGTAGTTCAAGGGCGGGCGATTCCCGAACTCAACGATAAAAATGACGAAATGTTGATTGCGATCGCATCTGTAACAGTTCTGGTTGAAAATGAGTAGCATCAGTCAAACCCATAGAAGGCTGACTGATCCTCGACTAACCAAGAAATGGTTTTGCTCTGGTGCGCGATTGAAAAAATATAACTCAACATTTGGGACGATCGCGTCCCAAGTCCCCTGCCCACCCTACTGAAATCGTTATACTAACTGTGGGAGGCTGTGAATCTAACTAGCCAGCTTCCATAGTTGTGTTTTTTTATAGCTTGCTGCACTATGTCCTTGATCAAAACCCCGCTAATTGGTTTAAAAGCTGACTCATTTCGTCATCCATTAGACCTGGAAGCTACCAGAGCGCTCAAGCAGATACCAGGCATAGATATGTTGGTGCGAAATTGGCTCGGGCCAATGGCAGAGCAGGTTTTCTATGTGGAAAATATTGCCTCCAGCATTCTGGTGGGTGAAAAGCAACTGCCCGATTTATACAAACTGTTGTTAGATGCCTGTAAAATCCTGGATATAGAGCCTCCGCAGTTGTACGTCCGGCAACATCCGGCTCCTAACGCCTATACTTTTGCTATGCGGGGTAAACAGCCGTTTGTTGTGCTACACACATCCCTGATTGATATCCTCACACCAGAAGAAATACAGGCAGTAATTGCCCACGAGTTGGGGCATCTCAAGTGTGACCATAGCGTTTACTTGACTCCTGTAAATTTATTAATATTAGCTGCGGCGATTGTACCCAACGTCGGAACCTTCGTTGCTCAAGCGATACAGACACAGCTTTTAGAATGGGTCCGCTGTGCTGAGTTTACCTGCGATCGCGCCGCATTACTAGCAACCCAAGACCCCAAAGTTGTCATGTCAGTGTTGATGAAGTTGGCGGGTGGTTCCCCTACCTTAGCGCCACAACTAAATCTCGATGCCTTTGTTGCTCAAGTCCGCGCTTACGATGATATTAGCAAGACCGAACTAGGCGAAATGGTCAAAGTCGCCCGCACAGCCCAATTAACCCATCCAGTGCCAGTGCTACGAGCGCAAGAAATTGACCGATGGGCAAGTAGCACAGAATATCAAACTCTGTTACACAGTCACGGACTTAAGTATACCAACGAAGTTACACCCAAAGGCGGGTGGCGCAACTGGTAGAGTTATTAATCATAAGGGACTGACAAATAAAAAAATACTCAAGTACTTATTGTCGGGTGGATGTCTCGCCATTGGTGTCAACTTAAGCGCAAACCCTTTTAAAACCTCGTTTCCAGCCTCTTGCTGGAAATGCACTTCAATTGCGGCTCTGCCGCCAGTCTTGAGGCGGCAGCCCCCCCATTAGGCATTCCCAGTCTCCGACTCTTGACGAGAGAGACAATCTCTAAAAGCTAGTTATAGACTGGCTTTTACGTTAAGTTGAAACCAATGGCGTCTCGCACGCCCTACAAGATTGGATAAATGTATTTCTCAATATTATGAATGCGATGTCAGACGACAAGCCGCTTCTCTACGAGACGCTCCGAGAATACGTCTACGCACTCATGTAAAATATTGATACAGCCAAATAATCAGCTAATGACCAGGTTTCCCTACGACCAGTTTGCAAAAGACTATCTTAAAGAATTGTTACAGCCATTGGGAGAAGTGGAAACAAGTCGGAAAGTTCCGGCCCAAATCCGAGAGATTGATGTTTATTTTGTCCCTTCACCGCAATCCCCAAGCGATACAATAGAATTAGGACTGTTAGGAAAATTTGCGGCTGAACCTGCATTAATTGAACCATTTAGAAATGCGGCGACAATTGCGGAGATCCGCAGTTGCATGAATAAGTTGTTTGATATCTTTGCTGAAGTAAAACGTCAAGCTAAAGGTGATAAAAATCGGCTTGCAGAATCAGAATTACCACGTTTGTGGATTTTGTCACCCACAGCTTCTGAATCCATATTGGATGGTTTTAGAACTAACCTAGATGAAGAAAATTGGGGAATAGGAGTACATTTTTTAGGCGATTATTTGAGAACAGTAATTGTGTCAATTCACCAATTACCATGTACGGAAGAAACATTATGGTTGAGAATTTTAGGTAAGGGAAGAGTCCAGCAAAAAGCCATAGATGAACTAGAAGCACTTCCCCAAAATAATCCATTACGTTCCAAAGCAATTGATTTATTATTGAGTTTAAAGACTACCTTAGAATTCAATCAAAATATAGACGAGGAGGATAGAGATTTAATTATGCGCTTATCACCTATTTACGAGCAAAAATTAGCAGAAGCTAAACAAGAAGGAATCCAAGAAGGAATCCAAGAAGGAATCCAAGAAGGAATCCAAGAAGGAATCCAAGAAGGAATCCAAGCAGAACGTCGTAATGTTATAGAGAATTTGTTGCGAGTTCGCTTTGGTTCTTTAGATGCAGAAATTAGAGTAATTGTTGAAGCTTTGTTGGCATTATCTCCAGAGGAATTTACTCCTTTATTATTGCAACTATCCAGGGAAGAATTATTAGATAGGTTCCTTTAGAATAACCTGACATTTAATTGTAAAATCAAGGGTTTAAGACCCCTACATCTACAGGTAGCTCGGAGGCGGAGTGTCTCCGACTCCGCTCAGTTTCAGTCGGGGTTTAAATCCCCTTATGTAAATGTCTAAAATGTTTGAATGCGTGAATTTTGAATTGTTAATATGTCTACCTACTTATCCAATGACGATCGCTTTCAACCCATTAACCTTTTTGAGTACGAAAAATTAGCAAAAGAGCATCTGTCTCAAATGACGCTCGATTACTATAGCAGTGGTGCTTGGGATGAAATCACATTGCAGGATAATCGTGCAGCCTTTGAGCGAGTCAAGCTGCGACCTCGGATATTAGTCGATGTTACCGATCGCAATCTAACTACATCCATTTTAGGACAACCCCTGCAACTACCTTTGTTAATTGCGCCGATGGCTTTTCAATGTCTAGCCCATCCAGACGGAGAACTTGCCACCGCCCTAGCTGCCGCCTCAGCTGGTGTGGGCATGGTTTTAAGTACAATGGCCACAAAGAGCATTGAAGAAGTAGCGACTGCATCTGATAAATTTCCAGATTCTCTGCAATGGTTCCAGCTTTACATCCATAAAGATCGAGGATTAACTCGTGCTTTAGTAGAAAAAGCCCATAAATCAGGCTACAAAGCGCTTTGCTTGACTGTAGATGCACCTGTTCTCGGACAGCGCGAGAGAGATAGACGTAACGAATTTGCCTTACCCCTAGACTTACATCTGGCTAATCTCGCCAGCATCTCAGGGCTAGATATTCCCTATGAAAAAGGCGAATCTGGGTTATTTACCTATTTTGCCCAACAGCTAAACCCAGCAGTAACTTGGCACGATTTAGAATGGTTACAGTCTTTATCTGCACTACCTTTAGTCATCAAAGGAATTTTACGCCCAGATGATGCTGTGCGCGCTGTGGAATATGGAGCCAAAGCAATTATTGTTTCCAATCATGGTGGCAGACAACTCGATGGTGCGATCGCTTCTTTAGATGCCCTGGCTGAAATAGTAGCCGCAGTGGATGGTAAAGTAGAAGTGCTGTTGGATGGAGGCATTCGTAGGGGCACAGACATTCTCAAAGCTCTGGCATTAGGAGCAAAAGCGGTACTGATTGGACGACCCATTTTGTGGGGACTGGCAGTAGCAGGACAAGCGGGTGTATCTCACGTCATCTCACTGCTACAAGATGAGTTAAATGTGGCAATGGCACTTAGCGGCTGTGCAAAACTACAGGATATTGATCCTAGTTTATTGACCCTGCCACGCCTTTAAGCCTTAGAATTATCGGAGCTTATTCCAGCAAAGGTTTGAAAATTAATTTTCCCAGTTGTTACAAAATCCCTCAATTAGAGTATAATAGTTAAGATTGGATATAAGGGCGGGTGGCGGAATTGGTAGACGCACCACACTCAAAATGTGGCGGCCTTACGGTCATAGGAGTTCGATTCTCCTCCTGCCCACTACCAAACAATTGATAGAGAGGTTAATAATTTATGCGCCTGAAAAGATGGGAATCTCCCCGTAAAGAAGGCAGGAATGACAAAGGTAGAGGCGGTTCTGCTAGGAAGCGGCAACTCAAAAAGCAAAGGCAAATGTTACGGCAAAGACTCAAGGAAAGTAACAAACCAGACAACGAGAAAAATAATAAAGCAGGGAAAGATAAGTTTATCTTTCCCTTATTTTTTGGGCTTTTATTTCATGAAAAAATAAATTTTAGGGATTTTTCAATACATAGGGTAAATTAAGTTTTTCATAAATTGGGAAAGTCATAAGAAAAAATTATTATCCTATTCTTCAAAATATACTAATTTTAATTGAACCTCTTAAGCGGATACTTACGTATCAAAATCATCAAACTAAGTATCTACTATTTTGCTTCGCCATCTAATTTATATTTATATGTGTAGCAAATATTACGCAATTAAACACATATTTATAAGGAAATTATCGTAATTGTAATGCTTAGATGAACAAATCAAAAATTAATTATGAAGGAAGTATGAATTTTGCCCAGCAGTGTCTTAAATCCCTTGGTTAAAACGGTAAACTAGGACACAACAGCAAATAACTCTAGTATTACTGATTAAGCCAAAAGTATACTAAGAAGGCAATTGCATCTCCATGTGTTAACTTCCAACGATGACACAAGCCGACAAAAAGTCAGGAGTCATCCAATCCGAATTCTTCAATATTCGGATTGGTCTAGGTAATCTATGGATTTTTTTTCTTGGACACAGGAGTTATTGATGGTGGCGAGAGTGCTTCTACCTACTAAAAAAGTGCTTGATTTTCCTATTACTGCTTTACGCTTTGACGACCAAGTACAAACAATACTGAAGTGGTCGAGTCGGCATGAGAGTAAAAGTGTATACGTAGCTAATGTACACATGCTCATTGAAGCTCATTGGAATCCAGAGTTTGCCACAGTATTACGAAATGCAGATATAGTTACTCCTGATGGTATGCCTCTGGTATGGATGATGCGAAAAATGGGAGCGATTTATCAAGACCGTGTAGCAGGAATGGATGTTTTCCTAGCATTGTGTCAGCTAACTCAAACACAAAATCTTAGTATTTTCTTTGTTGGTTCCCAAACAGAAATTCTTTCTAGGATGCGAAAAAGGTTAGAGGAGGAATTTCCGCAGATGAAGATTTCGGCGATGGAACCTCTACCCTTTCGTCCCCTGAGTGAAACTGAAGACGAAGCTTTGATTCAAAAGATTAATTCTAGTGGTGCTAGCGCCGTCTTAGTATCTCTGGGATGTCCTAAGCAAGAAAATTGGATAGCTCAACATAAGGGTAAGATACAAGCTGTAATGATTGGACTGGGTGGAGTTTTCCCAGTTTATGCAGGAATTTACAAGCGGGCACCCCGCATAGTTCGAGATTTAGGACTTGAATGGCTGTATCGATGGATTCAAGAACCGCGCCGACTTTGCGGTCGCTATGCTAAGACCATTCCACTATTTATCTGGCTGGCTACAAAGCAACTACTATCATCAAGTCGAATTGCAGCCGTCTTTCTTCACGAGACTGGAGATTAACAGCTTCTGAGCAATGGTTGGAAAGATATTCGCGACATTAAGGAAATGTCGGGCATGAAACAGTTAAAAATTCTCATCTGTGCATATGCTTGTGAACCGGGAAAGGGTTCTGAACCAGGATTAGGCTGGAATGTTGTTAGGGAGGTAAGCAAGTATCACCAAATTTGGGTACTCACATCAAACTGTCACCGTCAAGGTCTTGAAACTGAACTAGCACGTAACCCCCTGCCCAACCTGCACATTGTTTACTTAGATCCTCTAGGCTGGATTATAGACTGGAGTCATCAGAGGATGGGAAAACAATGGGGGGTTTATCTTCACTATTACCTTTGGCAAATTTGGGCGTATTTTATCAGTCGCTCACTCCACAAGCAGATTGGCTTTGATATCCTACATCATGTAACTTATGCGAAGTATTCAAGCCCTAGTTTAATTTCACTGCTACCAGTTCCTTTCATCTGGGGTCCAGTTGGGGGCGGGGAATCATCTCCCAAAAGTTTTTGTCAAGATTTTAGTTTCCGTGGGAAGATATATGAGGTTTTGCGAAATTTGGCTCGCTGGATAGGGGAGTGTGATCCCTTAGTTCGCATCACTGCACAACAAAGTGTCTTAGCCCGCGCTACCACAGAAGATACAGCTAAACGCTTACGCAAAGTGGGGACAAAAAATGTCCAAGTTTATTCTCCATTAGGTTTATCTCAAGATGAAATAGCAAACCTTTCAGATTCTCTAATTCTCGATAATTCTGTAATTAGATTTATCAGCGTAGGTAGACTTTTGCACTGGAAAGGGTTTCATTTGGGATTAGCAGCATTTGCCCAAGCAAACCTACCTAATGCTGAGTATTGGATTGTAGGAGAAGGATTTGAACGCAAACAGCTAGAAATATTAACTCAACATCTGAATATTAATCAACAAGTCCAGTTTTTAGGTAATCTGTCTCGTGAACATACATGGAGTAAAATACAGAACTGCCATCTGTTAGTTCATCCCAGCTTGCATGAATCTGGAGGATTTGTGTGTTTAGAGGCAATGGCAGCTGGGCGACCAGTGATTTGCCTAGATTTAGGAGGTCCCGCAGTTCAGGTTACAGAGGAAACTGGCTTTAAAATTAAGGCAAATACACCTGAGCAAGTAGTAAGTGATATTGCTAAAGCTATGACGTATTTGGCTAGTAACCCAGAGCTAAGATTATTGATGGGTCAAGCCGGACAGAAGAGGGTGAGAGAGACTTTCAGTTGGGAAAGTAAGGGGACGCAGCTAATTCAACTCTACGAAGAAATTTCAAACCAGAATAAATCCTGCTTGAAATTGAGTTAGAGCTATGGCTCTAGCGATGATTAATGATAACGTCATAGTATATATCTTCTCAATAGCTCCTTTAGCGCTACTGGTAGCATACGTAAAAAACTAATTAAATTTCATCAAAAATTGGCTGTAGTGTCACGAATTGTAGAAAAACTGGCTATAGAACAGTAAAACTACTGTAAATCAGGGTGTAATTGCTTTGCATGATCTACTAGTTGGTTCTTTCCTTCCACTATTCAGAGAGTTAACTGGATGAAAGTGCTGTTGATACATAACCATTATCGACTTGCAGGCGGTGAGGATGGAGTAGTGAAAGCTGAACAATCCTTACTGAAAGCAAATGGTCATCAGGTATCTTTACTGGAAGTTAGTAATCATGACATTAAAAATACCTGGGATAAAGTTGCAACTGGTATTAGTGCAATTTACTCATATTCAGGAAAACAACAAGTTCGCATCAAAATTTCCCAACTCCGCCCTGATGTCGTCCATGTACATAACTTTTTTCCTCTACTCTCTCCTTCGATATATGATGCTTGTCGAGAGTATGGGCTAAGTATTGTCCAAACTCTTCACAACTATCGGCTTGCTTGTCCCAAAGCAATACCTTTTCGAGATGCAAAGGTTTGTGTTGATTGCTTTGGACAAACAGTGCCGTGGTCTAGTGTTGTACATGGCTGCTACCGCAATTCACGTCTACAAAGCTCAGTGATAGCAGCAATGAACAGCTGGCATCGGTTGCGAGGTACTTGGCAAGAACAGGTAGATGCCTATATTGTCTTTACCCAATTTCAAAAAGACAAAATGTTACAGGCTGGACTACCGGCAGAAAAGTTGTACATCAAACCTAATTTTGTGTTTGCTCCAGACTCTCGAAACCAAAATAGTGAGCATAGTGATTACTTACTTTTTGTTGGTAGATTGTCTGAAGAAAAGGGAGTTTCTGTTTTAATTGATGCCTATGTAGAGAAGAAATTATGCACACCACTAAAAATTGTGGGTGATGGTCCTTGGGGTCAAAAGTTACAGCAACAGATTAAAAATACCAGTTCCGAAAATTTCATCGAATTTTTAGGCTTTCAGGATAAGCCAACAGTGTTGGCACTAATGCAGAATGCACGGTTTTTAGTATTTCCTTCCATTTGGTACGAAGGTTTTCCCTTAACTATCGCTGAAGCTTTTGCCTGCGGTTTACCTGTACTGGTGTCCAAATTAGGTAGCATGGTAGAAATTGTCGAGGATGGAGTAACTGGTTTACATTTTGAAGCCGGCAACCATAGGGATATGGCAGCTAAAATTGAATGGGCAACCACTCATCCTGAAGCGATGAGAACTATGGGCAAAAATGCTAGCCAGGTTTATGAGAGTAAGTATGCTCCTGAAGCTAATTATCAGCAATTGATGGCAATTTATCAACAAGTCATCAATAAGAAGAAATAGTCTGTCCCTAGTAAAGGAATTGCGATCGCACAATTTTGTCCCTTAACCCTCTTTGATCATTATCGGATAAATTAATGTGAGTTCGACGATACAGCCAAACATTGATTCAATAGTTCATCCCAAAGTGATGAAATAGTCTAAGTGCAAGGATTCCGACCAATCAATGTCCGGCTGTAAAAACCCATTATCTGAAATCAGCTATTAAAGTACTTGACATTAACCCACGACTAAGTGCTATATTAACTAAAGTAAAGTCGTTGGGGCGTCGCCAAGTGGTAAGGCAGCGGGTTTTGGTCTCGCCATCCCTGGGTTCGAATCCTAGCGCCCCAGTAAATCTAAAGACAGGCATAACAGCCTGTCTTTAGATTTTTTAATTATATTTTTAAGATGCGTCTCAATGCATCTAACTCTGTAAATGTTACTTGTCAGGCGATTTGAGAGCTTGATCCAAAATCTGCCGAGCCTGTTCCGCTTTAGATCGCGCTTCCTGATAGCGCACATTAGCTTGGGCAAAATTTTTGAGAACTTTAAAACCTTCTTTAAGTCGAGTAATTTCCTCTTCTGTCACCGACTCGTCGGTGAACAGAACATCAACCGCTTTGCGAATTTCCAACGCTTCAGCTCGTGACTCTTGAACTTTCAACTTGAGCGTGGCCAGATTACTCAAAACCTGGACAGCTTGTGTAATGGTATCCTCACCGCTAGCAGGATCAATAGTTGGCTCTTTAACCTCAATTAATTGTTGAGGACCAAATCCTTCTTCCAGTTCCGTGGGTAGCTTACCTGCATCCATCAGTTCCATCAGCTGATCCATTGCTTTATCACGGGCTTTAGCTGAATCTTTTCCAGAAACAGTAAGGATAATTTCTGGGCTTTGAGCGAGAGTGTACTGAACCATATTTGAGCAGAAAATTTGCTGGTTAACCAAGCTGAAGCAAATAATTATAACATGTTGCGTGTTAGGTAATTTGTTGATTTATCAACTTTAGTGTCGGTTTGCCAACTTTATGTGATTTATATATTTAATGATTTCATGCTTCAATCCTGCCCCTGGCAAGTCACTTAAAATAAAACTTTATACTTAAGAAAAGGGAAATAAGTTTCAACAGGAGAGGAGAGCAATGGCTCCCAGTCCCACCATCATGCAAGCCGTGGAACAACTGGGCTACCGTGTCACCGTTGGTGATGTGGCAACTCAGGCAGGATTGAACGTCGCTGAAGCTAATCAAAGCTTGTTAGCCCTGGCATCTGATGCTGGGGGACATTTGCAGGTAGCGGATTCAGGTGATATAGTTTACCTTTTTCCACAAAATTTTCGAGCAGTTTTGCGTAATAAATACTTCTGGTTACGATTGCAGGAATGGTGGAAAAAGGTCTGGAGTGTTCTGTTTTACCTGATTCGCATTTCTTTTGGAATTTTCTTAACTGTTTCCATCGTCCTGATAACTGTTACCATCTACATTATCATTACCTATGCCAACTCAGACCGGAACGGCAACAATCGGGGCAGTAATTTCGGTGGTGGGTTCTTCTATTTTCCAAATTTATTCTGGTATCTTAGCCCAAATTATGACACCCACAACCAGGAACGGCGACGTGAAAGGCACCAAGAAAGCAATCTGAATTTCTTTGAAG
The DNA here is from genome assembly GCF_036919555.1 of Nostoc sp. Lineage (GTDB taxonomy): Bacteria > Cyanobacteriota > Cyanobacteriia > Cyanobacteriales > Nostocaceae > Nostoc. The sequence goes on from NZ_JBALCS010000039.1 coordinate 20,441, forward strand.
CTGTGTTTTCGTTTTTGTTTGGCGATGGAAATCCTAACGCCAATTTAGAAGAACGTCGCTGGCAAGAAATTGCTACGGTGATTCGGAGTAACCGTGGTGCAGTGGTAGCGGAACAAATTGCCCCATATTTGGATGACATTGGCGAGGGATATACAAGAGAGTATGAAGATTATATGCTGCCCGTTCTGACGCGATTTAATGGGCAACCGGGGGTAAGTCCTGAAGGGCAAATTGTTTATTACTTCCCAGAGTTGCAGGTGAGTGCAACTAAAAAGCGCCGTCATGCAATATCAGATCACTTGGAGGAATTTCCCTGGCGTTTTAGTGCCGCAAGTTCCGGACAAATTATGCTGAGTGCTGGGTTGGGTGTATTAAATTTTGTTGGTGCCTTAGTACTGGGAAGTTTGTTGAGAGATGGCACTATTGCCGTCAAATTAGGTGGACTGGTAGCTTTTGTGCAAGGAATTTATTGGCTGCTATTGGCTTACGGAGCAGGTTTCTTAGCCATACCGTTATTGCGTTATTTCTGGATTCGGTGGCGTAATCGCAAAATAGGCGATCGCAACCGCGATCGCCTTTCCAGAGCAAGACTATTGGTAAGTCCTGATGCACCTTTGCAACAAAAAATCGACTATGCTCAACAATTTGCAACAGAAAAAGTCATTGGCAACGAAGATTTAGTGTATTCTAGCGAAACTGACTTACTCGACCAGGAAGTTGAGCGTTCTGCACAAATTGACGCTGAATGGCAACGGCGGTTAGACCAGTCATAAGTAATTCGCTCAGTCAAAATTTAGAATAATTAGAAGGTAACAAAAATGGGTGGGCATCTTGCTCACCCAACTGAGTTTTTGAGGAAGTGCGATCGCTTGATTTTTAAGACAGTCGTTACAGGCTAGAACTGAGCGCTAGACCACCATGTTACTACCAACTACCAGATTTGTAGCCTTATATCTGGGGTTTTAATTCTTATTTTTCTGAAAAGCTCGATGTCTGCGCCCATTTTCAAACAGGGGTTTTCGCAACGGTACTACCTCAGCTTCACTACTCTCGCGTGCTACCCGAATCAGCAACCCAGCAGATACTAAGCTGGCAATCATGGAATTACCACCATAACTAAACATGGGCAAAGGTAAGCCCGTAGTTGGTAGAGAACCTGTAGCAACACCGATGTGGAGCAATGATTGTCCTACCATCAAAATCGTCACGCCGATCGCTACCAATCGATGTACTGTATTTTTAGCCTTCAGCGCCACGATTAATCCGAGAGTGGCGAATGTCGCTAAAAGTGCTAATAACACCATACTGCCAACAAAGCCAAACTCTTCAGCGAACACAGCAAAAATAAAATCGGTGTCCTGAATTGGTAAATAAAACAGCTTTTGTTGAGAAAGCCCATATCCAGCTCCCCAAGTTCTACCAGAACCCACGGCTAGTAGACTTTGCACTAACTGGTAGCCATCTCCTGTAGCATCTGCCCACGGATTAAGGAATGACATTACCCGCTTACGCTGATACTCTTTAATACTAATACTGAGTACTGCCAACATCACTCCACCAATTGCTGTTCCTCCCAGATATTTGTAAGATAATCCAGATGCGAGAGCAATTAGCCAGATAGTCATGCCGCAAAGTGCTGTTGTACTCAAGTTAGGCTGGGCAAGAATTCCTAAAAGTACCAGACCGAAAATACCCAACCAAGCCAAGCGAACCCGCCAACTGATTCGTTCCCACTGACCAAAAAGCCGCGCACTTTGCAGCACCAAAAAGGGTTTAATCAATTCTGAAGGTTGAATCGGAATTGGCCCGATCGCAATCCAACGCGCTGCGTCAAAAGCTTTTTTTCCCAATCCTGGGATCAGTGTGACAAAAATTAATGCCAAAAACAGCAACAAAAACCAATGGGATAATCCCAAAATTTTCTGCAACGGCAAATTAACAATAATATTAAATCCGATTAAGGAAACTAACACCCAAAGCAGTTGACGCTTAAAGTAGTACAACCCATCATGTTGACGGGCATCAGCGACGGGATAAGATGCGGAAAATAGCATGATCAAGCCGACGAACAGCCAAATCAACGTTAACCAGCGCAACAACCGCGCTTCTAATGCCCAGTTGGAGGCGGAAATATCAAAAATTGGAATCAGGCGGCGTAGATTCACGATCAGTACAGGTAAAAAGTTAGAAATTAGGAGTTAGTAATAAAACTCATAAATCATAACTTATAACTTATAACTCTTAAGTAGCTTTGACAACGATACATTTGATAATGGTCAACTTTAATACACTCAGCTAGCAACTGTTAATCTAATTCTCAGTCGCCTTGACTGGGGTTGTTCTAGCGATCGCTAGTTGATACAAAGGATATTTTTCTCAGACGACTACCAAATTTGACAACACAATATTTTTTGCTTTCCTTGATTTGACTTTTGACAAACTGAAAAATTTTTAATTTATCACGCATCCAGAAAGTTTCTCATAAAAAGCCCAGATAAAATTTCAGTAATATTACGGTAGTTGCTTCACTTTCTTGGGGCTATGGTTAATTGAACTTATTTCAAAAGCTTGCGTAAATATGACGAATAACAGCAAAACCCCCACAAACACAATTGTGCGTAAATCTACTCGTCCAGCATTAGTAGGTGAGTTTCACATTCATATAGATGCTCAAACGCTTTCAACTCCTTTTGAAAAATTTCTGATCGAGACTCAGAACTTTTGGAATTCCGATTTCTCAGGTCATCCCGAAGGACTTGCTCATCGTCCTCCAAAAAAGCACTTGACAATGAAAACTAAATATGCATTACAGCTTAGAGAAAACTTTGCTGATATTCTCCGCTACTTAGAGGATAATTCTGAAGCTATAGAAGGGTACATTGAGGCGGAATATATTCCCGTTGACGTAGAAATTGAGGAAAAATCTTTCAATCCAGAAATCGAAATTCCTTTTAAGCTTAAGTTGGCATCTTTAGCACCTGGAACATTTCGTCAAGATGAGCTCCACATCACTTTATCGCGGGAGCAGTCAGACCCAAGATTAATTAATTCCTTGCGAGATATGGGATTCTACTCAGTCTATATGGAAAAATCATTTGGGGAAGTAGAAATCTTTACTGCCCAAGGAACACGCAAAATGATTCGTCAGCTTTTGCCAGAGGTTATTATATATCTAACAGCTGTGGGGGGTGCCGTACAGTGCAGCGTTAAAGAAGAAAGAATTATTCGCTGGTGGATGAGTTCACCAGAACTTCTACTGCCTTCTGTTATCAACACTGTTGAGAGTTAATTAGCTCTGTTTCATCAGTGTACTGGGAGTAATATTTAGAGTAGCTCCTATAAAATGCCAGCTAATCTAAAACCTTTGCTGCAACAAAGTTTTAGACTCTTTCGAAGGGCTTGATAGAACACCTAATCGTAGTATAGCTACGTGGAATTCAAAATTAAGAAAGCTTACCAAATAAGGTTTTCACTCATTTAAATAATTGGTTTATTTGCCCCCTGCTGCACTGGTTAGAGTACAAGAATGAAGGCTACTTGCTTTGGTTTATATAACTGTAGCAGAATTCTTTACTCTAAAAGCCAGAATCTTGTGAAGAGTCAACCCAATCTCATCTGTCGATTTATCCCATTACAAACTCGTTCAAACAGGATATCAGACATCCTGCATCGTTTGAGTTTAAGAAACAAAATTATTGGCGGCTATGCTGTAGCTCTGAGCATTGCTGTAGGAGGAACGATCGCTGGATTGACCCTTGGCAATTACTACCAGCAACAAGCGAGTACCAGTCAAGACAGTGCTAATCAACAAGGTCAGCTCTTGAGTGACTTGCAAGTAGCTATGCTTCGGACTCTACCTACCAGAGAGTTTGTACCTTTACTCAAAAAGCCGAAAGAGTTTGAGCAACACAAGTCGGAATTGGGTGAGCGAGCAGAAAAAATTAAGCAGCTGATCAACGAACTCCAGGGATCACCAGAAACCACAGCTACAAAAGACTTGGATCGTTTGTTGTCCAAAGATTATCGGGCGACGGAACAATTCTACCAACAGCTTGAAGTCTTGCTCAACCAGATAAAGCCGCAGATGTTACAACCACAATCAAGTGGTGCAGCTAAGAAACAAATCACAGACTTTACAGGTGGCCCTGAATTTGGTGCAATTGTTAGCTCTGCTTACGATCTCACAACTTTTATTAGAAGCGCTGGAGAGCAAGAGAAAGAAGCAAAGGACGCCTTGACAGAAGCAGAGGACTTGCGAAACCAGATTATTGCTATCGGTATGGTACTCTCAGTCTTGTTCGCTGCTGTCTTAGCCTTCTCTACCAGTCGAGCGATCGCCCGGCCGATAGAAGCTGTAACTCAGGTTGCTCAACTTGTTAGTTCTTCATCAGATTTTACTTTGCGAGTTCCGGTCACCACATCAGATGAAATCGGTCTATTGTCAATATCCTTCAACAACCTTATCCAAACGATCGCAACTTACATTCAAAAACTTTCACAAAAGAATCAGAAACTAGAGCAAGCAGAAGAGGCGTTACGAATAGCTCATGATCAGCTAGAAACTCGTGTCAGAGAACGAACAGCAGAACTAGCGAAAATAAATCAGGAATTGCTAATTGAAGTTACAGAGCGTAAGCGAGCAGAATCACAACTGCTACATTTGGCATTTCACGATGCATTAACGGGGTTGCCAAACCGCACTTTCTTTATGAATAGCCTCAGAAATGCGATCGATTATTCAAAGCGGCATTCAGATTATTTATTTGCCGTGCTGTTTCTAGACTTAGATCGCTTCAAATTTATCAACGACAGCTTGGGACACACATTTGGTGACCAAGTACTGCTGACTATTGCTCAAAGGCTAAAGGAATGCCTACGCTCTATAGATGTAGCTGCAAGGGTGGGAGGAGACGAGTTCACAATCCTGTTGGGAGGAATTCAGGATGTCAACCACGTAGTACGCATGACTGAACAGATACAAGAAAAACTGGCAATTCCCGTAGTTTTAGATGGGCAAGAAGTGTTTACTACAGTCAGTATTGGTATTGCCTTGAGTATGACAGATTATAACCAACCAGAAGACCTTCTGCGTAACGCCGACATTGCAATGTACCGAGCTAAGGCACAAGACAAGGTGCGCTACGAGATGTTTAATACTGATATGCATATTCAGGTAATGGCACACTTGCAGTTGGAGACAGCTCTGCGACGAGCTATTGAACGTCAGGAGTTTCGGATTCATTATCAACCAATTGTGTCACTCACTACCGGGAGGATAACTGGTTTTGAAGCACTGGTGCGATGGCAGCATCCAGAACGAGGTATTATTTTTCCAGAAGATTTCCTGCCAACTGCTCAAGAAACTGGGCTTAGTATTTTAATTGATGAGTGGGTGATGCGTGAAGCATGCCGCCAGACACAGCAGTGGCAAGACCGATTCCCTCCAAAATCAGGGAAGTTGGGTGAGGAAGCCTTGACGATTAGCGTCAATCTTTGTAGTTCTTGGTTCAGTCAACAAAAGCCACTGCTGCACATCAATCAAGTCTTACAGGAGACTAGTTTAGATATACAGAGTTTGAAATTGGAGATCACAGAAAGCGTAATTATGGAAAACGGCGAGAATGTCACCACCACGTTAAATCTACTAAGAAATTTAGGAATTAAGTTGGCAATTGATGACTTTGGTACAGGCTATTCTTCATTAGGTCGCCTTCACCACTTTCCGATTCATGAGTTGAAGATTGACCGCTCCTTTGTTAGTGGAAGGAGTGTTGGTGAAGGAAATTTAGATATTGTTGAGACAATTGTCACCCTGTCTAAAAAAATAGGTGTAACTGTGACAGCAGAAGGCTTGGAAACGGCAGAACAACTAGCACTCCTGAGAGCAATGAAATGTGAATATGGCCAGGGAAATTTTTTCTCGAAGCCCTTGGACAGTTCAACAGCAGAGGCTTTAATCGTGGCTAATCGTCAGTGGTGATTATGGCAATTTTTTACACAGTTGCAGACAACGACTTCAACTAACAACAAATCTTATTCTGATGCTATTTACTTAACATAACTCAATGACTTAATCCGATTAACTGCTTGGCTTTTAGGAGATATGATGATGCAAGGATTGTTAGCACAATCACCAGTGAGCGATCGCATTTTCTAACTTTCAAAAATCCAAGCAACAAAAAAGAGGTCTTTTTCGACCTCTTACCAATTCCCTAAAATAATGTTCTATTTACAGAATTACGACAAGCCAGTATTAGCACCTTGCTTACCAGTTACCAGCTGCACCTTGATGATTTTGCCGCCTGCTTTTTGAATACGTTGCTGTTCGCGGAACCAGTTCTCATAGGGAACTAGCTTAGTGAAGTAAGTATTTTGCAGTTCGCGTTGGGTACGAATTCGGGTTTGGCTGGGAACTAGAGCAGTAATTTTAAACAAACGTGACATATTTTGAAAATCTCCTGTATACTTTGTGAAAACTTTTTTTATCTCAAAATCTTGAGTGCAAATCTTTTAATCATTCAAAGGCTGGAAATCAAACATCAATATTAGACCACTAACACTCATCACTGATAATTTACCAAGATAAGCAATATAACGTTCTAACACTCACGGTTGATTTCCAGACCTTAATAAAGCCGCACCTAAATTCTTAAGCGCAAACTAGCTCTTAACTTAAGCCAGAGGAGATATAGTCTAAGTAAACGCCCATTTCCTTACCGGCGTCAGAACCAACCAAGCTAGCGGTTACTTCCTTGATTGCTTGGATAGCTTGCACGGTAGCACCAACGGGAACTCCTAAAGAGTTGTAAGTTTCCTTCAAGCCATTTAATACACGCTCATCCAGAATGGAAGGATCGCCAGCTAACATAGCGTAGGTAGCATAACGAAGGTAGTAGTCCAAATCACGGATGCAAGCAGCATAGCGGCGGGTGGTGTACATATTGCCGCCGGGACGGGTGATGTCAGAGTATAGCAAAGATTTTGCTACAGCTTCTTTGACGATCGCAGCAGCGTTAGCGCTGATGGTGCTAGCAGCACGTACCCGCAGTTCGCCAGTGGCGAAGTAGCCTTTTAGCTTCTCTAAAGCAGAAGAGTCTAAGTATTTACCTTGAACGTCTGCGGAGTTAATGACAGCGGTAATTGCGTCTTGAGCCATGTTGTTAATTCCTTATTTCCAACCGTATTGCAATACTTCTGTTTCAGTAGGTAAACAGCTTTACCTTATCCTAGAAGGGCGCCAACTAGGTAGTCGAAGTAGCTACCAGCTTCACTAGCGTCATCACCAGACAGCAGAGTAGCAGAGACATTCTTCAGCCCACGGATACCTTCAGCAACACCATCGATAGGAGTTCCCAAGGACTTGTACAGTTCACGGGCACCGATAACACCAATTTCTTCGATGGGGGTAACATCACCAGCAACGATACCGTAGGTAACGAGGCGCAGGTAGTAATCTAGGTCACGCAGACAAGTAGCAGTCAATTCTTGACCGTAGGCGTTACCACCAGGAGACACAACATCAGGACGCTTTTGGAACAGTTGATCGCCAGCTTGTTTAACAAGCCGTTCACGATTTTCTGACAAAATTTGAGCAATCCGCACACGGCGCTCACCACTTGCAACGAAGGATTTGATCCGATCTAACTCACCAGGGCTGAGATAGCGGGCTTCTGCATCAGCATTCACGATAGCTTTCGTGACAATACTCATTAATGGATTCCTCCAATACGAATGAAACCAGGATTTGATTAAACTGGCGCGACTTTAAATTTGGTTTACTGAGTTTGTTTTCTCGTCCTTTTAGACACAACAGTTTCATAACTGCTACGGCTAATAAATTACGAGTTTGCTTGAGTCAACATAAGTACACAAGCTTTTAAACTCAATTACCTTCCGCAAAACATTTTCCGGCATTCTGTTGAGCATTTATGACTGCTCTTAACACTTTGTAATATTGCTTTTCAGAATTTACTGTTTTAACTGCAATCTGAGAGCAATATTACGAAAGGTTACGAATAGGCATTGGGCATTGGCAAGAAAGTTAAGTCCTTAGTCCCCAGTACCCAATTCCTACTCCCGACTCCCGACTCCCGACTCCCTAATCAACCGCTACACTGCCGAGTTAGTTACCTGCTGGCAGAGACGGGAAGCGGTTGTAAGGCACAACATCTTCACCGAAGTAGCGGCTATATTCTGGGCTTTCGACTATTGCTTCTACAGCAGCCGACAAACCACTATCGGCTAGCAGCTGGTTATACTGGTAAATTTCTGACTGAGTTGCGGGTGTACGCCCCAACAAGTGACGAAAGAGGAACTCAATCACCTTGGCATGAGGATAAGGTGTGTAGAAGCGCTGGCGATAGATTTCGGAACTGGCTAGTTCACGCACAAACTCCCGCACGGAAATTTCCCCATTTTGGAGTTTGCTGTCTAGGTCAGTACGGCGGAAATTATCAGGCACTTCACCACTAAATACATCCAACACCTGACAGTAAATAGCGTTGATTGCTTGTAGTGTTTCAGCTTGGTTTGTGCTTTCCGTCAGACGGTAAATGCGTGCATTTTTACGCACACTTAGTTCTACAGCTTGTCCGCTACCATCGTTGTAGGAACGACCCAGTTCAGCAAAAGAGGGATTGTTCTGGTTTATACCATTTGTTCGCGCTGCTATATCTGCGATCGCCTGTGTCAAAAGTGGTGTATCACTAGCTCCTACCCGGGCTTGTACTGGCTTAAAGCTAGGTACAACTACGTCATCATTTTGCTTCGTAAGCTGATTGTACAGCTTCTCTGTATTCGGGAAGTTTGCCGCAGGTAGGGTCGGGAAGCGACGGTAAGGTACCGTATCTTCACCAAATACCTGGTTATATTCCACACTATCTACCAAAGCACCAATAAAGGCACGAATACCTTGAGTAGCCAAAATCTGGTTATACTTGCGGATTTCTGCTTGGTCTAGTGGCGCACGTCCTAAGAAGTGTTTGGTTCCCAACTCAATTACTTTGGTGTTGGGGTAGGGTGTGTAGAATTCTTTCAGGTAGAGGTTAGAGTAACCCAAACCTTCAATAAATTCCTTCACACTAATTTCGCCATTCCCTAGCTTGCTTTCCCATTTTGTAAATTCGTTTTTGGCGATGTAGGGTGCAATATCCCGCTCAAAAATTTGACGATACGCAGCGCTAATCAAAGTTTGCACTGCAACTTTGTCACTGGTATTCGCCACCAGCTTGAAGATTTTGGTTTGTTCGCGTTGCTTGCTGACGCCTTGGTTAATCCGGAACTGAATATCTGGTTCTGACCGGTTTTCTGTGACTGTACCCAGTGTCACAAAGCTCGGTGTTACTTCCTTCTGGAGTTTAGCGGCAACATCATCACGAATGCTACCAACGCGCAATTGTCGCCCTGCTACACCACCAGGAGTCAGATACCGTTCGTAAGGAATTGTATCTTCACCAAATGCTTCGTTGTATTCTACGCTGTTAATAATGGCATCAACTACCGCGTAAAAGCCCTGTTTAGCGGCGATGTCGAAATACTTGTTGATTTCTTGACGACCATAGGTTGGACGACCCAACAAGCGGCGGTGAATATACTCGATCGCTTTACAAACATATAGCGATGTCCAGTAGAGATTGCGGAATACATCCGACTTAGCCAAAGCACGGATAAACTCACGCACGGAGATGTTGCCGTTTTCCAGCTTGATTTCCAATACCTTCTGGCGCTGACCTTCGTAGACATCGCGACCGAAAACTTGCAGGTAAGCAGCTCTAATCAGTGCTTGCGTTGAGCTTTCGGAGTATCTGACGCTAGAACCTTTGGCAGCTTTTTTCCCAACAGTACCAGGTAGTTGATCTAACTTGAACACCTTCGGACCAAGAGTACCAGGAGCTTCACCCCGCGCTTTGGGATTACTATTTTGGTTATTAATCCCTGCCCCTTGGTGAATCAGGATTCGCTTGGTATCCTTACCAAAAGGAGCCGGACTCGTGCTGGGGTTGCGAGTTTCTTTCGGGAAAATCGCCCCAAACTGAATTTCCAAGGGGTCATTACCAGAGCCGTAAGGATGTTGATCTGGTAGGGGTTGCTCGTAAGCAGCAAATGTGGTTATGAACTGAGGTATCTTGCGGAAAGGCGCACTGTAGTTAAACAGGTCTTGCTGCGGTCCCCAGTTGCGACATTCTTGTGCTTCTTGACCCAGACCCCGGAGATAGGGTACCGTTTCCTCGCCAAAATAGTCGCCGTATTCAGCAGAATCTACTAAGGCATCTACCAAGGCCGGTAGACCACCGTTAGAAATAATCGAAAAGTATTTTTGTACTTCTTCGCGGCTACTTGGGCCCCGTCCCAAAATGTGACGGAAAGCTAGTTCGATGACTCGGCTGTTAATAAAAGGCTGGTAAAACTGTTTTTGGTAAAGGGGAGATTTAGTTAGACGACGGACAAACTCTTTCACAGAGATGTCGCCATTCTTGACCTTGGATTCTAAGTCAGATATGGACAAGCTATAAGCACGGGTAATGTCGCGCTCAAAGATTTGCCGATATGCAGCTTTGATTACCTCATTTTTTTCGCTAGCTGATAACCCAGTCTTCATCACAAACTTGGGACGCCGTTCTGCCGCATTAAAGTAAATTTGGGGCAGTTGCAACCCTTGCTGGTCGCTAGAGGGGCGTTGGCGCAGTTTATTTGAAGGTGTGGCTGCTTTGAATTCTGTTAACAAAACATCCATGTACTGAGACACAATCTCTGTAGCCTCAGCATCGTTGCGGAAAAACGAAAGTGACCCGGCTTTGATTTCCTGCAAAGCTACCAGCGTTGCTTCACCAGAGCAGGCATTTTCAATTATTTCCCGCAAACCTCGTGTATTCACGGCTATGATGTTGGGGTCGCCAGCAACGATCGCATAAGTAGCGTAGCGCAAGAACCAGGATAAATCCCGCAAGCTCTTGGCCATGTTGCTCGGACCATAACGAGCAATGTTAATTGGTCTGAAACCTGCGGGTGTCGGGCCACTGGGGGATGAGTTAAATATTGAGCGTAAATTTTCTAGGAACCCACCACGACTTTCAACGTAGGTTACGGTTCCCAGTTGCATCCCTTGTTGAACATTAGCACCACCACCAGCAGTTACTAGTTCTGCTTCTCTAGGCTTTTCTAAAAAAGCCATTGGCGAACCACCGACAAAAATCCGGTTGGCAGCACGAGATACGATAATCTCGGCATTATCCGTCAGCGTCTGAGAAATTTCTAAACGCTTTGCACCAGATGCAAAATAGCTTGCCAGTTCATTTAGTTCACCACTTCCCAAAAAGCGGTCTTGCTGCTCCGCTTGGGTAATTGTAGCTACTGCTAGGGTTTGATATAGTTGCGGACGCGCAACTGAGCTTCCACCACTCGCCTTAACACTCATCGGATTTCTAAAACTCCCATCATCAGCGTTTATGTGTTAAGTCTGGATTGTTTTGAGGCTTGACACATCGGTGTGTCTATGCTTTATGAGCTTGAGAGTATTGCCTGCAAAACTGCCAGTAAATTAACCCAGTTAGCTTTTAGATTAGAACGTTTTGCGTTCTCAAGGCTGGTTTATTAAGAAGTGTGTAGAACCTCGCTCTTGAATGTATCCAGTCTTAAGAATGGGTACTATTGTTTGGCTGAGACAAAAGATAAATTTTGTAACTACTTATCGGTAGACGGACACCCGACGATTATTGCAACTGGTGCAAAATCTCTGTTGAAACCAAATTGACTTTAGCAACGTCAGTGGACAGTAGTCATTAGAGGATGCTAAGTTATTTTTGCTACCACTACCTTGATCTTGATAAATAACGCCAACCGGAAAATAATTGTCAATTTGTGGTGGTTTTAGCTTTACCTATTAGCATTCTTTAATAGGAAAATACTATGCTCAAAAGTTCTAAATTTAACTATTTATTCAATGCTACCCTGTCGGCCATCGCAGTTATTTTGGCTGTCAGTCCTGTAAATGCGCTTCCAGAACAAAACATCAGCACCGTTGTTAAGTGGGCAAAAACCAGACCTCAACTACCAACTCTGAGATACAACAGCGAAGCCCACGGCTACGAAGGGACAAAGGGAAAATTATACTTTTATGCTGATGTCCCTTCTCAAAATGGGACAGTGACTAAAGAAAGAATAACCGTTAGTGGTGACTCAAGCCTCAAATTCACCACAAAAAATGCCAAAGCAGTGAAATTGTTAGAAAATATTTATAATTATAACATTGCCAATGACTTCCAGAAGTCTCGATATATCACCAAAATTGGACGTGACCAGTTTTATCGCGGGGAAAAGTTTGCTTACATAGCTGCTGCGGTGCAGGATGGGTCATCATTGCAGATAATTCCCTTAAATAAGTTGCAAGAGTTTATAGATAATGCCAAACATTGTCAAACCAATCAATGCGACATTTAATTAACCCTGTTTTGAAATTTGACATTTTATGCTGAAGGGGCGACGTAAATTTCCCGGCTTGATTCCTGGTTTCGTAGTAGCTAGCAGTAGCAGCATACTTTTGAGTTTCAATACCCAAAAAATATTGGTAATGCTCATTTTGGCCATCGCCTTTTTCTTGGCTAGTATGATTCCTGTAAGAATAGCTGTTGCACTCCATCAAGCCCCAATACCCCAGGCTATTTTAGTCTTGGGGAGTGCTACCAAAAGAATGGAGTTTGCCGCCCGATTTTGGCAATCTCACACTAATGTAGATATTTGGGTTTCTGATTATGCTTGGAATCTGGATGTTAATCGCCGTATTTTTCAACAGTTTGACGTTCCAAATAAGCGGTTGCACTTAGATGGTAGAGCAACGGATACTGTGACTAATTTTACGACTTTGGTAGAAGATTTTGTCAGGCAGAAGTTACAGCATATTTATCTAATTACATCCAATTATCACATGAAAAGGGCAAGAGCGATCGCGGCGATCGTTCTCGGTAGTCACGGGGTTGCGGTTACACCTGTGGAGGTTCCTTCGCGAGGAGACGAGTCAGAAACCCTGGTGCAGGTGTTACGAGATTGTGGGCGATCGTTTTTGTGGGTTGTGACCGGGAGGACGGGAGCTAGTTTTAATCCGCGTCTTGAAAAACTATGATTTGTCTACCAAGCACTAAATACCATAGTAAAATTTGAACCACGATGTAAATTTATCTAATCCTACTTCAATTGGTGTACTCGGTCTGAACCCGACATCTCGAACAAGATCATCAACATCGGCATATGTGATTGGAACGTCACCTGGCTGCATTGGCAAAAAGTTTTTCTGTGCTTTTTTACCCAAATGACTTTCTAGCACTTCAATAAAGTGTAGTAGTTCTACGGGTTGATTGTTGCCGATATTATAGATTTTGTAAGGAGGAATGCTCGCATCTAAATCTGATGTAGGGATTTTATCAATAACTCTCACCACACCTTCAATAATATCGTCGATGTAAGTAAAGTCTCGTTGCATCTTGCCATAATTGAATACGTTAATTGGTTCACCTGCCAAGATGGATTTTGTAAAGGAATAGTAAGCCATATCAGGACGACCCCAAGGTCCATATACCGTAAAAAAGCGTAGTCCTGTAGCTGGAAGGCAATACAGATGACTATAGGTGTATGCCATCAGTTCATTAGCTTTTTTTGTGGCGGCATAGAGGCTGATGGGGCGATCAACATTGTCGTTTACAGAAAAGGGGATCTTGGTATTGGCTCCGTATACGGAACTTGAAGAAGCAAATACTAGATGTTTAACTTGGGAATGACGGCAACCTTCCAGAATATTAATGAAGCCACTTAGATTGCTGTCTGTGTAGGCATGGGGATTTTTGATGGAGTAGCGCACGCCTGCTTGAGCAGCTAGATTGACTACAATATCAAACGGATGATCTCTAAATAATTTTGCTATATTTTCTCGATCTGCTAAGTCTAATTTATAGAATCTAAACTTCTTATTTTCTTGTAGTTGCTGAAACCGATCGCATTTTAATTTAACATCATAATAGTCGTTTAAATTATCTAAGCCGACAACTGTATCGCCTTGAGATAGCAGTTTTTGACAGAGGTAAAAACCAATGAAACCTGCTGCACCTGTAACTAGAATAGAACTCATAGTCTTATCTTTTTATCTTAACTTTGTCTGCTAGTACGCGCTCATAGATTGCTTCGATTTTTTGCACCATTAAGTTAGCATCAAATAGTTGCCGTGTAAGTTGACGGGCATTGTTCCCCAGTCTTTCTCTTTCTTCTGGATGTTGCAATAAGTAGTTTAAATGTTGAGCTAGCTGTTCTATATCCTTTGCAGGAAAAAGCAAGCCTGTTTTACCATGCTCAACTTCTTCAGGAATACCATTGACGCTAGTTGCCACTACAGGTACACCAGCACGCATAGCTTCTAGAATACTGATAGGCAAACCTTCATAATGGGTACTGAGAATAAAAATTTGAGATTGGGCTAATAAATCGGGTACATCTGTGCGATCGCCTAAAAAAGAAACCCTTTCTGCAATTCCAAGAGAATGTGCTAAATCTTTGCAGAATTCCAGAGATGAACCACTACCAGCCAAATCAAGATGGATAGGGTGATTAGACAATTGAGCGATCGCTCGAAGTACAGTTGCTTGGTCTTTTTGTCCTTGAAATCGTGCTACCATGATTAATCGAGGTGGCTGTTGTGAAGAATTCGCAATGCACAGAGGAATATTCGCAATGCCATAATGAATGACCTGGAGTGAATTTTTATTGCCAACACCAAACTTGAGGGCTTGCTGACGACCGCTTTCAGAGACACAAATTAGCTTCGCAGACAGTGGTGCCAATAATTTTTCAGCTATCAGCGCCACGGTTCGCTGAAGTGGAGGCGTTCCCTGAGTAAAACCCCAACCATGCGCTGTGAAGACAACAGGTGTCTTGGATATGCATGCAGCAATACGTGCTATAACACCAGCTTTACTGCTATGTGCATGAATGATATCAGGTTTAATTTTATTAATCAATGAAATACATTCTTTGATAGCGATAAATTCACTTGATAATTTAATATCACGACTTAAGTTAGAAATTAAATGTACAGCAACATCTAAATCACTAACAAATTCTGTTAGTAAACCTAATTGACTAGTTGCCAGGTGGATTTGATAGTCTTTGCGAAAATTTTCGATTAAATCATAAACATTTTTTTGAGCACCACCAAGCTCTGATTTTGTAATGATATAGAGTACGACAGGTTTTTTGGAATATTTCATACACAGCAACCTCACCTTATTTAGTTTGTGTAAAAGTGGATAAAGTTATTAACTGACAGTTTTTGTGTACAAATCTATATATTCTATTACTGTTTGATTGATATCAAATCTAGATGCTCTCAGTCGAGCATTTTTGCCCATCGTTAAACGTAGGTTTTGGTCTGCAAGTAACTTGCTCAATTTTTTAGCAATATCATCTTCACACAGAGGGTCAACAAGAAATCCAACTTCAGATGTTTCAGTTGCTTCTTCAGTTACTGCCTCTCTAACTCCAGGAACACTGCTGACAATTACGGGCAGTTCTGCTGCCATTGCCTCAAGCAAAGCTAAACTAAATCCTTCCCATAATGAAGTTAGAAGAAAAATATCAGCTTGGTGAAGTAAATCAGGAATATCTGTGCGAAAACCTAAAAACTTCACCTTAGATTCGAGGTTTAGAGAATCAACCAGTTCTCTCAACTGTTGTTCTAAAATACCAGAACCCAAAATCCAATACTCAAAAGCCTGCTCAGAAATTTTGCTCAAGGCTCGGATAGCAGTTGCATAGTTTTTCAACTCGATTAAACGCCCAATCGATATGATTATAGGGGTATTACCTTTGGGCTGAGGTGTAGAATGAGGTAAGTATTTTTGAATATCAATACCATTATGTATAATGGTTATTTTTTTGATTAATTGAGGTTGTGAATGAAGCAGAGCCTCAGCAACCGCAGAGCCAACACAAATGATTTTCTGATAAAAATAATAGAAAAACTTATCAATTATTTTCCCATAAAATTTATTTCGTCTCCAGTTGAGTGTACTATGTTCAGTAGTTATCAAATAAGCCTTTAAGTTTAAATATCTGCTGATTATGACAGTAAAAAATTGTGAAGGAAATAAATGAACATGAATGATATTTAAATCCTTCCACTGTGGTTGAGATAAAAATGAATAAAGTTTGAATGGTACTGATAATTGGTAAGGACTATCAAAGCCAAGGGAATAAGCATTTGGTAGACTACCAGCCGAGGATTGTATTAAACTGAGAGCATGACTATCAATACCTTGCTGAAGACACATTTGATGTATCTGAAGAGCGAGTTTCTCTGCTCCGCCGCCTTCAAAGGAGTTAATAACGTGTATAATTTTCATAGTTTATTACTGATGTGTCATTAAGTCTGTTATAAGTTTGAGAAAATTAAATAAAATTATTCTTCCATAGCATATCCAGTGAATTTCATGGGTTTTCTGAATTCCACGCTAAATTTCTTATAGATGCCCGTTTCTTGGCAAAGTGAATAGATGCATATATAAAAAAGCTTATCCAGGGAAGTAGACGAAGACGAGTATTCGCACCGATATTGTCACTAAATAGAGCGAAAATTCCAACTTGTATGAGACAAGTTATCAAAAGAAGTATCTCTTCATTATTCTTATTTTTTATTGTTCTGCCAGACCATGATTGCCACAATTGAAAATATAAAATCCACATACCTATTACTTCAGGTAGTGTAATAAGTGTAACTAGAGACTTCATTTGCCAAGGTAAAGGACCTAACATTGCATTGATATAGCTTTGTCCATAGGTAAAAATAAAATTAATCGGATTGCTGTAGTCGATAGATATACCAGTTGAACTACCACCTGTTGAATAGGCATTTTCTCTCTGCCTAGCAATTTCTTCAGTGTTCAAGGTAGGAGCTATATGTTCAAAACCAAATATTCCTTGACCGAAAAAGTAAGGAACTAAGGCACAAGGAATTAAAACTAATGCTAAGACAAATAATTTACGTTGAATTTTTACCTTCCAAATAAGTGTTAAATATGCAAAAAAACCCATCAATAGTCCAACTCCTGCGTAATTACGCAAGAAATAGACTATGAACAAGGTTATAACCCACCAAATCCAAAGGCTTTGCTTTCCTCTTTTCAAAATAATTATGAATAAGTAAATATTCAGAATTGCGAAAAGAACGAGTAGTAAATCTCTAACTAGTTGTGTAGAGTACCAGAGTGCAGAAGGGTACAGAGTAAGCAGTATTCCTGTAAAGTTAGCAGCATAGTTTCGGTCTTGCTGAGGGAGATTGTCGTAATAGCCCTTCTTGCTGTAGTACATATAACCACTATCAGCAGTAACTCCATTCACCACCATTCCCAAAACACGCAATCGCGCCTGCTCAAGCATTATCTTCGTACTCTTAGCAACAGCAGAGTCAAGCACTCCAGGACGTACAACCAGCAATATTCCATCTGCCATTTTGCCTAGCATTAGTCCATCACCAAACAGACTCAAGGCAGGAGTATCAATAATGACATAATCATAATCTTTGGCTGCCTCTTGAATTAACAAAGCCATGCGCTGTGAGTCTAGCAATGCTGCCGGATTAGGTGGAATTGTTCCAACAGTTAGCACATCTAAGTTAACCAATACTTCTTGGGTAGTGCGGGAAAACTCTGCTTGACTGACTAAAACATTACTCAGTCCTAGCAAGTTGGGTAATTTCCAGATTTGTTGTTGGCAGGAGTGACGCATATCCGCATCTACCAACAGCACTTTGTGTCCCATATGTGCTTTAGCTACTGCCAGATTAGATGCCACAAATGACCTGCCTTCACCTGGAGTTTAACTAACCACAGCAATTACTTTTAGCGGTTTATCAAAAACGGTAAAATCTAACTTCGTCTGAAGCATCTCAAAGGCTGAATTCCCTACTGAGTAAGGATTTTCTCTCATTGGCAGTTCTAATAAAGACTCTGCCTCACCACCTTTAGATTTTTGACCCAAGTGAGGAATTGTACCGAGCAAGGGATAATCAAATAGCTGTTGAGCTTGCTCAATAGTTTTCAGGGATTGATCCATAGCTTCCAACATTAAAGCTATCCCCACACCTAGCAAAATTCCCAAAAATCCACCTAGCACGAAGTAGAGTTTAATTTTGTTAGCTGCTTTGTTGGGAACTAAAGCCATAGATACCACCTGTGCATTACCGACATTTTGATTGACAACGACATCCACTTCTTGCGATCGCTTCAGCAGTTCTTCATAAGTTCCTCGTGCTACTTGCAACTGTCGCTCTAGCTGTTGCTGTTTTTGTTGCAATTGGGGTAAGACACTCAACCGTTTTTGGGACATTGTGTATGCATCCTGCAAAACCTTAATTCGATTGGCTAATGCTGAACGTTCCACATCCGACTGTACCAACTGAGCAGTTAGAGTCTGCTTGAGTTCCCCCATCTGTAAATTTTGCGTCGGTACAGATTTTTCGCTGCCCGCGTTTTCCAAAACTCGCATTGCTAACTGTTTTTTGAGAGCTGCTGCTTTTGCCGTCAAATTAACGATCGCTGGATGTTCATTTGTATAGCGAGTCTGTGCCACCGCTAACTCGTCTTCCACTTTCTGATATTCTGTTAGCACCTCTTGCACACCTTTGGATTGACTTAAATTGCCCATATCCAGAGCTTGCAGCGAATTCAATTTCAATTGATGTTGAAGAAGTTGTGAGCGAGTCTTGGCATCTACCAAGTTGGACTGAGCTTGAGTTATTTGACCAGATAACTCATTAAGCCTTTGTACACCTGTGGTAGCTTCTTGGTCTAAGGCAACTACCTTGTTTTCTTCTTTAAACTTACGCAAAGCTGTTTCTGCTCTAACTACCCTTGCCTCTACTTCAGGCAATTGGTTACTCAAAAATCTCTTTGCAACCCTTGCCTGGGCTTAATTAACGCTAATATTGTTTGCCAGGTAATATTTCATCACCGAATTCACAACAGCTGCGGCTTCTTTTGGATCACTACTGCTGTAGTAAATCGCCAAAATATCTGTACCTCGGATACTTTTAACCTTAAGTTTTTTGAGAAACTCATCTATTTCTAGAGGTGTTCCTTTCTTATCTGTCAGACTTAGGCTAGTAATGGTTTTCTTAACTATTGGATTGGAGCGAATTATCTCTGCTTCTGTATCCAATGGGCTGCTTAGTTGAGTGACACCGTTTAACTCTCCAACTTGTGCCGAGGGACTTGTCAGCGAAGAAACACGGTCAGTTTTACTGAAAAGCAACTTGCCTTCTGCTTCATAAATTGGCTTTTGTCTGATGGCAATCAAAGCTGAGAGTCCAAAAATAGAGGCAGTCACCGTAGCTATCACTAGCCAACGCCTTTTCAGAATCAGTGAGTATTGTTGCAAA
Organism: Nostoc sp.; assembly: GCF_036919555.1. Classification (GTDB taxonomy): domain Bacteria; phylum Cyanobacteriota; class Cyanobacteriia; order Cyanobacteriales; family Nostocaceae; genus Nostoc. Next base: position 39,852 of record NZ_JBALCS010000039.1, read on the forward strand.
TCTAGGGAGTTTTGGTCTTCTTAGTTAGAGGGCATGGAAGATATTGCGAATATCTGAAATACTTACTAATTTTGCTTCACAATTTTGGTAGTCCAAGATAGTCATTTGAACATACTTAGGTTTAATTATTTACAAAATTAAATATATAAAAAATACCAGACCTATCTGTAATTTTTTCAGTTTGCTTTCCTTTTTTTTACATCTTTTCAGTTGTTATGCCAGAAAAATCATCTAAATGTCAAGGTATTTTTAATATGCTTTATTGAAAGTTTAAATTAATTTAATACCAACTCTATGTGAATATTACTGTACTTTGACCAATTACAATCCTTAGCATGAAGTTGATAATAGCATTTTATCAATTACAATCCTTAGCATGAAGTTGATAGCAGCATTTTATCAGATAGAATAAATTTTTTGCTATTACTTCATCACTCCGTAAATCTATCATATCAAAGTAAATTTACTGTAAAAATTTCAATTTCAAGTTTATATAGACTACACTCATGACATAATTCAAAGAGAAAAGGAAGAACTTTAATCTGTAGTGTGAGTCGGACAGCCAACGCAAGTAAAACGTTTTTTTATAGACATACTACGCCAAGGCACTGACAATTCCCTTCCCAGCTTCTAATACTCAATACCCAACTGCTTTGAAAAGCAGAGCATTGGAAAAATTTATCATTACTGTATACTTTGACAGAATACGGCTAGTTTTTAGTATCACCATCTTTGAATCTCTTACTGCTTTTAAGAAACAAAGAAATCCCAGGATACTGAAAAATAATAAAAATCAATGACTCTTAAAAGTTATGTTAGTTACCCTGCCAATACTAGGTTGCCAAATATAGTCCGCAGCCTACCGATATTGCTCTTGTTAGGGGATATTTTTGGGTTGCTCATTTGTTTAGCGATCGCCTTCAAAACTATTCGAGTTGTTTTGTTAGGTAAAGGTAGATAAGGAAAAAGAAATGAAAAATAAAATATTGGTAACTGGCGGTGCTGGTTACATTGGCTCCCATGTAGTTCGTCAACTGGGGGAAGCTGGTTATGATGTCGTGGTCTACGACAACTGCTCTACAAGTTCACCAGCATCCGTACTACACGGTAAACTAATTATTGGTGATTTAGTAGACACTGAGCATCTTTATCAAGTTTTTGCCCAGCATCAATTCAGCGCCGTCTTACACTTTGCCGCTAGTCTGATTGTTCCAAAATCAGTAGCTCATCCCCTCGACTACTACGCAAACAACACCCGCAACACCTTAAATTTGCTGCACTGCTGTAGCGTTATGGGTGTTAACAAGTTCATTTTTTCCAGCACAGCCGCAGTGTACGGAGAAGTTGAAGAAAATCCTGTTACTAAGTCTAATCTCACACATCCCATTAATCCTTACGGACGTTCCAAGTTGATGAGTGAGTGGCTGATCCAGGACTATGCAGCAGTATCTTCACTGCACTACGTAATTCTACGTTACTTTAATGTAGCAGGTTCTGAACCAAGTGGACTATTGGGGCAAATGTCACCGAATGCTACTCACTTGATTCGGGCTGCTTCTGATGCGGCACTCAAGCGCAAGCCAGAAGTACGGATTTTTGGTACTGATTTTCCCACGCCTGATGGAACTGCAATCCGAGACTATATCCACGTCGAGGATTTGGCGACTGCTGACTTAGATGCTTTGGATTACTTAGAAAAAAAAGGGGAAAGCCAAATTTTCAACTGCGGTTACGGGCAAGGATACAGCGTGCGACAAGTTATTGAAAGAGTTAAGGCTATTTCTGGTGTAGATTTTCCCGTTATTGCCGCACCACGTCGTCCGGGCGATCCTGCCTGTGTTGCAGCTTGTGCTGATAAAATCCGTAGGGTTTTGGGTTGGCAACCAAAGCACAATGATTTAGACGAGATTATCAACACAACCATTACTTGGGAAAAACAGAGGAGTAACTTGGTAAGCCAGAGGCATCTAAGTATGGCATATACATAATTAAAACTGTCATATCATGTCCGCCTGAATACTTACGATAAAATTGACGCTGAGATGTTCAAATATAAGAACTCTGGAAATTTTTTATCGTAACTAATTACCCGGACATGATATCACACCTAATTAACGTTGTACCTGTAATTTACATAGGCATTATCAGTAAACAAAGGCACGCAATCACTAACGTTGTAGGCGGCTGACAGTTCAACATCTGACTCAAAACCTTTTTCAATCAACTCTTTACCTGAACTACATTTTTTCAAGTACCCCAGTAAATCTTGCCGGAAAGCCTGAAATGTTGCCACAGCCACTTCGGCTTCTGGTGAGAAACTGCCATGTGAATAACTAAGAATTGCTCCAGCACCAATTATATCTTCAAATGCAGGACGTAGGCTACCATCTTCTTTCCACCTTTCACCAGCAGGAATCACAGCGATTTTATCGCCATACTTTTGAGCAAACTGCGCTACAGCTTGGCAATTTCGCAAGCAGCCAGCCAAAGTTGGTGTATTCCCAGTATGTAAAGTCAGAAAAGAGCCATTAGGTGAGGGTAAAACTAGTCTAGTTCCAGCCGGAATTTGAACCACCGATTTTGGCGAGAGAGAATATCTGTTGTAGTCCAACGTTGTCTATGACTTGCCAACTCTGCTCGCACTGACTTGGCATAATCTATGACAGATTCATCTCTCATTGCGTAGGGAAAAATTATCGCGCCATTGTTGGTGGCAATTTCCACGCAGGTAGAAAAAGAGAGAACGTCAACTATCACAACTACATCACTTATGGGAGCGAGTTCAGCAACTCCTTGTGGTCCCCACTCACAGCGTAAATTAAACTCTGATTGGTCGTAAATCATTTTACTGTGGTATTTATTAATTTCTTGTAAGATGGTGTCTTGCCCATTCCACAATGAATATATTAACCAAGGATGATTTAGATGCAATTTCAAGATGTGTGTATTTGTTTAGCTACATCTAATATTTCTTTAAGTGTAAAGTAAATATAGTAAAATACTGGGATTCTATTAATTTCTATAATACCGTATTTTCGAGGCAGGCAATTTTTCACGTCTTTAGAAGACAGTTTAGGTTCATATCCACGGTAATTTTGAGGAAGATTTGCTAGTTTAATCGGAGTGCATCTTTCATCAAAAGTGATGCTCCATTTAATTTTTAATTCTAATTTACCATCAGAGCCTCGTTCTAAGTCATGGAAGAAATTTTCATAAAAATAGCTTATTTTTACTTTATTGAAATCTTTAAAATCTTCTTCTGTAATAAGTTTTGAATACGATAATTGAGTTCGGATGACACCAGTAGGATATATTTTTTGGAAAAATTCATCTACTTGCATAAATATATAATTCTCTATAGCCTTCTTTTGCTCATCGTTAGCAAATGAAATAAACGGAACGTAAGCACTCTCAAACTCTGTATCTCCTGAACGAGTTCCAATTATATTTTTGTTAAAATTCATAAATTATCTTCTAGATAAATAGTTTGTATTAAAGAGAAATTTGCCCTAAAGACTGTTATACCTTTAAGGTTTAGCTCTGGTTCCAATTCTCCCAATGGAGCAGATGGTTCTACGTCATAATAATAGGGAATAAAAAACTCATTTGCAGAAATATTATGTGTTTTCTGTAGAGCATATTCATATATAAGTTGTTTAACTAGATCATCTCTATATTTTTTTGCTGGCTTTGGAGGCAATAGTTTATTTTTGTAAAACTCCAGTGGTACTAGATAAATAGCGCGATCTAGATACTTATGAATTTGAGAATATTCGATGTCTTCACTACGTCTAACTTTCTTTTGAACTGAGCTGATCGCAAGTTCATCGTAGGCTTCCAGAACTCGCTCAATCATTTTAATCTTACTGTAGAGTACACAAACATCTCCTTCCTCTGTTTGCATCTTGACTCCACCAGATGAAAGAGTCGTCTGATCCTGCTCTTGTTGAAAATCAGGTTTATTTATGTTGAATCGTTTGTTGTCTAAATTATCGACCTCAAACTTCCGAAAGGTGCGATACATTTTGAAAAATAAATTTCGTACTGCGTCGAAGTCACCCTCTGGGAAATCATCAAAGCCATTGGGCAGACAAAACTCGAAGTTATCTTCAAATTTAGACTTACGAATACCAATGAAAAAATCGTTAGTGTTTTTGACTATATTAAGGCTAGAAAAGTCAAACATGGAACGTTAAACATAGAGGCTAGTGTTTCAAATTGATATTGTGACACGCAAATCAATCAGCCAGGTTCATTAGATTTTTAATTAAAGTATTATGTAGTTTAGTGAAATCTCCAAAAGTCACAAGATTATCTTTTGTTACATTTAGAAGCTCCACTAGTGGCTTTTTATCACGATTAAAAACACTGTCCCACAAAAAGAACATTAGTTTATTCTGTATCTGTTCAGCAGTTACAGGCTGTTTGATGAAATAATAGCCGATTTGCTTGTCTTCAATTCCTCGAATGGAGGCATGATGGCTTTTGATAAAGTTATTAAGGTTTTTAATCAGCTTTTTCCATTAATTTTCATCTAAGATTCCTCCTTGTCCATACGTAGCTGTATTCGGCTTACTCTCATCCCAGTTCACAAATTCCCAATCCCAACGACGTTTGAATGCACTGTCCATGAAGTAAATGGAATTATCAGAGGTGTTCATGGTAGCAAGAATAGAAAGATTAGGGGGGATTTTGATAATTCTATTTACCAAATCAAATCTTAAAAATTCAATTTTTTTTTGTAAGGTTTCTAGTTTGGCGACTCCTTCGTAAGGTTGCAATTTATATTCGTTGATATTTCCTCTGTCATCATAACTAAATTTAGTTCCTATCAATTCTAATAGCTTTAAAAATTCAATAACAGTTAGATTAATTCCGTAACTTGACCAACCATCTTCATCTCTATCTAAAAGTTGAAAAACAGTGCCAAATATAGCTGAGGAGTTACCTCTATTTATTTTATCAATTACAAGAGCAACATTTTTCGGTTGGTTCAGTTGTTTACCTTCTTTATCGTAAGCTTCCTTAATATTCTTATAAGCTTGAGATAGTGCTTTTAAAAAATGTCCTTCATAGTAGTTGTACTCTACTTTCCCTGATCTCATCGTAATCGGTATTAATTTGCCCATGAAATCCCCATAGGTATATTCTGGGTGAAAAACTGTTTTGATAATATTTTCAGGATTAGTACATTCATCTATACCTAAGTGGTTAGGGATAATCTCGGAAACTATTCTGTGGCTTTTGCCAGTTCCAGGACTGCCAAAGAGGATTTTATGAACGGGTTGATTCATTAGTGGTGATATTTGATAAGCAACCATTTTTTAAAGCTAAATGCAAAATTTATACAACAAACCAGTTTAACTCAACTTCCTGAAAACGGAGGGTAAAACTTCTTGGCTGCGAGCATCAAATATTCGATAGACTCAGAAATGCCCCAAGATTTACTTACCATGTCCGATTCTCAAACTGTTAGTGCTGCTGTTGCCAAACTCTACAATACCTACCCCTTTCCACCAGAAACCCTGTTGGATGAACCACCTCCAGGCTATAACTGGCGCTGGAATTGGCTAGCTGCTCATAATTTCTGTACAGGTCAAAAACCCCAAAGGCAAGATATTCGGATTTTAGATGCAGGTTGCGGTACTGGTGTGGGTACAGAGTACTTGGTTCACCTCAATCCTCAAGCTTCTGTTGTGGGAATTGACCTCAGTACTGGCGCTTTAGCTGTAGCCAAAGAACGTTGTCAGCGTTCTGGGGCTAACCGCGTTGAATTTCATCACCTCAGCTTGTTTGATGTGGAACAGTTACCGGGTGAGTTTGATTTAATCAACTGCGTTGGTGTTTTGCATCATACCCCTGATCCGATTCGCGGTATTCAAGCCTTGACGAAAAAGTTAGCCCCAGGCGGCTTGATGCACATTTTTGTATATGGGGAGTTGGGACGCTGGGAAATCCAACTCATGCAAAAAGCGATCGCACTTATTCAAGGTGACAAAAAAGGCGACTACCGCGATGGTGTCCAAGTCGGGCGGCAAATCTTCTCTTCTTTACCAGAAAATAACCGAATTGTCAAATCCGATAAACAACGTTGGTCACTAGAAAACAACAAGGATGAATACTTTGCTGATATGTACGTTCATCCCCAGGAAATTGACTACAACATTGAGACGCTATTTGAATTAATTGATGCTTCGGGATTGGAGTTTATTGGTTTCTCGAATCCGAGTTTCTGGGATTTGGAGAGACTTTTGGGCAAAGCACCAGAGTTAGTAGAACGGGCTAAAGATTTGAGCGATCGCCAGCTTTACCGTCTGATAGAATTACTAGATCCAGAAGTAACTCATTACGAGTTTTTCCTTGGTCGTCCTCCCTTAATCAAGTCCGACTGGACAGACGATAACGCGGTATTGGCAGCGATTCCCGAACTTAATCCTTGTATTGAAGGATTTCCCAGTCAATGTTTCTTTAATTACGATTACCAGATTGTTAATTTATCAGTAGCAGAGTTTGAGTTTATGCAAAGATGTGATAATAATTCCACAATTGCAGATATTTTGGCAAGTGTGCAACTGCGATTGGATGGGGTAAGAACGCTTCTCCAGCAGCAGCTGATTTTATTGACACCTGCTTAATTACACTGGACTCCGATACTGAATTATTAAAACAAATTTATACTCGTGGTGATGAGCGATCGCCCATCACCACTTTTGGTAAATTAATGTAAATTAGGAAAGTGTCCCAGAAACGGGGTATTGTACATCTCAAAAGTTGGAGTTTTCTGGAATTCAGCAATCGTGCGATGTTTAATGACAAGCCGCTACTCTACGATTTCTGATTTGCGGTACGTCCATACACTCCTCAAGCACTAGTTGATTTTCTTGACATCGACTTAATTCAAACACCAAGATGGTATGTAACGTCTTTGGAGGAAATTATTCTCTCAAAAAATCTCGAATTGGAAGAAATTTTGAATTTTCAGGTAGCGATTATTGATTATTCACCCCCTCACTCCCCCAGATCATCAGCCGCTCTCTCGCTTCTGGTACCGCGACTTTACTTACTGTCTAACGTTGACAAGAAGTTAATTGTTTTTTCCTAAAGTATTGTTACCGCATCGTGATATGATTCATCTGACTGAATGTGCAGTCATAATGTTTAACTGTACTGGTTTCAAGTCCCGTGAGCTTGTCAGACGAATCAATTGCGCCCACTCCGACAACGCAACAAGATGCTAAAACTGATTCTGAAGACACAGAATCAGATAACTCCATGCAAGAGTTCTATCAACTCTTCCAGCGATTGTTGGTAGTCACGCTTGTCTTGACGGGGGTTATTTTTATCTCTGTGTGGATTTTTTATTCCTTGAACATTGCTCTTAATTATTTAATTGGGGCGTGTACAGGTGTGGTTTACTTAAAAATGCTCGCTAGAGACGTTGAGCAGCTCGGTAGTGAGAAAACCAGTTTGAGCAAAACTCGTTTTGCTCTATTTATGGGAGTAATGATCGTAGCAACTCAATGGCGTGAGCTACAGATTCTACCCATATTTTTGGGATTTCTCACTTACAAAGCCACGCTCCTCGTCTATATGGTGCAAATTGCGTTCATTTCTGATTCTTAAAAAGTCAGGCTCACAAAGACAATAATCCCATCCTCGCTCGTTGGGGAAAATGCTTGAAGAATGCAAATGCTTAGTGTCTTAAACGCCTTTAATTCTTTTCCCCTCGCCGAATTAGAAGTAGGTCATCATTTCTACTGGCAGTTGGGCAATCTTAAAATTCATGGGCAAGTTTTTCTCACCTCATGGTTTGTGATTAGCATTTTAGTAGTGGCTTCAATAGCTGCTACTCGCAACGCACAAAGAATTCCTAAAGGCATCCAAAATCTGATGGAATATGCCCTAGAATTTATTCGTGATTTGGCAAAAAACCAACTTGGTGAGAAAGAGTATCGCCCTTGGGTGCCATTTATTGGCACATTGTTCTTGTTTATTTTCGTATCGAACTGGTCGGGTGCGCTAATTCCTTGGAAGCTCATCAAGCTACCTTCGGGTGAATTGGCAGCTCCCACCAATGACATCAATACGACTGTTGCATTGGCACTGCTGACCTCTTTAGCGTACTTTTACGCAGGTTTTAGCAAACGGGGTTTGGGCTACTTTAAGAAATATATAGAGCCAACACCCATTCTATTGCCGATCGCAATTCTCGAAGATTTCACCAAGCCCCTCTCCCTAAGCTTTCGGCTATTTGGTAATATTTTGGCCGATGAGCTGGTAGTAGCGGTGCTGGTGCTGCTAGTTCCTCTATTTGTACCTCTGCCTGTAATGGCCTTGGGTTTATTTACCAGTGCCATTCAAGCCCTGGTTTTTGCTACCCTAGCGGGGGCATACATTCATGAGGCAATCGAGGGACACGGTGGAGAAGAGCATGAGGAGCATTAAACTTCTCAGTTGATAGCACAGTTCCAAGAGCATATTCGCTCAAAACATCGCAAAAGCGATTTGTCAGAACTCGGTGCAGCGAACGTGAAAAACACGTTTCTAGTCGTTAACGTACATTTGTTAGTTTTGTAATCAAACCAAGGAAAATCAAAATGGATCCATTAGTGCAGGCTGCTTCAGTTCTCGCTGCTGCTTTAGCGATTGGTTTAGCTGCAATTGGCCCTGGTATTGGTCAAGGAAATGCTGCTGGACAAGCAGTAGAAGGTATTGCCCGTCAACCAGAAGCAGAAGGAAAAATTCGCGGTACTCTGCTATTAACCTTGGCGTTCATGGAATCCCTGACTATTTATGGTCTAGTTATTGCCCTGGTACTACTATTTGCTAACCCCTTCGCAGGATAGACCTAAAAGTTTTTATGAGTGTGGAGACGTGAACCATCACGCCTCTGCAATCTAAATATTTTAGGCATTAAATCGTTCTGATGTAGTTGACTAAGAATTTGAGATTTTAGGTTGCCCCAAAGGTGCGCTTCCAGCGCAACTTTGATTTTGGATTATCAAGAGTTTTCGGTACATACCCCTAAGCTTGTTGGTGGAACAAATCTAAAATTGCAAATCTAAAATCCAAAATCCCTTGACCCTTGTTGGCTATGGGTCTTTAAAATATCAAAGGTTGGATAATGTTGCTAGCCAGGAAAACTGCTACTCCAGCCAAAGAGGAGAGAAATGTTTGATTTCGATGCTACCTTGCCCTTCATGGCATTACAATTCCTGCTATTGGCAGCTTTGTTGAATGTAATTTTCTATAAGCCACTGACCAAGGTACTAGACGATCGCGATAATTATATCCGAACTAATACCCTTGAGGCGCGGGAACGCTTGGCGAAAGCTGAACGTTTAGCTACTGAATATGAGCAGCAACTCGCAGACGCTCGCAGACAATCGCAAGCTACTGTAGAAGCAGCTCAAGTTGAAGCTAAGAAAATTACTGCCGAAAAAATCGCCCAAGCCCAAAAAGAAGCTCAGTCTCAACGAGAACAAGCTGCTGTTGAAATAGAGCAACAAAAGCAGGAAGCTATGCGTACCTTAGAGCAACGAGTTGATGCTCTAAGCAGGCAGATTCTAGAAAAACTATTAGGACCAACTCCTGTTAGATAAACTAACAAGACTGGTTCTGTAAAAGCATACGCGCAACTGGGCGGTAGTCCCAGAGCGCTTAATTAAGTGTCAAAAAAAGGCACTTTTTCCCTTCGGGGAAAGATACTTTATTTCCCGGAAGGGAAAATACACGTATTAGCAAGCGAGCAGCGCACTTGTAAATGGGTATCATGGGCACATTCTTATTACTTGCCGCAGAAGCGAACGCTGTTAACTCTGAATTGGCAGAAGGCGCAGCAGAAGGTGGTTTCGGTCTAAACCTAGACATTTTTGAAACCAATCTCATCAATATAGCGATTCTGATTGGCATACTATTCTACTTCGGACGTAAAGTTTTAAGCAATATCCTGAACGAGCGAGAATCCAATATTGCCACCGCAATTCAGGAAGCAGAAGGGCGCTTAAAAGAGGCACAGACTGCCCTATCCCAAGCGCAAAAGCAGTTGACCCAATCTCAGGCAGAGGCACAACGTATCCGCAAATCTGCTGAAGAAAACGCCATCAAAGCTAAAGAAGCCCTGTTGGCCAAAGCAGTGCAAGACGTAGAACGCCTGAAACAAACAGCAGCAGCCGATTTAAACAGCGAAACAGACCGAGCGATCGCTCAACTGCGGCAACGAGTTGCTACACTAGCATTGCAAAAAGTCGAATCGCAACTTAAAGGTGGGATTGCCGACGATGCTCAACAAACTTTAATTGACCGCAGCATCGCACAACTGGGAGGCAATGTATGACAAGCCAAGTAGCAACAGCCGAAGTAGCCCAGCCTTATGCACAGGCACTTTTGTCAATAGCGCAATCGAAAAATTTGACAGAAGAATTCGGGGAAGATGCGCGGACTTTCCTGGGACTGCTCAGGGCAGACAAACAGCTACATAACTTCTTCAGCAACCCGTTTATTCAGTCTGAGAACAAAAAAGCTCTGATCAAACAAATACTCGGTGAAGGCGCTAACCCCTACTTACGCAATTTTTTGCTAATACTGGTAGATAAACGGCGCATTGCCTTCTTGGAATCGATTTTTCAACAATATCTGGCGCTGTTGCGGCAGCTGAATCAAACCGTTTTAGCGGAAGTAATTTCAGCCGTTCCCCTCACAGAAGCTCAACAGCAGGCAATCATCCAAAAGGTAATTGCCATAACTAATGCTCGCCAGGTAGAACTAGAAACCAAGGTAGACAGTGAGTTAATTGGTGGTGTGATCATTAAAGTAGGTTCGCAGGTAATTGATGCCAGTATCCGGGGTCAGTTGCGCCGCCTTTCATTGCGCTTAACCACTAGCTAGAAAGTTAGGATTAGAGACGCGATTAATCGCGTCTCTACAAGAGTTAGGAGTTAGGAGAGACGCGATTAATCGCGTCTGTACAGGAGTTAGGAATTGGGAGTTGGGAGTTAAGTAACAGTAATTTATTTTGACTTTTAACCTTTGCTTTTTTAACTCATAATTCTTAACTCATCACTACTCACTCTTAACTCAGCACTCAGCACTCAGCACTCAGCACTGAATTCCGTCTCGAAAGCAAAAAAGATAGACACATGAGCATATCAATTAGACCTGACGAAATTAGTAGCATTATCCAACAACAAATCGAGCAATACGATCAAGAGGTCAAAGTTGCTAACGTTGGTACCGTCTTACAAGTAGGTGACGGTATTGCCCGGATCTATGGTCTGGAAAAGGCTATGTCTGGGGAACTCTTAGAATTTGAAGATGGCACAATTGGCATCGCCCAGAACTTAGAAGAAGACAACGTGGGCGCGGTGCTGATGGGTGAAGGGCTGGATATTCAAGAAGGTAGCTCTGTAACCGCCACTGGTAAAATTGCCCAAGTGCCCGTAGGAGAAGCCTTAATTGGACGAGTTGTAAATGCCTTGGGTCTTCCCATTGATGGCAAGGGAGACATCAAGTCCTCAGAAAGCCGTTTGATTGAATCCCCAGCACCCGGTATCATTGCCCGTCGATCTGTACACGAACCCATGCAAACGGGGATCACAGCTATTGACTCAATGATTCCCATCGGTCGTGGTCAACGGGAATTGATTATTGGCGATCGCCAAACCGGTAAAACTGCGATCGCGATTGACACCATCATCAACCAAAAAGAAGAAGATGTAGTTTGTGTCTACGTTGCGATCGGTCAAAAGGCTTCCACAGTTGCTAACGTGGTGCAGACATTGCAAGAAAAAGGCGCGATGGATTACACCGTCGTTGTCTTTGCTAGTGCCAGTGAACCAGCAACCCTACAATACCTAGCTCCTTACACAGGCGCAAGTATTGCTGAGTACTTTATGTATAAGGGTAAAGCTACCCTGGTAATTTACGATGACCTCTCCAAGCAAGCCCAAGCTTATCGGCAGATGTCCCTATTGCTGCGTCGTCCACCCGGACGCGAAGCCTACCCTGGAGATGTATTCTACATCCACTCTCGGTTGTTAGAAAGAGCAGCAAAGCTGAGTGACGAATTAGGTAAAGGCAGTATGACCGCCCTGCCAATCATCGAAACCCAAGCTGGTGACGTTTCGGCATACATCCCCACCAACGTAATTTCCATTACCGATGGTCAGATATTCTTATCTTCTGACCTGTTTAACGCTGGTATCCGTCCGGCTGTAAACCCTGGTATTTCCGTATCCCGTGTGGGTTCTGCGGCTCAAACCAAGGCAATGAAAAAAGTTGCCGGTAAGATTAAATTGGAACTAGCCCAATTTGACGACCTGCAAGCCTTCGCTCAATTTGCTTCCGATTTGGATAAAGCCACTCAAGACCAGTTGGCACGGGGTCAACGGTTGCGCGAACTCCTCAAACAGCCACAAAATTCGCCACTCTCGGTATACGAGCAAGTAGCAATTTTATATGCTGGTATTAATGGCTACTTGGATGATGTGCCTGTAAATCAAGTAACCACCTTCACCAAAGGTCTGCGGGAATACTTAAAGACTGGTAAAACCGAGTATGCCCAAGGAGTACAAGCATCTAAAGCATTAGGTGACGCAGAAGAAGCTGCGTTGAAGGAAGCGCTTACCGAATATAAGAAGACCTTCAAAGCAGCAGCGTAATTAAAGTGAGGAGTGAAGAGTTAAGAGTTAAAAGTTAATGAAACACTCGTAACTCTTAACTCCTAACTCCTAACTCCTGTACAGACGCGATTAATCGCGTCTCTCCTAACTTAAGAATATGGCCAATCTAAAAGCAATACGCGATCGCATTCAGTCGGTCAAAAACACCAAAAAAATCACAGAAGCCATGCGCCTAGTTGCAGCAGCTAGAGTGCGTCGGGCGCAAGAACAAGTGCTAGCGACTCGCCCCTTTGCCGATCGCTTGGCACAAGTATTGTATGGTTTGCAAAGCCGTCTGCGCTTTGAAGAGGCAAACCTACCACTATTGAAAAAACGCGAAGTTAAGTCAGTTGGACTGTTGGTAATTTCAGGCGATCGCGGTCTATGCGGCGGCTACAATAATAACGTTATCCGTCGTGCAGAAAACCGCGCCAAGGAAATCAAGGCAGAAGGTCTAGACTACACATTTGTGATCGTCGGACGCAAAGCTACACAGTACTTTCAACGCCGCGATCAGCCCATTGATGCTACTTATAGCGGCTTAGAGCAAATTCCCACCGCACCGGAAGCCAATCAGATTGCCGACCAACTACTTTCCTTGTTCCTATCGGAAAAAGTAGACCGCATCGAGTTAATCTATACCAGATTCCTTTCCTTGGTTAGCTCCCGTCCTGTGATACAAACCTTACTGCCCCTCGATCCGCAAGGTCTAGAAGCAGCCGATGATGAAATCTTCCGCTTGACAACCCGTGGCGGTAAATTTGAAGTAGAACGGGAGAAAGTGACTAAGCAAGTCCGCGCTTTGGCTCCTGACATGATTTTCGAGCAAGATCCAGTCCAGATTCTCGATTCTCTATTGCCCCTGTATCTGAGTAATCAGTTATTGCGGGCGCTGCAAGAATCGGCGGCTAGTGAACTAGCAGCCCGGATGACAGCCATGAGTAATGCCAGTGAAAACGCCGGTGAACTGATTAACACCCTCACGTTGTCTTACAACAAAGCCCGACAAGCTGCAATTACCCAAGAACTCCTTGAGGTTGTTGGCGGTGCTGAAGCACTAACTTAGGGTATAGCTAATTGTTTACTTCTAAAATATAGCTAATTGCTAATTATTTTAAGGTTAGCAATTGGCTATTTTTAGTATTTGGGACTTTTAACTAAATAACATTAACTGTATATAGACACTCTCAATACAGTTATTGAAGCAACACTTTATCGGCTAGTTCTTCCCTTAAACGTTTTGACCCAAAATCAGTTAGTCGATACTGAGCGTTCGACAATAGTATGATTTGCCGAAATTGTGCAGACGATAATTTTTGAAGTGCTTTCGTTACAGACGAAGCAGAACACTGAGCATAAATCAAAAATTTTTTGTCTAGCAACACATTTTAAGAATCTCGTATTATAATTGAAGTATGAAGCGCATGGGTCCGTCACGGTTTCGACAGGTTGGCGAACGCTGCTCTGTGATTCAGGTCGAGAGTGAGTCTCCTCTCGGAAATCAAAGGCTCGAAAAAAAAGTAAATGCGAACAACATCGTTAACTTTGCTCGTCGGGAAGCTCTAGTAGCTGCCTAAACACCTCTTATAGGTTCGAGCGTCTTTAGTTTGACTCCGTTAAGGACTGAAGACCAAACCCCAACGGATGCTCTAGCAAGCGTTCTCTGGTTGGCTTGTTGGCTAAGATTAAATCAGAGCATCCTACGTTCGGGATAATGAACGATTCCCGCCTTGAGGGTCAGAAAGGCTAAACCTGTGAACGAGCGGGGGGTCAATACCCAATTTGGACAGCAGTTCGACTCTGCTCGGATCCACTAATGATAGCTAACAAATCCACCAAACACTCTAATGTTTAGGTGGATTTTGTTTTATCTAAACAGAATTCAGTAGTCAGGAATCAGAATTCAGAATGAATTGGAGTCCGATGGTTACTGAGTAGTTTGGCAGAGCTACCTGTACGACTTGCATTGCCCTGAGCTTCCCCGTAGTAGCGTGGTTTCATACAAGCAGAGAAAAACTAAAACTGGGTTTCAAAGCCTCTCGACCTTTCGGGGAGAGGAATGGAAGTGGGGTAAAAAGTCATGTTACAAAACGAGAATCAAGACTTATGTATTTTTCTTTCTTCCTATGAAACCACCCTCAATACTGTTCGGTTAAGGCAAGAGACGCGATAAATCGCCGTCTTTACAATAATCAGTCCTTCGTAGAGACGGCGATTTATCGCGTCTTTGGGATCTATTATTTTCATCAAATAACCTTAACCGAACCGTATTGAAACCACCCTGCCCTGAGCTTCCCCGTAGGGGTACGCGAGCATCTTAATTCTGAATTCTGACTTCTGAATTTCTCTTCAACAGTTATTCAACAATCAGCTAATTCTTCTGTTTCTGGGGTTGTGTGCGTGGATTTTCAAACCTCCTTCCCCTTTTTTTAAGTACCCGTCGTAATCGGTCTGCACTCAAGCTTACTTGACGCTCAGATGCGAGTTTTTTTGCCAGCTGTTTTGAGTTATAAGTCTGTGGCTCTTGAGCTAAACAATTTTCTAGATAAACCAAGTCTGATTCCGAATATCGGGGTTTTCCTCCTCGACCAGGAGCATCCCACAAACCTGCTAAACCCATCTTTTCCCAGCGATGAAGAGTTTGACGCACTGTTGAAATTGCCCAGTTTAAGCCTTTAGCAATATGCTCATTTTTTAAGCCGCGAGCATTCAGCAATAAAACTTGAGCACGATCCTTGGTACGTTGAGGAACATCTTTGGCTTTTCTTAACTCTTCTAAAGTCAGCTTTTCTTCTTCATTTAGAAAGACTTTCAATCGGCATCCCATAAACCATAACCTTTCACATAGTCAATTTTTGGCATTCTTATATCTATTCACGCCTCTATATTTACTACGGCATGTATTTAATAATACACTTGTAACTTGAATAACAAGTATTAAGTATGCCGAAGTCTAGCCTTATGGCTGTTATGCGCGAAGTATTAGCTTGAGAACATTGTTAATATTTGCAATTTATCATCGGTAATGAATTTTCGTAAAAAGTTAGGTAGACAAAAAACGACACCCTTAGCCTGTATGGGCATATACATTGGATAGCCAGACGCTGTAGCTTATGGCTATAATGAAAATAATTTGTTGGCGTTGTTTTGATTAATGGTTAGGTTGATAATAAAGAAACTGTATCATCAAAATTATTAGAGTATTCGTATTTTTACGGTCATTCATCGAAACTTTAAAAAAGATTTTTAGGCTAGTTTATACTTGAATGAGCAGAAAAAGGTATACAGTCCCAGTTCTTTTTATTCAACTCGTCTCAGAAACTTGCCCTTGATTACCTTTAAAAAGACATCTCTTTTCTCGACTTTACA
The DNA here is from genome assembly GCF_036919555.1 of Nostoc sp. Classification (GTDB taxonomy): domain Bacteria; phylum Cyanobacteriota; class Cyanobacteriia; order Cyanobacteriales; family Nostocaceae; genus Nostoc. Next base: position 55,880 of record NZ_JBALCS010000039.1, read on the forward strand.
TAAAATTTATATTTTACGTAACAAGATTCTTGCTTGAGACAACAATATATTTAATGCCCATTGGAAAAAAGAGTAGGAACATCTCATTTGATGGATATTTAAAATGTGCGAAAAATTTGTCATACCTTTCCTACTTAGTTATAAGAAAGGACTTGAAAAAAACTAACTTTTTCTATTCTCTTAAGACATCGATTTTGCGATCGCCCAATATTCTACGCCACAATTACAAAGTTTCTTTGTAAATCCTGGTATGTCCTTAGCATTCATACGTCATTTTCAAAAACAAACGTTAGTATAACAGTGGTGGAAGTGTGATATTTTTTTTAAGTTTTTATTGTTAAATAATCTGATGAACATAATATTTTTAAATTAGGATAAAACCAGATAAATAGCAAAATTAAATACTCAGTAATTTTCTAGAAAAAAGTTAATATATAGTATATTTTTTGATTCATATTTTTTTCTAAAAAACAGCAATAATTGATACAAGTTAAATTTTTAAAAAACTGATATTCATTACAACTTAAAAAGAAAATAATCGGGACAATGGGGGCAGAAGAAAAACCTGTTAATTTGCGCTCGGAGACGAATAATGGTAGCGATCGCAGAGAACGTTCAACATCGGCTAACTATACAAACTGTAGAAATTGCCCCTAACACAACGGCGATTCGCTCTCTTGATTGGGATCGCGATCGCTTCGATATCGAATTCGGACTCCAAAACGGTACAACCTACAATTCATATCTAATTAGGGGTGAACAAACAGTTTTGATTGATACTTCTCACCAGAAGTTTCGCAATCTGTATTTAGAGACTCTAAAAGGTCTTGTCAATCCCAAAACAATTGATTACATAATTGTCAGCCACACAGAGCCAGACCATAGCGGCTTAGTAGAAGATGTCCTCCAGTTAGCTCCTAGAGCTACCGTCTTAGCCTCAAAAGTTGCGCTTCAGTTTTTGGAAGGCTTAGTACACGATCCTTTTAGTAAGCGGGTTGTAAAAACTGGCGATCGCATAGATATTGGTAAAGGACACGAAATCGAATTCGTGAGTGCGCCTAACCTGCACTGGCCAGATACAATCTTTAGCTTTGATCGCAAAACCCAAACCCTTTACACCTGTGATGCTTTTGGGATGCACTTCTGTGACGATCGCACCTTCGACGAAGATTTAGAAGCGATCGAAGCTGACTTTAGATTTTACTACGACTGCTTGATGGGCCCTAACGCTCGTTCTTTGGTGAATGCCATGAAGCGGATGAGCGAACTAGGGAAGATTAATATTATCGCCAACGGTCACGGGCCTCTTTTATACCACCACTTAGATGTTCTAACCGGGTGCTACGAAAATTGGAGTCAAAAACAAACTAAAGCAGAAACAACGGTTGGCATGTTTTTTGTCTCAGATTATGGGTATAGTGAGCGCCTTGGTCACGCAATTGCCGAAGGTATACTGAAAACTGGCGTTGGGATAGAAGTCCTGGATCTAAGTACTGCCCAGAGCCAAGAAATCCAAGAACTAGCTGGGAGAGCAGTTAGCATCATTATTGGTATGCCCCCGACTACAAGCGCCGCCGCCCAAGCTAGTATCAGTTCGCTGCTAGCTGTTGCCAAGAACAAGCAAATGGTTGGGCTGTTTGAATGTTATGGTGGGGATGATGAACCCATTGATACACTCCGCAGAAAATTTCTCGACTCTGGCATCAAAGAAGCCTTCCCAGCGATTCGGATTAAAGAGGCTCCCACCGCATCAACATTCCAGTTGTGTGAAGAAGCGGGTAAAGACTTGGGACAATTGCTGGTGCGCGATCGCAACATCAAGCAAATCAAGTCCCTCGACGTCGATATGGAAAAGGCGCTGGGTCGGATTAGTAGTGGACTGTATATAGTCACCACGAAAAAAGGAAATGTGTCAAGTGCAATGCTGGCATCCTGGGTAACGCAAGCGAGTTTGCAACCCTTAGGATTCACAATTGCTGTTGCAAAAGACCGCGCCATTGATTCCTTAATGCAAGTAGGCGATCGCTTCGTCCTCAATGTTTTGGAAGAAGGCAATTATCAAGAACTCAAGAAGCACTTTCTCAAGCGCTTGCATCCCGGTGCTGACCGCTTTGCTGGAGTGAAAACTCAAACCGCGAAAAACGGTTCTCCGATTCTAACTGATGCTCTGGCATACATGGAATGTGAAATACAGAGCAGTATGGAATGCAGCGACCACTGGATTTTATACTGCACCGTCCAAGAAGGTCGTGTCTCCAAAAACGATGGATTGACAGCCGTTCGCCATCGCAAAGTAGGTAATTACTACTAAGAAATGGGCATGGGGCATTGGGCATGGGGTATAAGTTATCTCAGAACTTGCACCAGTCCCTACAACCGCCTCAGAATGAATTCTGAGGCTGATAGCTAAAGTCGGTCTTTAGAAGACTGAGTAAGGTTTGTAGTCCACGCTTACTTAGTCGACTTGCGCTATTAGCCTGAGAATTTATTCTCTGGCGGGATATGGGGCAGGTGCAAGATATGAGATAACTTATTTCTCCTCATTCCCAATGCCCAATGCCCAATTCGCAATGCCCAATGCCCAATTCGCAAATGCCCAATTCTTAACTTTATCCAACAGCTATGACCAATTCCAAGCCACGCGACGTACAAGTTCTACCAATTGCTACAAATACTAAGGCGATCAGAGCGCGTAGTTGGTCACGTCTGCGGTTTGAAATTGAATACGCACTTGGAAGAGGTACTACCTCCAATTGCTATTTAATTGAAGCTGATAAAACCGCACTTATTGATCCACCGCCAGAAAGCTTCACCGAAATTTATTTAGAGGCATTGCGCCAGACTTTAGATTTGACAACTTTGGATTATATCATCCTGGGTCATTTTAATCCCAACCGAGTTGCAACCCTCAAAGCAATTTTAGAACTGGCACCACAGGTAACTTTTGTCTGTTCTCTTCCCGGTGCGAACAATTTGCGTGCTGCTTTCCTAGAGCAAGATTTGAAAGTCTTGGTGATGCGGGGGAAAGAAACTCTGGATTTAGGCAAGGGTCATGTTTTAAAATTCTTCCCAACTCCCAGTCCACGTTGGCCGGAAGGACTTTGTACCTATGACCAGCAAACCCAAATTCTTTACACAGATAAGTTATTTGCAACTCATCTCTGTGGTGATGAAGTGTTTGATGATAACTGGGAAGCGCTCAAAGAAGACCAGCGTTACTACTTTAACTGCCTGATGGCTCCCCAAGCTCCTCATGTAGAAGCAGCTTTGGAGAAAATATCAGATTTGCAGGTGAGAATGTATGCCGTGGGTCATGGTCCCTTGGTACGCACCAGCTTAATTGAACTTACCAAAGCTTATGGAGAATGGAGCCGCGCTCACAACGATCGCGAGATTTCTGTTGCTCTACTTTATGCTTCAGCTTACGGGAATACGGCGACTTTAGCACAAGCGATCGCTTTAGGGCTAACCAAAGGTGGAGTCGCAGTCAAATCGATTAACTGCGAGTTTGCAACCCCTGATGAAGTTCGCATCAACCTAGCACAGTCAGATGGTTTTATCATTGGTTCTCCTACCATTGGTGGTCATGCCCCAACTCCCATTCATACTGCTTTAGGTATTGTGCTATCAAGCGGTGACAACAGCAAACTCGCTGGGGTCTTTGGTTCCTATGGTTGGAGTGGCGAAGCATTTGACTTAATAGAAGGTAAACTCCGGGATGCTGGATATCGCTTTGGCTTTGATACCCTAAAGGTCAAGTTTAAACCTGATGATGTGACTCTCAAATTCTGTGAAGAACTAGGCACAGACTTTGCCCAAGCACTGAAAAAAGCTAAAAAGGTACGCGTACCACAACAAGCCGCTACTCCACTGGAACAGGCTGTTGGTCGGATTGTTGGTTCCGTTTGCGTGGTGACAGCTAAACAAGGAGAAGTGTCCACCGGAATGCTAGGCGCTTGGGTTTCTCAAGCCACCTTCAACCCACCTGGACTAACTGTTGCTATTGCCAAAGACCGAGCGATCGAATCTTTGATGTATCCAGGCGGTAAGTTTGCCTTAAATATCCTACCTGAAGGCAATCATCAAGATTACATGAAGCATTTCCGTAAATCTTTCGCACCTGGAGAAGATCGATTTGCCAACTTTAATACAGCAGTTGCGGATAACGGCTGTACCGTCCTTACCGACGCATTAGCATATTTGGAATGCTCAGTCAACCAACGTCTGGAATGTGGCGATCATTGGGTTGTGTATGCAACTGTCGATGAAGGTAAATTACTCAAGCCTGATGATGTTACTGCCATCAACCATCGCAAAACCGGCACTCATTATTAGATAGGACTTACGCATCAAGTACGAAATGTCGGGGCAATTCATGAATTGCCCCTAAAGGCGTGTAGTTTTGCGTAAGTCCTATATTAAAAAAATTCTCTTTTTTCTTGTGGGATAGGCATCTTGCCCATCCCAGTTTTTTTGTCGAGATGCAGAGTACACCCAAGTAAATTCGGATTTTGCGATCAACGGTATCAATGCAGGTAACAGATCAGGCTTCTCCCTCAGCAATGGCGGAGTGGAATCAGAAAAATGATGCGTACAATTTCAGTATTAAAGCGGAAATAACATAAATTCACTTTCTAAAATTCCGCAATTGCCACCAAGACAATTGCAAAAACACAGTGTAGCCTTTAACTAGCAAAACACTATCAAGCAGTTCCTAGACAAAATGTTAACTATCACCACTAAACTTTTATAATATTTTGTTGTTCTTATGGTTCCAAAACACACCAAGATTAAATTTCCCCTTTGGCAGTATCTGAACCAGCCCTTATTTAGTCACGATACTAAATTGGTATTGAATCCCCAACGCTTCGCATTGATCTGGCGTCTTCGACTTCTAGAACGCTGCTGGACTAAAGAATGTGATGCCAAAGGGCCTCAACAACATTAGATATCTCAAAGCTGCACTCAACTAAAAGCTGGCAAACTAAGCCTCGTCTACAGAACGGGGCTTTTTGCCGTCAAGTAAAGCACTAACAGTCATGTCTCCCATGACATTAATCGCAGTGCGGCAGCGATCCAGAAACCAGTCTACAGTAACTAGCAAAGCGATGTACTGGGTAGGTAAGCCTACAGAAGTGAACACCAGTGTCATCGTTACCAGTCCAGCATTGGGAATATTTGCCGCACCTACAGATGCAAAAATCGAGGTAAGGATGACAATTAACTGCTGTACCAGATTCAGATGTTGTCCAATTAGTTGGGAAATAAACAACGCAGACATTGCTTCATAGAGGGCAGTACCATCATTATTGAAATTTGCCCCGACTAATGCCCCCAAGGCAGCAGAAGATTCCCTTAAACCGACTTTTGTTTGCAAAACCTCAAAGGTTACGGGCATTGCCGCCGCAGAAGAAGAAGTTGAGAAAGCTGTCAAAAAGGCATCAGAACCGCCAGCGAGGAATTTTAGCGGGTGTACCCAAGAACCAAATTTTACTCTAATTAGGTAGTAGCACGCCTGCAATACCAGTGCTAACAGTACCGCCAGAATAAATGCACCCAAAGATTTAAACGGTGTAAATCCTTGCATAGCAACGGTTTTGGCAACAATCCCAAAGACTGCGAAAGGCACTAAGGCAATTACCCAGTTGAGGACACGGACTACCGCTTCAAATAAAATCCCGATGACATCCTCTATCGGCTGGTATCCTTTTTTCCCTTGGGCAATTTGTTCAGATTTTAATGCCCGCAGGACGATGCCAAAACTCAGGGCAATGACAATTAGTTGGATGACATTATTATCAACTAATGGCTTGAGGACAGATTCCGGTACAGCATCTTTGAGTATTCCCCAAGGATCAAGATTCTGAGGAGTTATTTCTGTACTTGTTGAGGTGGCTACATTGCCCCAAGTCCCCGGATGCAGAACATTTGCTACGAAAAGTCCCACTAAAATAGCTACGGTAGTGTTAGTTAAAAGTAGCACTGCCAACCGCCGTCCGGCTGTTCCAGGGATGTTGGTAGTCATCAAGGTATGCAGCACCGCTACCAGAATCAGAGGTGTAGCCAAGGCACGGAGAGCCTTTAACACCAATTCAGCCGGAATTGCTAAATTGTTGATTAAGACGGCATTGCTGGGATTGGGATTCCCCGCACCAAGGGCAATTCCGACGCTGACTGCCGCTACTAAGGCGATGACAATTTGTAAAGTGAGAGGGATACGCTGCCACCAAGGGCTAGCTTTGGTTTTAGGCGAAGTATTGCTCTCTGTTTGACTCATTGGCTAGATACTGGTTAAGTGCTGTAACTATTAAAACTTCACTTTCGGAAGTGAAAATTTCGGAAACAAGTTAATCTAAGATCCCGTTGCTTTCTAAAATCCGGCTCGAAAGGGTATGCGACTAGGTAGACCCCTAGAGTTCAGCTGATTAGCATTAAAACTGCATCTGATCAGTAGCTCTAATGCTTGCGGTAGCTCTATTTTTGAATTTTGAATTTTGAATTTTTAATTGCTTATGTCCTTTGTACCTTTACATATTCACAGTGACTATAGTCTACTCGATGGGGCAAGTCAGCTACCAGAGTTGGTGGATCAAGCGATCGCACTGGGGATGAAAGCGATCGCTCTTACTGATCATGGTGTCATGTATGGCGCGATTGAACTGATCAAAATCTGCCGTAGTCAAAATATTAAGCCGATTATCGGCAATGAAATGTATGTAATTAACGGCGATATTGGCAAACAAGAACGCCGCCCCAAATATCATCAAGTTGTTTTAGCTAAAAATACTAAAGGTTATAAAAATTTAGTCAAATTAACCACAATTTCTCACCTGAAAGGTGTTCAAGGTCAAGGAATTTTTTCTCGTCCTTGTATTAATAAAGATTTACTAAAAGAATATCATGAAGGCTTGATTGTTACTAGTGCTTGTTTAGGTGGAGAAGTTCCTCAAGCGATTCTCAGTGGTAGACCAGATGCAGCTCGGAAAGTTGCTCAGTGGTATAAAGATGTATTTGGTGATGATTATTATCTAGAAATTCAAGATCACGGCTCCCAAGAAGACCGAATTGTTAATGTTGAAATTGTCAAAATTGCGCGGGAGCTAGGGATTAAATTTGTAGCTACCAATGATTCGCATTTTATTTCTTGTTTTGACGTTGAAGCCCACGATGCTTTGCTATGTATTCAGACTCATAAGCTAATTATTGAAGATAAGCGGATGCGTTATAGCGGCACAGAATATCTCAAATCTGGTGAGGAGATGCAGCAGCTATTTCGTGACCATTTGCCCGATGATGTGATTATCGAAGCGATCGCTACCACTGAAAAAGTGGCCGATAAAGTCGAGCCTTACAATATTATGGGTGAGCCTCAGATTCCTACACCACCCATTCCCTCTGGTCATACTGCTGATACTTACGCCGAAGATGTTGCATGGAATGGACTTTTAGAACGATTAAATCGTAAATCTCGCCAAGAAGTCGATTCCGTCTATAAAGAAAGATTGGAATACGAACTGAAAATGATTCAGCAGATGGGTTTTTCCAAATACTTTTTAGTTGTCTGGGACTACATCAAATTTGCTAGAGATAATAATATTCCTGTGGGTCCAGGTCGGGGTTCGGCGGCTGGTTCATTAGTTGCTTATGCGATGCGAATTACTAATATTGACCCTGTGCATCATGGGCTACTCTTTGAGCGTTTCTTGAACCCAGAACGTAAATCCATGCCTGATATTGATACGGATTTCTGTATTGAACAACGGGATAAAGTTATTGAATATGTAACTGATAAATATGGTGCAGATAGAGTTGCCCAAATTATTACTTTTAACCGCCTAACTTCTAAAGCAGTTTTGAAAGATGTCGCCAGAGTGTTGAATATTCCCTATGGGGAAGCTGACAAAATGGCGAAATTAATTCCTGTAGTGCGGGGGAAACCAACAAAACTGAAGGTGATGATTTCTAATCAAACCCCAGAACCACAGTTTAAAGAGAAATATGATAAAGAACCCCATGTGCGCCATTGGCTTGATATGGCGATGCGAATTGAAGGAACTAACAAAACCTTTGGGGTTCATGCAGCAGGTGTGGTAATTTCTGCCGATCCACTTGATGAAATTGTCCCACTACAGAAGAATAATGACGGTTCTGTAATTACCCAGTATTTCATGGAAGACCTGGAATCAATGGGTTTGTTGAAAATGGATTTTCTGGGTTTACGGAACCTGACGCTGATTCAAAAAACCGTTGATTTAATTCAAGAAACTAAAGGATATCGTATTGACCCCGATGAAATTCCTCGCCAGGAAAGAAAAGCCCAGAAGATATTAGCTAAAGGTGAACATAGTACTCTCCCAAAAGATGTACAAAAAACTTATGACCTATTAGAAGCAGGTGAGTTAGAAGGGATATTTCAATTAGAGTCTTCTGGAATGCGTCAGATAGTGCGAGATTTGAAGCCTTCTAATATAGAAGATATTTCTTCAATTTTGGCACTTTATCGACCTGGGCCATTAGATGCGGGACTAATTCCGAAGTTTATTAACCGCAAACACGGGCGAGAAAACATTGATTATCAACACACCATTCTGGAACCAATATTAGACGAAACCTATGGAATTATGGTCTATCAAGAGCAAATCATGAAAATTGCTCAGGATATGGCTGGATATACATTAGGACAAGCTGACCTGCTGCGTCGGGCGATGGGTAAAAAGAAAGTTTCTGAGATGCAAAAGCAGCGAGAAAAATTCGTGGATGGCGCAGCGAAAAATGGTGTTCAGAAAAAAATTGCGGATGAATTATTTGAGCAAATGTTGAAGTTTGCTGAATATTGTTTAAGCTATGACACCGAAATATTGACAGTAGAATACGGATTGCTGTCGATTGGGGAAATTGTAGAAAAACGCATTGAATGTACTGTGTACAGCGTTGATAATAATGGAAATATTTACACGCAACCTGTGGCACAGTGGCACGATCGCGGACAACAAGAGGTGTTTGAGTATTGTTTGGAAGATGGTTCATTGATTCGGGCAACAAAAGATCATAAATTTATGACTGTTGATGGTGAAATGTTGCCAATTGATGAAATATTTGAACGGGAATTGGATTTGATGCGGGTAGAGGGTTTACCAAATTGAGAGGAGGGGCATTGGGCATTGGGCAGAGGAGATAATACTCCTAATAGACATTTCCCAAAATGAATGTAGAGACGTAGCAGTGCTACGTCTCTACAAGGGTTTCAGGTAACGCATAATTAATTTCTGGAGATGTCTAATATCATGTCCGGTTGATTGCTTATTAAACCCGAAGAACCCCACCCCGCCAAAGCTGTGCTTTGTCTCCCCTCCCGAAGAGCCTACCGTGTATACACAAGTCTAGTTGGCAATCAAATGGACAGAAAAGAACGGAAAATTATTTTTAAAATCCTTGATTTTCCGTTATGCCTCTATCAATAATCTGACACTATTGATAATCAACTTGATCAAATCAAAACCTTGCCCATTAAGGCTTGTATCTTACCAGGCAAGGATTTTAGGACTTGTGTATACACCGTAGCCCGAAGAGCGGGGTGGGGTTCTTTTATTATGGGTAATTTGCCGGACATGATATAACTCCTAACTCAGCACTCAATTGTGGCGATCGCTTAAGCTGGTTGATGACAAACGGCTTCTATGCGATACCCGTCAGGATCAATCACAAAAGCAGCATAATAATTGGGGTGGTAATGTGGACGTAATCCAGGTTCGCCATCGTCCTTAGCCCCCAAAGCGATCGCTTGTTGATAAAAAGCATCCACCGCAGGGCGATTATCAGCCGCAAATGCCAAATGAAACCCCTCGGATACCTCATGGGTAAACTCTCGGCGATTCCCAATCCAAAACATGGGGTAAGTACCGGCACTATAAGCAGCAATGTCAGGCAAATTAAATAGGCGCTTGATGCCTAATGGCGCAAGTACAGCATCGTAGAAGGCTAGACTGCGTTCTAAACTACTCACCCCAAACGATAGATGGTCAAACATCAGTTCTAATTTTTATAAAAACTACTCACACTTACAATATTTTTCAACAAAAGGGCATCTAAACAGCGATCGCTTTAAAAAATGATTCAACAAAATTTTATGGCAGTTATGGGTTATCGTCTTTATTCTTAACTCCTAACTTTTTTCATGCCATCCAAAATCTTACCATCGCCCCTGAAACCCGGTGACTTAGAGACTACCAAAAAAATAAACGGCCAGAAAAAATAAACGCAGACTATAAAAAATAATGATTTGATTTTTTTGGTAGTCCCTAATGACAACGGCGATAATTCTTGAGTCTTGGCGTTGGACAAAGTGCAGAGTGGCAGTAGGAATTAAGCGTTTTGGCGATCTCCCACTCTTATTTTCTCATCCAAAAACTTTAGCTGCTGATATATACAACTAATCTGCGGTAAATCCACATCTGCTGCTTGCGCTTTCCGTAATGGGTTACCAAAAATTGCTTCTACTTCCAAAGGCCGTCTTTCGTCGTAGTCAATTTTCATGCTGGTACGATAAGGCTTCATCTTCACGGTGTAATCCAGCATTGTTTGAATGAAGCTATCAGGAATGATGCGTCCGCAACTTTTGGAACCTGCTGCAACTTCATACATCAACTGTTCAACTAATTTGCGGGTGTGGACATAGGACATTAATTCATCTGTTCTAGCGTTGAGAATTACAGACAGTCCATTATAGGGAATATTCCACACCAATTTTTTCCATCGCCCTAGTAATAAGTCTTCAGCTAATTCCATTGAGATACCAGCACTCTTCAAGTCATCGGCAATTTGCCGCATCTTATCTGTAATTCCAGTAGGATCATAGCCAGAAACATATCCCCCTAGAGTAATTTGTCCATAGTCGAGTTGGCGGATATGTCCTGCTTCGACTTTATTGGAACAGAGAAAACACAACCCACCAATGATGCTGACATTGCCAACTATTTTGGCAACTTCTTCTTCCACCGCCAGTCCATTTTGCAATACCAACACTACCCCATCATCCTTGACGAGTGGCGGTAACATCTGCGGCAATAAATAGTTTTGTGTCGTCTTTAGTGCTACCACCACCACATCGCATTGTGGCATTTTTTTTACATCATTGTAGGCATTAACTTGAGTCAGGGTGAAATCACCATCTTTTGACTCAATAACCAAACCAGATTTACTGACATATTCATAATTACTCTTCAGCAGAAAGTGGACATCTAAACCAGCTTTTTGCAGTTTGGCACTATAAAAGCCACCTAATGCACCAGTTCCTAGAATGGCGTAACTACGCTTGGACATTTTGCGCTTTTTACTTGATCGGGCTTACCCCTGGCTCATCAAAAACTCAAATTTTTCGCTCCTGTAATTTTATCAGGCAGGCTTGAAGTTGTCCACAAATTGGTTGCGTGGTAGAAATATCGTCTTCAGATGATGCTATGGCTTATATGTAGACGACCAACCAAACGCCTGACGCAACTTTTGAGAGGGATTCCCTAGTGGTACTTTGCGAGAATTTGAGGCATTTGGGTGGAGTATAGAAATTTGGCGATCGCCTGGTTATCGACTATAAATCTATCCCCAGATAGATGATAAAAAGGTAAATCCTGCCGTCACCAACTAGCAGCAATGAGCCTGCATATTATGCCCATAGGCTAGAAGCATGAGGCTACATTTAGTGACATGATCAAAGGAGGTCATGTTTTTATGTTGTTATATGAAGATATTGGTGCTGAATGCCGGATCGAGCAGCCAAAAGAGTTGTCTGTATGAGATTGCAGATGAGGCTCTACCCACCCAAGCAGCCCAACCCCTTTGGGAAGGCAAAATCAACTGGACTCAAGATCGGGGTGTGGCAGAAATTGAAGTAAAAACCGCTATGGGTGCAACGCTGCAAAAATCAATCTCTGCTGATTCCCCACAGGCACACCTCACCTATATGCTCCATACACTTACTTATGGTGCTACCAAGGTAATTGATCAGTTGTCAGAAATCGATGTGGTGGGGCATCGGATAGTACATGGTGGACAGGATTACCGAGATAGTGTGGTAATTACGGAGGATGTCAAAAAGGCGATCGCACGTCTGTCAAACCTTGCTCCAGACCATAATCCAGTCGCTTTAGAAGGCATAGAAGCAATTGAAAACATCTTAAAAGATGTCACCCAAGTAGCAGTCTTTGATACCGGATTTCATGCCACTCTACCCGATGCAGCAGCAATCTATCCCGGCCCCTATGAGTGGGTAGAGCAAGGTATCCGTCGCTATGGGTTTCATGGTATCAGTCACCAATATTGTTCTCAACGTGCTGCCCAAATTCTCGGTCGAGATGTCCCACCTGAGCGGTTAATTAACTGTCATTTGGGCAATGGCTGCTCTTTGGCGGCGATTAAAAATGGCCGCAGTATTGATACCACAATGGGATTCACGCCCGTAGAAGGATTGATGATGGGTAGCCGTTCTGGTTCAGTTGATCCGGGGATTCTGATTTATCTGTTGCGGTACTGCAATTACTCCGTCGAAAGGTTGGATCATATATTAAATAAAGCTTCTGGATTAAAGGGAATTTCGGGTGTATCTAGCGATATGCGTGAAGTGAGAGAAGCGATGTCTACGACGGGCTACGCCTACCCTCAAGGCAATTCCCGCGCTCAATTGGCCTGGGATATCTACGTACATCGCTTGCGTTCTGCGATCGGTGCAATGCTTACCAGTTTGGGCGGATTAGATGCTTTGGTATTCACAGCAGGCGTAGGTGAACACTCTCCAGAAATTCGCCAAGCAGCCTGTGAAGCCTTTGGATTTATCGGATTGAAAATAGACCTTGAGAAAAATCAACAGCAACCTGTTGATCAGGATATTGCTACACCCGATTCAGCAGTGCGGGTATTAGTTATTCATACTCAAGAAGATTGGGCGATCGCTCAACAATGTTGGCAGTTATTAAAAAATAGTTATAAATACTTATAAAGATAGGAACCTACGTATAATAAGTTTCCAAACTCGCGGACTGATAAAACTTAAAATGCACTCTACAAGTTTTGGGGCGATAAGGGACAAAAGCGGTAATAATAAGGCATAAACATTACTAAAGCCACTAGTAGCACCAACAACAACATTAGGAATGAGACAAATCAGCGTCCATATCAACCTATTTATAAATTTAGAGTTGATGGAAGTACCTCTTTGAAGTTGATTAACAAGTACATAGCGGGTAGTAGCAAATAATATAGTTAACCCGATCCAAGCAAATATTGATATCATTACATTTGCTAGATGGAGATTGTAAACTACAAAACCAGCAGGAAAGAGAGAAGCTATCTCCCAAACTAGCAGATTTAGATTAGTCCGAAGATAGTTTAATATTTGTTCAATAAGCCAATAATGCAGATAAGTAATATTTAAACACTCAGGATTTTGGATAAAATCACTCCTGATTTTGTGAATTATATCGCCATAAAATAAGATATTACTTTGTAAAACAATATCTTGTTCTTTCCAAAAATATAAAGCTGATGTATTTTCTCTATAATAAAAATTAAAAGTAAGTCCATGCTGTAACGTCGATTTCTTTTGTAATGATTTACTCCACAATAATCTAATAAAAGTTACTATAAAAGTATTCTCAAAAGGTTTCAAGTTTTTTTTATTAATTACTAATTTATTGTATTGCACAGGATTATTACTAAAGCAAATATTATCGCTAAAGCAGTTGTAGTACCAAAGATAAGCTAGTAATTTTGGCGGAATGTACACAGAACAGCCTATTTTTCGGGCTTGCTCAATTTGTTTTAAAACTGCCCTATCTAGATAAAAAGTATACTGTGCTGGCTCAACCTTAATTTCAAGTTCAATAGGAGTGCCTTGAGGGATTTGTACAAAGAAAGAGAGTTGAACATCATTTTGTTGATCTGTGTGTGTTTTATAAGCGTTCATTGTCGGGATAATTTCGCGAGACTTTGTACAATACTAATTAGAAAATCTAGTGTTCCACGCCACTGTTTTTCTCCAGCAACTATCCCTTCATTGTGTATTTTTATGATTAAATCTCTATCAACTTCAGGTAATTCAAATAGGTTTTTATGGTAACGGCTGATAATATCTCCATCTAACTGCATAACAGTTTGAGCATAAATAACATCAATATCTACGCTTTTAATGTCACCACCATCAAGTGCAGCTTTAAGTTCAGACATTTTTCGCAGAGTACGAATAAATTTACCATTATTCAAAAGGTTTTCAATCTCTTCCCACCTTTGGCGCAAATTTTTTTGATTATCTTGTTCATTTGCAAGAGGAGCCGGAGCAGGCAATATTGGTTGAGCTAGCTTTATGTATACCTGATCAGTTTGAACAATATTTGCTTGATGTTCCACTTTATATTTAAGACGCTCCTGATATTGTATTATCCTGGGGTCTGGCTCACTAGTATTACTACTTTGTTCAAGGAGAATATAAAAATATTCTCTTTCAAGTTGTGAAAATAGACTTGTATAACGCTTGCGTAGTTCTTGAGCTTGAGTTTTTTCTGGTTCTGTTAAATTGTCTGGATTTGGAATTCCTTTGACATCAAAGTAGTCTTTGTCATTTATTGAATAAATCTGTTCATATGCTTGCCAAGCATTAAACTTTGCGCCAGTAATTTCCTCCACAACCATCGTGTTCACTTCTAAAGCTGTAATATCATCGACTAATCCATGTACAGATGAGACTAGTTTCTGTAGCAGATATGTGGCTTCTTCTTGAATTTTGTTAGGCATAATAATTTCCTTTATTTCTCTAAAGCAAATTAACCTATAGGTTTGGACAGGTTCCTATACTCTAGGCATTTCAGTACGACTACTATGGACGGGATGGCGATTGTTGTAAAGTTTTGCGAGATTTCATAATTTCTATAAAAAATCCATACAACTTCTGCAAAGTTTCTATATTTTTTTGCATAATATCCCGACTTTCTTTGATTTGACTTAAATGAAAGTCACGAAGTTCTGTATATGGTCCACTACCAAGAAATTGACTACCAACTTCATTGTTTATATCACCATCAATTAGATTAATTCTGGTGTACATTCGATTACCTGGTTTAGCAATTTGTTGCCCTTGTAGTTCTTCAAACTGAGTAGAGGAGTCTGGAACCCAAGTGGTAATTTCTAACTCTACAACTTCAACTATTGCTGTTTTAATAGCATCAATAACGTCATCAATATTGAATCCTTCCCCCTTAGTATTCATCTGATTAAGTTTTCTTTTAAATTCACTACTTGGCTTACTAAATTGACTATTATTTTCTCCATTTTCGCTAGATTGGCCATTAATTTTTGTGTTTTCAGCAGTATGATTTACCATGACATTTTATTTGAGAGGTTAAAGATTTCAGTATAAACACAACTTTAGGTTATGTCAAAACTTTCAAGGCTTTTACTTAATAAAAGTAACTAAAGTAAAAAAACTTAATAATTTAAGAAGTTTTTTATAAATAAAAGTAAAAGTCGTGGTCGTGATTTCTCAAAGCTAAATTTATTTTAAACAAAGGATAATACCCCATTATAGATATTGGAGCCACTGTGGGTAAGTCCAGCACTGCGGTAGGAGTTCTCCCCGTTGTCCTAAGTGGTGTGATTCTGAAAGAATTATTTAATTAGCTTTTAGGCGCTTCGTTCTCATAGGTATAAATTAGCTCCTACTTATACACAAAGAAACATTTAGAGTTAAGAGAGTATACAAGTATAAGTTAAGACTAGTAAGTTAAATAAATTTATTTTAGTTTACCTATTTTCTATTTGACCTAGCAAAGCGTAAACGCACAAGTGCTGTCCGACTTTTCCCATATCACTATGTATACAATGATATGACTATGCGGATAAAAATCAGAAAAATATGTTGTTGTTATCGCGTAATGCTTTTGCTACACCTTTAGTAGTTTGTGTATGTATTTTAGGAGTTGGCTTAATTCAATTCCCCCAATTGCAAAAACTAATAAATAGCAAACAATCTGCCTCTTTAGAAACTCTAGAAAAAGAAATAAAATCTGAAAAACTCAGTCTTAATTTTCTCCAAAAAATGCCTAGTTTTGGTTATGATAACTTCATCGCCGATTTGGTATATCTCAATTTTTTACAATATTTTGGAGATGATGAGGTTCGGGATAAAACAGGTTATAGTTTAAGTCCAGAATATTTTGAAGTAATTATAGAACGTGACCCGCGATTTTTAGCAGTGTATCGGAGTCTTTCTATCAGTACTTCATTGTATGCTGGTATGCCAGAACGCGCGATCGCACTATCAGAGAAAGGCTTAAAATCACTATCTCCCTCAGTTCCCGAAAAGTCTTATTACGTATGGCGTTACAAAGGAATTGATGAGTTATTATTTTTAGGAAACGCTCAAGCTGCCCAAAAATCTTTTGCAACGGCGGCAAACTGGGCTAGTAACTTTTCAGATGCAGAGAGTCAGCTTATAGCTAATACTTCCCAAAGAACTGCTGAATTTTTGAGTCGAAATCCTAACAGTAAATATGCTCAGATTTCTACCTGGGCAATGGTTTTAAATAATCAAGTTGATCAGAGAACTCGGAAACGAGCAATTCGGGCAATCGAAGCTTTGGGAGGAAAAGTAATTACAACTCCTGAAGGTACTAATAAAATTGTATTTCCACCAAAGGATTAAAATAATTCGTAATTCGTAATTCGTCAAGCAAGATGAGTGTGAAAAATGGCATTTTTTGGTATGACGGGAAATTAATTCACTCCCAAACTTTAGAGTTAAATATTAACGATCCGGGATTACTTTATGGGGCGACTGTTTTTACAACGTTGCGGGTTTATGAGAATTCGCTAGATAGTAGTTTAACCAATTGGCTTTCACACTGCGATCGCTTACTTTTCTCAATACAAACTTTTGGTTGGCAGCAACCAGACTGGAACCGTGTACGTCAAGGTGCCCAAATTCTCCTTGCATATTTCCCCGTTCTCAGAATTACCCTCTTTCCTGATGGACGCGAGTGGATAACTGGCAGATTCTTACCACAAAATTTGACAGAAAAACAAAATAATGGTATTATATGCGCCATTGCTAGTCCTGAATTTTATCGCTCTCTCCCCTCTCATAAAACTGGAAACTATTTGAGTGCTTGGTTGGCAAAAACTAGCTTAGATGCTGAAGAAGTAATATTAGTCGATGCTGAAGGAAATTGGCTAGAAACCAGCACAGGCAATCTTTGGGGATGGTGCGATCGCAGTTGGTGGACACCACCAAAAAATGCAGGAATTTTACCGGGAATTTTGCGATCGCAACTTGTAAAATGGTTACAAAACCACCCGCAGCCAGTGCGAGAAGAAACTTGGAGCGTCGAATTAGTCCAGAGATTTGAAGCGATCGCCTACACTAATAGTGTGGTAGAAATTATTCCGATTCATACCGTTCATCAGCCTACAGGGTCGCTACAATATAATTCCTACCATCCTAGTTTTCAGCAAATCAGGGAGCTTTTTGCAGCATGAAAGCTACGCCACTTTGTTACACTTAAGATAAGTTAACATAATTCTTAATAATGACCTTTCCGAGCAAAGACGGTAAGCGATGGCGCAAAGCGCCCGCTCAACAGCTAACGCGCGAAAAATACAGGAGGATAGACCTTAGTGAATAAAAAATGGAGAAATGCAGGGCTGTACGCGCTGCTGTTTATTGTCGTCATTGCGCTGGGAACAGCATTTTTTGACAAACAACCCCAAAGCAGAGAGACATGGCGATACAGTCGCTTTATTCAGGAAGTTCAACAAGGCAGAGTAGAAAAAGTCAGTTTGAGTGCAGATCGCTCTACAGCACTAGTTACACCCAAATATGACCCAAATAAACGGATTGTTACCTTAGTCAACGATCCAGACCTGATCAATACTCTGTCTTCAAAAGGCGTTGATATTTCTGTTTTGCCCCAAACCGACGAAGGATTTTGGTTTAAGGCACTGAGCAGCTTATTTTTTCCTGTATTGCTTTTGGTTGGCTTATTCTTCTTGCTACGTCGCGCTCAAAGTGGCCCAGGTAGCCAAGCGATGAACTTTGGCAAATCCAAAGCCAGAGTGCAAATGGAACCACAAACTCAGGTGACATTCGGCGATGTCGCTGGTATTGACCAAGCCAAGTTGGAATTAAACGAAGTCGTAGACTTTCTGAAAAACGCCGATCGCTTTACCGCCGTTGGTGCAAAAATTCCTAAAGGTGTACTATTAGTTGGCCCTCCTGGTACAGGTAAAACCCTCCTAGCTCGTGCCGTAGCAGGGGAAGCAGGCGTACCCTTCTTCTCGATCTCCGGTTCGGAATTTGTGGAAATGTTCGTGGGTGTGGGTGCATCCCGCGTCCGCGATTTATTTGAACAAGCTAAGACCAACGCGCCTTGTATCGTC
Organism: Nostoc sp.; assembly: GCF_036919555.1. GTDB lineage: Bacteria > Cyanobacteriota > Cyanobacteriia > Cyanobacteriales > Nostocaceae > Nostoc. Next base: position 74,297 of record NZ_JBALCS010000039.1, read on the forward strand.
TTCATCGATGAAATTGACGCGGTAGGTCGTCAACGGGGTGCAGGTTTAGGCGGTGGTAACGATGAGCGGGAACAAACCCTCAACCAGTTGCTCACAGAAATGGACGGTTTTGAAGGCAACACTGGCATCATCATTATTGCCGCTACTAACCGTCCTGATGTCCTTGATGCAGCGCTGTTGCGTCCTGGTCGCTTTGATCGTCAAGTTGTGGTAGACCGTCCTGATTATGCCGGACGTAGCGAAATCCTCAAGGTACACGCCCGTGGCAAAACCTTGGCCAAAGATGTGGACTTGGATAAAATCGCCCGTCGTACCCCTGGATTTACTGGCGCAGATTTATCCAACCTGTTAAATGAAGCCGCAATTCTGGCAGCACGCCGGAATTTGACTGAAATTTCGATGGATGAAATCAACGACGCGATCGATCGCGTATTAGCTGGCCCAGAGAAGAAAGACCGAGTAATGAGTGAAAAGCGCAAAACCTTGGTGGCATATCACGAAGCTGGTCACGCCTTGGTTGGTGCTTTGATGCCAGACTATGATCCTGTGCAGAAGATTAGCATCATTCCTCGCGGTCGCGCAGGTGGTTTAACTTGGTTTACCCCCAGCGAAGACCGGATGGACACTGGTTTGTACAGCCGCGCTTATCTCGAAAATCAGATGGCAGTGGCTTTGGGTGGTCGGATTGCTGAAGAATTAATCTTTGGTGAAGAAGAAGTTACCACTGGTGCTTCCAACGACTTACAACAAGTAGCCCGTGTTGCCCGTCAGATGATCACCAGATTTGGGATGAGCGATCGCTTAGGCCCAGTTGCCCTTGGTCGTCAGCAAGGTAATATGTTCCTGGGACGGGATATTATGTCAGAGCGCGATTTTTCTGAAGAAACCGCCGCCGCCATTGATGAAGAAGTCCGCAAACTTGTAGATGTAGCCTATACACGCGCTAAAGAAGTGTTGGTGCGTAACCGCCACATTTTAGATCAAATAGCGCAAATGTTGGTTGATAAAGAAACGGTAGACGCCGAAGAGTTGCAAGAAATTCTCTCGAATAATGATGTGACAACCGCCGCCTTTGCCTAATTAATCAGTAGTTAGGAGTTAGGAGTTAAAAACAATTCCCAACTTCTAACTTTTAAAAATTGGGGTAATTCTGGGATTTTCCAGAGTTAACCCCAATTTTTTTAATTCCTTGTCAAAAGCCCGGCCATGATGACCGGGCTTTTAATCCGAAATGGGGTTATATTCCCCGAAGGTTCGTTATAGAGTTTCAGTATAAATCGGTAGTCTGATAGATACTACCACCTGAGCATAATCAATTCCGGAAAATTAGAAAAATTTTGTAGTTCCAGTCAATAACGAGTATCAATCGCTGTCAGTAAATCCTGTTTGGCTACCAGAGGTAGGTTTAGGAATTGGCATAGAACGACGTTTACTAACGCTGGAAGAACATGCCAAAATGCTGGTACAAAGGTAGCGCAAACTCGGTATAGATCCTGATTCTCTTCCCTGAAAACTAGAAATCAGGGTAATTCGGAGATTTTACGAATTACCCTGATTGTGATCAATGCAAAGGAATCTATGCATTCTGTGGCGCACCCCTTATGGCGATCAAATAGATAATCTTTCTAAATCTTTATCAGACTAGCGTGACTTGATACTCAACCAGTTGCCAATCTTAAACTCTGGATGTCGGTTTCAAAAATAGCCACGCCACAAAAAACGTAGCCGCCGTGAATAGTTGCGTCAAATCCAAAGCCGAGAGATAACCATCTGCAAATGAAGCAATACTGCGATCGGTAATGCCAAATACCCAGGATGACAGCCCAAACAGCCAAATCCCATTCTTGAGATTTCCGACGAATTCCTTAGAGTCTGATGGTTCTTGGTCTTTCATAATCTTCTGTTCCGTTGGTGAAGAATTTGGTGATTGATGCGAAATACCTGCCATTAGGAATTTTTTCGGACTCCTGACGCTGAATTTAGACTTGCTATTAATAATATTAATAAATATTTCACCTACTTGACTTCATCGACCAAAGGTACATCTCCTAATCTTGACATTCCTCCCTTAGTTCTGTCACCTCTGATAGACGGCAAGGCGTTGAGTTATCAGCATTACAGCGTCGAGTTTGAATGCTGAGATTACATCATCTTTAAATAACTATATAAATAAATATTTATATAGATATAAAATCCTCCATAGGATAGATGTATTTTATAAAATGACTTAGATTTAAATTACGTGGATACGTCGCAGTGGCGCAAGATGTGCGCCACTGCGCTATGAGCTAGATTTCTGGGTCAACCAAACGGGTAGTGGGACGACTCTGATACAAATCTTGAACTACTTGCCCAGCAGAAACTACAGCTACAAGGGCAATGACTGTAACAGGTAACAAACCTTTGCCTAAGATGGCGATCGCTAGCAGCACAACTGCACCCCCAAGTCGATACTGGGAACGGATTTTGCAATAACGGATCACCCCAAATCTGTGGAGAATGCTGACGGCTAGAGAGCATAATGCTACTGAACCACAGATGAGCCATCGCTGGGAATCGGGTAGTGCTAAAGTTGGCTTACTCAACAAAATTTGTTCTACACCAACTCCAGCAGCAGTAATTCCAATTACTAGCGGTAAATGGGTGTAGAGCCAGAGATTGACAACACCAACTTTTCCATGTGTTCGCGCTATCTGAATGGGTGTGCCACCCAGATTCTCAAAATAGACCCACCACCAGCTAAAAGCGATAATTAGACCAAACACGCCAGAAATTACAGTTAAAGTATCCCATTTCTGCTCAGAAACACCATTGACCACCGCAATAACTGCTTCGCCCAAAACAATAATGGTAAATAGCCCGAAACGTTCCGGTAAGTGTGAGGCGTGGGGAAGTAAACCTAACTGAAACTTATGTCCTGTTAAGGGTGTAGCAAAGTCAATAATGATTCCCAGTGCCCAGAATCCGAACCGCCAAGGAATGGGTACAGATGCTGATATTAACCAAAGGAAGGCTGCGATCGCAAAACCAATAGCATAGCGAGTGGTCAAAGGACGCGCTGAAGGGATATGTCTTCCAGCCCGGACGTACTCTATTACAAGCACAATCCGACCGAGAGCATAGGAAATGGTAAAACCAGGGGAACTCTCACCCAGACCGTGGTGGATATTAATAGCCATTGCTGCTGCTGTCAGCATTTGTATACCAATCAGCAGTCGATGTCCAACATCATCGCTGTCATAGCGGTTGGCGTAGAATGTAGTGCCAATCCATGACCACCAAACTGGTATAAATAGGACTACAAACCCAAACAATCCTGATAGAGAGATATCCTCGTTGAGATTGTGGGCGAGTTGAGAAATTGCAACTACAAAAACCAAATCATAAAAAAGTTCTAGCCAAGTGGCGCGTCGTTCTTCTTCAGTGTCTTCACCAATGCGTAACCTTGGCGGTTGGAGAAAATTTGCCATAGTGCTAATTGCGAATCGCTAATTGTTTTTTACCATTAGCTGCCATCAATTGGCGAGTACCTAGATGCTTGTGCGTAAATTGTTAAAAAACTGCTGATAATACTCTTAAATTGGGAGTCGTTAATCCTGCCGACCTCGAAAAAGCGATCGCAATTGCCTCGACAAAGTATGGTCTTGAATTTAAACTCCCTGCTGCTGAAAATTCCCATCCCAATAGAAATATCAGTCTATTGAACGTCGGCGCTTGATCGGCAACCTGTAGTATATGGCGTGTAGTAAGGATGCCCGCAGACTCTAGACCCCTAGTGAAGTCTGGCTCAACAAACTTGTGAGCAACTATACCAACGGCAGCAATCACATAGCTAGCTTAGGTTCTGATTTGAAAGCGGGCGATGGGACTCGAACCCACGACGATCACCTTGGGAAAGTGAGATTCTACCACTGAATTACACCCGCGAATTGCTGCTATAAAGTTATGGCTAAAATGAAGAATACCACTATATTAACTAGAATATACACAGTTTTCACAACTGCTGATGCAGGAATCCTGTCGCTGTTCAGATTCTAAAGAACAATGTCCTCACCTCGCTCGGTGAAGCGAACCTCTTTAATATTCCATTGGGTATTACTCGTTAGAGTTTTACGGAGACTACCAAATAGAGCAAACTGTTCACAACTAGAAAGAGAAGCTATTTGCCGCTTTGACTCAGGAGATATTCGCAAATCAACTGTAGCAATGCCATTTTTTATATTGACACGATACCCAGACAAGCTAAAGTCGCTTGTATCTCGTTTTTCTAAAATTTTACTCACTACATTTGTCACTGGTTCCTCGGCTGGTACTGAAACCTTTTCTGGAATGAGTTCTTGACATTGGGTATCACTCGTATATAGTTTAACACTGGTAGTTTTGCTAGTGGCAGCTTTAGAAGTTGATGAGGAAGGCGTATTTTCCTTAGGAGATTCTTGATTAGGAGATTTTTCTCTCAACTGAGCGACGCTAGAAATTTGGCTGGGAGTCTGAGACGATGACGATGGGCTATTCGTCAGTGTTGTGGTGGGGGATGGCGTTCCACTGTCAATATTACGAGCGGTGGGGTTAGAACTACAACTGCTGATGCTGACAATTATTGTCACAAAAATAAGGGGTAAAAAATATCTCTGGGTTGTATTCATAATTTTGCTGATAAGTGATGTTGCTGCTATCAACTTCAGTGCCTCTAGTATCAATTCCGCATAGATTTGTGAATCTTTAGCCAGTCTATAAAGTGTCAACCCGGTATCTGTAAAAGTCCAGGGTTATACTAATAAACTGAAATATACAACATCTGCGGTTTAAGGAGCGATGTCTGACGATAAGCCGCTCCGCATCTACGCCAACCCCAAAAAAAGCTTGCACATTTTATTGTTTAACTAGAGACTCGCCAAGTATAACGGCATATTCCTAACGCACCCTACATATACTTAGATTTTTTCACGCAATTAAATCGGATTCCTATATTGCTGAAGGTATACACGTATTTATTTACAGAAGCTATTTCATCAAACTCAGGTTTTATTAAAATTTCATATACTTTCTACTTTAGCTAGTTAAATATGCGAATTAAGAGTTTATTTTCTCTAAATCAGCTTTTAAAAAAAGTTCAGTAATATTCCTCTTTTAGTAACAAGTTAAATGTAACTAAGATATTAATAGTTGTACTGGCTTAGTTGATGAAAAACGTCAATTTTTCCAGGTGTATCTATTTGCCAACTCTCTAGAACACCGATTCAGTAGTCTTAAAATAACCGCTCTCTTTTTACAAAAGAGAAGTCGATCTTCGCCTTGCCTTGCAGGAAAGGTGATTGAGGGAAGTTCGGTTGTTGTTAGGAAATTAATGTACTAAGCGTTAGTAGTCTATTCATTTGGAAATCGCTCTGATCGTGTTTGATTAAACAACAGCGTGATGATTTATCTTGGAAAATTGCGATTTTATTTCCAACTAATAACAAACACAACTTGTTTAAGCTTTGAATATTTATCAACCCATTTTACCAATCGCCATGCAACAATATATTTCTCATTTGCTCATACTGGTATTAGCAACAAGTCCGACTCTCATCGTTACTCCATCTCAAGCTGAAACTCCGGTAAAAACCAATAGTCAAAATACTGATAATATTAGTTCCATATCTTCAAATTCACCTTCTGCTATCCCATTGAGTGATTTTGCCAATTCTACTAATACCAAACCACCTATTCTCGCTGAAGCAGTTAATAACTCTTCTGCTGCTAATGCCAATATAACTGCAACTAAGCCTCAGGCAAGGATTCCTATATTCAGCAGAATTTTTCCCAGACCTTCGATGCGGCAATAATTAGCCGCTAAACATTTAGTTTACTTGCTTAGGCTAATAGGGAGCAGTCACTCATGGGGGAAACCCCCAAGATCGCGCTGCCTCCCCGTTGTAGCAACTGGCGTAAAGGGCTGTTTTTGTTAGGTCTATATTGGACTCAACTGAGAACCACAATATATGTGAGACATACCCTGATTTGCTTTATGCTTGCAGTTGACAGAGGAGTAAACCAAACCATTGATTTGGATCTGTCCACACATGAAGAGGTAATAAACCCTGTGCGGTGAGTTGCGGCTTGATAGTATTAAGGTCAAATTTGCGAGAGATTTCGGTGAGGATAGTTTCACCTAGTGTAAAATTAACCTTGAGGTTAAGAGCGCGTAATTCTACAATTTGCGATCGCCGGCTGCGTAAATGCATTTCTATTTGATGCTCACTTTCATTGTAAAACGCCCAGTGTTCAAACTGCGTAGTGTCGAAATTCCCCTCAAAGCGCTGATTTAAATGCTCCAGCATATTGAGGTTAAATGCTGCCGTCACTCCTTGGCTGTCGTTATAAGCTGGTTCCAAAATCTGTTTCGGCTTTCGTAAATCTATCCCTAACAAGAAATACTCACCTACTTGTAGGGCTTCTGTAATTTGAGAGAAGAACACATCACACTCATCAGGTCTAAGATTACCTAGACTGCTACCAATAAAACAAATCATCCGACTGGGTAATTGCGTCGGTAGGAGTTGTGCAAGGGCTAATTCATAGGTTCCCGCTAGTGCATAAACTTGCAGTAAGGGATAATCTTCTAATAACTGCTTGGCGCTACTTTCCAACATACCTCTAGACACATCAATTGGTAGGTAATGCAAGGGATAGCCTAGATTCTGGTAGGCATCTAGTAAAATCCGGGTTTTGCTAGAACTGCCACTACCAAGTTCTACCAATTCACAAGCGCCAGTTATCTTGGCAATTTCACTAGCAAACTGCTGTAAAATCGTTGTTTCTGTGCGTGTGAGGTAATATTCTGGTAAATCACAGATTTGCTCAAACAGATCAGAACCACGGTCATCATAAAAGTAAGAAGGGGGTAGAGATTTAGGTGTTTGAGTTAATCCCTTAACCACATCATTTCCAGCACTAGGTGCAACTATTTGAGTTGCTCCTAGCAAACGCTCTATCTGCAAGCGTTTTTCAACGCTGTTTTGAGAAGTAAGATTGCTGGTAACAGCTTTAGATATCGACATGAAACCTCCGTTTGCTTGGCGTAATAGGCTACCTTTGATGGCAGACCTTTATCCCAATCAGTGAAACACATAGTCATAGCTAATAAAATCATGCCTGAGCAATATTGCTCAAGCTTTAGTCCTATTTGTAGACATTTCGCCATTCAAATGACAGCAAGTAAGCGTTTAAGTACTATTGTTAGCCTCTTTCACACTAGATTTTATCAATTTGGATCTCACAGTCTGCTCCCACACTAATGATGCTATTTTCTGGGCAAGCAATCCAATTACCTATAAATAGAGGTTCGGACGCAATAATTACAGATTTTGGAAAAGTCGGATCGTCTCGTATCCAGTAAAGGGATGGAGGCGGTGAAGTGGTAGCAAAACGAGAGGCTATTAAACAATGTCCATCACTAAAAATTACATTGAGTGAGGCTTCTACTTGATAGCGTTTTGCCATCTCTAAAAGCGTTAATAATGTGGTGCGTAAAGCATATTCTGGAGGTCGATGTTTGTTAATTTGACATTGTGAAAGTAACAATGCAAAAATGTGTTCGGAGTCAGTACTGCCATTAATTTTTTCGTAAAAATCTTGGGTTAAAGTGCTGCGGATTTTTCTGTGTAATGTTTTCCGAAAATTTTCGATTCGTCCATTGTGAATAAATAGCTTTTGTTGATGATTAAAGGGCTGACAATTAGCAAAATCTAAGGCTCCGTCTGGTATAGCACTGCGGACATAAGCAAGTACACACTTGGATTCAACGTAACGGCTGAGACTGGGTAGGTTTATATCATTCCAAATAGGTAGGATATTTTTGTAGGTAAAAGGTTCGATATCTTTTTGACTATGATACCAACCCACACCAAAGCCATCTGCATTTACTACCCCAGAGGTCATTTCGCGGGGTTGATAACTCTGGACTACCAGTGAGTGTTCTGGTTTATACAGAAGATGTTCTAAAGAAACAGGCGAACCGAGGTAAGCAAGTAAACGGCACATGATGAATATTCCATCTTCTATTAACACAATTATTGGGCAACAGCCTTACCCACTTTTATTCACCATCATCAGTGGTTCCCACTTATATGGTTTTCCGTCACCTGATTCTGATTATGACTTGCGTGGTGTGCATATTTTACCAGTTCAAGAAGTGGTGGGATTAAAAACTGAGAATGAAACTATTGAAGTTTAAGAAATTCGTGAATCTTTAGAAATTGATTTAGTCACTCATGATGTCAAAAAATTCTTTTTGATGCTACTTAAAAAGAATGGTTATGTGTTAGAACAACTATATTCACCTTTAATATTAACAACTTCACCAGAACATGAGGAATTAAAATTTATTGGCAAAAATTGCATTACCCGTCACCATAGCTACCATTATATTGGTTTTGCTGCAACAGAATGGAAACTTTTTGAGAAAGAACATACGCATCGAGTCAAGCCATTACTTTATGTTTATCGAGTTCTATTGACTGGAATTTATCTAATGGAAACAGGAGTAGTTGAAGCTAATTTAATTAAGCTCAATGAAGTTTTTAATTTACCATATATTCCTGATTTAATCGCCCAAAAATTAGCAGGTAGAGAAAGGTCTATTTTATCAGATATTAATGTAGATTTTCATCAAAGAGAATATGAACGTCTGCGTAATAAGTTGCAGGAGTCCTATGAATTCAGCCCATTGCCTGAAATACCTTCAGCGAAGGTGGCTTTAAATAATTTGTTGGTACGTCTGAGAGTCAGGAGCTATGAATTATGAGTTTATAACTACTCGCTCATGAGTTTTTTAAAAAATAGAAGTTTGGTAATTTTAAATTCTGCGTTCCCTATAAATCAATACGCTTGGGTTAAAGCCAAAAACCAAAACTAGCGTAGGTTAGGGAGCCACTGCGCCCTTGCGGTTTCCCCACTTGTCCCTTGCGCGTCTCGCCGCAGGAGTTGCAAGTGGCATTTGAAGAACAAAACCCAACATTTTTCGTGATTTGTTGGGTAACACGAATGTTCAACCCAACCTACAAATATCCTTAACCCAAGCGTATTGCCCTATAAATAGTGGTATTAGTAGACTGTGGCGGAAGTTTGCCTAACTTTAACAAGAGGATTTTGCCCCTTGTTAAGATCCAAGTCTTGTTAATTGAGATGGTATGTGGATTTACGCCGTGCTGTACTAGTTTGTTTGTGTTTTAATAGGTAAAATGATTGCAAACTCTGTCCATTGTTCAAACTCTGAGATTACTTCTATTTTACCTTTGTGTTTGTCAATTATATGATAACAAACACTTAAACCTAAACCAGTCCCTTTACCCACTGGTTTAGTTGTGAAAAAAGGGTCAAATAGTTTGTTTTTTATTTCTGGTGAAATTCCAGACCCGTTATCTCTGATTCCTATTTTAATATAAATATCATCTATCTTTAATGTATCTATAATAATTTGTTTACTTTTATCTGAATCAGCTTTTTGGTCTAGTATAGCATCGATCGCATTACTTATAATATTCATAAATACCTGGTTGAGTTGTGCTGGATAACACTCAATTAAGGATAAATCTCCATACTTTTTAATGACTTCAATTTCTGACTGAAGTCTGTGATTTAAAAGTAACAATGTATTCTCAATTCCTTGATGAATATCTACCTCTTTGATATCAGCTTCATCTAATCGGGAAAAATTTCGCAAAGATAACACAATCTCCCGGATGCGCTGAGTCCCAGTTTTCATAGAAGAAAGTAGGAGTGGCAAATCTTTATGAATAAAATTTAAATCAATTTCTTCAATTTTTTCTTCAATTACCCAGATGGGTTCTGGATATTGTTGCTGATATAAACTCACCAAATTAAGCAAGTCTTGAGTATAGTCACTGGCACATTGAATATTACCATAAATAAAATTAGCAGGATTGTTAATTTCATGAGCTATACCTGCTACCATCTGCCCAAGAGAAGCCATTTTTTCGGTTTGAATTAATTGCCCTTGAGCTTCTTTTAAGTCTTCTAGGGTTTTTTGAAGTTCATGGGTTCGTTCTTCTACTCGTTGCTCTAAACTTTGGTGAGCTAGCTTTAGTTCCTGGGTATAATCTCCTACCCATTCCACTAATTGATTCAGGGAAGTAGCTAATGTTCCTACTTCATCGTTGCTTATGACATTAGCTCTGAGTTGAAAATTTGACTCTTGCGTGATTTTTCTGGCAACGTTAGTAACTATTTTTAGGGGACGCGCAATTAACCTACTGGTATATACTGCTAGTATAGCTGCGATCGCAGCTGATAACAGCATACTTCCAATAATAACTTGAATTCGCAATTTTTGGGCACTATCAAAACTAGTATTTGCTTGCTTTTGTTGAATTTCAGCATGTCCTATAATCCCAATTAAATCGTCTGAAAGTTTCTCAAACTCAACCGAGATATTAGTTTCTTCCTTAAAAAACACTAATAGTTGTTCCTGATCAGCTTTTGTGGCGTTTGCTGATAATTTATTTTGTTCAATCTGCCGCCAAAACTTTTTTACTATTTGAGTATATATTTCCGTGTTAGTTTTATACTTTTTTAATAAATTAAACACATCGATATTATTTATTGTCGAATCATCAGGATGGTTATTTATAAATATTTGTAGTTCAGCTAAACGCTGATTCACTTGACTCATTTCGTCTAAAAATCTGTTTTTTTCAAATTCTAACCAAATAGAATTTTCTAATACAGTAACTAACCTTTGGGGATGTAGCCTCACTCTAGTTATTGTATTTTCTAAATCTTTTAAGAGAAATTTTTGTTGATAAGATAAATTCAACTGTTGCTGGGCAAGGCTTTCATAGCGGTATGCAATCAACAAGCCACTTGTCGTACCGATAAAAGCAATACTAATTGCCAGAGTATAGCCATAACTAATTTTTTTAGCGATGCTCCAGTTATCGCTTAAGTGAGTAAGCAAACTAAAAATTTTTCTAAAATAGTTTGTCGAGTTAACTATCATTCATTTATCTCTGTGGTTAGCTATTAAGCGCTTACTACAAACCTTAATTTTTTTAAATTAACTTACTTATCCTATTATAAGAAATCTCCTTGCCCGATTTTTTTATAAACTTCACGAATCAGATTATAATCAGCATCATTTACTAAAGCAAATTTGCCTCCTTTATACTTTTGGTTCGCTTTAGCAGTCAGCAAACTTTGAATTAGTTTATCCTGGTTCTTAATCATCTGCGATCGCATATCTGCTATAAAGCTAGATGCCAACTGGTTACTAGCAACAAATACATCACCAGGAAGTAATGGCCCTTGGAAAATTATAGAGAAATCCTTCTCAAGTAAGCCCTCAGATTCCAGAATGTTTTTGTATCTGTCAGATGCAGTCGCCCAAGCATCTACATCACCTTTTTTTAAGGCTTGTACTCCCTGATCACCCAACATAACAGTTTTGAAGTCAGTTTTTGGATCTAATCCAGCATCTATTAGTAGCTTTGTGGGAGCAAGATGACTAGCAGTTGAGCCAATTTTTCGCATGGCAATTATTTTGCCTTTCAATTGAGATAATAATTTAATTTTGCTATCTGCACGAACTACAATAATAGAACGGTAGTTCCTGCGCTCAATGGCAATTATCGGAATAGCCTTTGCTCTAGAGTTTAAAATCAAGTATTCTGATGGTCCTGCAAAGACAATATCCACCTCTCCCGATAACAGTGCTGGTGCTGCTGCTGTGGGATTTTCTACAGAAAAAAACTCAATTTTTATACCTAATATCTCTTCTAATATGGTGCGAAAAACGCCATAATCTCGTTGCAAATCTTTAATTCCAGTGACATCTGTAACTGCAAATTTGAGATTTTTTGGTGTATTTATTGCCATCTGTTCTGAGCTATTATTAGTAAAATTTGCTCCTGTTGTACAACCAGCAGCAAACAGTAGCGAATACCAAACAAAGTTGCGCCGTTTCATAGGTTGGAATAATATTAAAAATGTAAAATTTTTTAGCTGTTATTTATTAATATGCCTATTATTTTATTGCTTGTTTGTATTTATAGCTTCTGTAATATTACGGAAATAAGTTTTATGAATTTGGCAATCCTATTTGTTGAAAAATATTGTTGTTGCTTAATTATTACTTTTTAGACTTCATCCTCCTTAACCCTGCTTAAAAAGGCTTGTCAACTTTTCCAACAAACAAGAACCAGATAATTTGATCCAAAAATCGTCTCTGTGGTTTCACCAATGCCAATCTATCGACTCATCTGCTAGAGATTTGAAAGGTTTACTCTTATATAAGAAATGCTTGCTAGAGTCTGGAGTGCATCAATTGTGGGCATCGATGCCGTGAAAGTAGGCGTAGAAGTCGATGTGTCAGGGGGATTGCCGGGAATTGTTGTCTTGGGACTGCCAGATTCAGCGATTCAAGAATCAAGAGAAAGAGTCAAAGCAACGCTGAAGAATGCAGGTTTTGCCTTTCCCATGCGAAAAATTGTGATCAATTTAACTCCGGCAGATTTACGCAAAGAAGGCCCCTGTTTTGATTTGCCTATTAGTGTGGGAATTTTGGCGGCTTCTGAGCAAGTTAGCGCTGATTTGTTGGGAGATTATCTATTTTTGGGCGAAGTCTCTCTGGATGGCAGTTTGCGTCCGGTGGCTGGTGTCTTGCCGATCGCAGCAGCAGCCCAAAAGATGGGAATTGCAGGTTTAGTTATCCCTGCTGATAATGCTCAAGAAGCGGCAGTGGTTGAAGGCTTGGCTGTTTACGGTTGCAAACATCTGTCTGATGTGGTGGATCTTTTAAATAATCCGGGGCGTTACAAACCTGTGCAGATGGATAGCACAAGGGAGATAGCAACCTTGTCCTACCCTGGCGCAGATTTGCATGATGTGAAAGGACAAGCTCATGCGCGTCGGGCTTTAGAAATTGCTGCTGCTGGTGGGCATAATTTAATTTTTGTCGGGCCGCCTGGTAGTGGGAAAACCATGTTAGCACGGCGCTTACCAGGAATTTTACCGCCCCTGAGTTTTGCTGAATCTTTAGAAGTGACTCGCATCCATTCGGTGGCTGGTTTATTGAAAAATCGTGGTTCGTTAGTACGCGATCGCCCTTTTCGCAGCCCTCACCACTCAGCATCCGGGCCTTCTCTTGTCGGTGGTGGTAGCTTCCCTCGTCCTGGAGAAATATCATTATCTCACAGAGGTGTGCTGTTCCTTGATGAACTCACAGAATTTAAACGAGATGTTTTAGAATTTCTGCGTCAGCCTTTAGAAGATGGCTATGTGACAATTTCACGCACCAAACTATCAGTAACCTTTCCCGCGCAGTTTACTTTGGTGGCGAGTACTAATCCCTGTCCATGCGGTTACTATGGCGATACTATTCAACAATGTACTTGTTCTCCTCGTCAACGGGAGCAATATTGGGCAAAACTTTCTGGGCCGTTGATGGATCGAATTGATTTACAAGTTGCGGTGAATCGCTTAAAACCAGAAGAAATTACCCAACAACCTACGGGAGAAACATCAATATCAGTGCTACAACGAGTGCTACAAGCAAGCGATCGCGCTATTACCCGTTTCCAAGAAGAACCAAATCTGCGTTGCAATGCCCATATGCAAAGTCGTCATCTCCAGAAATGGTGTAAGTTAGATGATGCTAGTCGCCATTTATTAGAAGTAGCAATTAGAAAATTAGGTTTATCGGCAAGAGCAAGCGATCGCGTTCTCAAAGTAGGGCGGACTATTGCAGATTTAGCGGGAGACGAGGAACTAAAAACTAATCATGTAGCGGAAGCGATTCAATATCGCACCATAGATAGAATGCAGTAGCAATCTTGTTATGATGGCTTAAGTCTGTCTTTCGGTAAATGGAATTTTGGTTACACTGAACAATCGGGACTTTTGTCAAGTACCCAATTTAGTTTTGGACAATTGGATTTTGTAAAGCCGTTCTTCAATCCGCGCAATAGTTGTTATAAATGCCACCAATACTTTTAAAACATCCTCTAAAACGCAGGAGAGATTAACTGACCAATATGCTTCAGAATTTGCAAAACGGCGTATAGTTCTCTCGCGGATGCAAAGGGAGCAAAGACCCTTGACAAATCGTACTGTGGTGTATTTATTTGCGTCACTTTCACAAATAAAATATCGTCTCCATTCGTCACCATCCCAAACACAGGTTTACTGGGGTTAGGGTTAGCCATCATATAAGCTAGGGCTTGCGGTACAGCCGCCCAAACTGACAACGTGGTTTTTTTCGACTCTAACACCATCACCCACAACTGCTCTTGTAGCACTAAAACGTCAATCCGTCCGCGCAGTATTTCCTCGCCATCATCTAACACTAGTTCCACAGATGATTCAGCCTTAATTCTGAAAGGGGGATCGTAAAATCCTGAGAGTGCAAGTATTGGTGATACCAGTAACAATATGACTGTCCCTTCTAGTAAATCACCTCCGGCACGGTGATAGAGATACCTGCGCCGCACGACATCCACAGAGGCTTTTTCCGCTTCCGTAATTTCAGACAATCCCTCATACCACTCTAGGAAAAATTGCTGGTCTTCAACACGGACAAAACCGAATCGATTTTCTGCATCCTGAAGAGTGGTAATTGCTTCTGTAATTGCTGCCGTCTGTATCATTGCTTTTAGGTAAAAATTGCTTTGCGATTATCAACATCACCACATCTTTATTATCGCCAATTAGCGCGTAGGCCTAGCCCGTCGTAGACATCGCATTGTCATCTCACTATAAAATTCTAAATTCATCCTCCAGGACGCTGCACAAACTCCCTTGGATGGATGCCGTTACTTACTAAATCAGTATCCAATATATCAGGAAGTTAGCGACATTCCTTAAGGAGACTGATTGAATGAATTTGCAGGCGATTTGGAAGTTATTACAAGAGACATTCAAAGAATGGAGTGAGGATAAAGCCTCACGGTTAGCGGCGGCGTTAGCTTATTACACGATTTTTTCCATAGCACCGTTGCTGATTATTGTAATTGCGATCGCCGGGGCAGTATTTGGAGAAGAGGCAGCAAGGGGTCAAATCGTTGGACAAATTCAAGGTTTAGTCGGTAAAGATGGGGCACAATTTATCCAAACAGCTATTCAGAATGCTAACAAACCACACACAGGAGCGATCGCTTCCATTATTAGTGTTGTAGTTCTACTAGTGGGTGCTACTGGTTTATTTACCGAGCTGCAAGATTCCCTTAACACGATTTGGGAAGTCAAACCGAAACCCGGACGTGCCGTAAATAATATGATTCGTCTACGCTTTTTGTCCTTTGCAATGGTGCTAGGTATTGGCTTTCTACTTTTAGTCTCTCTGGTAATTAGTACGGCATTAGCAGCAGTAGTAACATCTTTTAGTAACTTCCTACCAGGTGTCGATTTTCTCTGGCGGATTATCAATTTCATCCTCTCTTTTGCCATCACTACGTTGCTGTTCGCACTAATTTTTAAAGTTCTACCAGATGTCAAAATTGCTTGGAGTGATGTTTTAATTGGAGCTATTCTCACCTCCTTTTTGTTTTCCATTGGTAGGTTTTTGTTAGGACAATATTTAGGTAATGGTAGTTTTGGTTCAACCTACGGTGCTGCTGGTTCACTGGTAGTGCTTTTAGCTTGGGTTAACTATGCCGCACAGATTCTTTTCTTCGGTGCAGAGTTTACCCAAGTTTATGCCAGAAGGTACGGAAGTGGGATAGTCCCAACGAAGGATGCCATACCTTTATCTGATAATACGAAATATAATGGCACGGCTCCAACGGGGCGATCCTCCACTAATAAAAAGCCATCTTCTAGCTTTCTTAATCGCTTATTCAAGTCTTTAAAAAAGCCAAAGCGCTTAAAATAAAAAACAAAAAATCAGCGATTTTAATCCCTAATTCTTAGAGGTTTATATTTTTAAATCTGATATAGATAAAAATATTTAACCTCTAATGAAAATCACTCGAATGAAATAAATCACATATAATTATAGATAATTACTCTGTGTTTATAAATAACCTTAGACTGGATTTTTTTCCAGAAGTCTATTGAAAAAGGGAGAAAATCAGTGCTAATGGAAAAATGGTTTTTTATCAATTGGCAGGCAATTTTTGTTCCTAGCATCAGCGTCTTTGAGTTGATTATCCGTGGGTCGCTAGTCTATTTGGCGCTGTTCTCAGTGCTACGCTTCCTCCCTAGCCGGCAATTAGGAACTCTAGGAATTACTGATTTACTCGTAGTTGTGCTATTTGCTGAAGCTGCCCAAAATGCTATGGCGAGTAATTATACATCGATTACTGAGGGCGCTATCTTGGTAGGAACTGTGATTTTTTGGAGCTATTTGCTGAACTGGTTAGGCTATAAAATACCCCAGTTCCAACGTTTTATGAATCAGCCACCGCTGCTATTGGTAAAAAATGGTCGGATGATTCAGCGTCATTTGCAACGAGAGTTAATTACAGACGATGAGTTGATGAGCAAGTTACGTCAGCAAGGTGTGGAATTTTTAACAGATGTGAAGTTTGCATATATGGAGGCTGACGGTAGGATTAGTATCATCACCGTAGATTCAAAAACTAGTCCCGTCCTTGAGCAAAAAACAGCACTAAAAAGTGATCTACATTAATTAGACTGTAGAATATGACGGTTGTATTCTGTGCCGAACTGTGATTGAGCGTTATACTTTGCCCGAAATGGCTAATCTGTGGAGTGAAGCCTATAAGCTAAAAACTTGGCTGCAAGTCGAAATTGCTGTTTGTGATGCTCAAGCTGAACTGGGTTACATTCCATCTCAGGCGGTTGAGGAAATTAAGGCCAAGGCAGATTTTGACCCGAAGCGGGTGCTGGAAATTGAGGCTGTAGTCCGCCACGATGTGATCGCTTTCTTGACAAATATCAACGAATATGTTGGAGATGCCGGACGCTACATTCACCTGGGTTTAACCAGTTCGGATGTTTTGGATACAGCTTTAGCATTGCAATTAGTTGCCAGCCTGGATATATTATTGCAACGTCTGGAAGATTTGATTCAGGTAATTCGCCAAAAAGCACGGGAACATCGTCATACAGTGATGGCTGGCCGATCGCATGGTATTCACGCTGAACCGATTACTTTTGGTTTCAAGCTAGCTGGCTGGTTAGCAGAAGTGTTGCGACACGAAGAACGCCTGAGAATACTCCGCCAAACGATCGCTGTGGGTAAGATTTCTGGTGCAGTGGGAACCTATGCGAATGTTGAACCGCGTATAGAAGCGATCGCTTGCCAAAAACTCGGACTTAAACCCGATACGGCCTCAACCCAAGTTATTTCGCGCGATCGCCACGCCGACTATGTGCAACAATTAGCTTTGGTAGCGGCATCCATCGAACGTTTTGCTGTAGAAATTCGCAATCTGCAAAAAACAGACATTCTGGAAGTTGAAGAATTCTTCGCCAAAGGTCAAAAAGGTTCCTCGGCAATGCCACACAAGCGCAATCCCATCCGTTCGGAACGCCTAACGGGAATGGCGCGACTCGTTAGAAGTCATGCCGGCGCAGCTTTGGAAAACGTTGCTCTCTGGCATGAAAGGGATATTTCCCATAGTTCTGTAGAACGAGTGATTTTGCCAGATGCTTGCACTTTGACGCATTTTATGTTGGTAGAAATAACCGACTTGGTGAAAAACCTGTTGGTCTATCCTGAGAACATGAAACGAAATCTCAACTGTTACGGCGGCGTTGTGTTCAGCCAAAAAGTGCTACTGGCTTTAATAGACAAGGGAAGCAACCGAGAAGAAGCTTATGCGATCGTTCAAGAAAGCGCTCACACCGCTTGGAACAAGCCGGAAGGTAATT
Source organism: Nostoc sp. (assembly GCF_036919555.1). Classification (GTDB taxonomy): domain Bacteria; phylum Cyanobacteriota; class Cyanobacteriia; order Cyanobacteriales; family Nostocaceae; genus Nostoc. The sequence continues at coordinate 92,132 of NZ_JBALCS010000039.1, forward strand.
TCCAGGACTTAATTAGCAAAGACCCTCGCGTTACCGAAAAGTTGTCCCCAGCAGAACTAGAGGTCTGTTTTGACCCCCAGCAGCATCTGAGGCATTTAGAAGAGGTTTACCAACGGTTGGGTATTTAGGATTAATTTGCTTGTAGTGAGCGCTCAAGCGCTCACTACTAACCTGTTATATCATGTTCGGATAATTAGTTATGATTCCCACAGTCATTGTACCCCACCCCCAGCCCCTAAGAGCCGGCTCTTAACTCGGTGTCCCCTCTGGAGATTAGGGGCAGGGAGACAAAGTGTCGCTTTGGCGGGGTGGGGTTCTTGGGGTTTTATAAGTAATCAAGCGGACATGATATTAGCCAACAAATACGCAAATTTTTTAAAATACCAAAAATCTTTAATATTCCATTGCTGAAGACTGTCAGTTTGGTGCTGGAATTTTTGCCAGGACTGGGTAGTATAAATAACAAATATCTACTTATTTATTAGTGCTTCGAGTGCCTTGATGATTGAAATCCTAGCCACGCTTTCAGCCTCTGCGGCAGCAGGAATGAGAATAGGTACACCTCTGCTGATCATTGGATTATTGCAGGGTAGTAACTTGTGGTCGCAAGTTCCAATTTTATCTCACATTTCTCCACCAATATTATTAGGCTGCCTCACCAGTTGGTCGTTAATTGAATTATTCGCTTCAAAAAAGCTATGGGGGCAAAGATTGTTCCAACTATTTCAGTTATTCATGTCTCCCGTCGTGGGGGCAATTATGGGGTTAGCAGTAGCTACCGCAACAGCAACGCCAGACTGGGTGATTGCCTTAATTGGGGGTTTGTTAGCTTTGGTACTCCAGCTAGTTCAAGTTGGTTGGTTCTATCGCTTACGCGGATTACCGTTGTGGGCAGTCTTTCTTCAAGATACCTTGTGTGTCGCTCTAGTACTTTTTGCCTTTGGCGCTCCCTGGCAAGGAGGATTAATTGCTTTAATACTTCTCTGGTTTGCAGTTCGTAGCGCGAGGCAGTGGTATTACTGGTATCACAAAGGGCGCAGGGCATAGGGCATAGGGCATGAGGCATGGGTGACAAGTGAGATGAGGGAGCATGGGATGTAAGGAAAGCAAAGGGGGAGTTGCGCTAGGTTTTTCGCTTCTGCCCAATGCCCCTCATGAGTGCTGAGTACCCAGTGCTGTTAGCGGATAGCTAAGGTTTAGTCCGTGCTGAGTATGGAACCTAACTTCTTTGCTCGGAACTCGGAACTCGGAACTGTTTTGCCCAATGCCCAATGCCCAATGCCCTTTACTGCAAAATTCCAATCATGTGCAAGAAGCCGTGACCGGTAATCAGCTCGATGATTAAGGCAATAATCCCCAGCATGGCAATCCGACCATTCCATACTTCAGCGCTAGTAGTCAGACCCCATTCCCAACGCTCTTGGGGGTACATTTTCACCCTTTTTTTCATTTGGGCAGCTTGCGAAAGCTTGAAACTGGGGTTTTTCAACGCATCAATCACTAAGTCTGCCAGTGCATTAATAAATACCGGATGGGTATTAGGAGCCGGAACGCGACGGAAGTTGTGAATTCCTGATTCTTCTGCTACTTCCCGATACTCAATATCAATTTCTTGTAGTGTCTCAATATGCTCTGAGACAAAACTGATCGGTACGACAACCAAATCTTTCACCCCTTGTCTGCCTAGTTCTTTGAGGGCATCCTCAGTATAGGGTTGGAGCCATTCTACTGGGCCGACGCGACTTTGGTAAGCTAAGGTGTGGACATTGGGTCGATTCAGGGTCTGCATAATCAGGGCAGTACATTCTTCAATTTCTTGCTGATAGGGGTCGCCAGCCTCTTCAACGTAGCTTTTAGGAACGCCATGAGCGCTGAAGAATATATGAACCTCATCTGGATTAGGAAACTGTTCGAGTTCCTGGGCTACGAGTTCCGCCATTGCTTGCAGGTAGCCTGGTTCTTTGTACCAAGAAGGAATGACGGTGTAATCAATGGGTTGAAGTTTTGGATCTTCTTGCCAAAGCTTTTCTAAAAGCCGGAAGCTAGAACCACTGGTACTGATCGAAAACTGGGGATATAGTGGTAAGATTACCAGGTGTTCTATATTATCTTGGGTGATCTGTGCGATCGCCTCTTCTGTATACGGATGCCAATAACGCATTCCCACGTAGATATTAGCTTCTTGTCCCAAATAACCCAACTGTTCTTTTAAAGCTTCCCCTTGCGCTTCTGTGATCCGCCGCAGTGGGGAACCACCACCAATTTGCTTATAATTCTCTTGAGATGTTCTGATTCGCCGCGAGGCAATAAACCAGGCTAGGGGCTTTTGCAACCAGCGAAACGGTAGGCGAATAATTTCCGGATCGGAAAATAGGTTATACAAAAACGGCCCGACATCCTCTAGCTTATCGGGACCACCGAGATTGAGTAATAAGACGCCTACACGACCCATAGCAGTTACTTTCCCCTAATCTTTTCAGATTTTTTACTAATGTTAACAATATATCTTTATTAAATATAAAGCTTAATAGCAAGGAAATATGCAATGGCAACAATTTTAAGGGATTGGAGTTACCGCTATCAATGGCTGTATGACGGGATCTCTCGTTTAGCAGCCTTAAGTGTAGGTGGTGAAGCTCGTTTTCGGCAACTTGCTTTACAATACTTAACAATTCACTCAGATACTCAGGTTTTAGATTTATGTTGTGGCAGTGGTCAAACGACGCAATTTTTGGTAAATTTTTCACAAAATGTAACAGGATTGGACGCTTCACCCAAGTCTTTGCAACGGGCGCGGCAAAATGTACCATTAGCTTCTTATGTCGAAGCTTTTGCTGAGGAGATGCCATTTGCAAATAATCTGTTTGATGTAGTGCATACCAGCGTCGCACTACACGAGATGCAGCCTCAGCAATTACGAAAAATTATTAATGAAGTTTATCGGGTGTTGAAGCCAGGAGGGGTATTTACGCTGGTGGATTTTCATGCTCCTACGAATCCGATATTTTGGCCTGGGGTATCACTGTTTTTGTTGTTGTTTGAGACGGAAACAGCTTGGCAATTATTAAAAACTGATTTGCCTAGATTATTAACTGAAACTGGGTTTGAAGTGGGTGAGCCAACTTTATATGCAGGTGGTAGTTTGCAAGTGATACAGGCAAAGAAATGAAGGATAATTTGTTTGTGTAATGAGGTTAAGTTGTAATCAAGTAGCAAACCATACTTGAGAAGCTTCTATATAGAAGCTTCTCAAGGGAAGCTAGATAATTAAGTTTATAGCTGCTTTCAAGTTTGCGTCCCCTTAAGGGGATGGAGAAAGTAAAAGATTTAACTAATCAGCCTTATTTCTTCAAACTGCGTACTTCAATCCCCTTTCGGGGAGTTACTAGGAACAGCCTAGCCTGTGAAGAAACGCTTAAAGTTGGCGCTGATTAGTATTTCTGTTAGTTCATTTAAGAATACATAAATTCTTATCTACAAGTCAAGCAAGTAAAATAACGCTACAGATTGATTTTTGGTATCTAATGTATTTTAAGATACTTATGCTTTATCGGCTCTTTTATGGAATCTAATACTAAAAACTTGTTGCTGGACAGCTTTAAAAGCTTACATTCAAAGGCTTACATGATTTTCACATGCCTTATTTGATAATAATATCAGTGGCTTTACCAAAAAAAAACGGTAGGACAGATACTTTTTGCTACATTACAAAAAGTCAAATAGAATGAATAAATACACTTAGTTGAGTATTTTCCATGAAACCTAAGCCAAACGACTTGCCTAAAGCAAGGACTTATTTACCTAATCAGCCTTTTTCACAAACTCTGTCCTTCGACAGTAACATCCAATCACTACCACACGAACAGTTTAGGGAAATACCCACAAATACGCAGAGCTTTGGTTTGCTCCTAGTTTTTTTAGTAGTATTTACCCTTGTAGGCTTTGCATTCCTTCAAAACCTCCAATCAACACGCTCTAGCACCAGATGGACTATTCAACTTGGTAACTTGTTCCTGGTGTCTTTCCGCAACGAATCAAGTAAACCCGAAAAATCAACCAAGTAATAGATATCTAATCTAGTATTCAGAACGCATGGGATAATTTTACCTCCGTGCGTTCTGTATAATGTTTTTTCTATAATTCATGCCTAAAACATAGGATACAGAGAACAGCTCATGTGGTAGTTTTATTCAAATTTCAACTAGATAAGCAAGTTAAATTTTGGAAGACCCTACTTCCAGCACAGAATATAATTACACACAGCCAAGAAAAACTAAGGCGATCGCTAGAACTTCACAAAAAATTTAATACAGATGTCCCATGATACAAACCTCAGCTATCTTCAATGCTGCTTTGCAAATTGCCCAACAAGCTGTTACGTTGTTGGCAAAGTGGGCTGATCCACAGTTAGCTAATAAGTGTCCTCACTTAATTGACAATAATATTGTTGTGAAAGCCAAGCAAATTTTGTCTTGGACTGATCAGCACGAACTGAAGGCTCTACGTTTGTTATTTGACCATGTGAAGTTAGATAAAGGTCAAGATAAACAATATTATTGGCAACCAAAATCTATTGAAAATTGTGATCCTACTATTCCCTATCCACGATTAGAAGCGGCAACCGATTTCAGCAACCTGAAATTAGAAGTTAAATTAGCCATAGATAATTTGAATAATGATGACTGGCAAAACCTTTCTTTATTGACTTTAATTCTAGAAAAATTTGGTTCATTTCTGAGTTTTGGTGAATCTGATGTTGCTTTAGTAGATATAGCCAAAACTACTGCTGCTGTTGCTGCTGCTATTACCAACAATCCCAATGCAACAGAATTAACTTTAATTGTAGGTGACTTATCAGGTATTCAAAAATTTATCTATACTATTTCTTCTGATGGCGCTCTCAAATCACTAAGGGCAAGGAGCTTTTTTTTAGAGTTAGTTACTGAAGAAGTAGTACAGCAATTACTTATAGGATTAAATCTTCCTCGTACCAATATAATTTATGCTGGCGGTGGAAACTTATATATTTTGGCTGATGAAACAGATAATACTAAAAAGACTGTAGAGCAAGTACGCGATCAGTTTAATCAATGGCTTTTAAATGAATTTGAAGGCAAAGTATTTCTTGCACTTGATTGCTTAAAATTTTATATCGCGGATATTGCAACTGCACAATTCTCTGATCATTGGTCACATGCAACGACTCAGCTAGCTACATATAAATATCGTAAATTTGCTAACCAGATTAGCGATTTTAGCGAACCGCGTGATAGTCATGAACCTTGTGGTGTCTGCCATAGAGATGATGTAGAAACTTTAAAACCACTTAATCCTAATGAGCCGAATTCAGTTTTGGCTTGTGGAACTTGTTGTAGGATGTTTCGTTTAGGGAGTCGAATGTTTGACATAAAAGTAATTGTACGCTCCCCAAGAGAATATATAAAAGACAAAGTGGATACACTCTCATTTAAAATCTCAGGAACAAAGATATATTATCATCTTTTCCAAAACTGGAAACAAATAGTTCCTGAGTCTGACACTGCTTTATTAGTAAATGATTGGACATTAGAACACTATAAATTCAAGCATTTCCGAAATGCTTTCCCTTTGTTATTAGGCAATTATGGCCAGCAAAGTCAAGAAGAATCAGAGGAGGTAGAAGGAACAGTAGGCTTTATGCGTGCTGGTGAAATGGCACAAGAGGCCGAAGGAATTAATCGAGTAGGCTATTTACGAATGGATGTAGACCGACTAGGACAAATATTTGCCAAAGGTTTAGGAGAAAAGCAAACTTTACCCAGACTAGCTGGACTTTCTCGCCAAATGAGTTATTTTTTTAAGGTATATCTCAATAGTTTGGCAAAAAAACGCCAGGAGGATTTCATAGATCATTGCAAAAGTAAGAATATTGGAGTGTTAAATAATGCTAAGTATTTAACAGCAGGCGAGAGAAAAAATTTAATGTTTATCTATTCAGGAGGCGATGATTTATTTGTCAGTGGTGCATGGAATGAAATTGTAGAATTTGCTTTTGATGTTTACCAATGCTTCCGCGCTTACACCGGAAATAATCCAGATATTACCCTATCAGCAGGAATTAGTATTGATAATGCTAAGTCACCTCTTTACCAAGCAGCACATATATCAGGTGAAGCTGAAGATGCAGCTAAAGGAAATGGTAGAGATAGTTTAGGCTTATTTGGTCAAGTATTCAAATGGGATGAATGGCTAGGGATAGAAGATATTAACATAATTGATGATGAAATTAAACAATATCTGCATCCAGAAACCAAGCCAAATTTGTTGGGCATTTTACCATTTGTAAAGAGATTAAAGCAGCAAAATATTGGGGTCAATTATTCCCGTAATTTTGTGCGTAACCTGCTCATAACTGCACAAATACAAGAGGAAGCATTGAAAAAGTTTGAAGAAGATAAACAATCAAAGGAGGCTTTAGGTACTCGCTACTATTTGCATCTACCAAAAATTGCTTATACTTTAGCAAGATTACCTAAAAATGTCCTAGATGACAGTGATTTTCGGACTTCCTTAAAAAGCCCATACAACGCCCCTTATTTTCGGGCGATCGCAACTTGGATTGAACTCTTAAACCGTTGATAATTATATGTCAGAGACAATTAAACCAAACCCAGTTAATAAATCTGAATCTTTCAAAAAGCAAGTCATTCTTCCAGATATCCATATTCAAGAAAAGCACCAAAATACTCCTGAAAAATCAAAGGATATCGTTAGAGAAATCAAAGACGCGATCAATAATGATAAATTAGTGTCTTTAAAAGACTATCCAATTCGGGACTTAGTGAAACACGCTGAAGAATTTGGTCCTTATCTTAAGCAGCAAAGATTAGAAACTAATCAAGTTCGCAAATTTTTAGACGCTGTAAATCGCATCAAAGCTAACTTAGCTGAAAAAGGTGATTTTTCTGGACAAATAGATGAAGTAATTCTACTTAAACCAAAATTAGCATACGCCGCAGCTAGACAAAGAGCAGCCAAACCATTAGCTGAAGTGATGTCAGCTGCTATTGATAAAGTTTACAGCAAAGAAGATTTTGAGCGTCTAGTTCAATTAATTGAATCAATTATTGCTTATCACAAAGCTGAAGGTGGAAAGTAAATATGCCAGCATCATACGCACAAAAACCCCTACTTGGTAAATTGTCCCTCACCAGTCACCTTTCTGTAGAAACAGGATTGCACATTGGCGGTGGTGGTGAAAATTTAGATATTGGTGGACTAGATAAACCTGTAATTCGTGACCCCCTAACAAAGTATCCTTACTTGCCTGGTTCATCTATTAAAGGCAAACTACGTTCCACTTTAGAACGGTTATTAAATAAACCTCTAAATCGCACGGGAGGAAGCGGTACTTGGCGCTATGAAAGTGATGATTTGGTAAATGGGTTTACCGAAGTTGAAGAAGGACGATTTATTGCCTATGAAGGCGCTAGTACCTGTCAAATTAGCCGATTATTTGGTTCTACTGGCGGGTCAAAATTTTGGATGCCAATTGAGACTGCCAGAGAGGAAGGATTATTGGAAAACAATAGTCGTACTCAGACAATCCAAGGTCATAACTGCGTCAGAGTTAATCGCGGACGTAATGCACCGGCTCGCCTGATTATTCGAGATTCCCATTTGCTACCAGATTCAGCAGCAAAGCTGAAGCAAGTTGACACTGGTTTATACATGACCGAGTGGAAATTTGAAAACGGTATTGATCGCGTGACGGCGGCGGCGAACCCCAGACAGTTAGAGCGTGTACCAGCTGGGTCAAAATTCCAGTTTGAATTAGTTTATACCGTAGAAGATAAAGACCAAGCCATTGAAGACTTGCAAAATATTGCGATCGCACTGGCTATTCTAGAAGATGATGCTCTCGGCGGACACGGTTCTAGAGGTTACGGTAAAGTCAGATTTCAAAACTTCGAGTTTTCCTATCGCAGCTTGGCACAATATCGTCAGATTACCAGCACACCTGCGGGTACATCTGGTTTACAACCATTGGAATCTATCGCCAACACACAAGCACTCTTAGATAACTTCGGAAGCTTACGCGAGTACATCGAACAGCGATTACTGCCGGGGAATGAATCATGAGTGTTTGGAGATTGGTTAAACTCAATTTTGGGCGTAGTCCTGCTCACTTTGGGGAATTGGGAATTGGCATTGAACAAACAAGCGATCGCGTCCGTTCTGATGCTTTGTTTAGCGCTTGGGTTAGTGTTTATGCGCGGTTATTCGGTAAAAATGCAGTTGAAGAATTATTGCAGATATTTCCCTGTGAAAAGCGATCGCAACTAATACCCCCCTTGCGGATAAGTTCTACATTCATCTATCGACAAGAGAACGAACACACAATTTACTATCTTCCCCGTCCTCTCAAGTTTCCTATCAACTACCCTAATGAAGAGCTAGAGTTTTTCAAAACCTATAAAAAGCTAAATTACTTGCCTTTAGAAGTATGGCAAAGATGGTATCAAGGAGAGGGATTTATCGGCGCTGATACTGAAGAATTAATTGCGGAAACCAATGGTAAATCTAATGGACATCTGCGCCAAGTAGGAACATTTGATTATAAAAAAGCTGTTGAAATTGACCAAATTCCGAAAATTGCAGTAGACCGAGTTACTAGAGCCACAAATCTTTATCATACTGGCTTTGTTCAATTCAGGTCGGGTGAAAATCCATCTGGTTTATATTTTCTCCTGCAACTCTCTCCAGAAGGCGAGAAATTAGCAGATAAATTAAAAGCTACTTTACATTTATTAGGAGAAGAAGGACTTGGCGGAGAACGTTCAAGTAGTGCTGGGAGATTTCAAGTTGAGTGGTTAGAATTACCAGAGACTTGGCAAAAAGTAGTGAATTTTTCTGCTGGAAATTACCACACCCTTATGAGCTTATTTTGGGATATACCGATAACAACTGAATTCTTAAATAACGCTAGCTATGACATTCAAGAACGCGGTGGTTGGATAGCTGAAAATCAACTCCGGCGTAAAATGGTGCGAATGTTTAGTGAAGGTTCAGTTTTTATCGCACCACCAGCAGGAAAGCTGGTAGATGTTACACCCCAAGGCTTTAAAAAACATCGCATTTATCGTAGTGGTATTAGCTTAAGTCTGCCAATTAAGGCAAAGGATAAATAATATTATGGTGGTTTCTGCTGAATTTGCTCTTAAGAAACCTGATTTCTATCAATCTAAAAGAATCCAGTTGACTAGTCCTATTTTACATATAGGCTCATCTGTATCTAAATTGAATCCTTTTGAATATGTGCAGACAGAGAAAAAAGTCTATCTTCCCAATCAAGAAGCCTTGGCAAAAGCTTTAATTAAACAAGGACGAAGATTTTTAGATGACTATATTCAAGCAATTGAAGAACGTCAAGATATCAGCAGACTTTTAAAACAAGCCTTTGGTTCTGAGTGGTGGAATATAAGTGTAGATGGGTATCAAATTTTTCCTAAAGAAGCCATCAGCCAAAAGTTGACAGGGGAGAATATTACAGATTTACGTCCCATGATTCGCAATGGCATAGGACAATTATTTATCCCTGGTTCTTCCATTAAAGGAGGGATTAGAACTGCCATAGCATATCATTTACTTAAACATGGCGATCGCTATCAAGTACCTTCATCAAAGCGGGTTAGCGAAATTGAGAAAACTTTGAGACAAAAGCTAGGACAACTTAACCAATATCAGCAGAAATTTTTAGACGATGAGCTATTCATGGATAGTTTATTCTCAGAATTCCGTCTCACATATCAAGAGAGAAATTTTCCAGGTAAAGGCCCAAATACAGACTTTTTAAGAGCGCTCAAAGTTACCGATTCCGAACCAATTTTAGAAAGCAAAATTAAAACTAAGAAAGGTCAAGAGATTCCTGTTAATATGCCTGTTGTGGCTGAGGTAATAGTTTCTAGCAGATTTCCTGACTACTTAGCCAAATATAAAGCGTCTATTTATGCCGAAATGGTGCGGAATGTTCAAACAGAATTTACCCTGACTTTAGATACGGAAATGCTTTTATGGTTTCAGCATAAACAGGGGATGAAATTACCCTTTAGTAACCTAGATGAACTATTGCAAATATGTCAGGAATTTACCCAAGAACAATGGGATTATGAGCATGATTACTGGGAAGAAATTAAGAACAATCCTAGAGCATCAGGCAAAAATTTAGATTTTAATCATATCCGCGAATTTTACGAATCAGAAAAATCTCCCTATAGTCAGAGATTGGGGTGGGGTAGTGGGATGACTGGAACTACTATAAATTTGCTGTTAGGCGATGAACTGCGGGAAGATATCCGTGATACTTGTGGTTTAAAAGCACCTGGTTTTGAAGCACCAAAATCTAGGCGAACTGTGATGAATCCCAATGGTGAAATCAAATTTGTACCGGGATGGGTTAAGTTCAAGAATTCATAATACTAATGCTAATTCATTCTAACTGGACATTGAGTGTATCTGAACCCACAATTTTACCTCGTTCCTATGGCTTGGAACTAGTGAAGCAACTACATCAACAGCTAGGATTAGAAATAGGAACTGAGGTGATTCCTTCTGTTTCACACTCAGGAATAATCGGTTTATATTCTGTTTCTAGAGAATTTTTAACTTTCCATCCGGAGGAATTTTACAACTTATCTCTGTGTGGATTGCAAGATGTTGCAGCCAAAGCGATTTCTCACTTGAATCTCTCAGAATCTCTAGAATTTCTGGGAGCAAAGTTTAACGTTATCAACCGTGAAGACGAAATTACCAGTTATGAAGAACTCTACACAACTTTGGTGGCAAATGAACCAGAACCAATAAAACGATTTGACTTGCAATTTATTACTCCCACTACTTTTGCTCAGGGTGGAGCAAATTTACCTCTACCCATACCCTCATTAATGTTCCGTAGTTGGTTAGAACGTTGGAATCATTTTGCACCTGTCTATTTGGGAAGTGATGAATTAATTATTTATCTCAGTAAGGCAATTTTACTCAAAAATCACAAAATTAAAACGCGAAGTTGGCAATTACACAAAGGTTATGTGAATGGATTTGTCGGTAATGTTACCTTACAAGTTTTCAACCGTGCTGACCCGTTGCTGGCTAATGTGGCTAATTTATTAGTTCAATATGCGCGGTTTGCAGGTACGGGTATGAAAACACGTTTGGGTATGGGACAAACATTAATAAAATAATGAAAAATAGTCATGAAACAAATTATCACTTTTCTGGGACTTAACGCAAAAGAAACTATATATAGTTTTGAAGGTAAAAATTACAAAGGAAACGTTTTTGCTGAAGCACTACGCCAGTTTTGTGATTATGATTCTATGTTGGTTTGTGTCACAATTGAAGCTAAAAATAAAACTTTTCCTGTGCTTAATAGCTTGGAAGATGAACGTATTCAAGCAGTTGCAATACCAAATGGTGAAACAACTGAAGAAATGTGGGAGACTTTTAAAATTATCACTGACAAAGTTAATGATAATGATTCTGTAGTTTTTGATATTACTCACGGGCTGCGTTCTTTACCATTTCTTGTATTTTTATTTGCAGCTTATCTGAAAGCAGCTAAGAATGTTACGATTGATGCTATTTACTATGGAGCATGGGAACTAGGTAATTCCAATAATGGCATAGCACCAGTAATCGACTTATCAGAATTTATCGTAATGCTGGATTGGTTAACTGCAACTGAGCGTTTTGTGGAAATAGGAGATGGACAGGCACTGGCAAATTTACTCAAAAGTGCGATTCCGTCAGGCATTGAACTGCGCGATAATCTTGGTAGCAGACCATTAAGAAGTCAACTTAACAAAGCTGCTGAAGCTATTGAGAGTATTTCATTGGCTTTGAATGTAACTCGACCAATTGAAACGATGAAATCGGCTACTCAGTTGGAGGAGACTTTAAAACAAGCAGCACTTAGCTTTGCTCAACGTGCCAAACCATTTTCACTTTTGGCAGAAAGGGTTGTTAAAGAGTATGGACAATTTGCTTTAGAAGATCCAACTGATAATGCAGCATTAGCTGAAAATCTATGGCTACAACTACAAATGATTAACTGGTATATTCAGCGAGATAGAGTTGTGCAAGCAGTAACCTTAGCGCGTGAATGGTTAATTTCTATATTAGTGCTGCGATTTGGTGAACTAATGTTTGATCACAAAAAAGGGCGAACGTATGTGGAAGGTGCTATAAACAATGCAGCTGAAAAGGGTAGATCATCACCTCGTCCAATTACTCCTAGCCGTTGTGATGAGCAGTTTGCCGCTTTACCAGAAGCAGATGAACTTGTTAAAACTTGGAGTCAAATGACTGAACTGCGTAATGATATTGCCCATGTAGGTATGAATCTTAACCCTCAAAGCGCATTAAAACTTAAGCAGAAGACTGTATCACTTTACCCACAACTGGAAAAACTCGGACAGCAACTATTACCACAGCGAATAACTACTGAATAAATCTTTGCAGAATCTAACCGCCTTCTTTGACACCACTTCCAACCAAAAACATAGATTTAGCGCGGTTTATTGTCAGACATTGCCTTCATATTTAGGCAAAATCGAAACTGCGATCGCACCAGTTTAAAACAAAACAAATTCCACTTAGAAGCGAGTGATCGCACTGATAAAATTGCTTCTACTTGGGCAACTATCTTAGCACGCCGGGAGATGGGAGAATCATTGCTATATCCCAAGATTTAGAGATGCCCTAGCTACGGAGAAAACTTACGTAAGTCCTATACTGAAAAGAGTAGGGCAGCCGGGGAGCAGGGGGAGAAAATTTTACCTTGTCTCCCTCATTACCCTTCTTCCCGCGTCAGTCTCAACCGATCAATTTCAACTTGATAGGCTACTGATGGTGGGAGCGATTTCTGCATCTGCTGATGTTTCGCCCACGCGGAGGATTTTAGCTCCCAATTGCTGCAACTTCACATCGAGTCGATCATAGCCGCGATCGAGGTGCTGTAATCCCTGAATTGTGGTTTGTCCTTCTGCTGCCAGTCCTGCTATGACTAGCGCTGCCGATGCCCGTAAGTCTGTGCCTAATACTGGTGCGCCAGATAATTTTGGCACTCCTCGCACGAAAGCAGCGTTGCCTTTGACACGAATATCTGCCCCCAAGCGATTCAACTCTGAGGCATGACGTAAGCGATTTTCAAAGACGGATTCGTTAATCACGCTGTCGCCTTCCGCTAATGTCAGCAAAGCCATGAACGGCGCTTGCATATCTGTGGGAAAACCTGGATGGTATTGAGTTTCAATATCCGTTGCCTTGAGGGTTTCCGCAGGCAGGATGCGTAAGTGTTCAGGCTTGTCCTCAATTATTGTTACCCCAATATCCCGCAGCTTGGCAATCACTGGTACTAGATGTTCTGGAGCCACCGGCGAGAGGGTAAGTTCTGAGCGGGTAATTGCTGCTGCTAACAAAAACGTCCCGGCCTCAATGCGATCGGGAATAATGCTGTAGTCAACAGAATGCAACTTGGGGACTCCTTCAATAATAATCCTGCTAGTTCCCGCCCCCTTAATCTTAGCTCCCATCGCGCTACAGAAGTTAGCTAAATCAACTACTTCCGGTTCTCTGGCAGCATTTTCGATGATCGTTTCGCCCTCTGCCAGGGTCGCCGCCATCATCAAGTTTTCTGTCGCTCCGACACTGGCAATGTCTAAGTAAATCTTCGCACCTTTTAATCTCCGACTGCTGCCAGGGACGTAGGCATTACAAATACCATGCTCAATTTGCACTTCAGCTCCCATTGCTTGCAGTCCCCGGACATGCAAATCAACTGGTCTTGCCCCAATAGCACAACCGCCTGGTAAGGGCATCTGTGCTACTCCTAATCTTGCCAGAATCGCACCAATGGCAAAAAAACTCGCTCTCAACTGGGTAACTAGTTCGTAGGGAGCTTTAGACGTTTTAATTTCGCTGGCGTTGATGTCTAAAATGTCACCTTGGCGTGTTAAGCGTACACCCAAAGCCAATAATACCTGACCCATCCGCTCTACGTCCGCTAATAAGGGGACATTGCGGATGCGACAATCGCCAGGACACAGCAAGGCTCCAGCCATGATTACCAGTGCTGCATTTTTTGCCCCGCTAATTTTCACATGACCTCGCAAAGGATGCCCACCCCAAATTTGCAAGACTGAGGAGTCTGCTTTTGGAGCAAATTTGGCATCTGGTAAGCTGGTAGAAGGATTAATAAGCCTACCTCCAAAAGTAATACGTATTTTAGATGTTTGAAGTTGGTTTTGATTCTACAGTAAAGATTCAATTTATCCACGTTTTAGGGAAACATCTGGCAGAAAAAAATTGTTTGTTGGGTGAAAAATCCGGGCTGAAAACAAGCAATAGCAAGCTTTTTGAGCTTTTTAAAAATTTAACAAAAAATAACAAATCAGTAGTAAATTTAAGCAAAATTAAATACTCAGTAAAATAACTTAAGTGTTCTCTAAAAATCAATGCTGTTATGTTGAGTTAATATTTTGATTCGACCTAATCCCCTGAAAGACTCCTTTGCAGTTTGAGACTTTTAACGAAGCGTGATGCTTTCACTTGACAAAGGTAAAAAATTACGCAATAATAGGAAATTGTCGATCAAGATAATTGCCTGCGGAACTGGCGGAATGGCAGACGCGCTAGATTCAGGTTCTAGTGCCGCAAGGCTTCCGGGTTCAAGTCCCGGGTTCCGCATATTCTTAAATTAGGAGTTAGAAGTGAAGAGTTATGAGTTGAAAGAAAACTAAATTAATTCCTGCACAGACGCGATTAATCGCGTCTCTACTCCTAACTTTTTGATGTTGACCAGTTTACAAAATTCTTTAGTCAAGCAAATCCGCAAACTACACTCCACCAAGGAACGGCACAAGCAGCAGTTATTTTTGCTGGAAGGGACGCACCTGTTAGAAGAAGCTTGTGCGGTGAATTACCCATTAGAAACAGTGTGTTGTACCCCAGATTGGCAAGCAGCCCATCCTTTGCTGTGGTCAGAAGCTTGTAGCCGATGCGATCGCGCCGAAATTGTCAGTAGAGAAGTCTTGGATGCGATCGCTACTACAGTCCAACCGGATGGTGTGGTGGCAACGGCAAAGCGAAACAAACGCCAAACTCAACTACCGTTTACTGGTTTAGTTCTAGCTTTAGAAACGGTGCAAGATCCTGGCAACCTGGGTACGATGATCCGCACTGCGGCTGCGGCTGGAGCATCGGGGTTGTGGGTAAGTGGAGATAGTGTAGATTTAGACAGCCCAAAAGTTCTCCGGGCTTCAGCAGGGCAATGGTTTCGCCTAGCAACAGCCTTAACCGAAGATTTAAAAGCGACAGTGCAACAAAGTCAGCAGGCAGGAATGCAGGTAGTGGCAACCTTACCCAGTGCGACTTTAACTTATTGGGAAGTGGACTGGGGAAAACCCAGTCTGATTTTACTGGGAAATGAAGGTGCTGGTTTATCGGCAGATTTAGCAGCGATCGCAGATCAGCAAGTCAGAATTCCTTTGAGTCCTGGGGTAGAATCTTTGAATGTGGCGATCGCAGCCGCTTTAATGTTGTACGAAGCTCGGCGGCAAATGAGTAAGGAGAGACGCGATTAATCGCGTCTGTACAGGAGTTAGGAGTTAAAACTCATGACTTTTCTTTGGTTTTTGTTTTTTCTTCGAGAAATTGTTCAATATCAGCAACTGCGTCCTCAAGAGCCGCTAAATCAATATCTATCAAGTCTTGATCGAGTTCGACTTCAGTGACAGTGCTAGTATGCAGTTGGGGGATCTCTTCTTCCTCAATGGAATTTTCTTGTAAGATATCCTCCAACTGATCAAGGGATTCTTGAAATACCTGATCAGCGACGCGGCGCGGTTGTGGCTGAATTTGCTCCATAATATTGACTTGAAAATCCTGATTTAGTGACTTAATTTTGATTACAGTTCCTAGAGATTTAAATTTTGCACTAATAACATCATAGTTGTGTGCTGTATCAACTTTAGCAGTGGTTATCAAGAATATCGATACTTGGCTTTGGTCGCTTTTGCCAAGCTGTCTCCAATTGTTGGGACTTGTCTTTTTGCAAAGACTATGAGGTACACACACTCCCTACGTATTTTTTATACGTAGTTAAGGCAACATTAAGAATTCTCTCAAAATCGCCAAATTTCGGAGTGCAAACACTTACGTATGGGAAAATCAAGTTAAGCATCAACAAATATCTTTTTGTAAATTTTTGTTTTTTTAGATTTAGTAATGCGTTGAGACACACACATCTGCGTAGGCATAGCCCGTCGTAGGTATCGCTGTGTGGATTAATTTACAGCGTTTTTCAGGTAAATGAGGTACACAGGTAGGGGCACAACAATGTTGTCCCCTTACAATAATCTGTACCTCACGCTTGTTGCAATCTGCTGTAAATCTCTGTTGGCTAATCTCTGGGAGTCAGCAAATAAAGGCTGATAGTCAAAACAATTTTCATAAAAATTGGAGGTTATAAAATGGCAATTCGGAATAATTTAGTCACCAATTTCTGGCAAAGAGTACAAAAAGATTCAGTTAGTTGGGGATCGTTAGCACTTTGGATTAGTGCATTAGTTGTTTTATTAGTAATGCTTACAATGTTTTCTAACGCTTAATCTTAGCAAGATTATTCTAGTTCCTGGGCGACAGCCTGGGAACTAACATAGGGTAGACTTTATGCAGGCGTTAACAATTCAAAATTCAAAATTCAAATATTTTAGACAATTTCAGACTCTTATTTAAACCCCGACTCAAATTGAGCTAAGTCGGAGACACTCCGCCTCCGAGCTACGTGTAATGCTACAAGTCTTAAACCCTTCGATTTCCGATAAAAATGATATGCATCAAATTGTGCTAGATGCAAAAAGTGTGTTATTTGGCATCTAATGGTATTTTCGCCTTTTGAAACAGCTGCTCAACACTAAATGCCAATCCTTCAAATAAAGAATCTGTGAGTAATTCTTCTCCCATATAAGTTTGTGGTGCTGCATCTAGATAAAAAACAGTAATACTTCTAGCTTTACTATCTACCACCCACACCCGCAGCACTTTAGCATCCAAATAGTCTTTGGCTTTAGCTGCCATTTGTCCAAAGGTTTGTCCGGGTGAAATAATCTCAATAACCAAATCAGGAGGAACAGAACATGCTCCTTCTTGATACCAATCAGGGGGTAAACGTTCATTAGAAATATATAAAATATCTGGTATTGGCATCCAATCTCGCCCTTGACGGGTTAATGCGACAGCTAATTCTGGGCAAACTTCTCCTTTCGCCTCACAGCATTGCTCAATCAAATTGAGAAGAGCGCGGGTAAGTTTAGAGTGGAATTTTTTTGGTGACATCTTAGGAATTGCCTGGCCATCAACAAGTTCATAAGTTATATCTCCTTCGCCTGGAGGAAGATTCAAGAACTCTTGCAAGGTCAATTGATTCTTTGCTTGGAGTATCATGGCTCAATAATTTGTAATTTGTAATTCGTAATTCGTAATTCGTAATTCGTAATTTTGAATTGTTTACATTCTCTGTAACACTTGCCGAATGATATTCGATGGCACCTCATCGGTAATTGTCACTACACCAATCTCCGTTGGTAAAACAAACCGCACTTTCCCCGCTTTAACTTTCTTATCTAACTGCAACGCCTCAATAATTGCTTCAATATCCACCCCAGTTGGTAACTGAGTCGGTAAACCCGTTTTTTGAATTAAAGCATTTTGACGTTCCGTGTCTTCCTTTTGCCACAGTCCCAAATCCACAGCAATTTGACCGGCTGCTACCATACCAATGGCTACCGCTTCACCGTGATTTACTAAACGATAACCAGTCAAACTTTCCACTGCATGACCGATGGTATGTCCATAGTTGAGAATCGCCCGTAATCCGCCTTCTTTTTCATCTTTGCCAACAACATCAGCTTTAGCTTGACAAGAGCGCGTTAATATGTAGTTTATCAAGTCAGGTTTTACATAGCGGAGTTGGTCGAGGCGTTTACTTGCTTCCAACTGGGCAAACAATTCGGCATCCCAAATCACACCGTACTTAATAACTTCTGCCATTCCTGCGCGAAACTCGCGCATAGGAAGAGTTTTTAAGACATCTGGGTCAATCAAAACCAAGCGCGGTTGATGGAATGCCCCAATCAAGTTTTTACCGTGGGGATGATTTACACCCGTTTTGCCACCAATTGCCGAATCCACCATCGCCAACAGAGAGGTAGGCACTTGGACAACATTAATACCGCGCAGCCAAGTTGCGGCCGCAAAGCCAGTCATATCGCCAATTACACCTCCTCCCAAAGCCACCATAGTAGAAGAACGTTCTAGGCGATTTTCCAAGGCGATATCGTAAAGTTTTTGGATGGAGTTGAGGGTTTTGTAGCGTTCCCCAGGTGGTAGGATGCAGCTAGCAACTTCAAATCCAGCAGATGTCAGGGATGCGATCGCTCTTTCCCCAAAATGTTTTAAAATCGTCTGATTAGAAACCAGCAGTACCTTCTTGCCTAGCTTAAGACTGGCCATCTGTTGACCCAGTTGATCTAAACTCGAAGGTGCGATCGCAATCTCATAAGACTGCTCTGGTAAATTTACATTAATTAAAGTCATTGCCTAACCCCAAACAAGCGCCCGTGGGCTGTATTGTATCGCAATCTGGGAAATGGGCATAGGGAATAGGGCATTGGGCATTGGCAAAGATGAGGGGAATAGGGAAGAAGCAGGGCAGAAGTTGCAGTAAGTATTTCCCCTTTGTCTCCACTCCCAATCCCGCATGCCTAATGCCCAATCTTCAACAAGTAATGATTCAATAGATTTAGGAAGTATTGTGGAGAAAAATAAATGTTTGCAATTGCAGCTTACATCGGCTTTTTAGCTTTGTTCTTTGGTTTATCTGTCGGTTTGTTGTTCGGTCTGCGGACTGCCAAAATAATTTAACCAAGACTTTTGTGGGGCGGGCATCTTGCCTGCCTTGAGTTTACTAAGGACGGGCGAGATGCCATTGGTGTCAACTTAACGTTAAAGCCAGCCTAGAAGTAGCTTTTAGAGATCATCTCGTCAATAGTCTCCAACTGCGAATGCCTAATGGGGGGGCTGCCGCCTTAAGACTAGCGGCAGAGCCGCAATTGAAGAGCATTTCCAGCCTCTGGCTGGAAACGAGGTTTTAAAGGGTTTGGGCTTAAGTTGACAGCAATAACAGCTGTGCGCCCCTACGAATCACCTATATGCCACCTTACGAAAGTCTCAGGTTATGAAATCTACATTACTTAGTAATGATTCAGGTTAATGCCAGCTTCTTTTGCCATTGCTTCTAACCCATTAATTTGTAGGGTTTTGATTGCTTTGGTAGACAGCTTTAATCTCACCCAGCGATTTCCGCCTTCCCACCAAACACGCTTGTTTTGTAGATTAGCGTGCTGAAGGCGTTTAGTACGGCGGTGGGAGTGAGAAACAGCAAAGGCATTATTTGCTTTCTTACCAGTTAGTTCACAGCGACGGGACATAGCAAGTATCTCCAGATTGTTATTTTAATACAGCCTTTCCATTCTAGGTCTTAGGGAAGATAAGTGGGGAGTGGGGAGAGAAATAATAGACGCGATTAATCGCGTCTCCAAACTCCTGTACAGACGCGATTAATCGCGTCTCTCCAAACTCGTAACTCAGCACTATTTACTAGCTTGTTCCGTCAGCTTAGTGAGTACTTCATTCGATCGCTCGACGAAGGATTTCATTCCCTCAGCGTCAAATCCTTTCTGAGACATCAGCGCTAAATCGTAGACGTGTTGGCAAATCAAATTCACTAAATGATCTGTAGGCGATTGACTATCACCTTGAATAATACTACCTTGGTTAAGATTTGCCAGATTTTGAATCAGCGGGTGAGCAGTATTCACCAGCAAAACGTGATCTTCGGGAAAATCTACTGACTGCTGCTGCATCATGGCGTTCATTTCTCGCAGGCGGCGGAGAATCTCTGGTAAAAGCACGATCGCAGGTGGTGTCCCTTGAGGATCATCTGATTTCAACGCTTCGGTACGGATGTTGAGTTTGGGTTTGTTGAGGGATTTCTCAAATAACTCTTTGATCGTCTCACTCCGGGTTTTGTTCGTATTAGGATCAACAATTTCCGCAGCTTTGTCTTGTTCCAGCAGGGTATTATCTAAATCTGAGTCTACCCGCGTAAACTTGATATCCTGATATTCCCGCTCTAGGAAGTTGATAAAGTGGGTGTCGATGAAGGAGTCCATAAACAGGACTTCCAAGCCTTGATTTTTGTGCAGTTCTACATAGGTAGCTTGGGTTGCTCCATCGGTGCTGTAGAAAACCCGGTTTTCGTGGCGTTCTTTGTTGCGTTCTAGATACTCTTTGAGCGTGGTATAAGGAGCGGTGGGTGCTGAGTTCTCAGAACTAGGTGAGGGAGGAGTGACATCTTGCCAAGCATCCCCCTCTGAAGACTGGACTTCAACTGCTGGAGTTTCAGCAGCAGGTTTTTCTGTCAACTCGGCGGTGGTGCGGAAGACGATGATATCTTCAATTTGTTTTTTGAATTTCTCGTCGTTGAGAACGCCGAATTTTACAAAAGTACCAAGATCCTTCCAGGCGCTAATGTATTGTTCACGGTTGTCGCGGAAAAGTTCTTTGAGACGATCGCCTACTTTTTTGGCAATGTAATCACCAATTCTCCGCACGGTGCGATCGCCTTGCAAGGCACTGCGCGATACGTTCAGAGGAATATCGGTGCTATCAATCACACCCCGCATTGGAGTTAGAAATTGCGGAATAATTTCTTCGCAGTTGTCGCTAACAAAAACTTGATTACTAAATAGCTTGATCTGCCCTTTAGTAACATCTACATCCGGCCTCATTTTGGGAAAATAGAGAATGCCATTGATGATAAAGGGATAGTCAGTATTTAGATGTACCCACAACAAAGGCTCTTCCTGAAAAGGATACAGGTAGCGGTAAAACTCTAAATATTCTTCTTCACTCAGATTACTCGGAGACTCTCGCCACGGTGCTTTTTGCTTATTTAATACTTCACCTTCAAGTTTTATCGGTACTGGCAAGAAATCGCAGTAGGTCTTGACAAGATTCTTAATCCGTGGGTCTTCTAGAAATTCCTCCTCTTCTCCTTGCAGGCTGAGAGTAATAGTAGTACCACGAGTTGTTCGGGGCGAATCTTCTAGGGTGAATGCTGGCGAACCATCGCAAGTCCAGTGAACCGCCTGCGCTCCTTCTTGGTATGAAAGAGTATCAATTTCTACCTTTTGCGCCACCATGAAGGAGGAGTAGAAGCCAAGACCGAAGTGGCCGATTATGGGTTGATCTGACTTGTCTTCATACTTATGAATAAATTCTTCAGCACTAGAGAAGGCAACCTGATTGATATATTTCTTAACTTCATCTGCGGTCATCCCGATACCGTTATCGGAGATGGAGAGGGTTTTGTTGTTTTTGTCAATGGCAATTTCAATTTCCGGTTCGCCGATATCTCCAGCATAATCTCCGGCGCGGGATACCATTTTCAGCTTTTGGATCGCATCTACAGCGTTAGATACCAGTTCCCGCAAGAATATTTGGTGGTCTGAGTAGAGCGACTTCTTGATAATTGGGAAAATGTTCTCAGTATGAATACTGATAGTGCCTTGTTCTAGCATGATTGGTAATCTTCAATGTTAGTATCTGAAATGATGATAGTGGCTAATACAGCCTAGTCGTCTATTTTCCAGGATAAACCCGGAGAACACAGAAGGAGATCAAGCAATTAGAATTTTAAAAGATAGCTTAGGCGATGTCTACGACGGGCTGCGCCTACGCTCGTTTTTTGAGCATTGTTTGCCCCCATTTTCTGATTCGGATTTCCCTACTTCCGACTCCCGATTTTGAACGCAGGTCTATTAGCCTAGTTGAAACTACTATCTAAAATATTATTGATATCTTTTCTAACGCAAAACGATCATAGTACGGTTTGGTGCGATCGCTAACTTTTTGCTTGACAGTTAACCCGATCATCTTGACAAATCTGGTGGGTATACAAATACAGGATTCCCGCAAAACTAGTGAAAATAACAGCACCTTGCTCTGATGATCACTATTTGGGAGAATAATAACTGTCGGGAAAATGTCTCAAAAACCCAAAAGGTTTGAGTCTTTTGATTGGGACTGGTGAGCCAATAGATTAGGTTCTAACTTAGATTTGATAGCTTATTCAGTATAAATGCTAAGGTCTAAGTAAAATTTTTAATTAATAATATAAGTAATATATTCTTCAAGTTGATTATCGCTATTAAATAGTAAAGGGGATTAAACAATGCCTTTTTTATTATTTCTGCCAAAATAAAATATGCTCGATGTAAAAACTTCTCCTGGTATGCAGTTTTCTAGGAAATCGCTATGGATTTCCTTTATTTGCTTAACGGCAATTTTATTTGTACTGACTGGCTTGGTACAGTTCTCTTGTTACCCAATGATAACTGGAGGAAATTTACCTAAATTTTGTCAAAGTCAGGAGACTAGGCTCGAAATTATCAAGGATCACAGAACGCATGGAAACGTCTTATTGAATTTAGCATCAAATCCTGAATCCGATGAAAGCGTACTAAGAGCTTTGACTTCTTCCCTTGATAGCCCAAAGGTTGCTAGCAATCCCAAGAAACTTCAAAGTGCGCTAGGGTTTAATCCCAACACGCCTATAGATGTTTTAGATGCGTTCGTAAAATCCGAAGATGTGGACATACTCGAAAATATTTCTAAGCGATTAGATGCTACTCCTGAACTTCTTAGGGAAGTAGCTAACAATCCTCACGCCGATGCAAAAAAAGTTCAAAAACTTTTGGTTGAAAATCCTCGAGCTCCTGAAGATGTATTACAAAAATTGGCAAATTCAAAAGAACCAGAAATTTTGTGGGAAATAGCAAGACTCAAACAAGCTTCTTCGAGTGTTTTAAGAGAAATATATAATAACCCTGTTGCCAGCCTTATCGAAATTCAGAGGAAACTTGCTAGCAATAAAAACATTCCTGAAGACATACTACAAAAATTAGCGAACTCAACAGATTCCAGGGTTTTGTCGTATGTAATCAACCATCCATCTGCATATACCTCAGTCCTAGAAAGAGTAGGAGAAAACGCTATTATTTGGGACGACTCCAAGATTGGTTTTCAAAGAACGCTAGCTGAGAAGCCCAATATTCCACGCAAGCTCATAGAAAAATTAGCCTCCTCTAATGATAGAAAAGTCCTGGAGTCCTTATACCACGATAATCCGACTGTACCTCCAGATATCAAAGAGGAGTGCCGTAAAAAATTAGGGATTACACAACCTCCCGATGTAGAAACATTTCCACCCACACTTCCTCTACCACTCGATACTTCAAATAACCCATTTTCCGAAAATAACAAGTCAAACTGTACGGGCAAGCATGTTCTGAATAACTTGATAGGAGGTGCTGTTAGTGTATTGGGATTCTTAGTCGGCGGGCCTGTTGGAGCAGTTGCTGCTTATGGTGCAATGACTGTTTCACTAGAAACTGTGACAACTGTTTCAGGATGTCAGCTCTAGTGTAAGTGGCAAATCTTGATGATTTTTTAATAACTATAACTGGAGGTATTAATTATGCAGAGCCAAAATTCAAACTTGAAAACAATTTTTGATCAGTCAGTTACTGTCCCGGCTGTACAAGCTACCGCACCTGCGGCAGCACCTACAGCACCTGCCCCTAATGCTCCGTTATCTTCCATATTTATTGTTACCTTTCATACAGGTAAAAAAATTAGCAGCAATTCAGCTAGTAGAAGGCATTGACATTGCTGCAAATGGCTTCTCTAGTTTAATGCTTACATTATTATTGCAATAAAAAAACTAAATACATAGAGCAAACGTTAGAATTTACACATTTCTTACACAACTTAGAATTTTATTTTAAATTCGCTTTTAGAGTAATAATCCAACTACTCTTCAATATGACCATTGATTGGCTGGTTGTCTTGCGTCATTTTTGCTTACCAAATCCCTAAGTTTAATATTGTGTCCCTTTGAACTAGGAGCGATCGCTATTCCATTGGATTGTCTTGCCAAATCCCTAAAGATCACAATCCCATATCCCAATATGATTGCTCATTTACCCAATCGCCGCCTCGCTTTAAAAGAATTAATCAAACAAGCTATCAACAGAGAACGCGGGAAACTGATGTAGCGATCGCTTTCTGACTTTACGGCTTCTGCGATCGCACAGCATCTTGTAAAGAATAACAAATAAACCCACGGAGGTGGGTTTTACCTGCGTAGCCGCGATTTCTAATCGCCTTCTCAGACTATGTAGCAATCTGCGGTACTGAGACCTTCACCAGCACTTTTTTGTTAAAAGACAGACCGTTTTCATTTTTGTCAATGATAATCGTGTCTCCAGAGATAAAAGTATTTTCCAATAACTTGGTGGCGAGGGGGTTTTCTACTTCTCGCTGAATTGCCCGTTTGAGTGGGCGGGCACCATAAACTGGGTCATAACCTGATTCGACAAGGTAATCACAGGCTGATTGCGATATTTCAAAGAAGATTTTTTGCTCGCGCAAAAGACTTTCTACCCGTTTGAGTTGGATACGGATGATATGCCGCATTTCTGTGCGATTTAGGGTGTGGAAGAGAATAATATCATCGACGCGGTTGAGAAATTCCGGGCGGAAATGCGATCGCAAATTTTCCATTACTCGCTTCCGCATCGTTTCATACTTGGAATCATCACCGGATACATCCAAGATATGTTCGCTACCAATGTTACTGGTCATGACAATAACGCTGTTGCGAAAATCTACTGTCCTTCCCTGAGAGTCAGTAATTCTCCCATCATCTAATACCTGCAATAAAATATTGAACACATCGGGGTGTGCTTTTTCCACTTCATCCAGCAGCACCACCGAATAAGGACGGCGACGAATCGCCTCGGAAAGTTGACCGCCTTCTTCATATCCTACATATCCTGGAGGCGCTCCCACCAGACGGGAAACTGAGTGTTTTTCCATATACTCAGACATATCTAAGCGCACCAAGGCATCATCAGAATCAAAGAGAAACTGAGCTAAAGCCCGGGCGAGTTCGGTTTTGCCCACACCTGTGGGGCCCATGAACAAAAATGAACCAATGGGACGCGAGGGGTCTTTCATCCCTGCACGGGCGCGACGAATTGCGGCTGCTACCGCTTCTACAGCCTCCTCTTGCCCAATAACTCGTTCATGTAAATGACTTTCTAGTTGCAGTAATTTTTGCCGTTCCGATTCCAACAGACGATTGACGGGGATTCCTGTCCACTTGGCAACGATTTCGGCAATATCGGCTTCGGTGACTTGTTCTCGCAGCAACGTGGAACCTTGGTTTTGAATTTCTAAAAGGTTTGCTTCTTTGGCTTCGCGATCGTGCTGTACTCCCTCCAATTTGCCATACTTCAGTTGGGCAGCTTTATTTAGGTCATAAGCACGTTCCGCCTGTTCAATTTGCACTCGCAGCGCATCTTCTTCTTTCTTTAAGGCGCTTATAGCCTCCAATATCTGCTTTTCACCTTGCCATTGCTCATTAAATATTTTCTGTTTTCCCGTTAAACTGGCGATTTCTTGCTCAATTCGCTGCAAACGTTCTTTAGTTTGGGGAGTACCCTTTTCTTCGCCAGCTAATGACAGCTTTTCCATTTCTAACTGCATGAGGCGGCGATCAATAGTTTCCAATTCTGCTGGTTTGGAGGTAATCTCCATTTTCAACTGTGCTGCTGCTTCATCTACCAAATCAATCGCTTTATCTGGCAAAAAGCGATCGCTAATATAACGTGCTGACAGGGTTGCTGCTGCTACCAAAGCCGAATCAGAAATTTTGACATTGTGATGAACTTCATAGCGTTCTTTCAATCCCCGGAGAATGGAAATAGTATTTTCCACACTTGGCTGATCCACAAATACTTGCTGAAAGCGGCGTTCTAAGGCAGCGTCTTTCTCAATATGTTTCCGGAACTCGTCGAGCGTAGTTGCGCCAATGCAACGCAGTTCTCCCCGCGCCAGCATTGGTTTGAGCAGATTTCCGGCATCCATTGCCCCTTGTTGAGTGGAACCGGCGCCGACTACAGTATGCAATTCGTCAATAAACAGGACGATGTCACCGTTAGATTCTGTAACTTCCTTGAGGACTGCTTTCAAGCGTTCTTCAAATTCTCCTCGCAATTTTGCCCCAGCAATCAAACTACCCATATCTAAAGAAATGAGTTTGCGGTTTTTCAGAGATTCGGGAACATCACCATTTACCATCCGCTGTGCCAAAGCTTCGGCGATCGCAGTTTTACCCACCCCAGGTTCACCAATCAAGACGGGGTTATTTTTGCTACGACGAGACAATACTTGAATTACCCGCCGAATTTCGTCATCCCGTCCAATTACTGGGTCGAGTTTTCCAGCTTTTGCCTGTTCTGTCAAATCTCGGCCAAATTTTTGTAACGCTTCATAGCGGGATTCTGGGGTTTGATCTGTCACCTTTTGGCTACCACGAATGGTTTTGATGGTAGTTTCTAGTTTTTCTGTATCCGCACTAAAGCCTTTGAGTATCTTTCGTCCAATGCGGTCGTCTTCAGCAAATGCCAAGAGGATGTGTTCCACAGAAATGTAGGAGTCTTTCATCCTGGTTCTAGCTTCCTCGGCTCGGTCTAGTAAAACATCTAAATTGCGGCTAAGGTAAAGCTGATCACTTTTACCAACTTTCGGCTGACGTTGGGTAAAGGCTTCTAGTTGCTGTTGCAAGCGGATTGGATCGACCTCAGATCGAGCCAGGATACGTATTGCTAGACTAGTGGGTTCTTCTAACAGGGCAAGAATTAAATGTTCAACATCTAGTTGCTGTTGTTGATAAGCACGGACTATATCCTGAGATTTAACAATTGCTTCCCAGGCTTTATCAGTAAATTTATTCGGATCTGTAGGTTGCATCTTTAGAATTTTGGAATTTTGATTTTTAGTTTAGGGATTGGGGATTATTAAGGGAGCGGGGAGTGGGAGAGACGCGATTAATCGCGTCTCTACGGGAGTGGGGAAGGTGGGGTCCCCTCTGGGGATAAGGGGTAATGGGGAGTGGTTGTAACCCTACTCCTTAGTACCCAGATAATTATCCAAACATTCTCAGCGTATATCCGTGTGTATCTCTGGTGGCAATTTGGGATTAGTAATTGATGATAGTTTGATCTATTACCTATTTTCTAATTTAAAACGAAAATACTATTCTGAGGGGACTTTGGCAGATGTGCTATTGGAGCGATGTCTACGACGGGCTATTCGGCGTCGCTCTTAGTGTTGCTGATACTAATAGGATTTACGCAGAGAAGATCCCCTAACCCGCCTAAAAAGGGGAGGCAAAAAGCGAAAAGTCTCGCGTATCTGGGTTTACTGACATGAGAAACCTGTCTGCCGGAAGAATCAATCTCCCCGTATGTAGCTCAACTTTTCAAGACATCGGTGTGGATTTTGCGATCGCTTTATTGCCTGCGATAGAATTTTACAGGATGGCTTAATTCCCTGTTTTTTAAGACTTATCATTACCAACATCAAATAAATCTTCCGCTTCGTTGTTAACCAGCCTGGGAATAAATTCCCAGGCTAATAGCTCAAGTCCTCTCAAGAGGACTAAATATAAGATTTTAAGCGATGTCGATGCCTAAACTCTGGGCGTTAGGGAAAATTTCAGTCCACTTAAGTGGACTTGAGCTATCAGCCCAGAACTTAAGTTGTGAGCGGAATATCGGACAATGCGACACCTTGACTGTTACAAAAATGTGGGTCATGACAAGCCTTTTTAAGGAGGGTTAGGGAGGATCAAGCCTTAACCCGAGCGTATTCACTTATATTCTTAATTATAAGAATTACTGACTCACAAGTTGCTCTTGTGATTCCTGTTTGACTGCTGACCCTTGATTTCCCAGTTGAATCAGTTCAACTTTATACCCATCTGGATCTTCCACAAAAGCAATTACTGTCGAACCATGTTTCATTGGCCCTGGTTCGCGCACGACTTTACCGCCCTGATTGCGGATTTCTTCACACGTAGCGTAAATATCATCAACGCCAAGGGCAATGTGACCATAAGCATTACCCAATTCGTACTTTTTTACCCCCCAGTTGTAGGTTAGTTCGATCACCGAGTTATCGCTTTCATCACCGTAGCCAACAAAAGCTAGGGTAAATTCTCCCCCTGGATAATCTGTTCGGCGCAGTAGTTTCATTCCTATAAGTTCACAGTAGAACTTTAAGGACTCTTCAAGGTTGCCCACCCGCAGCATTGTGTGTAGTAATCGCATATTGACCTTTTCTCTGTAATTGATTTAGTGTTATTCTCTGCCAACATTTTACCTAGCTCAAAGTCTTAAGGTAAAAATGCCATCAGAGAAAGAATTAAAAGGTAAAGGACAGGATAAACATTCCCTTACCCATTTTTGGCATTGATCCCTATCCCTAATAATGGAAATCTTCTTTAATCTCAGCCGAGAAAGCCTCTTAACCGCCTATGCTAACGATTGGGTTAGGCAACTGGACTGTATGCGTAACACACTCGAATAAAGGATAAAGTACAGATGAGTAAATTTCTAGATACTGCCATTGAAGCGATCGCAGCCCGTGAAATTCTTGATTCACGCGGTAGACCGACAATTGAAGCTGAAGTGCATTTAGCCAACGGTGTTGTCGGACTGGCGCAGGTTCCCAGTGGTGCCTCTACTGGCACTTTTGAGGCTCACGAACTGCGTGATGGCGATAAAAGCCGTTATGGGGGCAAAGGCGTACTCAAGGCAGTACAAAACGTTAGAGAAGCACTTGCGCCCCAATTGTTAGGCTTGGATGCCCTCAACCAAGAACTGCTAGACCGCACAATGATTGCTATAGATGGTTCTGCTAACAAATCCAATTTGGGGGCTAATGCGATTTTGGGGGTTTCCCTAGCAGCAGCCAAAGCTGGTGCCCAGTCTCTGGCAATTCCTCTGTATCGCTATTTGGGTGGACCTTTAGCGAATTTGTTACCAGTGCCGTTGATGAACGTGATTAATGGTGGCGCACACGCATCAAACAACGTAGATTTTCAAGAGTTTATGATTGTCCCAATTGGGGCAACTTCCTTCCGGGAAGCATTGCGTTGGGGTGCAGAGGTGTTTGCTACCCTCAGTCAAGTATTAGATGAGAAGGGTTTGCTTACTGGTGTGGGCGATGAAGGCGGTTTTGCCCCTAACTTAGAGTCTAATCAGGTGGCTTTAGAATTGCTAGTTGCTGCCATTAAGAAAGCTGGTTATAAGCCAGGGGAAGAAGTAGCTTTGGCGTTGGATGTGGCGGCTAGTGAGTTTTACAAGAATGGGCAGTATGTTTACGATGGTAAACCTCACGCCCCGACTGAGTTTATTGATTACCTCGCGCAACTAGTTGATCAATACCCAATTGTATCAATTGAGGATGGCTTGCATGAAGAAGACTGGCAAAATTGGCAATTGCTGACCCAGAAGTTAGGTTCGCGGGTGCAATTGGTGGGAGATGACTTGTTTGTTACCAATGCCACCCGCTTGCAAAGAGGCATTCAGGAAAAAGCCGCTAATGCCATTTTGATTAAACTCAATCAAATTGGTTCACTCACCGAAACCTTAGAAACAATTGATTTGGCAACTCGTAACGGTATCCGTTCAGTAATTAGCCATCGTTCTGGTGAAACAGAAGACACAACGATCGCTGATTTAGCCGTAGCAACCCGTGCCGGTCAAATCAAAACAGGTTCCCTCTGCCGCAGCGAACGGGTAGCAAAATATAATCGCTTGCTGCGAATTGAAGATGAACTAGGCGATCGCGCCGTTTATGCTGGTGTTGTGGGGTTAGGGCCGAAGTAGAGTTAGGAGTTAGGAGTTAGGAGTTAGGAGTTTTTAATTCATAACTAATCACTCATCACTTCTAACTCCCACTAATTATGGATAAAACCCCAATTTGGGCAACCCCAAGGTTTCATCCCAGCCCATCATTAGATTCATACACTGAATCGCTTGGCCCGCCTGTCCTTTAATTAGGTTGTCAATTGCTGACATCACAATCACGCGACCTGTGCGCGGATCAACTTCTACACCGATGTAACAAAGATTGCTGCCGTTAGCCCATTTGGTTTGGGGGTAAACGCCGCTACCGCAGACTTTTACCCAAGGAGAGTTGCGATAGAAGGCTGAGAAAATTGTGATTAAGTCATCTCGCACCAGACCAGGGTCGCTCAGTGTGGCATATATCGTTGCCAAAATACCGCGCACCATTGGGATCAGGTGGGGTGTAAATTGGATCATGAGTTCGTGACCGGCTAAGTCACTGCAAATTTGCTCAATTTCTGGAGTATGACGGTGACGACCGACATTGAAAGCTGCTATGGAGTTGTCTGCTTCAGCTAGTAATAAGTTGGTTTGAGCTTGTCGTCCACTGCTAGATGTGCCAGATTTGGCATCGATAATCGCTGTTTCTGGTTTGATTAAGCCTTGCTTTAAGAGTGGCAAAAGTGCCAAAAGACTAGCAGTGGCATAGGAACCAGGACAGCCAACGAGTTGAGCTTCGGCAATGCGATCGCGATAAAGTTCTGGTAATCCATAAACTGCTGTAGCTGCAATATTGCGATCGCTTCTCTCAGTACCATACCAATTTGTATAAGTTGTCAAATCACTGAACCGATAGTCTGCACTCAAATCTAGTACTTTACATCCTTTTTCCAACAGTTTAGGCGCGATTTGGCAAGCCAGACCATTTGGTAAAGACAGGAAAACTACTTCACAGCGATGAGCAATTATTTCTGGTTCTACCGCCTCTATTGGCAGGTTAGCCGCATGAGCCAGATGTGGGTAGATATCTCCAATGGATTTCCCGATACTGCTCTCACCGCCTAAATAAACCAGTTCGACTTCTGGATGATCCATGAGTAATCGTACTAACTGTACTCCGCCATAGCTCGACGCGCCAACAATCCCAACGGGTACGCGTCTAAATTTGTCCATGATCTGAAATCCTTATCCCATGAATGGTTAATTCGTTCTCAGCTATCAACAATATCAGCGACTAGCGCAGCCCACAAAACGCCCCAAACCCCTCCACTTGGTTTTGGGGAGTCAAGAGTCCAAAGTCAAGAGTCCAAAGTCTATATAAAATTTAGTTAATTGACCCTTGACCCCAATTTTAATGGCAAAAATTTTTGCCACGTTATCAAATCATTGCTAGTCTAATTCTCTGCCTTGTAAAGGAGCTACAATTTAAAAGAAGAAATTGTAAAAAAAATTTACGTTGGTAGCTGGAAATCTTTCTGTGTCACAGCCTAATACTACCCAAGCTTTTAAATTTGATTCGATTGATGCCGCTTTAGCAGACCTAAAATCTGGTCGTGTCATTGTAGTGGTAGATGATGAAAATAGGGAAAATGAAGGCGACTTAATCTGTGCTGCCCAATTTGCCACACCCGACACGATTAATTTCATGGCGGTGGAAGCTAGAGGACTGATTTGTTTGGCAATGAGTGGCGATCGCCTAGACGAGCTAGACTTACCATTGATGGTCAGCAACATTACAGATACTAACCAAACTGCCTTCACTGTTAGTATTGATGCTGGCCCAGAATTGGGCGTTACTACAGGCATCTCAGCAGAAGACCGCGCCCGCACTATCCAGGTTACTCTCAACCCAGCCACAAAACCTACAGATTTACGTCGTCCTGGTCATATTTTCCCCATTCGGGCTAAAGAGGGAGGCGTACTCAAACGCGCAGGACATACAGAAGCAGCTGTGGACTTGGCTCGACTAGCAGGGCTATACCCAGCCGGGGTAATTTGTGAAATTCAAAACCCCGATGGTTCAATGGCGCGGTTGCAGCAGTTAGTTGAATACGCTAAACGTCACAATTTAAAAATTATTAGTATTGCGGATTTAATTAGTTATCGCCTACAGCACGATCGCCTAGTGTATCGAGAAGTTGTTACTAAGCTACCTAGTGAATTCGGCCAGTTTGAAATTTACGCCTACCGTCATACTCTGGATAATACAGAACACGTTGCAATTGTCAAGGGCGATCCAGCTAACTTCAAAGATGAGCCGGTGCTGGTGCGGATGCACTCAGAATGCTTAACTGGTGACGCTTTGGGTTCTTTGCGCTGCGACTGTCGGATGCAATTAGAAGCCGCACTGAAAATGATTGAGGCTGCGGGTCAAGGTGTAGTTGTATACCTGCGTCAAGAAGGACGGGGAATCGGCTTGATTAACAAGCTGAAAGCCTACTCATTGCAGGATATGGGACTGGATACAGTAGAGGCAAATGAGCGCTTGGGATTTCCCGCCGACTTGCGAGACTACGGGATGGGGGCACAAATGCTCATGGACTTGGGCATCAAAAAGATCCGCCTGATTACCAATAATCCGCGTAAAATTGCTGGAGTCAAGGGCTATGGGTTGGAAGTAGTCGATCGCTTACCGTTGTTGATTGAGGCAACCGACTACAATTCCTATTATCTGGCGACAAAGGCGAAAAAGCTGGGTCATATGCTGTTACAGACTTATTTGGTGACAGTAGCAATCCATTGGCAAGATGACCCGGAAGCGGTGACGGAACGTTATGAACGGTTAGAGAAAATGCGACACTTAGCGAGAATTAGTGATCTATTGTTACAGGAAGAGGCGCGTCCTTTAGCGATCGCCTTATTTGACGAGCCATCTTTAACAGTACACTTGGGTTTTGATCAACCAAAAGTTGCTAGCTGTGATTGGTATCAGCAAAGTGGTCATCCTTATATACAGGCAATCTTCCAAATTTTGGACAACCTCGCAACTTTGCCTTACATCCAGAAACTAGAATTTCTGATTTCCTCTGGTTGCGATCCTTTGAGTAATTTACAAGTCCAACTAGATCGACAGACATTCCCGGATGGTACACTGCCTTCATCTATTAGCGATCGCTTGGAAAAGCAGCAAATTTATAGCTTTAGCAAATAGCTTCAAGAAATTGTGTAGGGTGTGTTATTGCGTAGCGTAACGCACCTTACGAATAAATTATTTACTTACTCTATAGATTGGTCTGACCTGACGATAAGTATTAAGTAAGTTGAGAAATTTATGACCATCAAAATTTATCGGGTCAACTTTTTTACCAGAACGGTCTACTAGACGGTGGGTAGTAATGCGATCGTCTCTTACTTGACTTTGAGCAATTAACCAAGCAAGAGAATGATATTGAGCCTCCGTGTAGCCGCTATGGGTTTGTTGGCTGCTACTGTCATAACTATCTGGAGGTGTCTCCAAAGAAACGTGATAAGCAAAATTATTCACAGACGGAGGCAAATGTGGATTAGTTTGCACAGTTTCCAACCCATCAGGACTATCAAATACGGAGTTAGCTGCACCAAAAGCCCGCTTTTCTGGCGGTACTAGATAAATAACCGTTCCGTCTAACTTGATTAAAGCGTGGTAACTTGCTTGCACACTTTCATCGTTATGGGCTACTTGAAAGAAATTAACGGCACTGGAAGCAGAATAACCAGTTTCATGGAGGACGATAATCGGTTGATTGCTGACACGAACACCGTTAACATCTAGGGCGTACCGTTCTCCATAGTTACTTGGGTCAACTGAAGCAACTTGATAATTAGGTCTGTAGTGTGCAAAAGCTTGAGTAGTTACGTATCTTGCTACAGCCTTATTAGTCTTAACTGGGGACTTGATAACAACTTGAGATTTCTTCTCTGGCTCTTTCGCTGATTGGAATTGCGCCTGTGGATATTGACTCCAGGCTGTAACCTGTGGCTTGGATGTATGGTATGTTGTCGGATTATTTTGTAATTTTGCCGCTCGTCCAATTAGCAGCACTACAATTAAAGCCATGAACATCAGCGAGATTACTAGTACTCTAGTCGCCCAGTCTTTAAACCTCATTTTTCTAATACCAGTAAAACGGTAGATATTAACTTATAGCAGGGTGGTAGCACGCAGTACTTGCCGTAAGCATCGCTACCCTTGCAATAACATTAACTCATTCACGGAGTTCAAAGACTTATCGGCGAGTATCAAATTGCGTTTATAAAATGTTAGTTATTTTAAATACAATGGTTCGAGACAATGTGCCTTGGCGCGTAACTGAAAACTTACAACCAATTATCAACGCTTAATCACACTTAGACTAGCCAAGGTACAGGGCTAACTAAAGAAGATATCCCCATTGGCGATTTGGCGATAAATCATATTCGGTTCACAATTCTTAAAGAATTACCATCTTTTTGAATTTGGGCATTGGGGAAAGACCCTGAGAAAGTGAGTAGGGTGTGTTATGCCGTAGGCTAACGCACCTTAATACTCTCTACTTAACCACTATTTTCGTCAACTTCTGAACTCTTGTTCTTATTCAAGTATTCTTCAAACAATTCAAAAAATTTCTCTAGTGCCTCATGCTCGTCTATAGAATAGAAAAGAATTATTTTAGACCATGACTGACCTGACTTAATTCCATATTTTTCTTGAACCCATGATTGAAAACCTTCAAATTCTCTTTCTGGCTCCGTTGGAGGTACGCCAACTTCTTTTCGGCCCAGACTGTATCCTCGCAAAAGCATATCAAGCTTAGTAATTGAGCTAGTACCTAAGAACATACCCGGACTCTTCTTTATGCCCTTTAAAATCTCGTCATAAATATCAAACTTACGGAAATTCAAATCTTGACGAAGCCTTAAAACGTCTTCACTTTCTTTACTTTTTGAACTATTTTTCTGCTTTAAGAACTGATCAAATTCTTCAAAGAACCTATAAAAAGCAGTTCGTTCACTTCCAGAACCAAAGAGAATTATACCAGCCTAAGATTGACTCACATTAGTTTTTGCTCTTTCTTGCATCCACTCGTTAAACCCGTCTGTTTCAGAGCCTTCTTGAGTGAACCCTAGCCGGATTAGACCACTTAAATACCCATTTAAGAATGAATAAAGACAAGTAATTGATGGCTTATCTATGTATATGACTGGATTATCTTTAATCTCTTGGAGAAGTCTAGAAAGATTACTCATATTGATTACCTACACTTTAATTTAGCGAGTAGGGTGTGTTAGCCTACTGCATAACACACCTAAATACTCTCCTCTATGCTTAACCAATATTTTCGTCTACTTCTGAACTCTTGTTCCTATTCAAGTATTCTTCAAACAATTCAAAAAATTTCTGTAGTGCCTCATGCTCGTCTACAGAATAGAAAAGAATTATCTTAGCCCATGACTGACCTGAGTTAATTCTATATTTTTCTTCAATCCATGATTGAAACCCCTCAAATTCCCTTTCTGGCTCACTTGGAGATACGCCAACTTCTCTTCGAGACAGACTGTATCCTCGCAAAAGCATATCTAGTTCAGTGATTGGACTAGTTCTTAAGTATATAGCCGGTCTTTTCTTTATGCCCTTTAGAATCTCGTTGTAAATATCAAATTGACGAAACTTTGAATTATCTTCAGTAGGGCTAGCTTTTTCTTCCCTTTCGGGAATTTTTGAATCATCTTTCTGTTTTAGAAACTTCTCATATTCTTCAAAAAATCTGTAGAAGGCATTTCTCTCGGTATGACAAAGAAACAGAATTATCTCACTCCATGATCGTGAAACTGTAATTTTTGCTCTTTCTTGCATCCACTCGTTAAATCCTTCCATTGGGTAGCCTTCTGGATTTAATCCGAAGTGATTGATTTGACTGGAGTACCACCCACTTACAAAGGAACTAAGGTGAGTAATTGATGGCTTATCTATATACATGACTGGATTTTCTTTAATATCTTGGAGAAGTCTAGATAGATTGCTCATAATATTGATTACTCCAATTATTATGGGAATAAGTATCCTGATTTACGAAAATCGGATTGTCCAAATACCTTACTATGATATGTGAGATTGTTCATCCACTGCTGCCTTTCAAGTCCGTCAGGACGATGGTTATCAAAAACCTTTTCTTCTCCATTTATTTTAATCACAATTCCTTCATGATGACCGTTGGTTGAAATAATATAACCGTCTTCTTCTGCTTTTGGTGGATGGCTATCATCATAGATGTTGCTATCCTCTTTCACTATTTTGACTGCATCAAGTATAAGTCGCTCTCCACGAATACCCTTTTCTCTTAAGTAAGCCTCAATTTCAGCAGCGCATTCAACACAGCGTTCATTCGGATGATTACTTACAATATCGCGGATATCTTGAAGAACCACCACAAACCCGATCGCCACGATTGGCAGTACAATACTTGACCCTAGCCTTATTTTGAGCCTGCTCATTTTGCGCCCGATTCCAAATATAAAAAGCAGCAACTCCAGGTAGGCGTATATCTCCAACAACTGTAGTCCCAGCAACAGCTTCCACAGAAGAACTAGTAACTCCGGTAGCTGTAGTTGTGCTAATTGCTGTCGTTCCGGCAGCCTCCGCAGTAGGAGCAGCAATAGTAGGAGATAATTCCAAGCCTATAGCCGCAGCACATTCAGGTTGAACAGCACAAGCGTCTAGAGACGACAGCAATGCATAGGCAGGTTCAGGAAAAACTCCTTTAAGGATAAAAAGTAAAAGAAAAGTCCAAATTCCAACTGATTTAGTAACAGATTTATTTATTGTTAATCGCATTAGTCTTAACTCCTCACAGCCCCAGATAAAATAGATGCAGCTTACATCTACGTTGTCTGACAGAAGTGGAAAGTGAGGAGAGTAAAAATACGAGAATTTAGCAGCTGTTTCTTGAAGATTTAACGAAGATAAAGACGTAAATCAGACGCCTTGAAATTCTTGGTTATAAATACTTATCAGCCAATATTTTCAGGTATTTACTTGGAATGTGATGTCTACGGCAAGCGAGCTTTGTAAATTCTCTCTCTTTGCCAATTAGCTATTAACTCTTAAACTGGGCAGTGGAGATGATTGATGCTGTTTAAAATCGGCAAAGTCACAGATTGAATTAAATGGGCAAAAACGGCAGTGAGAGCCAGGATTGGGAGGGAAAATTTTACTAAAATTACTAGTTTCATCCTGATATTTTTGCAAATCGTGCTGGTGCTTGTGGGCAACATTAGCTAACTCAAATTTTAAGGATTCTAATTCACTATTATTAATACTAATTAACTCAGACTTTTTACATATTTCTAAATTATAAAATGATGCAACAGCTTCTCGTCCAGGGTAAAGATAACGAGCAGCTAGTAAATAAACTAATGCCTGTCGTCGGTCAAAAGCCGATTTACCAGTTTTAAAATCTAAAATATGTAAAGTGCTGTCAGATTCAATGAAAACGCAGTCCATAGCTGCATATAAGCGAAAGCAATAATCTTCTTGTTCAATTAAAATCGCTTTAGGGAAGCCTTCATCACCCGGAGTTAATTGGATAATATCTTTATCCAAAAGCAACGGAGCATCATGATATTTTTTCAAAATTTGCAGCACGCGTTGCTGGACTTGCTCGCTGGAGTTGGCTAATTTAAGTAGCTGTGCAACTCTTTCTACACCATCTGATTGCTTCAACAGATGCCTGTGATGATGAAACTCATAAACGCCTTTTTGGGCGAGTATGCCAATTCGCTGGGGTGCGGTGGCTTGCGCTAAAAGCGCTTTGACTTGTGGTTCGTGTTGCCGCGCTTTGATAAACCCCCGTCTCATCTGGCAATGCCAGCGTTCTTGCCCAGTCGCTGGGGCAACTAGAGACCAAAGGTGATAACTGGCAAAAGGTCGATCGGGGGTTGACATTGCTCAGAAACAGTGAGAGAAAATACGGTAGGGAGAAGTTTCAGTTAAGGCTTCCTTAGAAAAGAACTTGGGGGGATACTTGCTGCTACACACGCTTTGCGCGAAGCTT
The DNA here is from genome assembly GCF_036919555.1 of Nostoc sp. Taxonomy (GTDB): domain Bacteria; phylum Cyanobacteriota; class Cyanobacteriia; order Cyanobacteriales; family Nostocaceae; genus Nostoc. The sequence goes on from NZ_JBALCS010000039.1 coordinate 130,005, forward strand.
TTATACTACTGATAATGTACGGGAGCAAGTGGCAAAAATGTCCAGCAAGATAAAATTTGGCACTGATGGATGGCGAGGGATTATTGCCGATGACTTTACTTTCCTGAATGTGCGGAAAGTGACAAGGGCAATTGCCACTTACTTGGAAACAGCCTATAAAAAAGACAGACCAGTACTTATTGCCTACGATACTCGCTTTTTAGCTGACGAGTTTGCCCAAACAGCAGCTCAAGTACTGGCAGACTTAGGTTGGACTGTCAAAATTACTGATCGAGATTGCCCCACACCAGTAATTGCCTATAATGCCCGCCACCTAAATTCTGCTGGGGCGTTGATGTTTACTGCTAGCCATAATCCAGCACCCTACTGTGGAATTAAATATATACCCGATTATGCTGGACCTGCCACTCCAGAGATTACTGATACTATTGTGGCAAATATAGAAAATGCATCTGATGAGTTGCCTGGGAGCAGCCCATCAGGTTCAATTTCAATTTTCGATCCGAAACCTGATTACCTACAATTTATCTACACCCTACTTGATGTAGAACGGATCAGAAGCGCTAATTTAAAGGTAAAGTACGATGCGCTCTATTCTACCTCTCGCGGCTATTTAGATGAAGTTTTGCAACATAGTGGCGTTCAGTTAGAAAGTTTCCACAATTGGAGGGATGTTTTATTTGGGGGTGGAATGCCAGAACCCAAAGGAGAACAATTAGTTGAGTTAGTGGAAGCAGTACTTCGCGATCGCGCTGATTTGGGTTTGGCGACGGATGGAGATAGCGATCGCTTTGGGATCGTTGATGAACAAGGAACCGTTCTCACACCCAATACTGTGCTGTTAGTTCTAGCAGGTCATTTAATCAAAAACAAAGGTAAAACTGGTGCCATAGTCCGTACTGTGGCTACAACTCACTTGCTGGATAATTTCGCGGCTAAAAATGGGCTGCAAATTTATGAAACACCAGTAGGTTTTAAATACATCGGCGAAAAAATGCGCGAAACTTCTGTATTAATTGGTGGAGAAGAATCAGGCGGTTTGAGTATTATTGGGCATATTCCCGAAAAAGACGGGATATTAGCCAATATGCTGGTGGCAGAAGCGATCGCATACGAAGGCAAACCCTTAAGTCAACTTGTCAAAGAAGCGATCGCCCAAGCCGATGGCCCTCTTTACAACAACCGCCTAGACTTGCACCTCACAGAGGTGCACAAAACCGCCGTCATCGACTCTTTTACCAAAAATCCGCCTACAGAGGTAGCAGGAATTAAAGTCAAGGAAGTGGGGCGTAAAGACGGTATTAAGCTCTATTTAGAAGAAGGTAGCTGGATTTTACTGCGTCCTTCCGGTACAGAACCACTGGTACGCATCTATCTAGAAACCAACACTCCCGAAAAACTCACCCAAATCGGGCAAGAGTTAGAGAGGGCGATTGCTAAACTAGAGGCATAAGAATTAGGAGAGACGCGATTAATCGCGTCTCTTAGGAGTTGTAAATTAACAATTCTTAACTCCTGATTTCTAATTTTGAGCAAAATATGAATTAATAACTCCTCATACCAATTCTTTGTAAAACTGCACAAAATCAGGCTTAGATAAGGTGCTTAAGCCCCTTGTTCTATGGAACCTCACAGGTAATCGGTATCACTTCAATCAAAGTATGAAAACTTTCGCTCCTTTTTTGACATCTTTAGTTGTAGCGGTTTGGATAATAGCGATCGCAATTATTTCAGTCCAAAATGCCACACCCGTATCGTTAAAATTCTTAACATTCCAATCGATTCAGATACCAATGGGTTTAGTGCTGGCTTTTAGTGCTGGTGTAGGGTTAATTGGTATGGCACTGCTGCAACCTCTGTGGGGACTTGCTGGTATTGGGCAGGGTAATTCTCGATTGGAAGACGATGCCGAATTTTTTGTTGATGATGAAGATTTTTGAGGGTTGAATAGCTGTGCAGTACCAAAACATTATTACAATCGAACCAGGAAAAGGAGGTGGTAAGCCTTGTATTCGAGGAATGCGAATTACTGTATATGATGTTTTATCTTATCTTCCCTCTGGCATGACCTACGAAGAATTGCTTGATGACTTTCCTTATTTGACACAAGAGGATATTTTGGCTTGCCTAAGCTATGCGGCTGATTGAGAACAGTTATGAGTGGAAATTATACAGTAGATTTTAATTTGTGGATTGAACAGACAGCCCAACTATTGCGATCGCATCGCTGGCAAGAAGTTGATGTAGAATATCTGATTGAAGAGGTTGAAGGCTTGGGCAAAAGTGAACAGCGGGGTATTGCCAGTCAACTAATTCGCTTGCTGTTGCATCTGCTCAAGTGGCAATATCAATCCCAGCGTCGCTCAGATAGTTGGCTCGATTCGCTCACCGATTCTCGTACCCAAATTGAGTTAGCCATAGAAGATAGTCCTAGTCTTAAGAGCTATCCTACAGAGCAACTTGAGAAAAGTTATCAAAGGGCACGTCGCCAAGCAGCCAAGCAAACGGGGATGTTAATTTCTGTGTTTCCAGAAAAGTGTCCATATTCTTTAGAGTTAGTGTTGGATGAAGACTGGCTCCCGGAAACAAGCGATATTTGATAAATGTAATTGTGGCTGTGTGGTATAAAGCGCGTAACGTAGTCACTTAATATATATTGGTTAGTCTGGCAAAATTTGAATTTTGAATTTTGAATTGATTTGTCTCCCCTACCTCTTCACTAAGGACGCAACTGCCCCCGCCGTTCGCCGTAACGCAATAGCCTTTCTATAGTTATAAGCCGATTTTCCCAAACTTTGACTTGATAGGAATTTGACTTAAGCTCTTGGCTCATCAATACCCTAAATTGAGACTGGAAGCGAGTTAGAGAGGCTCTCGCCACTATTAACTTACTAGGAGAAGGGGAAGCAGCAAGCTGATTTAAAGCACTGCCTAAAACTTCTGCCTGGTTGTTAAAATCTGATATTGTCTGAGCAGGTCTTTGTAGTTGGTCATTTTGGAAAACAAATTTCCATTCCCGTTGCAGCGCGATGTAACGGATGGCGGCAGTTTGAAAAGGCTGGCGGTGAGGAATCGGTTCACTTCTTGTGGATTGATTCCTACCTTGGGTGCTAATAAAGAGTTTTTGTAGCTCGTTGTTAAAATTTTCTGCGGCAAAGAGTGCATAACCACTAACTGGCAAATCCCTTACCAACTGGAGTTGATCGAATGCCCCGATTGTTGGCAAAGAAAGTAAGCGAATTCCCGGTACTAACAATGTAGCTCCCAATTCTTTAGAGGCAATCCAGGGTTGGGCTAGTCGTTCAAAGCGAGAAGTATCCAGAGCATAAGTCATGGGAACGATTAAATCTACATCTCCCCGCCGGGCCCAAGTTTCCCAATTTTGTTGAATTTTCTGAATCCGCTCTAGTTCTGGCAGAGGAAATACTGCAACCGACAAAATCAAATTAGGTCGTTTTTGTCGCAACTGCTGTGATACTTGGGCAACAAAGCTATCAATTTGCGCGGTGCGAAATATCGTCCACTTTTGCCACAGTTCTGGTTGGCTAGGGGAAATATTTATCGGATCTACACCAGTAAGTTGCTGAAACTGCGCTCTTGCAGCTTTGCCATAGCCGTAGGTTCGACCTGCTGATGGGTCTTGAAAGGGGTAGCGAATGTAGTCTAGCTGTAGACCATCGACGTTATAGTGAGTGACGATTTCCTCATACAGCTTGAGCAAGTACTGCCGCACTTCGGGGTTGGCTGGGTCAAAAAATGGCTTAGTCTGCCCAACGGGAATCATGTTGCCCAGGTTATCGTAGTTTGCCCAATCGGGATGAGCCGCCAGTACAGGCCCTGGATAATTAGGATTAACGTTGATAATTTCATTGTGCCGTTGGTTCCCAGCAGCAAAAGTCCAAACCCAAGCGTGTAATTCTATGTCGCGCTCATGGGCTAATTTCACTGCTTCTGCCAGTGGGTCCCATCCACGAATTAATGGGTTTTGTTCTTTTGCGACTTGGCTCGGATAAATGGTATAGCCAGCATTAACAGTTTCAAAGAAGACGGTATTAATCCCAGCTTGGGCTAGGCGATCAAAAATCTGTGCCAGTCCCGCCTTGCTACCAGCGCGAACAATCGTCCCCCGATCTAACCAAACTGCCCGAATTTCTGGTTGAGCCTGCCTCCGATCAACAGGAAACTGCTGCCATAAAATCGTCTTCGCTACCAGCCACTGCTGACGAGCCAGAGCGTAGTTTTTTTGGGCAATCAATATGGGTAAGTTTTTGGCAATTACCCTTACCTGTGCCAAGGTTTGGTCTTTACTTCTGACTAGCCCTCCCAATTTAGTTGAGGCCAATTGCGTCGGTTGCACCTTGACAGATTGGGGGGTGTAGGTGTCCAGATTCCTAGAGGACTGCTTTTGCTCAGATATTCCAACGCCTTCATTAGCAGCATCAGCTAATACCGCTAAATTAGCACTTTCCACCCGACCAATCAGATTTTCTAGCTCTTGCTGGAGAGCGATCGCTTCGTTATTATCAATCGGCTGATTGGAGTTGGGTGCAACATCCAGACGCACCGCTTGTTCCAACTGATCAATAGCCTCGGAATTTGGGGGTTTGACTGTAGTCAGCGCTCTAGGTATGGGAGCAGTCGCAGTTTTAGCAGGAAGGGAGGGAGAGAGTGGCAAAGTGGCGGAGTAATTTTGAATTTTGAATTTTGAATTTTGAATTGTTTCCCCCTGCTCCCTTGACGCCACCGCCACCGTTGTAGAGCAGTTTTGGGAACCTCCTGCTACTTTTTTCATGCGATTCGATGGCGCTGGCGCTGTCAAATAGTGGTTGAGAGCAGCTTTTAACCAGGCATTATCTAACTCGGCGCCTGAGGCTGTATTTGTTCCCCAGCGCCAGCCCAAAAGGGTGGAACGCTCAGTTGTCACTACTGCGGCAGGATTATCTTTGGAATTCCAAACGGCAGGAGATTCAGTGCCCATATCATTAGGAATCATCACGCCGCCGCGCACTTTGCCAAAGAGTTCAGTTTGATTTGCCCATTTTGGAATATCGGTTTTTGCGGGTTTAATCTGTTCTGTATCACTGAGGCTGAATCCCCAATAACCTCCCAAAAGCGATCGCAATAACTGGCGCACTCCTGGCGATGAGAGATTACCTACAGGCCCACTAGCAATCAACCGCCCTCCCTGACTCATCCATTCTTCTAGAGCGATCGCTTGGGTTGGCGTTAATGTCTCGACATTTGGCAAAAATAATACCCGGCGATCGCCCCAATCTGCCGCACTCTTGACATCATTTAGGGGAATTACACAATATTTCACCCCGATTGCCTGTAAGCGATCGCTTATCCCTGTCCATTGATTTGCATTTTCTTGGCCATACACTACGCTCAATACAGGTTCTTCAGTCGCCGCCGTTACTGGCAAAATACTAAAACTATTTAAAATTAAAAAATTAAAAATTAAAATGAATAATCCGGCTTTTTTTATTTCTGAATTTACCTTTTTACGATATTTTTCCTGATTCTTCACTCCTGACTCCTCAGTGGATTATTTATTAAGCATTACTTCTTATTTATCATCCAGCATAACAATAAATTACCTCCGAGAAATAACTGAACTTTGATAACTAAACCTGAACAGAATTGAAAATACACGTTTTGATTAAATCTTCAACTCCTGCTACTGGCAAAATTTTTGTATTTAGTCTCCCAGCTAATTCCTCAATACTCATATCATCTAAAAACACTAATTCACCATTTTTTAACATGACATTCGGTAGCAAAATCCCATCACCTAAATCTTGCCCTTCTAAATTTAAAAGCAAATCATGACCAGTTAATAATCCAGTTACGCTGATAGTTTGTCCCCAATAATCACTACATAAAGCACGCATATTGACTTCTAAACCTTCAACAAAATTTAAGCGTTTCAAAATCGGTTGGAATGCTTTTTCTACTGCGTTGCCCACTACCCAAGTTAATCTTCTCTGAGGATAAACTTTTGGCGGTAGTAATTCTGCCGCAACGGTGGCAAATTGCTTGAGAAATAATTGAATTGAACCAACTCCGTTATCAATTTGGGGATATTCTTCATATTCAGATTCGCTGGGTAATTCCTCACCTGCAATCAAAAACCACTCATCGGCTAACCAAACAACGCTGGAGGCGAATTGTTGGCGAAATTGCTGTGAGAGCATTTGCACTTGGGAAATCACTTCTTGGGCTTTTTCCCTGGTTACAGGTGTGAGTTCATCTTCTTGGGGCCGAAACCGTGTCAAGCCAACTGGCACAACTGCCACTGATGCCACCGCCGGCACTTCACTAGTATGAAAGGACGCTAAATCTTTGAGAGTTTGTTCCAGATGTTTGCCATCATTTATACCAGGACAAACAACTACTTGAGCATGAATTTGTAGTCGCCTTTCTTGAAACCACTTGAGTTGTTGCAAGATTTGTCCCGCACGCGGATTTTTTAGCAGTCTAATTCTAACTTCGGGTTCGGTGGCGTGAACAGAAACATACAACGGAGACAAGCGCATTTGTTCAATGCGCTGCCATTCTCTTTCTGGTAGATTCGTAAGGGTAAGATAAGAGCCGTACAAAAAGCTCAGACGATAATCGTCGTCTTTTAAATACAAGCTGGTGCGCTTACCTGGTGGCTGTTGGTCGATAAAACAAAATGGGCAACGGTTATTGCACTGAATTAAGCCATCAAATAGGGCAGTTTCAAATTCTAGCCCCAAGTCTTGATCGTAATCTTTTTCGATTTCCAAGCTATGAGTTTTACCAGCAGCGTCTAAAACTTCTAATTCCAAAACTTCATCAGCACACAAAAACTGATAATCAATTAAATCGCGGGGACGTGTACCATTGATAGCAACGATCGCATCCCCAGCCTCAAAGCCAATCTCTGCGGCTATTGAGTCTGGAAGAACTTTGGTAATTCGGGCAGGGTTAATGGTAGTCATTGGGCATGGGGCATGGGGCATGGGGCATGGGGCATGGGGCATGGGGCATGGGGCATGGGGCATGGGGCATGGGGCATTAGTCATTTGCTTTGGACTAATGACTAATGACTATTATGGAATTATCCCTTCCAACCTGATGCGATCGCAGCTAAAATAGCACTACCGAATGCTAATCTATACCAAACAAAAACCAAAGTGTTTTTGGTTGCTAGGTATTTGATCAAAAATGCAATTGATAGGTAGGAAAAAATAAAGGTTGAAATAATCCCTACAATTAACAGTTCAACAATGTTATCTGGCAACTGGTGGGCTTGAAACAATTTGAATATTTTCAAACTTTTATACAGCGTAGCAATGGTAAGAGTTGGAAACCCTAACAAAAATGAGAATTTCGCTGCTGTATCGCGTTCTAATCCTAAAAATAAGGCAGTCGTCAACGTCGAACCAGAACGAGAAACGCCCGGAATCAAAGCAAGTGTTTGTCCCAATCCAACTAAAATACCATCCCGAATCTGCAATGAATCAAAACCTCGCTTGCGAGTGCCAATTTTTTCTGCAAAAGCTAGTACAAGTGCCATGATGATCGACATAATGGCAATAATTAATGCACTCTCCGGTAGAACGTCTTTCAAAAGAAAGCCGAAAATTAAGGCAGGCATTGTTCCTACTACAATACCGACAAGAATTTTCCACTCCTCACGTTGCCAGTCTTTGTCTTTTATTGCTTCGATTCCACCTTTGACAATACTGTAAATCAATGACCAAAAATACCCCAAAATTGCGATAACACTGCCAAATTGAATTGCATCAACAAAATCTTTAGAACCTAATTCTTTCCAACCAAATACCTTGGTAAAAATTATAAGGTGGGCAGTACTGCTGATCGGTAAAAACTCTGTAATACCTTGAACAATGCCCAAAATAAAAGCTTGAATAAACTCCATATGCAATTAATACCTTTTTCCTGTTCTAGACATGATTATGAGCATTGTTTAGCTGATGATGTTACTTTATATACTCTCCACTGCACCCAATCTTGTAGAAAATTCAATTTCACTGATTAATAACATCATCGAAGACGCTGACCATGTTCTTACACCCACCTCAATAAGTCAACGCAATTTTGGCAATTCATCAAACTTTAATATTTAACGTGAGTTCGATGAACCTCTCCCTGACTTAAACTAAAGTTCAAGTCTGTCCCTCTCCGAGTCGGAGAGGGAGGGTTTTGCATAGTAAAACCTCTAAGAGATTTCAATATTTACGCTAATTAGGCGGTTACTACATGAGCTGTCGAACTCACGTCTCTGTATTACCCCATTTACAAGGGACTACAAAGGAGTTCTGTACATAGCGCAACTTTAATGGATTAATCTGCCGCAGAATATTTTGTTTGGTTTGCGCCAGCGCTCCCCGAAATTTCAGTATAATTACAATGCCCCAGGGGGGGATTTTAAAATGTGATATCTTAAATAAGATGAAGTTTAGTAACAAATATTAAAAACTTTGATTAATAATACGCTGTCCTCCTACACTGCTTCTACCCATTCTATTGATACCGAGTTGGATTTAGCTGATAGTGGGCAGAAGAGTATGAGGCAATTGGAATCTACACTCTCCGCTTCTCTCTCTCTTCCCTTATCTATTTCTGCGCGACAAACTTGGTTAGTATTTGCGGCGGCGGTGTTTTTGGTAACAGTGCCAGTATTTGTAGAAGCGCCAATAGTGCGATCGCTACCAAGTCTAAGTTTAGCGCTGACAGCATTTTGGGTGTGGCTAAGTTTTAGCTTAATGTCACGTCCTGCAACTTATATCTGGGGGGATTTGCTCTTAGGGTTTAGTTGGAGTTGGTTAGCAGGAGCGATTTACTGGGGCTGGTTACGTTGGGAACCTTTATGGCATCTGCCAGTGGAGTTTATCGGTTTACCGTTTGCTTGCTGGTGTTTGGCGAAGAATTGGGGCAAGGTGGGTAACTGGTTTTATTTAGGTTCTTTACTCGGTACAATTTTAACAGATGTATATTTTTATATAGTAGATTTGATGCCCTATTGGCGGCAAATTATGAGAGTAGATGCAGATTTAGCACCACAAATCTTACAAAATGCCTTAACGCAAGTACAAACGCCTTGGGGACAAACTTGGGCTATAATTCTCGCCTTAGTGCTGTTGACAGTCGGGATTTTACCTTTAGGTCGAAATCAAAGACACTGGTATGCCTTTAGTGGCGCAGTTTTAAGCACAATTTTGGTAGACAGCCTATTTTTATTAGCTGCGATCGCAGCGTGAAGAAGGAACTTATGTTGCATCTCTTGCGGAAACTTTTCCCAGCCCAATCTACAGCAGATCAAAAATAATGCTGTAGATGATTAATCAGTTAAGAAATATTACATAAGAGTCCATCATCATCAAGTCTTTTTTGGTAGAGTTTTCGGTATTAGACATCGCCAGAATTAGCCATCCCGGAAAGATTTCGTCTAGCTGGGAATGCTACAGGATCATGGATAGGAGGCTATTGCAGCTATGCAGGCACTCTAACCACGATGAAGATTTTTGGCAAAAATATAGTCAAACCCAGTAATGGCAAATATTGTGGATATTAATACGCTGTATATTAGTTTTTGATGACTGCTGTGTTGATTAAGCTATCAGGTTTTGTCCTTTGTCCTTTGTCCTTGGCGCTCTCACGAATGACTAATGACTAATGACTAATGACTAATGACCACTGTTAGCTTAAAACTTTTATTTCTGTTTGATGGAAAGAGGTAGAAAAATCGTGAAAAGATTAGCGCGTTTATTAACAGTGTTTAGTTTGTTACTTAGTTGCTGGGGATGGTTAGGAACCACTCAAATAGCCCAAGCTGCTAGTTTCAACAGTTTTGCTTTTCCCCAAGTCCCAGTTCTAGCAATTGAGCGGCAGAATCGGGCAGACGCTAAACTAGGAACGGAATTTGGTAAAAAAATTGATTTGAATAATACCAACGTCCGAGCTTTTCAACAATATCCAGGGCTTTATCCTACCCTGGCTAAGAAAATCATCACCAATGCTCCTTACAAAAATGTAGAGGATATATTGGATCTTCCAGGATTGAGCGATCGCCAAAAACAAACCCTGCAAGCCAACTTCGATAAATTCACCGTCACAGAAGTAGAGCCTGCCTTCAATGAAGGAGACGATCGCTTTAACAACGGTATCTACAGATAACTGAATTGCAGTTAATGTAGCAAATAGCAGCCCACTTCTAATTCTAGGGAGTGGGAGAACTAGGAGTTAGGAGTTATGAGTTAGGAGTTATGAGTTAAAAATTCAAAACTTCTAACTCCTCACTTCTAACTCCTCACTTCTAACTCCTCACTTCCCCCTCCCCCATTACCTTGCCTCAGATAGATATTCCTAGCCAATTTGATGTTTTAGTAGTCGGCGCTGGTGCTGCTGGACTATACACAGCGCTGTGTCTACCAGAGTCCTTGCGAGTCGGCTTGATTACCAAAGAAACTGTTGCTTTGTCCGCCAGTGATTGGGCGCAAGGTGGCATTGCCGCAGCAGTTTCCCCGGAAGATTCTCCCACGCTGCACATTGAAGATACGATCCGGGCTGGTGCAGGTTTATGCGATCGCACCGCCGTAGAATTTCTCGCCCAACTTGCCCCTAACTGCATTCAATCGTTAGTTAACTTGGGCGTTGCTTTTGACCGTCATGGCCAAGCCTTGGCTTTAACTTTAGAAGCTGCCCATTCTCGCAACCGCGTTCTCCACGCCGCCGACACCACAGGCAGGGAAGTTACCACCACCCTCACCGACCAAGTATTACGTCGCCAGAATATTCAAGTTATTCAGCAAGCTTTGGCTTTGAGTTTGTGGATTGAAACCGAAACTGGTCGCTGTCAGGGAATTAGCCTGTTTTATCAAGGTAAAATCACATGGGTAAAAGCTGGTGCTGTGGTACTGGCAACTGGCGGTGGCGGTCAGGTATTTGCCCAAACCACTAACCCGGCCGTAAGTACGGGTGATGGGGTAGCGATCGCATATCGGGCTGGGGCGATCCTCCGCGATTTGGAATTTGTGCAATTTCACCCCACTGCCCTGACTAAACCTGGTGCCGATCGGTTTCTGATTAGCGAAGCTGTACGCGGCGAGGGCGCACACCTTGTCGATAACGAAGGGCGGCGTTTTGCCTTTGACTACCACCCTGCGGGGGAACTGGCACCCAGAGATGTGGTCAGTAGAGCAATTTTCAGCCATTTACAACGTACCGCCCTTGATCTGGCGACCGCCCATGTGTGGTTGGATATGCGCTCCATCCCCGCCGACAAGATTCGTCACCGCTTTCCGAACATCATCAAAGTTTGTCAGCATTGGGGCGTTGATGTCTTCCATGAACCAATTCCTGTAGCGCCAGCTGCCCATTATTGGATGGGTGGAATTGTCGCGGATCTAATGAATCGCACAAATATCCCCAGTTTGTACGCCGTGGGTGAAACCGCTAGTACCGGGGTGCATGGGGCAAATCGCCTTGCCAGTAATTCCCTGCTGGAATGTATTGTGTTTGGGGCCCAGATGGCTAATATTGAGTTGGAAAGTATTGGGCTGCCATCAGAAACCCCAGTGCTGCCATTACGAAAATTTAGTGTTGATGCCAGTGAGTGGCACATCCAGCAAGCACAGCTAGAAGCACTCAGGGAGAAGTTACCGCGTCTAGTATGGGAAAGTGCTGGTATTTGTCGGGAACAATCAGGGTTGGAAAGTGCGATCGCTACTATTGAATCTTGGCAGCAAGATTTCGCTATCTTGCCTTTAAGTCAATTCTTGCTTGCTTTACGCCCAGCAGAACCAGCTAGTTTTGACATACCAGATGTTCAACGGCAATTGGGACTTTGGGCAGAAACCCGCAATTTATTAGATGTGGCTGATTTAATTCTCAAAAGTGCTGCTTTTAGAACCGAAAGTCGAGGCGGACACTACCGTTTAGATTACCCTCAACCAGACCTAAATTGGCAAGTCCACACACTTATACAAACAAATCATTGGTGGAAATCTCCACTATTGTCTTGATTCAAGTTTTCCCTACAGGTTCTAGTAAAGGCTGCTCACAGCGCTGCTTCATCAAAATCTAAAATCCAAAATTGCTATCAGCGAGTGCCGCTACCATTATGACTGTCGGGGCCACCATAATTTGGTGGGATATATATGTCTTTTAAATTTTCAGAATTGACTTTACTAGCAATTAAGGTGTTACTGCTAGTAGCGCCAAAAGCATTAGCACTGGCAGTTCTGAATATACCTGTGCAAGCGGCAATTTGCTGCATTAGTATGTAAGCACCTATACAAAATATCATAAACTTTGTGATTCTGAAGTTACTCTTCATAGATTTCAGTAAATTTACTAATTTTTCATTTAAAAGTGTATTTTTTATTTTTAACCGTATATTTACTACCTTTGTCGCAAAATAGATTTCAACTTGATTAAATCTTTGCTAGTAGTCTAGAAGTAATAGTGGTATGTACTTGTAGATTAACGTTAACTTGCTGACATTAAATACTCTTTATACTTAAGTGGTATTCTTAAATATGCTATTTTCACATCAGTCTAAAGTTAGATATGTTGATAAATTACTGTGAGCATTGCGCCTAATTTTACTATTTATTAATAGCATCTTAATAATATTTTAAATACCCTAAATATAAACACTATGTCCAGTGAATAATCATGCTGAAAAAATATTAAATAATACTTATTTCCTTGTCTAGTTAAAATCTAATTCCAGTAAAGATACATAAAAAGGAGTCAGAATTCATAATTCATAATTCAGAATACTCTACCCATAAAGGGATAGAGTTTTAATTAATGGGACTTAAACAAAAATTAAGCCCAAATGTAGCCTAAACTAGCTTTATAAGCGGCAAACACGTCACGATTATGAGTCAACCAATCAAAAAATCGAAAAGACATAGCGGGACTTAAACATTTTTGAGGGATAAACAAGCCTCAAACCCATACAGGGTTAGGGAAATACAACAAATGCTCAAAAATGGCTCAAACCCAGATATATCAATGAACCAAGCAAAACGATGTTAAAGTCTCTCTGTATATAGATTTGAGGCTTTTTTCTGGGTGTTTTTTGTCTAAGTCCCATTAAGCAAACTCGTAGCGATTTTTACCCAAGTGCTTGGCACGGTACATTGCTGCATCTGCTTGTTTCATCAAAGTTTCACTGTCTTGACTGTTGTATGGGTAGATACTAATGCCAATACTGGCAGAGACTTGGATTGTGTCACTGTCCAAAACAATTGGCTTGTTAATGTTGCTTAAAATTTTTTCTGCGACTTTAGCAGCTATTTGAACATTAGGAATTGCCCGTAAAATCACAGTAAATTCATCACCACCCAACCGAGAAAGTGTATCACTAGCGCGTAAAGAGTTGCTGAGTCGTCCAGCAATAGTCATTAGCAAGCGATCGCCCGTCTCGTGTCCCAAAGTATCATTGATCTGCTTAAAGCCATCTAGATCAATAAACAGCAGTCCCAGCAAGAAGTTGTTGTGTTGCGCCCAATGTAACGACTCGTAAAGTTGTTCAGCAAAAAATTTGCGATTCGATAAACCGGTCAGGGGGTCGTGATCCGCTAAATAACGCAAGTTATCTTCTTTGAGTTTTAATTCATTGTTAGAGCGGAATAGTTTAGCAGCAGTACGTTTGAGATGTTCCTCTCTGAGCTTGCGCTGAGTAATATCTCGGATGACCCCAACTAAAAAGAAATTGCCGGCTGCGTCTTTGTGGAGCGATCGCTTAGTGGCAATTTGATGAGTCTGACCATCGGCATTTGTAAATTCTTCTTCATGTTCCTGGGGTTGCTGAGTCCGAAACACAAGCTCATCCTGTTGTCGAAACACATCGGCTTCATGTTTAGAGAAAAAGTCATAATCTGACTTTTCAATTAATAACTTATTCGGATAACCGATAAATCGACAATACGCTTCATTTAAAACAATCCACTGGTGTTGTTCATTTTTCACAAAAATTGGATCAGGAATCGTGTTGATTACGTCATGCAAAAATTCTTTGGAGCGTTTCCACTCTTGCTGAATATGGGCAATATGACTGGTCATCCAAATAGCTGAACTGCCAAAGCTAAACAGTGAGGGAATGAGCGGTATCCACCAACCATACAAGAAAATAAAGTACGTACTCAGGGTTAATACAAAACAAGAAACAAGGATACTGAGCAGGCTTATAGTTGCGTGTCGTATCCGCAATGTGGTAACGGCTCCCAAATAAGACCAGATAAAAATCCACAAGTATTCCACTAAGTCAGTCCAGACTTTGATTAATGGTCGTCCTTGCAGAGCAGCGGAGATTAACTCACTAATAAAATAAGCTTGCAGTTCAATACCAGGTACAGGCTTTGCCGTACCCATTAGATTGCTGGAATAGGGAATGAATACAAAATCCTGGAGACTGGGTGCAATGGAGCCAATAAGTATAATCCGATCTTTGATTAAGTTTTCTTTGACTTTATCAGCCAGTACATCTCTCATCGATACCTGGCGAAAACGATAAAATTCTCCAGATGAACTTTGACATTTGGGTTTGGGAAAATTGGTCAAAAGTTGGTAGCCTTTATCATCAGTTCCCACATAAGCACCATCATTAGCCTCAAAACGACTAAATACTGCCTTACCCAATTGCAAATACTCAGGGTTGCTTTTTGCTTTGGTGGGGGTAATTCCCTTTGACTTTAAATACAATAAAGCCAACTTCAGAGCAAAACTTTCGTGTGCCTGATGATCGACGTGCCAATATAACAAACTGCGACGTACTTTACCATCAAGATCATACAGCACGTTGTTAAAGCCCACTTGATCCTGATTTAGTCCCAGTGGAGGTGAAACACTAATGTTTTTATTTTTCTCATTTGCTAGTAGTTCAATACCAATCAAGTTGGGCATTGACTTATAAACATCAAGCAGCTTTTGATTACCAGGCTTTACTGGCAAATTTCGATAAATATCTAAGCCAATAGCACCGGGTTTCTGGACATTTAATTTTTGCAGTAACTGAGCAATATTCGCATCTGGAATCGGCCACGAACCTACTTCGTTTAAATAGACCTCATCAATCACTACGATTGTAATACGTTCTTCTGGCGGTTCATCTGGACGTAAGCGAAAAAATTGATCTAAAGCTGCCAACTCCAAAGATTGCAATAATCCGATGGAGTGCAAAATCAGGATGCATACTGCAACGCTGGCGGCAATAATCAATTCTTTGTGTCCTCGACTAAGCGATTGTTTCAGTCTAAAGATTAACTTCACAAAACGCTTGCCTAGCTGCTGATTCATTCTCTATTTCCTATAGCTAATTAACTATCGGACTAAAAATAGCTCAAGTGTGAGCTAAATAGAGTTTCTAAGAGTTTTTTCAACTCAGCAAGGTTCTTCAATCGTGCTATTTGTAGCGACTAAAATTATGGTAACTTTCAACAGGCACACCTTTGGGTTCGGCGCTGGCTGACATGATTACATCCTAAGATAGCTCCCAGTGCTGTTTCTCTACTTAACCTTGGGGGCGATCGCAATGGTAAGGATAAAGCCACTTACACTTGAAAAGTCCGTGGGTATGTTTTTCAAAAAAGGTTCCAGCGTGGCGTTGAGGTAATATGTCGATCCCAGCCTTGGTTTTAATTTCGTACAGCCAAGGAAAGGCTACTACTAAAACAGCAGTGACAGCGAAGATGTAGAAAATTGTGGTTTTAATTTTGGGCAATCTTCGGGAATTGCTGTTGTGGTTTTGAGGCATAGTAGAGGTGAAAAATTAATGATTAATCTTAGCCTGTCAATTACTTGAAATACTTGAAGTTACGAGGGCCCGTGTAACCAGAAACTTTCGCTAGTTCCTCTAAGCTTTGGACTCCGCTATAGCTTTTACCATTGACGATCCACGTGGGGAAGCCTTCAATTTTTGCGGCTTTACACAGTTGTGTTTGAGCTTTGAGTCCATCGGGAGCGCACTCTACCCTAACATCATTGTTGATTATTTCTTCGGCTTCTTTACCAAAAAGCAGCTTTTGTTCATGGCAGTGAGGACACCAGTAAGCAGTGTATTCCTTCGCGCCTACCTTTGCAAGCTGGCGTGCTAGAGCTATTTCTGCCTCACCAGAAGTAGTCGTAACTTCCCAACCGAATGCTGGGTTAGGCTCTGCCTTGGGAGTAAAGTTAATCTGTACGGGTTGTCCAGGAGTTCCCGATGTAATATCTGATTTATTCACGCCAGCATATACGCCTAAAGTACCAATCAGCGTCACCATCCCGACAATAATGGCAGTAAAAAAGAGTTGTCCAATATCCTCCCAAGTCCGACCGATAATCGTCAGTACCAAAAGACTCACAGAGAACAAAGCTGAACCGATACAGTAAGGACAAATAGCTTTAATTTGAGATGTCAGCACGTAGATTAAGTAGCCGCTAAAGACAGACATAGCGATCGCACCCGCCAGCAGCAGCAACCACGTCCAATTTTCCAATTGTTTGCGGCGATTGTTTTCCCCTGAGTTGAATACCAAGGGAGCCAAAGCAAATATCACCATACTGGTGTATGCCAAAAACCCAAACAAGGCTAATGGCTGGCCAAAAACCGTTGCCCAAGGACTGGAAAGCACATCATTACAGCCCTTGACACCAGCCTGTGCAACACAAGCTGCATTGCCTCCTGTTAACTTTTCTATGGTGAGATAACCTGTTATCAGGGCACCACATCCAGCGATCGCGGCAATCAATGGACGTGACCATTTATGAATCCAAGGAGTAGAACGGCGGCGAATCATAAATATTAGGGAATGGGGAGTGGGGAATGGGGAATGGGGAATGGGGAATGGGGAATTGGGAATTGGGAATAATAATTGCTCCCCGTACTCCCTACTCCCTACTCCCCACTCCCTAAGAATGTAACTTCACTTGTTCTGTTGATTTGTTTTCACCTTTGGAGTTCCAATTGCGATGGGCAGCCTCAACAAATTGACTGACGCGAATTGGATCAATTGGTTGCTCTATGCGTCCGTGACGTTTCAGGGAGCTGGAAACTATTACACCATCTGCTGCCTGCATCAATGTATCAATATTTTCCCAATTAGCCCCACTACCAATGAACACTGGCGTGCCATTTGCTGCACCACAAGCAAGTTCCAAATCTTCTAAGTTAGGAGGGCTACCAGTAGCCCAGCCAGACAAAATAACTCCGTCTGCTAAACCCCTTTCAATGGTGTCTTTGACGGCGACTGTGAGATTTGGAGAACTCAAAGGACGGGCGTGTTTCACCAACACATCGGCGAGGATTTTAACATCAGAGCCTAGCTCCCGTCGATAGCGGAGTAATTGATGGGCTTCTCCCTCAATTAATCCCTGATCGGTTGCCATCACTCCTGTGAGAACGTTGACGCGGATAAATTGTGCCTGCACACAGCTAGCGATCGCCATTGCACTTTTGGCATCGTTTCGCAAAACATTTAAGCCTATGGGCAAAGTCACCAAATTTTGTATCCGTTGCACCACAATGGTCATGGCACTCACAACCACTGGATCGACTTGGTTTTTGGTAAACGGCGCGTCGAAAAAATTCTCCACAATTAGCCCGTCAACCCCTCCACTTGCTAGGGCTGCGGCTTCTTGTTCGGCACGGCCAATCACCGCTTTTAGGCTACCTCCCCAACGGGGCGAAGTAGGCAGTGGTAGCAGGTGAACCACGCCAATAATCGGTGAGCGAGTTTTAAATATCTGATATAAGTCCACTTCTTTAATCCGCCTCGCGGAGTCCAGAGTCCAGAATTTTTTGACTATTGAACGCCAATTCAACGCTACTCCCCTTAAGGTCGGGAAAATACGCACATGACTGGCTCCTCTTAACCCTTGACTCTTGACTTTTCATTAATTAGTCAAATGTGTTTTATGATAGTTGGTCTACTGCCTCCTTCCTCAGATGGAAATTGGCGTGAAACCTCCCATAAGATATGTTAAGATAAAATCTGGCTACAAGAGGAGTTTGCCACTCACTAGACGCAAGGCAGCTTTCCGTGGTTTAGGCGTCTGGTCCGCGCACCGTCGTAGGACTTGCCAATCGCCAGGGTAGCATTACTGCTTTATAGGCGTAGTCGCTTTCGTCGATTTCCCTGAGGGTAGCGACTTCTCACAACAAGCCCTTTGGGCGGCTCCCCGATGGGTAGGTTAACAACGCACACGCTGCGGTAATGTAAAATACCAATAGGCGAACTGTTAAAAAACATTACAAGTGTCAAATGTACCCAAAGACACTTCAATTTACCCTGGGGAACAGATTGATAGGAATATCATAACATGACCTCTATTTTTATAATTGATAGGGTCATAAGTTGACGGACAGTTGCTGACAGTGGGAATTTGCCACTGTACTGTTTTGATGAGGATTCTGATAGCAAAAAAGCAAAGTTAGCGCCAGAATGTTTGACTACAAGAAAAAAATGATGATATTTTCAAAATATGGGTGACAAGCCAACAATTGCCATTTCTCACCTGGGCTGCGAGAAAAATCGAATTGATACAGAACATATGCTAGGACTGCTTGTAGAAGCAGGCTACGGTGTAGATACAAACGAAGAGTTAGCAGATTACGTTATTGTTAATACATGTAGTTTTATTGAAGCAGCGAGACTTGAATCTGTCAGAACTTTGGTAGAACTGGCAGAGGCAAACAAAAAAATCGTAATCACTGGCTGTATGGCGCAACACTTCCAAGAACAACTTTTGGAGGAGTTGCCAGAAGCAGTCGCAGTTGTGGGTACTGGCGATTATCACAAAATTGTAAATGTAATTGAGCGTGTAGAACAAGGCGAGCGGGTCAAACAGGTTAGTATTGAACCAACCTACATTGCCGACGAAACTACACCGCGCTATCGCACGACAACCGAGGGCGTAGCTTACCTGCGGGTTGCGGAAGGATGTGATTATCGTTGTGCATTTTGTATAATTCCTCATCTTCGAGGGAACCAGCGATCGCGTACTATTGAATCTATAGTCGCCGAAGCGGAGCAGTTAGTTAGTCAAGGGGTAAAGGAAATTATTCTAATTTCCCAAATCACCACTAATTACGGTCTAGATATTTACGGTCAGCCAAAATTAGCTGAATTACTTCGCGCTTTGGGGAAAGTAGATATACCGTGGATCAGAATGCATTACGCTTATCCCACGGGACTGACCCCAGATGTGATCGCGGCGATCCAAGAAACACCCAACGTCTTGCCTTATCTGGATTTGCCCTTGCAGCATTCTCATCCAGAGATCCTCCGCGCGATGAATCGTCCTTGGCAAGGACGTGTAAATGATGGGATTATAAATCGCATCAAAACGGCGCTACCAACAGCCGTATTGCGGACAACATTTATTGTTGGTTTCCCAGGAGAAACAAGCGAGCATTTTGAACATCTACTAGAGTTTGTTCAACGGCATGAATTCGACCATGTTGGTGTCTTCACCTTTTCCTCTGAGGAAGGAACCCCAGCTTACAAGCTACCAAATCAGTTGCCCCAAGTGGTGATGGATGAGCGCCAATACCAACTTATGGAACTCCAGCAACCGATTTCCCAAAAGAAAAATCAACAGGAAGTAGGCAAAATAGTTGATGTCCTGATTGAGCAAGAAAATCCTGAAAGTGGTGAATTAATCGGTCGTTCAGGTAGATTTTCCCCAGAGGTCGATGGTCTGGTATATGTCAAAGGTCACGCAAAGTTAGGAACCATCGTGCCAATAGCGATTCACCACGCTGATACATACGACCTCTATGGTCAAGTAGTCAATAACTAAATTGTCATTTGTCTTTTGTCAAATGACCCTTACGGGTTCGCCCTTCTGGTGAGGTATTTCCTCATGGAGGGTTTCCTCTAAGACTCTGCTGGCTAACTAATGACTAATGACTAATAACTAATGACTAATGACTAATCCAAAAATCCTTACAAAAAATTTAGGAGAATTAATGACTCTTTCATTTCAAGAATTAGGCATTTCCCAAGAACGTGTCGAACAACTAGAAAAAATCGGTTTTACCGAACCGACTAACATTCAAGTACAGGCAATTCCCCAATTGCTAGCTGGTCGTGATGTGGTAGGCCAATCTCAAACTGGAACAGGCAAAACCGCAGCATTTTCACTGCCAATTTTAGAGCGGCTAGATATTAATCAAAAAGCCGTGCAAGCCATAGTTTTAACACCAACTCGTGAATTAGCAATGCAAGTTCACGATGCGATCGCTCAGTTCATCGGCGATGAAGGATTGCGGGTGTTAGCAATCTACGGTGGTCAATCAATTGACCGCCAAATGTTACAACTCAGACGTGGCGTTCACATGGTCGTGGGCACACCAGGACGGGTGATAGATTTGCTAGATCGCGGCTGTTTAAAGCTCGATCAAGTGAAGTGGTTTGTGTTAGATGAAGCTGATGAAATGTTGAGCATGGGCTTTATTGACGATGTGGTGAAAATCCTCTCCCAAGCGCCCGTAGATCGCCAAACAGCTTTATTCTCGGCAACAATGCCACCATCAATTCGGATGTTGGTGAACAAGTTCTTGCGATCGCCGGCGACAGTCACCGTTGAGCAGCCAAAAGCCGCTCCCAACAAGATTAATCAGGTAGCTTATCTGATCCCCCGCCACTGGACAAAAGCCAAAGCTTTACAGCCGATTCTGGAAATGGAAGATCCAGAAACAGCTTTAATTTTTGTCCGCACCAGACGCACAGCCGCAGAACTTACCAGTCAGTTGCAATCTGCTGGTCATAGTGTCGATGAATACCACGGTGACTTGTCCCAACAAGCGCGGGAACGGTTATTAGTCAGATTCCGTAACCGTCAAGTCCGCTGGGTGGTAGCAACTGATATTGCAGCACGAGGGTTAGATGTCGATCAACTCTCTCATGTGATCAACTACGACTTACCCGATAGCGTAGAAACTTACGTCCATCGCATTGGTCGTACTGGTCGTGCTGGTAAAGAAGGAACAGCAATTTCTTTAGTACAACCATTTGAGCGGCGCAAGCAGCAAACATTTGAACGTCATAACCGCCAAAATTGGCAAGTGCTGACAATTCCCACACGCGCCCAGATTGAAGCAAAACACATTCTGAAATTGCAAGAACTGGTGCGAGAAGCTTTGACAGGTGAGCGTTTGGCTTCATTCTTGCCAATTGTCAGCGAACTGATTGAAGAATACGATGCTCAGGCGATCGCCGCAGCTGCACTGCAAATCGCTTACGATCAAACTCGTCCCGCTTGGTTGAACTCAGATGTGGAAATTCCCCAAGAGGAATCTTCCGCTCCCAAACCCAGACTGGGCAAGCGTCGTGAATCTTCCAGCGATCGCCCCCGTTCTGCGTGGAAATCAGATAGCAGCAATGGAGAAGAAAGACATGCTTCTCCTAAGCCAAAACTGCGGACAAGTGGACACGAGTCTTCTGCATCTCCTAGTAAAAAGCTAGGTTCACCTACAGCTAGGGAATCAGCATCTTAGTCAACAGTTAGAAGTTAATCAATTTTGGATTTTAGATTTTTAGATTTTTTCTTGAATCCAAAATCCAAATCTAAAATGGGAGAGTTGAGAGTTAAGAGTCAATATTTTGACTTTGGCTCTTGACTTTTTGGCTTTTTGGGTAACTTTTTCTACCAATTTATAGGACAATACAGTTCAGTTAAGGATAATTGTAGGTTGGGTTGAACGAAGTGAAACCCAATATTAAGCGTTAATTGTTGGGTTTCGTTCCTCAACCCAACCTACGCAACTTAAGGTTTTTAGGGATAACCCAAGCGTATTGGTTTGTAGGAAGATCAATTAAAGATGCATTCTTCGTGGTCTTATGTTCACTATTCCAGACTTAGAGCAACTGCAAGCAGAGCATCCAGAATGGCAGATGGAGCTAGTAGACGGAAATATACTTGTTATGGGCCCATCAGATTATGAGTCAGAAGAAATAGGTATAGAGTTTGCACGGCAGATGGGTAATTGGGTACGCCCACAGAGACTAGGACGGGTAACTGGTTCTAGCGCGGGTTTCATTTTGCCTACCTTAGAAACTGAAAACGGCAAAGAAGCTGATAACGAAAAACGAAATCTCCGAGCTCCCGATGTGTCTTTTGTTCGTGCTGATAGACTGAAAACAAGCAAGCGCGACTTTGTGGAGCTGGTGCCTGACTTGATGGTAGAAATAAAATCTAAGTCAGACCGCATCAAACCATTGGTTGAAAAGATTCAGCTATTCTTACAACTCGGAGCTACGGTTGGTATTTTGATTGCTCCTGACAAATTGACGCTCACCGTTTATCGACTCAACCAAGAACCAATAGTTTTGCAGGACAACGACAAACTGACACTACCAGACTTATTACCAGGTTGGGAGTTAGTAGTGTCAGAAATTTGGCCTCCTGTGTTTGAGTAGTTTAGAAATATTACAGCCAAGGACGACTAACTAGTTCTAACTGCCCAATTTCATCATCGCTCAATCTCCAGCCCAAAGCACCAGCATTTTGCCGCACTTGTTCGGCTGTCTTCACCCCAGCAATGGGAATAACGTTACCCTGAGCAATTAACCAGTTGAGAGCAACTTGAGCAGTAGTGCGATCGTATTTTTCCCCGAAGTTGCGTAGCAAAGATATGACTGGGGCAATTTTTTGCAGACCTTCTTTCTTAAATCGCGAGTCTATTTTCCTAGCACCACTGGGGGTTTCAGCACCATCAAGACTGTACTTGCCAGTGAGTAATCCTTGTGCTAGAGGACTATAAGCCAAAATAGTCACACCTAAATCACGGGCAGTTGCCAGAATACCTTGGCTTTCAATTTGGCGACTGAGTAAAGAATAGCGTACTTGGTTCACAGCCAAAGGCACTCCACGGGCTGCCAATATTTGATGCGCGTCTCGCATTTGCTCTGCTGAGTAATTACTCACACCGACTGCGGCAATTCTGCCGAGCTTCACTTCATCCGCTAGGGCATTCATCAAGGTTTTTTGACTTAAAAAGAAGGCAAAAGGCCAATGCACTTGGTACAGGGCGATTTGCTGTAATTGTAGGCGTTTGAGGCTTTGAGTTAAAGCATCAGAGACGGATTGGGCTGTAAATCGCCACGGTAGGGGGCCAAATTTTGTGGCGATTTGTACAGGTTGTTGTGTCTGTTGCAAAAATTGTCCCAAAAATTTCTCTGATAGTCCCATTCCGTAGACTTCGGCACTATCAAAGAAGGTAACACCAGCTTCTAAGGCTGCTGTAAAGGCTTCTTGTAACTGTTCTGGGCCGTAGCTGTTGCCATAATTCCAAAATAGTTTATCACCCCAAGCCCAAGTGCCTATGCACAAGGGTGTAACAACTGGGCCATTTTGCCCCAATGTGATATTTTCCACGGTTGCAAAATTTAATTCATTTACATTTCTTTACTTTTATAGTGTATCGTTACAGACAAGATTGGGTGTGGGGCATTAGATACCATAGCTCAAGCTGACAATGTTTCAACTTACCTGTGTAATGAAGCGTCTGGAGGAGCATTTTCCACGATTCCTGCCAGGAATAGTAACCTTGAACCATTTTTGGAGTGTAACTTTTCTGCCAATGCTGCCTGTATAACACTTGATGGGTTTTGCTCTGGGTGATCTTTTAAGTATTGGTCAAGTTGTTTCCACAACTCATCAGGAATATAGAGTGTTCGTTTCATTTTATCAACCTCTGGAGGTACAACTAGTGTTGTACTCTCATAGTATTTGCTGGAGTGCGCTCGCTATTTTTTAGCTAGTTCCTGCTCAATGTTGCGATCGGTCTTTGTTCAAGCTTTTTGACTTTTATAGTTTATTGTCACGGGCAAGACTGCGAATAGGGCATTGAGCATTAAGGATTTGGCGCATCATTTTTAATGATTTTAATAAATCAAAAGTAAAAAATGCTTGTGGTATCAAAGCTGAAAAAGCTATACCGTAAGCGTTCTTTGAGCCAGTGCTATGTACTACTTGTGCGAGCGCGGTTAGTCTTCTTATTACCGAATATTAAAAAAAATTAATGTATAAAAAGACATTAATTTTTTCTATTGCTTATAATTGGGCGAACACAGCATAAACACATAAATATGAGTGATAAAGTATACAAAATATTTGAAGACGTAGAAGTAAAAGCGAAACTCCTTGCTAAATACTGGAATAACTTTTACACAGAAATTTCCGAGCATTTACCAGATACATATCAGCCGGAGATGCAAGAACTTTCCAGTAAATTAGAGGAAGCTTTAAGCAAGCTGGTTCATGAGCTTCGCAATCCCACTCTCACCCTTGCTACTACAGGAACTACTAGTAGCGGTAAAAGTACTCTCGTGAATTTGCTATGCGGAGCCGAAATTGTCCCGGTAGCAGTAAGTGAAATGAGTGCTGGGGCAGTCACTATTGAGTACAGTAAGGAAAAGTCTCTCATCATCCATGAAACACCAGGAGCATTGTGGGAGTGTGGGGAATGGAGAGGTATTACTGAAGAGAAGATTTATCAGCGTCTGTACCAAGCGATGATAAGTTACATCGAAAATAGAGAAACACAACCGAATTTAGCTTGTCCACAATCTACAATCTTTTACCCCTTCAGGCTTTTAAAAGAATCTAAGCTGGAACTACCACACAGCACAAGGGTAAGAATTTTGGATTTACCTGGTTTGGCGTATGTGGGTGATGAAGGTAACGCCAATATCATTAAACAGTGTCGTGAAGCTTTGTGTATAGTGACATACAACAGTGCTGAAACGGATTCACAGAAAGTAAAAAGTTTGTTGCAAGAAGTTGTACAGCAGGTAAAAGATTTAGGTGGTTCTCCTGCGCGGATGCTTTTTATTCTTAATCGAATTGACGTTTTTCGAGCAGATAGAAACTGGCCAGAAACAGAAAACCGGTTTGTTGAAAAGGCTATACGTGATATTAAAAATGAACTAACTGAACAATTAAAAGAACATACAGAAGATATTGAGAATTTACAAGTAGTAAAACTTAGTACATGGCCTGCTCTGTTATCCCTTCAGATACAAAATAATGATGATATATACAGTGTTGATGCGTGTAAAAAAGCGGATAACAATTTTAATGGATTAATCCAAGATATATTAGAAGACTTGCCACGTAACACACAAAAATGGTCTAGGCACGACAGAAACAGGGTTGCTGAAGCATTATGGCAAAAATCTTATGCTGAAGAATTCCAGCATAATTTAAAAGACCATATTACTAAAAATTTTCCACAGTTAGTAATACCGCAAATTATAGAAGGTTTTAATGTTGCTGCTGGAAATGCCATAACAGAATGGGCTACACAAACAACAACAGCTATTCTTAATAGTTCGGAGAAATGCTATCAACAAGAATGCGATAATATTTCATATATTAGGTCAGCAATTGAACGTTTTCTTGAAATTAGTGATAAAAATTTAATAGAACCTTTTGAAAGAATAGATACAAAAATTAAACAAGTTATAGCAGAAGAGTCAGAAGATGATCCTGTGCGGTATCTCGAATCAACAATTTTGGAACTCAAGGTTGTAGAACCTTATAATTCATTAGGAGAAAAATTATATCCACTTTATGGATGGCGACGGGAATTAGGTCAGGGGATAAACCAAATACTAGAATCAGTTGCAAAATCTTTAGAAAGTGGAAGGGTAGACTTAGACAGTCCAAATTTAAAAAAAGCAAATACTTTAAATGTCAATTTGCTAGAAAGAAACTTAAACCGACTAGTGAACTTAGGCTACACAGCTTCCGATGCTAAAGAAGGTAAAACAATGGAAGCACGAACAGACGCAGAGAAAAATAAACTTAAACAAATAAATGAAGAGTTAAATGAATTAGCTATTCATTTGAATATTGTGATGGAGGATGTATTAAAGCAAATTTCTAATCAAGAATTAAAGAGAATGTATCAAGCAGTGGTAGAACTTTTCAATTGCGATTTGTCTCATATCGAAAAGGGAGCAAATGATATTGCACCTAATATAGCAATCAAGTTTCCTGAATCCCAACTCAGTAAAGTTGAGAGTCAACCCACATTTAACTTTCGTTTTCAAGCAGGCTTTCCTATTAACCAAGGCACTTGGCAGGAGGCGATACAGGTTACAAGAGAAGAAAGAACTTGGTATACATTATGGATAGGGAAAAAAACAATTTATGAAACTGAATATAAAACACGTTCTAGCGATAATGCTAAAATTCCCAGTGTAGAAGATTTACTCACAGGTTGGATACTTCAGGGGAAAGAGGAAGAATTAAAAATAGTAAATCAAATTGCACACTGGTTAATAGAACAAATTGGAAGTCTAAAAAAAAATGTAGACAAAACCCAGAATGAGATTATTGACCGTTATCAAGCCAGACTTGATAAAGCTAACCAAGAAATAACTTTAGATTATGAAAAGCAAAGAAACGTTTGGCAACCTATGCAAAAAAAAGCTCAATACCTTGCAGAAGAATTTTCTAGCTTAAAAATGTTCTTAAAAGAGGAGCCTTAAAATCTAGTGGTAAATAATCAACTCGTAATTGTGTATAATCAAATTTTTGAACAGGTATCTCCTCAAATAACAAATCAGGGGCGGGGTGTTCTATATGATGTAATGCACATAATACTTTATGCAGAACAACCAGGTTCTAAAGCTAAAAATATTTGTAATTATTTTGGTATCGAAAGTTATGCAACACTGGATGAGGATAAGAGAATTGTTGATGGTGTAATAAGTAATCCAAACGATTCATTTAATCCAATCAATCTGCTCAGACACGATCCAGAAAGGGAACTATTTTGGATTGTGGTAATAGCTTGTACCCTTGCTGGGGCTTATTCCTGCGTAAAATATCTCGAATATATAAAGGAACAAAAGGCAACACAAGAAAGAGGAAACAAAGCAAGAAATTTACAACTAGCACCCCCCTCTCAACAGTCAGTAACTCCGCCTCGAAAATCCCTTACCGCAGCTTTATGTCTTGTTGTGTCAGCAAATGCGATTGGTAATTTAATAAAAAATGATCAAATAAATGTCTCTGACATAGAAAAACTCATAGATGCTGCCTCATATTTTGTATGCACAGAAGAACCTGACTCAAACCAGCTGCATCCAGAAATAACAGATGAAGATATTCCAACTAATAGTAACCTAGAAGTTTATGTAAAAATTTATATCGATGAAGGGCAAGAAATGATTGGTAAAAAAGTCCCTTATATTTTAAAGAGAAATCTACCATCTCATGGACAAGGCGTTGTTAAACAATTAGCTTGTCTCAGAAATCTATCTGGTTTAGAAAAATTTAACCGCGTTTAAGGAATCTACAAATGGATTGGCAAACTGCTTCTTCTTACTATGAGACTCGTCTTAGCGATGCTCTAAATGTGCAGCGACACGCGATTAATTTGGCTATGCTACCCCAAGCAGAAGTTCCTCATCAATTAAAAGAGGTACTTTTGCAAGAAGCAGAACCAACTCGTCGTCAACTTGAAAGACTCAAAAAACGCGAGTTTCGTATTGCTGTTGTGGGTTTAGAGAAAGCAGGAAAAAGCACTTTTATTAATGCTTGGTTAGAATGTGATTTACTCCCAGCGAAAGGAGGAAGATGTACATTTACAACAACACAAATTTATTCAGTTGAAAATGAGTCTGAACAAAGACTTGAAGTACAAGCGAGAACCGAAGATCAGTTTATCAACTTACTAAAAGAACTTGAAAAAGCAGGGGCGCAAGAAGACCTCAAAACTATTCGAGCAAACGAAATAACTTTACAACAGGTAAAAAGAGAAGGTAATCTTACTTTTCCATTTACTAGACTGGAAGATATTAGAGAACCACTAAAGAAATATGTAGCAGATGAAAAATATGCTCATGCTGTTTTAGAAGCTAGACTTTATACTAACAAACTTGCTCAGGCTGAAGGTATCGTTTTTTATGATGTTCCGGGTTTGGATTCAGGTTTAGCAAAGCACGTTGACGAAGCACAAGAAATGCTGTCAGACTGTGATGCTGTGATATTGGTACAGCGTTTTACTAGCCTTAGAGAGAAGGAACTGGAAATAATAAAATTTACAGAACTTGGCGATAAAAACGTCACCGTTGCTGACAAGCTTTTTGTGTTTTTAAGTCGAATTGATTCCATAGGTAGTGCAGAGGCGCTTACAACACATATTGAAGAAGCATCTCAAGACTGGGAAAGACGTGCAAAACTTCCACGCGATCGCATTGTACATGGTTCAGCAGGAGCATATCTCATTTTGAATGGTTTAGCTGGAGAACAGACTAAATTAGAGATTGGAGATGCAAGTAACATTCAAGCTCAGTTGCAGAGATTAACTGGAATCTCTGATGAAAAAAGTCTAAATAGAAATGGCACTGGCATTCCAGAAATAAAAGACAAAATATTTAACTATATCAACACTGAACGTGTATCTATATTAAAGAAAAGGTGTGAGATATCTATCAGTAAAATCCTAAGTAATTCTGAAAATATTTATACTATAGTAAGTAAAAAATATCCAGAAAATCCCGAAGAAGCAAAGCTATTTGAAGAAAACAATAGACGTGTTTTATTTACAGAATGGTGGAATCAAAAATGGGAAAAAATTAAAGCAGACTTACAAAAATACTATGAATTTTCTGTTGTTAACAAACCATTAGATACTTTAGCTGCTAACTCCTTAACCCAAATAGAAAAATTTCGAGAACGATATATACAAATCGTTGAAAACGAAATGAATCAACTAAGGGAGGAAACATTTAGAAAGAGAGATACTATTTTTCTTGCTAACTCAAATCCAGAGTTTGACCGCATGAGAGCTAACTTTGCTTGGCGTGATGACTTGTACGGTGATATTACTAAAGTTTTATCTTCAATTGCCCATCAACTTGCTCTAGAGCTAAAGGATGAAGCATTAAAATTAGTTGAATATATGACAAGTTTATTATGGGGAAGTAGTCAAGTAAAAGCCAGACTAATTGAAAATTCAGAGGATTATTTTTTATCTAAACTAGAAAATAGTTTAAGTGTATTATTTTTACGATTTGCACGTCCAGTGGCAGAAACACTAATTCGTGGGCCAGTTAACAGTGATACTCGTAATAAAATAATCAAAAGCCTGGGAGTGGATATTGAAATTATTGATAACTACTATAGTGGTGAAGAACCTGCTTTTAGAGTTCTGAAAAGATATGTAAAATATGGTTCTGATTTAATTTTTAACCCTGGAATTCGTCAACAAGTACTAGGAATAACAAGAGTAGCAACACAAATAGGAATAGATGTTGCTAATGACTTCAGACCTCCCCAAGAAGCTGTAATTTTTGAAGTTGAAAATGATATTAATGCCTTTGAAGAATATTTGCGTTATGCAATTTTTGAGGCTGCTGGATTTGAGTCATTCTGTATTCAGGAACTCAAGGGTTTAATTGATAGTTTTAGAGATAAAGAAGGTACTTGGACAGGAGTAGCTTTTAATGAATGGTTGCAAGAAAATCCACTTTTATTGGCTGAAATACCGTATAACTTGAAGTCACAAGAGTCAAACCTAGAAGTTAGCGAACGATTACGCCAGTTATCTATTGCATTAAAAAGAACTCGTTTGTAAAAAGTTTAAAAAAGCCCTGGCGAATGGAATTTGTGGCTATACAGACAAAACCCACCTCGGTGGGTTTCAAATTCCTGGAGTCCGCGTAGGCAAACTTAGTTTGTGTAGCCGCGATTTTTAATCGCCGAGTATATTATTGTAAGAATTGAGGGAGGCTAATAACCTCCCTTTTCTGATAGTTGAGTGTATTTAATTTTATTTATGAATTAGATGATTTGTCCTGCTTGGCTTTTTTGATTAATTCCATGTAGACATTAATCTCACTAATTTCTAAATCATGCTCAACTCTGGTTACTTTCCATCTTTCCTTTTTTAGGTAAACTTCTTCTCCTACTCTGGGAGTAAATTGGAGATCGTAGAACTTTTTGAGAAAATCTTTTTGATTTTCTTCCCATAATATTACTTTCACTACTTCTTTGGTCATGAGTTCTGCCTTTTTTGTTACTAGATGAAAGTCAGTAGTTTGATGACATACATACGGCAAGTTTATCTTACTAATTTAATGGAATAGCGTAGTTAAAACCACATTCTTCACATTGATATTTTTATGTGCCTTGAGTTTTTTAGCCCAATGAGACAACTCTGGGCGCGGATTTTACTTGTATAGCCTTACAAAGAATTTTTTCATCTTGGAACTGGTACTTGATTAATTACCGACGCAATTACCGCATCCATTTGTAAACCATCCAGCATTGCTTCTGGTTTCAAAATGAGGCGATGACGTAGCAGTGGCGATGCAACTGCTTTCACATCATCTGGCGTTACAAAATCTCTTGCAGCTAACCACGCTAGGGCTTGAGATGTCTGCAACCAA
The DNA here is from genome assembly GCF_036919555.1 of Nostoc sp. Lineage (GTDB taxonomy): Bacteria > Cyanobacteriota > Cyanobacteriia > Cyanobacteriales > Nostocaceae > Nostoc. The sequence continues at coordinate 160,403 of NZ_JBALCS010000039.1, forward strand.
GCACCGGCAGCGCGAGGTGATGCGCCCAAAGTTAAATCAGGATATTGACGCGATGTTCTCACCAACGCCAACAAATAATCAACGATCGCTTCTGATACTTTAACTTCTTTGACTGCTTCTCGTGCTTGCAAAATCTCGGCGACTGTTGCTATTGGTTTTAAACGGCTAATATCCAAACGCCTTGCTGCAAACCCCGCCTGACGATTGAGTAACATTTGCTTTTCAGCAGCTTGATCGGGGTAATCTACCACCAGCTTAAATAAAAATCTGTCCAACTGCGCCTCTGGTAAGGGATAAGTCCCCTCAAATTCCAGGGGATTTTGAGTTGCAATCACCCAAAATAAATCTGGTAAGGGTAAACTTTCACCATCCAGCGTTACCTGCATCTCTTCCATCGCTTCCAGTAGCGCCGCTTGTGTCTTGGGAGGAGTACGATTGATTTCGTCTGCTAGCAGCACTTCGGTAAATATTGGTCCTTTTTTCAAAGTGAAATTGCGGCTATTCAAGTCAAAAATATTTGTGCCAGTAATATCTGAAGGTAAGACATCTGGTGTTAGTTGAATCCGGCGAAACTCCCCTTCGATTAACTGCGCCAACACTTTTACTAGGAGAGTTTTCCCAGTTCCCGGTACTCCTTCCAAAATTACGTGTCCACCCGCTAACAGTGCCACTAAAAGCTGTTGTATTAGGCTAGATTGTCCGACAACTACTTGATTAAGACCTTGACCAAGGCGAATTAAGATAGGATGGGTTTCACTCATATTTTTTTATTGATAAATAACTAACGCAGAAATATTATGCTTAATTCCAAAAAATTAATTACGAATTATGTTAGCGTAGCGGTAGCGAGTCCGCGAGCGTCATTACGAATTACGAATTAGCCTGATGCTTCGCCATTTCCCCAACCAGCTTAACAGCTCTCGTTCACTGATGGGTTCTTTGCGAGATTGTAGCTTTAAAACTGCATCTAGTTCTGCTGCACTTGCACCTGTTTTTTCTATCCAGAAATTGATCAAGGCTTGACGTTCTAAAAGTACTTGCCCTAATCCCAAGGCTTTTTGGAGTTGTAGTTGTTCTTGTTTACCCACCATCTGCACAACAAAGTCGGTGGTATCAGCTTTCTGCAAGACTCCGGCTAAAGCTTGGATGTATGCCTCGCTGTTATCTACAACTGGTGTATCTAAAGCTACTGGCTTGCCAAAGCGGCGATTCTGCGCCCAAATTAGCACCAATAGCAGGATAATTGCTTGCACTAATATTGGAAATAAGGGAGTTTTTGTAAAAAAGCTAGATAAATCTCCTTCGCTTTCTTTCTTCCTGACATCGGCATCTTTATAGCCGTGGATGTATTCATCGACAAATACTGTGTTACCTTTTTCCGTTACTAAACTCGCTAGATACTTGAAATTACTTAAATAATCTTGGTAGGCGTTGGCGGCTAAATAAGGAGTGGTAGAAAAAATCACCTTTCCCTTTTTGTAATTTTCTTCCCAGACAACAGCACCAAAGCGATCGCCTAAATCAACTTGCTTGGAGTTAGCTTTCTGATATCGTCTACGTGTATCAATTTTGATATCACCTTGGAGAGATTTCTGCATAGTGCTAAACTCTGCTTCTGTAACCCGCGCCCCTGCACCCAAAATTATCAAAGTATTCCCTTTTTCTACCCATTCACGCTCTTGACTATCCAGTGTCGTCTCCCTTGGATAGCCGCCTACCTGTAGGATGGTGAGTGGGCTGTTTTCTTGAATATCACTAAAAGGCTTTTGCCAGCGCTTGATAGAAATTCCCTGCTGTTGCATAAAAGCATACCAAGCACCATAGCCATCAGAGGCGCGGTTATATGTAGAGCCAGTGTTAAGTTTAGTATTATTGGGAGCGGCGAGCAAACTAAGTAAAACGATCGCTGCGAGTGCGATCGCTCCCATCCAAGCAAGGCGATTTGAACGTTTCATTTTCGACTTTTAGTATAATCACTTGGTTTCAGTATCACTAGTGTTAATACTTACTTATTTTTCCGGTAAAGTCAAAAATATAATTAATTTTATCTCAGTTTCCCAGCCCTACGCGCTCTCTATATGTGACTGGAATCTATGACATCTTACGGTGGTAAACCACCTTGCTGAATCTGTGTAATAACAGCTATCGAACAAGTTCCTTTCGGAATAGGACTACCAATGATAATCAACGCAGCTAGTTGAGTAGCATCCATATCTTCTTTGAAGACGCTCTTACGTTTACTTGCGGCAGCAGCCCAATAAGCAACATTTTCAGTCTCTGGCTGGAAATTAGGTTTGAAAAGGGTTTGGGCTTAAGTTGATACCAATGAGCAATGCTGTGCCCCTACCGCGTGGTCTATTTATCTTAGAGGATGTTTTAAAAGTTGAAACCAGTCAAATATTTGTCTATTTTATTTTCTGGAAGTCCATTTCTTGAGCGCTTGTTAAAAAATCATCATCCAAAACTTAAAACAAAGAGAGTGATTGACTCTAAATAAAAGCCCTTACAACGCTTACTGTAAAGGCATTTGAGCTATTTATTGCCTGGAGAATTTGCTCAACTCCAGTAAAAATTGTGAAAAGTTCTAATTCTGCATCACCAGAAGTTATTTACTTTTGAACAAATTGGTACAGACTTAGAGTTACTCTACGACTTATTCTCAAGATTGTAACCTTTAACTGAAAAGCAATCAAGGACGATGATAGTATTTAACGTTATAGACGTAGAAGACAATATATATTACCTAAAGTATAAAGAAATCCAGGAAACAAAAGTAGCGGATGAAGGTAAAAACAATGACGATTACCTTGATGCTAAATACTTTCAAGTTATTTTCAAAAATGGAGATATAATCCTTCTGGAAATGGATAAACAGAATGAACTTAGCCGAATGCTTCTTTACCGTTTATTAATGCGTGGAGAATAGTCATAACCTGTCCTGATATCTAATTCGTAAAGAAAGTCTAAACAGAACTAAATCTGGCTTTACTCACGTTATAGGCTAAATCGAGTATAGTTATTTTGTTGTCGATGAGCCGTCTACCCGCGACCCTTGAATCCGCATTGCAAACTATACCCAAGTGGTTTAAGCGATGCCGAATGGTTAATTATCAAGCCTCTTCTACCGCGATCGCTCCTATTCGACCGCAACGTTCAATTGACAGAACTGGAAAATGTATTACATTACCTAGACATAACCTTATCGCAATAAAAACTTTCGTCTCAGACGCGAGATTCTCTATACCCCTAAGCGAGTAGAATTCTCTAGCAAATTAAGGAGATGAGTCGATTGCAAATTCGCCAAGATGACCTGACAGGTAAAAAGATCGCTGATTTTATACAGGAACATCTCGAAAGTATGCATGAGATTACTCCGCCTGGAAGCGTTCATGCTTATGATTTAGAGGCATTGCGCTCACCCAATATTATTTTCTTTTCGGCTTGGGAGGGGGATGAATTACTCGGATGCGGGGCATTGAAAGAACTTTCTTCAAAAAGTGGTGAAGTCAAATCAATGCGTACCGCTAAGGCTCATCGTCGTAGGGGTGTCGCCTCGAAGATTTTTGAACACATCATCAAAGAAGCTGAACAGCGTGGTTATGATCGTCTGAATTTGGAAACAGGGGCAATTCCAGAGTTCGCCTTAGCACGAGCCTTGTACACACGGTACGGGTTCGAGTATTGCGGCGCCTTCGCTGACTACATTTATAACCCGAATAGCGTATTTATGACGAAAAGGCTATTTAACCGCACATAATATTACTCAAATTGCACAAGCGATCGCCCAGATACAATAATGAAACCCACAGAATCAAGCCTCAGAAGCGGCTGGCGAATTCCCTCTAGAATGGCTACATTTAAAGCCGTTTCTATTTTTAATTCTTCAGCTAATGCATTATCCCAACTTTGCTGGTTTAGACGTAGGCGTAATTGTTCTACTCGATTGTCTAATTTCTTTTCAGCAACAGTAGCAGAACTTTGGCACAATTCAATAAAATCGGGACGATTGGAGAGTAATTCCGAAGAAGTGTTACGCACTTGATAGCAAAAATTTTGCCATTTACTAGAGTCAACAAAATCATCAATAATTCCTAAGCGTTCTTTTGCTAGATTGTAATCTCGTCCTTGATTATTGTTTTTATCTTTATATGGACGTTGCAGAATACTTAAGATTGCTCTATCCTCAACAACACGTATTTGCTCGTTGCGACCATCAACATAGATAGTTTCTATAATTGGCGGAAATAAAGCATCAACACGTCGCTGCAAGTTTTTGAATTGAGAATTATCTAGTTTGTAATCGATTAAAACTTGTTTGGCAATTCTTAAATTTACCTCCACTACATAATTACATTGGAAACCGAACCACTCCATCCCTTCTTTAGCATCCCAAGATGCATCAGTGCGCCACATGGCAAAGGCTTCACCTCGGTCATCCCAGTTTATATAATTCAAGAGTGCTTCTACAAATCCTTCCCCAATCCGAAAGAGTTTTATCCCAGAATTCTGATTTGCTACCCGGCGATTATAAGTACCAAATTGGTCTAAAGAACTATCAGCAAAACGGTTTTTTAACTCATTTATGGGAACTAAGGTCCGCGTTGTCGGTTGATAACGTCGCATCTCTGATGAATCTGGGTTATTTTGTCCCCTGAATCCCAGCGCGTCACAAATCCAGCCTTCAATTGCTCGCTTAATTTCTAAATGACAAGCATCGTAATTATCTAAATCTTGAAAATACTGGGTTGCAATTTCATCATTAGCGTCAATTTCATCTAGAGTATTTTGTTCGCTAATTTTCACTATTTCCGCTTCAATTTGCGACTGAATTGGCTCAATCATCTCTAACAATCCAGCCGCACTTGATTGAAACAAAACTGTTTCTAATTCTGCAAGTTTTTCATCCACATAAAACTGGAGACTGGCAATTGATTGTTGGAAAATACCAAACCCATCTTTTAATACTTTATACCAAGCATTGTGAGGGCTATCTGGCAAATAGGGGCCAATTAAGGCACAGGATTGGATGCCAATTTTGCTGCCAATGCGGTCAAGTCTGCCAATTCTCTGTTCTAATTGATTAGGCGACCAAGGAAGGTCAAAATGAATTAACCAGTCGGCAAACTGGAGGTTACGTCCTTCTTCTCCAGAGCGATCGCATACTAGAATAAAGCAGTTTGGGTTATTCTTGAACCTATTTATGCCTTCCTCAACCTTATCTGGTGATTCTCCAAATTGATGGCTGGCTACTGTCTCTGCACCAAAGGTATTAGACAAATACCGGACAATTTCGGCACAAGTTTGCCCAAAACTGGTAAATACAATAAATTTGGGTAGAATATCGCCAGTAATTGGCCTGCGAATTCTCTGCTGTATTCTCGTTAGGAATTCGTTTTGATTCTTCCGAATGTTTGCGGGAATTTTGAAGTAAGTACCTAGCTGATTCAGCAGCACAGTTTTCAAATTCTCCGTCCGTTCTCCGTCCTCTTGAGGTTGACGAATAACTTTTAGTAAGGATTGCAGAATCTCTTCTTCCCCTGAGAATTTGGGAGTTGTAGTTAATAGGCGAATATCATCTTCTTTAAACTCCTGGATGAGTTTAGCATGAGGTTTACCAGTTAACCGGGCGGCAATTACCTGCTCTAAAATGCCTAACCAAGTACCAGCAGCTAGGAATAACAGCAGAAAAATTCGCTGATACTCCAATTCATGGGGAGCAACACTACGCCATTGATTGATCAGTTCGTGGATATCAAGCGATCGCTCGTCTAAATCATACTCTTCTTTCGGCGTAAAATTGCGGTCAAATATCACATCTTCCACCGCAGCGCGACGGTTGCGAAGCATTCGCCGATGTAGTCGATAGGTATCGCTGACGTGAGTGCGAATCCCTTGGACGATTTGCTCTTGGTTACTAGAATTTGCTTGTAAACAATTTTCTAAATCATCCGCCAGCTTCAGTAAATACTTATCCTCAGCAAAGAGATTTCGCAATTGCTGCAAGTTGCTTTTGAGAACAAGAGGCTCCGCACCTTCTTTAAAAGAAAGCAGAAGTCTACCAATTTCCTGACGGCTTTCAACTTTGGCACGAAAACCTGCTAAATCATCAAGTTTATAGGTTGTCGGGTCCAGCAAGTGCAACATTGCCAGAAAATCTTGCTCATGATTGAGAACAGGAGTGGCGGATAATAAAAGTAAGCGATCGCTCTTATGGGCAATATTTTTGCAAGTCTCAAAACGCTGGCGCACTGCTGCATCCTTAGAGGTTGCCATTGCTGCGATGTGATGGGCTTCATCTAAAATTAAGCAGCCTATCTTCGCTTTCAGGTTGATTTTATGGATATCTTCAACCGCCAGCACGGCTACCCGTTTGGGAAAATGGGAGATGTAAAACTTGTTTTCTAACTCAGTCCGCCATTGTTTGAGCAAATATTGCGGAACTATTACCACTGCACCTTTTTTTGGCTCATCGAGGAGGAATTGACGCAGAATAGCACCTGCTTCGATGGTTTTTCCTAGTCCCACCTCATCTGCTAGCAAGTAGCGTTGAATTGGGTCTTCTAGTACCCGCCTGACTACTTCAACTTGGTGAGGATAAAGATTTATATTTGCCGAAATCAGTCCCGTCATCCCCCGACTGACGGCGCGTTGCTTAATTAAGGATTTCATAAAAGCCAATCTTTTGTCGTGGAAGTAGGGCGTTTCGTGACCCTTCATTGCCAGAGTTTGGATGGGGTCTGTGTTGGGTAAATTGCAACGAACGTAAATTTCTTCTTCAGTAACAATTGCAGTTTTCTTATCTGGTAAATCAATTTGATACATTTCTGTATCTTCATCCCAGATGAAAATTCTGCCAACTATCCATTTATCCGGGGTTTGCGACTTGACATAGCATCGAGACTGGGGTTCAAGCTTGACTTGAGAGAGCGAATTTAAAGGTAAAGTTTTTTGCAGACGTTGCCCTATGGAGCAAAAATACTCAACGATCGCATTGGTATCAGATATTTCCATAACTTTTCCGATACCCAAAGAGTTATTCTGGGACTGTACTAATAAACCAAGCTTAATCATAGATCCAGTCCCCTGAACACACTAAAAGAACCTTCCAGACTAGTTTGTTAATCCATATCTGGCAATTTTGTCGATCAACATTATAGATAATAAACTGGTATTACAGTTTTGTCATTGCGATTTCTACGATGGTCACTGAGCGGCTGGTGAGCGCAGCGTCTCGTAGAGAAGTGCGGGCTACGCCTACGCTCCACCACAGCCAATTAGTAAAATCAGCAATTTTCAGGTAAATAGACGACGCCCTACGGGTACAGCAATACTCTCAGACATAGCTTTGTACTGGGTAAATGACGCTCGGCATTATAAAAAGTTACGACCGAATCTACCAACTATTTACATTAATTTAAAATTTTTTGAATAGCAGTAGATTTTCCTCGCTAAAGTTCATCAATTTGTTGAGATTGGAAAAAGCTGCCATTTTGAAATCAGGGCAATTTCTGATAAGGATGAAAGTTGTTGGTGTAAATTTTTCAGTAACAAGAAAGTTTTTTCATAGGTTGTAGTTTCTTTCTGTTGGGCAAAGTATTTAACCGCTTTTTGTAAGTCTGCGATTGCCGCTTGTTCGTGACCAAGTTCATGGTAGGCTATACCCCGATTAAGATAAGCCTGAGCATTGATTGGGTTCCGTTTGAGTGATTCAGTAAAATCCCGAATGGCACAAGAGTTATCGCCACTTCTACCACAAGCACAACCCCGATTATAGTAAGCTCTGTAGTCATTGTGATTGAGTCGAATTGCTTGTGAGAAGTCGAGCATAGCTGCTTTTATGTCTGACAACTCAAAATGAGCTAGTCCTCTGTCATTGTAAACATCCGCTCTTAGTAGACTAGATGATTGGGGAATATTAATGAGTGCTAGATTGTAATCTGATATGGCTTGTTGGTGATTACCCAACATACCACGGGCTACCCCTCGGTTGTAGTAGGCTCTGAAATCATGAGGTTTGAGTGCGATAACTTGATTATCGTCAGCGATCGCTGCTTGATAGTCCCCTTGTCTGTAGTATGCTAGTCCTCGGTTGAGGTGTGTTTCCACATTGTTGGGTGTAAACTTTAGAGCCTGATTGCAATCGGCGATCGCATTCTGATAATCTCCTAATTGCAGATAAGCAAGACAACGATTGCTATAAGCTGAAGAAAAATCATTTTTGAGCTTAATTGCCTGAGTAAAATCTTGAATAGCTTCAGGGTAACTGCCGTGCAGTATTTTTTCAATCCCTAGCTTGAATAAGTCACCTTCTGCGATTTGGGTGTCCGATGTAGATAATGAATATGCAGGTGAAGTGAGAAAAAAGCAAGCGAGTGCAAAGGCAATACCAAAATTGAGCATCAATCGGTAAAAGCAACTCATAATAATATCTCACTTTATTAGCAGAACAGAAGTAGTAGATAAGGCACATACCCTACCTACTATTTGGTAATTTGAGACAGCCTTATTCTCGTATTCTTTTTTTATTTCCAGTCCTTGTCTGCTTGTCCCAGCACATATGCTGCTACATTTTCAATTTGCTCTGGTTTTAAACGACTTTTGAAAGCAGGCATAGCGTTTTTACCATTTGTTACTTGAGCGATAATCGCTTCTGCTGAGTACATCCCAAACTTTTCTAAAGCACCTTTCTTCAAAGTTTTGTTAGCTTGAACCAAGTTTTTCCCACCTGCATGACAAGAAGCACAATTAGCACTAAAGACCTTGGCTCCACTGGTTGCGTCTGCTGCTAAAGCTGGACTATTGAAAGCAAAAGTCAAAATCGCCACACCTAGCAACAGTACTGAAATAATCTTTTTCATCCCATGTTCCCTCTGCAAAAAGTTTATTCGGCATAATATCCCCAATAATTTTCGTTTTTCATGGCTTGCTTCGTCAAATGACAGGATGTCAAACTTCCTAACTTGGCTGTGTGTCAATTAAATTACAACAGTCTGTAGAGCGAAAAGTTTTGCGATGCCTTCTCTAGGAGACGCTACGCGAATGGCGGGCGTAGTCATCGCCAAAAAATAGTGGTCTATGATACCGTTTTTTGGGAAATGCCTAAAAGCTAATTCCCTTATGTCTCTATTGCCACTTCAGTTCTTAGCGGTGCGATCGCCAGCGCTACGGGATATACGTTTATGTTTATCATTAGTGCAGCCTTGAGTTTATTGAGCGTATTACTAATAACCAACTTGCGGGCATAGAAGCAACATATTCACATCGAATTGGGTAAAAGCCTTGACCAATGCTCCTTCAATTGCCAGAAGCAATTCTCCCATCAGAGAGACATGACACGAACACACATACGGTATCTTCGACTGTTTTTAGTACGGCTTGCCGTAATTCTTCTTTATGTCAAGTATTTGCAAAAAATGTTTACATATTGTTATGATCTATCTCAGAAAGAGGGGGTATGCCTATGCCTAGTTTATCTTCCACAAAAACCAATTTTTGAAATATTAGGCTTACTCTTTGACGTTTCCAAAACGAAAGCGAATGATGCCTTTAATTATTGGGTAGAAATTTGAAGAAATATCTTACCTTTGCCTTGATAACGCCACGATACAATTAAGGTGATGTAGTTTTATTTACTATGAAGAAAATCAGAGACAACACAATTAAGTTAAATCAATTTTTAAAGTTGATGGGTATAGTGCCAACTGGAGGGCAAGCCAAGCTGATGATTCAAGGTGGCGATGTCCAGGTAAACGGTATGCTAGAAACCCGACGAGGACGGCGATTAGTACCGGGTGATAAAGTGACAATAGAAGGACAGACTTTAGAAGTGGATTTGAATAACAATGAAGACCAAGATGTAGTAATAGATTTTCCCGAACAAACCGAGTAAAGGATTTTTATCCGAAATTGAAAAGTTCCTCTTTTGCCTTATGAGTAATGCTGCAAATTTCCAACAAAGTTATGATCCCACAGAGTGATATTGAAATTAGTGCGATTCGTTCGCAAGGAGCGGGAGGCCAAAATGTGAATAAGGTTTCCACTGCGATTCACTTGCGCTTCGATATTGTGGCTTCATCATTACCAGATTATTACAAACAACAGCTTTTAAAGCTGAATGATCGACGCATCACCCAAGAAGGAGTTGTCGTAATCAAAGCGCAAGAACACCGAAGCCAAGAGAACAATCGTGAGTCAGCGTTGAGACGACTTCAAGAACTCATTCAAAGCGCAGTTGTGGTGACGAGAAAACGCAAACCCACTAAACCGACTCGTAGTTCTCAAAGAAAGCGCCTTGACTACAAAAGTAAGCGCGGACAGGTTAAGTCTAACAGAGGGCAGGTGACAGATAGTTGATTTATAAATTGACTTTGGTACTCAATTTGGTTGCAAAATCTTCCCAGAGAGCTAAGACTAATTCCTTCTATTGATTGTGGTCAAGTTCATGACTTAGTTGGTTAGCTTGAGAATAGCAACTATTAAAGGTGAAAAAAGATGAATAAGACTTTACTAACGATTTTGATGTTTGCCCTGTTACTCTTATTCATTATCTCTCCCTTTGCTGCCCTTGCTAGTTTAATGCTGGTAGTGTTAGTTTCGGCATTTTTCTCTTTACTAGGAAACTTGTTCCAAGTAATAATTGGTGGTGACACCGACCCAAAAGGGTCATAAAAGCAAAACTCCAAATGAAGATAGGGTTAGGCAACAGCACACTTTTGGCAAATTTAGGGTAATTTACTCAGTGGTGTCGCTAAACCGTCAATGCTAACAAGATTTTTTTGCTGTTGATATTCCCGAACTCCCTCTTCACCTTTTTTACTAGCCCAGTTTACTAGAGTCTGGCGCTGACCTCGATATTCATAGAGTGGTACACCAAAACCACAGGAAATCTGTATTTTTTCAATGTCAGCGACGATAATTTGACGAGTTCCAGGCATCGGCAAAAACAGAGAGTACAGGGAGTCCCAGTCTGGAGAACTCGGTAAAATCGTGTTTCCTTGACCGTAAAGACGCAGGATACACGCGGGTTCCTCAAAGGCGCAAAACATAAAGGTTATCCGCCCATTTTCTTGCAAATGGGCTGAGGTTTCGTTACCACTGCCTGTAAGGTCTACGTAAGCTACTCGGTGGGGAGAAAGTATGCGAAAGCAGCCTAGACCTTTAGGAGACACGTTAACATGACCCATAGGACTCAAGGGTGCAGAGCCAACAAAGAAAAGGTGTTGGGCTGCAATGAAATCTTGCAGTTCCTCAGTAATACATTCAAAAAATTTAGACATAGACTGTCTGATTTATGTGGGGAGTGGGGAGACGCGATTAATCGCGTCTGTACAGCAGTTAGGAACTGTTACTATCTCATATACCGACTAGCCATCTGGATAGCATCAGCGATATCGACATCACCATCGCCGTCAGCATCCAAGAAGGAATTCAGTACTGGATTTCCGCCAGCTTGGGGATTCTGAGCATTTGCACCTGATTGCAAAAAATTCAGCACCAAAGGTACTGCTAAAGGCAGCAATTGTTGAACTATACCAGCATCCAATCCAGTGCGCTGGGCAGCAATTTCAGCTACCTGCTGTTGTGTGTCAGGAGAAAACAGCGAATCGACGGCTTCGGGGTTAGGTGAAGTACCAGCATATTGATTCACTAGAGTTTGTGTGGCTTCATTACCATCTGTGGCTTGCTTATCTTGTAAAGCAGAACGCACTTGACCACCCACTATTGACAAAACTGATTGGATGGTAGACGGGTCTGTACCTGTACGATCGCTCAACTGCTGTACAGTGTTAACAATACTTCCCAGTTGACCTAAGCTGCCCTGTTGATTAGGATTAGCGATCGCACCAAGAATTTGATCGAAAAGTCCCATAAGTTTGTTTCTCTCTTTATTCTCAAAAAGCTTGCCAAAACGTACCTGGATTTAACTCAGATTGGCAAGTAATTTTACCCTGATGTTTTTCTACCATAATCTGATGTGCGATCGCTACGGCGGGCTACGCCTACGCTAGCCCCAAACCATTACCATAACGCATCTTATCTTTTCGCTGTTCGGCTAAAAACTCGATAGTATAGCCATGTACTAGTTTCCTTTAAGGGAAACAGCAGATAGGTAAGAGGATTTATTGTCACAATAATATTTCGGAAGTCTCGCCGTGCCCAAAATAAGATCCCACGAGCAACTTGCTGTGCAGACATCACTCCATAGGGATTCAATTGACTCTTAAATGGGCCAAGAATTAACTTGCGAATTACACAATCCCCGTCCAATCGCTTCAGGGTAACAATATCCCCTAGCGTTCGTTTGCTGAGTTCATAAAGCGGACTCAGCGCTGGAGACACCTCAGCCTCAGAAGTATTCACCCAGATTTCTTTAGTTGCTTTTGCTTGTGGCCCGGTTACAGTTGTCAAAAATATATCCATCAACCGCAATGCTGAAAAGGTATTCACCTCATAGGAGCAGTTGATAGCCTCCGGTGTGCGGCTGGTATAGACATTGACTGCGTGGTTGATAATTAAAATATCTACTTTCTCTAAACTATCCCTCAGACTGGCTTCATTGCCCAATTGCCAGGGAACCACTTTCACCCCAACTTCCTCTACTAATTTTTCTGGATTAGTAGTTAATGCCACAACTTTAGCATTATTTTTTACAAGTTCAGCCGCTAACGCTTGTCCCAGCGCTCCTGACGCTCCGGTTAAAGCGACGGTTTTACCCTTGAGAGATAGTCCTGTGCCAAGAATTTTATCCACCAAGGGAAAGACACCACTGTAGTAAGCGTTGACATCATCAAAATGATGCCGCCAATGGTAAGACCGATTCACCCACCAAATGGATGGAATTGTTTCTAAAGGTCCGGGTAGATGGTTGTAGTCTGTATCAATTTTTCCCTGGAAATACCGTATAGACGCGCCATATAAGAAGGTGCAAGCATAAGCTACTCCCAACCATAACCCCATTTGCTGGACAATTAAGGCAATGACTACCAATACTACCAGCAGTAGACTCGATTCTAAAATGTCGTGATAGAGTTGGGATTCTTGATAAACTTTCAGGGAAACTATTGATAAATCGCGGCGATAGGCCATGTGGTGCTTGTTGTGCCATTTAGCAAGCCAATTGACTTGGTGACACAAAGCATGGTAACTGTCTCTCAATATCTCAGCAAGTAAAAGTGAAATAAGTCCCCAACTAGCAAACTGTAAGCTGGCATTTAGCCAAACCCAATTAATTTGTAATCTTGTCTCAATTCCCATTAAGTTTTCAGCTAGCATTTTTATCATCTTTGTCTATACTCGTTTTTCTTAATCATTCTTCATGATCTAATAAAGGTGCGTTAAGGTCGAGTCTAGAGTAAATTAAAATCTAAGGAGTGGGGGATGGGGGACGTAAGGGAGACAAAGAGAATAACCAATGCCCAATGCCTAATGCCCAATGCCCAATTACGAATTAGTTATGATATGCCAGTTGACTTTCAGATAACCAGATTCAATGTGGGTAAGATGTTTGCTCAACTGCTGATGTGCTTTTGGTAGGGCGTGGAACGGAATTGATGCGTACAAATGATGCTCTGCATGAAATGGCATATTCCACATGAAAAATCGCACAGGCCAGAACGTTAGCGTTGTGCGCGTGTTTGTAAGCAGATTGGCATCGAGAGTGCAACCTGTATGTTCTGCTAGCAGAATAAACCGGAGAATCGGCTGACCGACAAACAGGGGTAGCAGCCAATAGAGGAAAAACCAAGGCTGACCAACTAAAATTGAAAGAGTGATCGCACCAGCATAAATACTTAATTGCCAACGTGTAGAACGAATAACTTCGGCTCGTGCTGCTTCTGGCACAAATGGAAAATCATCAAATTGACCAGTTGCAACCTGAAAATGCCCACGTATTTTACCCCACCACCACAGTAAACCGCTAATGATCAACAAGTATTTACCCAGGTTGCTCGGTTTGAGATCAGTTAGTTCCGGATCTTTGTCAGGAACGCGAGTGTAGCGATGATGCCACTTATGATAACGACGAAAAAACGTGCTGTTGTAAAATGAGAGCAAGCCGCAACACCAAGCTACAGCATCATTCAAGCGATTGTTAGCGAAAGCAGTTCTGTGAACACATTCATGCATCGGTGCAAACATCGAAGCCAGACTGAAGCCGTAGATTACCAGTGCTGGTATAGCCACCGACCAATTACCAAAATTTGTTGCCCACAAGTAGCCACTGCAAACCATAACAGTGAGATGAAAAGCCAGTTGAACTAGTCCTTTGCTGTTGGAGCGATCGTTTAGAAGACTTAACTCCTGTACACTGAGAACCTGACAGAGGTTTTGCTCGTTATCAGCTTTGCTATCCAATAATTCAGATTGAATAATTGCGTCAGACATAATTGAAATTCTAGATAGTGTTGCTGAAATTAAGTATAAATTTATTTCTTTGACAATCCAAAATTTAAAATCCAAAATCTAAAATGGTATTAGCTGACCACACCAGCGCGAAAAATTTGTTCTGCGGTTAAATTCAACTCTGGGAAAGTTGGTGATTGGATACGGTCATTACCTCGAAATTTATTAATTAGATACTCATCTTCCTCCAAACAGCAAACCAAGATAGTAGGTTGTTTTGGCTTGCCAATAAATTCCCTACCGCCCAATGCGGCATAGTCTACAATCCAGTATTCAGGAATTCCCATTTGTTCATAGTCAGCGTATTTTTTGTGGTAATCATCACGCCAATTAGTACTCACTACCTCTACTACTAAGGGAATAGATGCGGCAAGGCTTACAGTAGATGCTTTTTTCCATAGAAGTTCGTTTACTAAATTAGGCTGATTTAGTATCAGGACATCTGGTGAATAAGCTGATTCGTTTTCGAGTGGTTTGACGAATACTGTTTTTGGGATGAAATAAGGAAGATTTAAACGACTATATTCTAAAGTGATTTTTGTGGCTAAAAATCCAACGACCTCTTCATGATCGCCTGTTGGTTGTGCCATCTCAAGAATTACTCCATCATGCAGTTCATAACGTCGTTGTGGGTTGTCTGGGTATTGAGCAGCAAATTCATCGAATGTAACTAGTTTGCGTAAAGCTTGAGTCATGGCTTTATTCTTCAGGGAGGGAGAGCAGGGGAGGCAGAGGAAAAGAAAAAAGGTTTATTCTTCTAAGAATATTGCACCAGAGGTGGGGACACAAGGATGCGGAGAATATTTACAATCAGTAATTAATAAGACTCGTGAATAAGTCTTTAATACTCGCTGACGAGTTTTTGATACTCGTGAATGAGTCTTTGAACTCCGTTAACGAGTCTTTGATACTCATGAACGGAGTTTTTGTATGGAATATTCTAGTTCCTAAACTCTCAAGTGTCACACTACGGATTTTCGACGTTTGGAGACTGGGGATTTGCGATCGCACCAAGCACCCAACCCAGGCGATCGCAATCATGGTAAAATTAAGCAAAGTGAACTATCAAAAATAACTATAATACATAAAAAACTCCCCTCTGGAATGAAGGGAGTCAAAAGTTAGTGATTAAAAATTAGCTTTACTGGCTGAGTAATCCAATAGCCATTTCCAAGTGAATTTTAGCTTTGTGTAAGTTCAGCAGGTTCTCTTGGTCATACCTATCTGGGTAATTCATTCTTTTACCTTCCATTGTGATTTTGATTAGTGCTGCTTGCTCATCAGTGGGTGAATTCATCTCATATATCACTCCCTCAAAAAACTGGATAACGCTCAAACCGGGAGATTTTAATCCCTTTCCTTGTCTTAGCTGCTGTAATGCTATTTGGGGGAATACCAGCAAAGATGTGATGTAGGAAATTTTGTATCCGGGGTTTCCTGTTGGCTTGATACCGTATCGACGGCATAAGTCACGTAACTCTGGAACAGTTTTGATTTCAAGTTGCGATCGTGTAAACATGGAATTACCATTTCTCAAAAGTGGTATCGGTGGGTAACAAGTTTCCTAGGCTTACATACCCACGGATTAATCATTAAACACTTGCTTCCTTGTGTTTCAGAGATTATTTTCATATTTATATACAATGCCTAATCCCAAAGGGAACCCGAAGAGTTTAAAACCGTTTACCACAGATAGAGAAGAACCATTGACTGAAAAAATGAATATACGTATGACTAAGGAAATGAAGGAAGAGGTACAGCAACAAGAGAACCCTCCTGAGTTTTGCAGAGAAGCTATCCAAGAGAAGCTAGATAGAAATAAGGGTAAGAGTAATCCTTAATCAATTGGAAACCGCGGATTTGCGATAGACCTCTTGCATAAATCAAAAATAAAAACCCCACCCTGCCAAAGCTACGCTTTGTCTCCCCTGCCGAAGAGCGGGGAGGGTTGGGGGTGGGGTGTTAGGGATTTTTGCAAGAAGTCTATTCTTTAACCGGACACGATATAAGCGGCCAAGCCAGCCATCAAATTGACCACAAAATCGAAAACACTCCGATGTCTAGAGTGTTCGTTAGCTCCATAGAGGATTAAGTATTGATTTGCAGCACGATTTTGCCCCGGACATGACCGCCCTGACTCAATTCCTGAGCTTGACGGGCTTCAGACAAAGAAAACGTCTGAGCAACAATCGTCTTAACCTGCCCGGAATCGAGTAAACTAGCAATTTCCTCCAGCAGCGAGGCCGAGGGTTTCATATTCATCATCTCTGCACGGATACCTCGTTCTTGAGCTTTTTGAGCATTGGGGGGAGCGGCGGTTGAAACCAGAATGCCACCCGGCTTCACCACTGAATAAGAACGCGCTTGCGTGTCACCGCCTAACGTATCTAGAACTACATCAACATTCTCAACAACTTGTTCAAAGGGTGTGGCGTTGTAGTCAATCACTTGATCTGCACCCAGAGATTGAACAAATTCTGCATTCGCAGCTGAGGCAGTTCCAATAACGTGCGCTCCTTTCCATTTAGCAAATTGCACTGCGAACATGCCAACTCCGCCCGATGCAGCATGAATTAGCACGGTTTGACCTGGCTTGAGATCAGCATGATCAAACAGCCCTTGATAGGCAGTCATTGCTACCATCGGCACCGATGCCGCTTGCACAAAATCGAGCGTCTTAGGCTTGGGCGCGATCGCATCTTGTGGAGCCGTTGCCAACTGGGCATAAGCTCCCATTCTCAGTTCGCCATAAACTTCTTGACCGACTTGGAGCGCTTTGACATCCGCACCGATCGCTTCCACAATGCCTGCGACATCCATTCCAGGTGTAAATGGCAAAGGCATTGGAAAAATTTCTTTCATATAGCCTGCCCGAATTTTCCAATCGAGCGGATTGACTCCAGCAGCCTGAACTCGAATTAGTACTTCATTCGGTTGTGGTTCGGGTTGCGCGATCGCTTCTAGCGTCAGCACGTCTGACTCGCCATAGTTATGAACGCGGATTGCTTGCATCATATTACTCATCCAGATTGTTATAGTGTGTCAAAAATGATCCAATCCTGAATCCCTTGCGTTTTCAAAACGGTTTGAGCTTGTTGAAGTTCATCGTTCGTTCCCTCAAGGACTATCAAATACTGTCCTTGTGCTAACCGCTCGCTGTAAAGCTTGACTTGCTCATCTGGAATGTTCGTGCCGATCACGGCTTTGAGTAAGCCGCCTGCTACAGCTCCATAAAACGCTCCTGTCGCCAGTCCCACTGAGGCAGTTCTTGCTCCAGCCAAGACGATCGAGTTTAATGTCCTGGTTGAAAGTTTGCGATCGCAAGCCCAATTTATGCTTATGAATTGCTTTTCGAGGTCAGGAAATCAGCAAGCAAAAAACCTCCTTGGGTTTACTGATTACTGTTAGTTATATTAAAGCCAAATGCGGATCAAGGACGGCATCGGAGTGTACTTAACTTTATGGTCAAGCTTTTAGCTCGATTAGTGGCTTACACTTACCAAGCATAGGGGGTTTTGCCGTTTTGACGGGCAATAATCGCAAAGTCAACCATCATCATGCCGTTTTTCTTCAGAATGCCAACCAGCAGGATAATGCCCACGAAGGCATAAATATTCAAGTCAAGTTGAAACAGCAACAGGGTCAGCAGTAGCTTGCGGCATCGTTGAGTTGACCATTTGCTTGAATTGTAAAATTCTGCTGTTGCCCGTAAAGTGTCCCGGTAGGCAGATTTACATTTCCGTTGGCGATCGCAGTTTGTCCTTGTCCTTAAGCCAAATTGAAGAAGAATTCAGCTATTCTGAATTCAGGAGCGGAGCCGGAGACTCCGCTCCTGACTCCTGAATTCTGTTTGATAAATCTTTTGACTCAGAGATTTAAGCGATGCCTACGGCGGTAAACTACGCTCTCAACTGAAATTTAAGCAGCACAAAAAATCGGGGCAGGTGACAAACCCGCCCCGATGGCTTCTGATATACTGCGCCCAACGGCTATGGCTACAGGCTTTAAACTCTCAACTAAATGCACCATATCTTCTAAAGAAAGTGCTTGACGGGCATCAGAAACAGATTTTTCTGGTTCTGGGTGACATTCAATAATTAATCCATCTGCACCGCAAGCGATCGCCGCCCTAGCCAGAGGTGCCACCAGTTCCCGTTTCCCAACGGCATGGGAAGGATCTACAATCACAGGCAGATGAGTTATTTGTTTAAGTGCTGCCACTGCCCCTAAATCCAGGACATTACGGGTGTAATTATCGAAGCTGCGGATACCTCTTTCGCACAACACCACATCAGGATTACCGTGGCTGAGGATATATTCAGCAGCCATGACGAATTCTTCAATTGTCGCTGCTAAACCACGCTTGAGCAGTATTGGTTTACCAGCTTGTCCCAAAGCTTTCAGCAAGTCGAAGTTTTGCATATTGCGGCTACCAACTTGAAGCATATCAGCGTGGGCGGCGACTACTTCAATTTGGGAAATTGACATCACCTCGGTGACAACTGGCATATTGTAATGCGATCGCACCTTTGCCAAAATCTTCAATCCTGACTCTCCCATACCTTGAAACGCGTAGGGAGAAGTGCGGGGTTTGTAGACACCGCCACGTAACCCCTGAACGGATGCAGTAGATAGCTTTTGGGCGACTATCTCCATTTGTTCTAAGCTTTCAACGGTGCAGGGTCCACCAATAATTACCAGTTCTTCGCCCCCGAAAGCGACTTTTTCTGAAAGTTTAACGATTGTCTGGTGGTTCGGATGAGATTGTGCAGCAAGTTTGGCATTAATCATGGTTTTATTCTCCTAAAAAATTAAGTATTGGGCATTGGGCAATTCAATTTTGGATTTTGGATTTTAAATTTTGGATTAAATTTCAATCTAAAATCTAAAATCTAAAATTCTTCCTCCCCCACTCCCCGCTCGCAACAAAAAAGCCCGGAACCTTTGAGGAGTTCCGGGCGCGTTCTGATTCATTGGCATGACGCTATTTACCCGGAACTTACTCTAGGCCAAAAGTAAAAGCCATAAAACCAGCTACTGAAATAAGTCATGACCATGAAATTCTCCTTAAAAAAACAAAAACCGCAGAGTTGGCTCTGCGGTTCACCGGGCGGTTTCCGTTAGGAAACTCGATTCACCCCCAGTGAACCACCCTAAACCAAAAATAAAAGTAGGAATTTGTGTTAAGCATTTGCGGAGTTTTTGCTGGAAAACTTAAGAAATATACCGATATTATGTAATATAAACAGGAAGAGTAGGCGGTGTCAAGACCCCCACAAACGATAAAAAAGCGATAGACTCAGTACAACTGTGGGAGTCAAGACTAGTACTCTGTCAAGTTTAAATTGATGGTTAAGCAAGTTCGTAGTAAGCACTAAAGTCCTGACTACAAACTCTTCATTACTAGCTTGACAAAGTAGTAGTAACGCTTGGCCCAATTCAAAATCACGCCTTGTTCTGATTGTGTGGTGAAGTACTAGTTGGTTGTTTGCCTAGACGAAGAAAGTGGCTTGTCATTAGATATCACCATAGTTATATAAGTTAACAAATATTGTTGGGTCATGACTAATGGATAGTGTAAATCCTCAAAAATCAATTATGAAAAATCTAAAAATTCAAAATATGACCATTCTTTAATGAATAGAATACAGCTAACTCAAGGTAATTAGAGAAAACTGTAAGCGGTGACTTCCGTCCCTGAGAAGTTCAAAGAGCCAGCATTGAGAAGTTAAAATTATAATTCTCCTGACTTGTCACCTCACCTTGCGAAAGCTGATTGCAGACAATTGACGATCGCCATATATTATTCTTACCCAAATCTCATTGACCAGATCAACTTTTTAGGATCATCAGTTTCATTATGCCCAGTTCCAAAATCTTAGCCCAATCTTTCGACTATCATGGAGTTTACCCCTGCCCAGTCTGTCGGATCGGTAAGATTTATCATATGCCATTGATGGAAGCTATGGCTTGTAACTTTTGCCACGAGATTTTTACAGTCAACCTAGAATTAGAGCAAATCAAGATGCCTTCTAGGCAACCACCCTTAAGTTGGCGTTGGAATGGTTTTAGTTGGACAGAAGGCCAGTTGGAAGGTGTGGAATTAGGTTGGGGTTATGGACTAGCAGCAGCAGTTTTTATAATTCTTCCCACTACTCTAATTGGCATAGTAGCTTACTATTTTCCTGCTAATCTCAAGGAACCCATTACCTGGATGCCATATATTTGGACGATATTAACTTTCTTATCACATTTAGCAATTATTGTTTGGATTTTTATTGAAGTCTATCAAATTCCAGTTGGAGCATATTTGAGAGCGATCGCTCGATGGAGAAATGGGGAGATAGGAAGATAAGGCAGCAGTTCTTCAGCAGGGGAAGTGACAAAAGATCCAGCGAAAAGACGGCTCCATCACTGATAATTAAGTTGATTGTCCACCAAAATATCGTATGAGCGATCTGGAGCAGTACTATAGAGTTTTGGAATTAGAGCCTGGGGCAACACTTGAGGAAGTGAACCAGGCTTACAAAGATTTAGTTTTTGTTTGGCATCCCGATCGCATTCCCAAAGACAATCTCCGTTTACAGCAGAAAGCACAAGACAAGCTGAAAGCCATAAATGAAGCTCGTGAAAAATTGCGCTCTCTAAAAACCAAACATCAAACCACACTCAACTCACCGCCACCTCAAGAAGAAAAACCATCTCAAACAACCCAGCAATCACCAAAGCCAAGTTCAGACTTGAGTGGCAAAGACTATAGTCGGGCCAATTTGAGCAATAAAGACTTATCTGGCAGAAATCTGAGTTATGCCAATTTGAGTGGTGCTAATCTCAGCGATACTTTTATGCACAAAGTCAACCTCAGAGGTGCGAATTTATCTGAAGCAAATTTATTTCGGGCAAACCTACTTTTAGCGGATCTCAGGGAGGCGAATTTACGTGGTGCTAATTTGATTGGAGCCGATCTCAGTGGGACAGACTTGCGAGGAGCCGATTTGACGGGAGCGCGGATTCGCTCTGGCGATCGCCTTCTGGTTAAACTAATTGGTGCTAACTTAGCTGGGGCAATTATGCCTGATGGGGCAATTTTCCAATAACACAGAGTTAAACAGTGTTTGAGAAAGCAATATAACGCGATGTGCGACTTAATATTTCGCAAAATACTAAAACCTAGTCATAGTCAATATTCTGTCAATGAGTGTTTTGTCTTGATCTAAATCGCTGATCTTTAGAATGCTTGTGAAATAAGAGTTTTGTAAAAGTCGCACACAGCGTAATATAGCAGTTTTCGTTTGGATACAACAGATGATAGAGGCAGAGCATTGCTTATGGGCTTATACTTCTATAGTGAGATTCAAAACCTCAAACCAAAAATTGATTGATGCTAGTTCAAAAACTTCAAGACTGTCCAGAATTCATCGCCGGAGATAGCACCATCCTGCGAGAACTGCTACATCCAGATAAGCAACCTCTGTCACTGCGCTATAGTTTGGCTCATGCAACACTGCCAGCAGGAAAAACCTCTCAACCCCACTCGCTCGCTACCTCAGAAGTCTATTATATTCTCACTGGCACGGGAGAAATGCACATTGATGATCAAACCCAGATAGTTCAGCCGGGAGACGCTGTGTATATTCCTCCTAATACGCGTCAATTTATTTCTAACTCTGGCATCGAACCTCTGGTATTTATTTGTATTGTTGATCCAGCATGGCGTAAAGAAGATCAAACAGTTTATTAAAAACCACTTACAGTCATAGTCTCAAAGTAAGCGAAAAAAACTCAGCATTTTTCAACGATTACTCACTTTCAGGGGTCAATTTTGTTTAACCAAGTAACCAAGTCATCTGAGTCAAGTGCTATCTCGCTTCCTAATGTTTTGATATAAAGAAGTCTGTCGCTAATAATTAAATCTCTAATTGGATACCATGATTCTCGTTTTCTAATCAAAAGTTCCAACGGAATTCCTAGTCTCGAAGTATACTTGCGATATTTCCACCAAGCTCGCCATAGAAATACAGATTTAGTACAGTGCATCTCATAGCCTTTGGGAATTTCGCAGTATTGATACTGATAGAAACCCCGACTATCTACTTCTCCTTTGAGGAGATAACTAGATTGTGCTAATGCCTCATTTATCAATTCCCACTGGGATGATTTTGGAGAAATCAAGAATCCAGATATGGTGTTAGATAGTTGGGCGGTGGCAATTATGCCTTCAGATTTCGCTGTTAGTTGGTTGATACCATACACTGTTTGCGCTGTCAAAGAATGATTTGACAACAAAATTTCTTTTTTCTGGATAGAGTTTTGCACAAACTCTCGAATTAAATCTAGATTAGACAGCATAAAAATTATTTATACTATATTAAGCAGTATAATCGAAGCTACAATCCTGCTTAAATTATCAGAATGCTCGGATTATCCTAGCTTTATTTATAGTTCAGTTCTGTATAGTCATCCAGAAAAGGTTGAAATACCGGAACTAATTCTGGACGACTGACAACAAGGGTGGGAAAAGAGCGATCGCTATAATCTTCTCCTGATGATAACGGAAACGGTTCTGACTTGAGCGATCGCCAAACACCGCCAGCTGCTTGGACAATTACCCAAGCCCCCGCTAAGTCCCAAACTTTTGGTGTCGCCTCAATACCACCGAGAGTAGCCCCAGTGGCAACCATCAAAAAGTTATAGCTAGCCACACCCAACATCCGAATTTTGCAGGGAAAGCCGTTTTGGATCACTGCGGTGCTACGGGAACAGAGGTTAAAAAAGTGATTGTTGCTGGGATTATCAGCACTGGTGTGGATGGGGTGGTGATTGAGAAATGCTCCTGTTGGCGGTGTTAATCCAGATGAACCTGCCCAGAAACCATGAAAAGCTTGATTCAAGATTGGTGCGTAAACATAACCAAAGATGGGTGTACCTTTATACAATAAACCCAGAGATATTGTCCAGATGGGAATGCCGCGTGTGAAGTTGGTTGTACCGTCCAGAGGATCAATTACCCAGCACCACTCAGTACCGGGAAATGACTGATCGCTTTCTTCGCTCAAAATGCCGTAACCAGAGAAACTAGAAGCGATGGCATCCCGAATTTCCTGATCTGCCCATTTATCTGCTTGCGTCACCAAACTACCATCAGCTTTTTGGTCAGCCTGTACTTGCCCGAAATCTTGTATTAGCTGCTTGCCGACTCTGGTAGTGGTAGCTTGGGCAAAATCAAGAATTGTTGTCCAAAAATCATTCATTGGTTAATTCTCGCGCAAAGGCTTTTCTGAGCCAAGATTAGGTAGATTCGGGTTGAGTTAAGTTTCTAGTTTAATCTAAATCGCTTTCTAAAACCGAAGCGATCGCAAGCTTGGTATTTGTTTGAAATTCCGCTACATTCACCCGGTTGAGAAACCAAATCGACACGATCATTCCCACGGCTTCTAAAGCAAATACCAGTCCATAAGCTAAAACTAAATTGGGTAATAGCTTACGACCTAGATCCAATAAAGTACCACCTAAAACCACTGCCACGCCTCTAGAGACAGACTGCGCTAACCCCCAAGCCCCAATAAATGTACCTGCGGCTTCTGCGGCGGTGAGATCCAACATTAAGCTAACTGCTGCTGTAGTTAAGACACCAGTGGCTAAACCGAAGAAAATTAAACTTAGCTTCAGGAAAGCTGGATTAGCTGTGAAGCCTGATATCCCAAGTAATGCTGTACAAAATGCCACTAATATACAGCCTAGTCTTGCAGTTCTTTGCTTACCTAAACGTGGCACAATCAAAAAACCACTGACACCGTAGGCAATCAGTACACCTGTTCCATAAAAAACGTTGAGTTTAGTACTTTCAGCCAAAGGCATTTTAAATACCTGACCTGCGTAGGGTTCCAAAATTGGGTCTTGCATAAACAAGCAGAGAGTCATCACCAATAAAAAGGTGAAAAATATACCTGTTTGCGGACTAGCCGTCAAAATTTCCCAAGCCTTGCCCAGAGTAATGCTGTCTTCTCTGTTTACCATTGTGGAACGGCTTAAATATTGGGAGTATTTTTTTTCTACGCCCAATGTCGCTATGATCGCCAAACCAAATACAATTGCTGGAACGATGATAAACAACTTATTGATCGCCGCCTCCAAGGTTGCTGTTGTTGCTTCTGGCGTTAATTGTTTCAGCAAACTGGCACTAATAATCGCCCCAACAATAATCCCCACCATTAGCATCGACCAAACCACACCGACTACTTTGGAACGGTTATCTTCTTCAGATATATCCACCAACAAAGCAGCAAAGGCGGTACCGCTAGCAGAAATTCCTAGACCGTATATAGCGAATATCAGCGATAGAAGCGCTGTCCAGCCGATTGTTTGGGTTGTCCATGCCCAACCACCTGCACTACTTGCGGCATTATTAAGTTGCCACATTACTTGTACAGCTAAAAAGGCTGCGATCGCAAATATTGCCGCTCCCACCCAAACATAAGCTGTGCGGTGGTATCCCCATAACGGCTTGGCATCCGAAATCTGGCCGAACCAGACACGGGAAGGAGCAACAAATAAGGGTAGTGCTAGAACTACTGATACCAGCGTCGCCGGAATTGCTATTTCTTGAATCATGACTCTGTTGAGTACACCAAGAGTCAAAATGGACATCATGCTCAACCCCATTTGAAATAAACCCAGGCGAAACATGGTCAGCAGGTTTACTTTTGGCACAGATAGGGATTTTGTTTTGGTATCAAATACTTCACCGCTTGCCATAGCTACTTTTTCGTATAGTTTGTCGGATTTAATATCTCTCTTTAAATAAAGATAAACCCTACCCGCTCCAAATCAGCGAACCAAAAGTGGAAGTTGCGTTAGCGTAGCTCACCGTTAGCGTAGAGTCTCGTAGAGAAGGTATCGCAATTTGGCGGCAATGCACGGTCAACACCTCGATTAACATAGGCTTCAGCGCAGTTAGGATTAATCTTTAGGGCTTATATCAAGTTCGGATAACGAGAGAATTTTAGGATGAAGTAGTGAAACGAGATTCCATTTACGATCAAATTTTTAAGCGCTTTCCTGATAAGCGAGTATTGCATGACACATCTTTCATAAAAGTAAACAAAATTATTATATTGATGCTGATGCGAAAAACACGTTTTGGTTAAGAGTTGGTAAACAAAAAGTTTTTCTCTGAAGATCGAACACCAACAATTTTGTGCGTATTTCTATGACAAATTTTAGATTTCAGATTGGGGTTTTCATCGTTCAATCCCAAATCCAGCATTCAACATCCAACATTGATTAACTTCTCACCCAAGGTAGTAGAGTGAATGTACCTCGTTCATACATAATGAATAGACCCAAGCCAATTAATACAAAAGGTACGGCAGCTTGACCGTAGCGACTTAAAAT
This sequence comes from Nostoc sp., assembly GCF_036919555.1. Taxonomy (GTDB): domain Bacteria; phylum Cyanobacteriota; class Cyanobacteriia; order Cyanobacteriales; family Nostocaceae; genus Nostoc. Next base: position 186,200 of record NZ_JBALCS010000039.1, read on the forward strand.
ATAAGCAATGGTAGGTTGACGGCTTAAAAAATAAGCGATCGCACACCAAACCCCTACCATGACAAAAAATATACTTAAAATTACTCCCAAGCTGGTAAGATCATGACCAGCGAATAACGGAATATATATACTAATATTGTCACCACCATTAGCGATCGTTACTGCTGCCACTTTATACGTTTGGGGGTGCAAAACACTCAAAATAAAAGACAATATGGGGTTAGTAGATGTGGACTGAGTAAAATCACTGCTGACTGTCTGAACTGTTGTAGTTTCTTCTTTTCTATATACTAATTGCTGAAGACCAATTGCTATTGGTATCAGTCCTAGCAATCCCATCCATTCTCGCTGGACGACCAAGCCACCAAAAAATCCTGGTAAGCTAGCGATGATAATGGCTGTAAAACCCAGATATTGACCGAGTAAGATATGCCGGGGGCGAAAATTAACATTTACCTGTGAAAAAAATATTAACAACATAATGATGTCATCTATGTTAGTGGCTATGAAGGCAATTATCCCTTCACTGAAGATTGTGCCTAGCTTACTCATGCTGGATTTTTAGAACCTACAATTTATCACCATACCAAATTAACTAATTCGTAATTCGTAATTATTGGATTTAAGTCGCCCTCAAAATTATATTTATTGGTGGTCTAGAAGAAAGTTGGCATCTAAATTACCAACTAATTCAATTAGGAATTATTTTAACCTTCTGGCATCACTAAACTTTAAAATGACAAAGTAATTACTTCAACAAGAAACAAAGTTTTAGTGATAAAAATACCCAGGAACTTTTCTTGTATAAAATAAGATATGAACGAGTTACTTACTGCAATTACTACAGGGGCAATTGCATTCATTGCCACTAATATTGATGATATTGTCATTCTATTATTATTTTTTTCTCAAATAAATGCTAACTTTCGCCCCCGGCATATAGTTGCTGGTCAGTTTCTAGGTTTTACGGTTTTATTAATCCTTAGTCTTCCTGGTTTATTTGGTGGATTAGTTTTATCAAAAAGCTGGATTGGATTACTTGGTTTACTACCAATGTCCATAGGTATCAGTAGCTTAGTGAATCGGGAAGAAGATTCATCAAAAGAAGTTATACCTACAACAGAAGAGGCTGAAGCATCAACAATTCTTAGTTTTTTTTCTCCCCAAGCTTATAGTGTGGCAGCCGTTACAATTGCCAATGGTAGCGATAATATTAGTGTCTACGTGCCTTTATTTGCTAGCAGCAACTTAGAGACTTTTTTGGTAATTATCGGAATATTTTATCTCTTGTTAGGAGTTTGGTGCTACGCTGCATACAAATTAACTAACAACAGAGTCATAGCTGATATATTGACTCGCTACGTTAATAATCTTGTGCCTTTTGTTCTGATAGGATTAGGCGCTTTTATTATATTAAAAAGTGAAGCTTTGAGCTTAATCAAGCTAGCTGCTAGTTGTTTCTGTTTGATGATTTTGGTGAAAAATAATGAAATTGCCGATGAAATTGGCGAAAATTCTAGTAAATAACAAAGCCAATTTTAGATTTTGATTGCCTACCTTTAACAAGGGGATTTTGCCCCTTGTTTCAACATCCTCTAAGAGGATGTTTGAAAAGTCGTAAAGTATACTAAAAACCCCGCTTCCATTCCTCTCCCCGAAAGGTCAAGAGGCTTTGAAACCCCCATTCCCTCATAGGGAAGGGGGGCTAGGGGGGTTAGGTTCCTGATGCTTTGATGTTACCAAAAATACTTTTCAAACATCCTCTAAGGGACTGCCAATTAAAAAATATCCAACCATATAGTCGTAGGGTGCGTTACGGCGTTAAGCCTAACGCACCGCCTAACAGATAATAGGTACGTTACACTGTCACGTTAACACACCCTACGCGATAATTTATTTTTTGTCAGTCCCTAAAATCTCAAATTGCTATGCGGAATCAAACTTTACTCAACCACTCATTCTCCTCTGGGTCTTTGAACAGTGAGGTACTGAGGTAGCGTTCGCCGGAGCTAGGCTGTATCATGACGATTAGGCGACCGGCATTTTCTGGCCGTTGTGCCACTTGAATAGCCGCATACAACGCCGCGCCAGTAGAAATCCCCGATAGCAATCCTTCTTCTTTTGCTAGGCGACGGCTGTAGGCGATCGCTTGCTCATCTGCTACCTGAATCACTTCATCTACCAGTTCTGGACGGTAAATTGCTGGGACAAATCCCGCGCCAATACCCTGAATTTTGTGAGGTCCTGATTTACCACCTGTTAATACCGGGCTGTTGCTTGGTTCAACTGCGATCGCTTGAAAACTCGGCTTCCGCCCTTTAATAACTTCTGCAACTCCGGTAATCGTCCCACCAGTACCGACTCCCGCCACGAGAATATCCACCTGTCCATCGGTATCATCCCAAATTTCTTCTGCTGTGGTTTCGGCGTGAACTTTCGGGTTAGCAGGGTTGCGGAACTGCTGCAACATATAAGCATTGGGCGTTTGAGCTAAAATCTGCTCTGCACGACCGATCGCTCCTCGCATCCCTTCTACCCCTGGCGTTAACTCTACTTGAGCGCCATAAGCTTTGAGCATTAATCGTCTTTCCTGGCTCATTGTGTCAGGCATCGTTAGAATAAGATCATAACCCTTAGCCGCCGCCACCATCGCCAGCGCAATTCCTGTGTTCCCAGAAGTCGGCTCTACTAAAACAGTTTTTCCGGGGTGAATCAAGCCTGCTTCTTCGGCCGCTTCTACCATACTCGCACCAATCCGGTCTTTTACAGAAGATGCTGGGTTCATGCTTTCTAGCTTCACCACAATCTGAGCAACCGCTCCCGAAGCTTGGGGAATCTTGTTTAATTGAACTAAAGGAGTTCGTCCGATTAACTCTGTGATCTCTTTCGCTATCCGCATATCAGTACTCCTTGGTGACTAAATATAATACATCGGACTTTGCTGTGCGCGAGTTTCCCTTTCCTGGCACAAGTCTTGGAGCGTATAGCGACCCAAGACTTCAATTGAGGCAGCGTTAGCTTGCTCCCAAACTTCATAAACCAGAGTCTTTTCCAAAGTGCAAGAGTCAGAAGTATCTTTCTCTTTCCGCTCGCCTTCGACCAAAGTAACAATTTCAAGTATTGTAATCTGCCAAGGTTCACGAACTAAAACGAAACCACCTTTAGAGCCGCGTTGACTTTGCACTACACCAGCACGCCGGAGGTTGGTCAAAATTTGTTCCAGGTAGCGCTCAGGTATAGGTTGCTTGGCGGTAATCTCGCTCATGGTCAGGGGAACTTTTTTTCCGTAGTGGCTTGCCAGTTCTAAGAGTGCTAGCAGTGCGTATTCCACTTTGGAAGACAGATCCAAAAGAACGTAGTTTTGGCTATTCAAGACTGTAATCAACATACTACGGTGAATTGGGGTATTGATCGCGGTTTATGAGAAATTAATTTTTCTCAAAGTGTTGGATGTCATAGCATCCCATTTACTACCCACAAAAACACTATATCCCATCGATTTACCGTAGATTATTATTTTAGACAATTCCCATGAATGACTTAATGTTTTTGTGGAAATTATCCTGAGTTTCTGTTTTCAGAGCCTCACGTACCAACAAAAATCCTAACAGAGTATGCTACTAACTGATTTGCGAACCATTTTTGAGCGTGACCCAGCAGCCCGTAACTGGCTAGAAGTATTGTTCTGTTACCCTGGACTTCATGCCCTAGTGTTTCATCGATTGGCACACTGGCTGCATAAAATGGGGATTCCCTTTATACCTCGATTTATCTCTCATATTAGTCGGTTTTTAACCGGAATTGAAATCCATCCTGGGGCATTAATTGGTCAGGGAGTGTTTATTGACCACGGGATGGGAGTAGTGATTGGTGAGACAGCGATCGTGGGTGATTATGCTCTAATTTATCAAGGTGTCACCCTTGGCGGGACGGGGAAAGAAAGCGGCAAACGCCATCCAACTTTAGGCTCTCATGTAGTTGTGGGAACGGGTGCGAAGGTTTTAGGAAATATTCAAATTGGCGATCGCGTCCGTATTGGAGCCGGTTCTGTGGTGCTGCGAGATGTACCCAGTAACACCACTGTAGTCGGGATTCCAGGGCGCGTGACTCGTCAGAACAACTCGGTTACAAATGTTCTGGATCATGATAAAGTACGCGACGTAGAAGCTGAAGTAATCCGCGCTTTATTTGAACGCGTCAAGGCTCTAGAGAAACAGTTCGAGCAGTTGGAAGATCAATCAAGTTTGTCCCCAACTGAGCTTGGCGACGAACCAACCGACAAACCTAAGAGCGAAAATTCTGATGGGATGATTGAAGATTTTCTTGATGGTGCGGGAATTTAGAGAATGGGGCATGGGGCATTGGGCATTGGGCATGGGGCATGGGGCATGGGGGAAATAATAACTCCTAACTCCTAACTCCTGTACAGACGCGATTAATCGCGTCTGAACTCCCCACTCTCCTCTCCCCTCTTTAAAATACCCATAGGTTCTTAGAACCTGATATAAATATAATACTACGGTTAATTTATCGGAGAATAGTCTTATATAGTATGGTGTCTTTGTACACAAGCTTATCTACCTCAAGTAGTAATAATACTAAGCAAATTTTTGCCCGTAGGTCATTTCTGCCAGAGCATAAAAATAGACTTTGGAAGATTGAAACGGGTTTTGTTAGGACTTTTACCTATCTGGAAGATGGTACAACCGTCGCTCTGGGATTGTGGGGTCCGGGAGATGTCGTTGGCAAGGCTTTGTCAAAATTAGAACCTTATCAAATGGAATGCCTAACTAAAGTAGAAGCGACAGTTTTACCTTTAGAGGAGTGGACTCAACTAACAGAAATTCTACTTGCCCATATCCAACAGTCTCAAGAATTGATGATCATTCGTAGTCATAAAAAAGTCGATACTATGCTCATCAAGCTATTGGCATGGTTATCCAAAAAATTTGGTTCGGAAGTTGAAAAGGGACGTTTAATAGATATGCGTTTGACTCATGAAGACCTGGCGGAAATGCTCGGTTCAACTCGTGTCACTATCACTCGTGTTCTTGGGCAGTTTGAGCAAGAAGGCTTGATTAATCGTCTCTCCCTGCATCGAATTGTGTTGCGAGAAGAAGAAATTTGGTGCTACGAAATTTAGATTATTTCAGCAAAAGGAGCGATCGCTTCGCTGTCACGTCGCTTTTCTACGAGACGCTGCAAGTAGCTTGCTTAGAGAAGGGGTACGCTCCGAATTCAAAATTCACAATCGCCTTGATTCTGAATTTTAGCTTCTGAATTATTCTTCAAAAATTATTTGGCTAGCGATCTTTATAAACACTAGACAAATCCAGCCAAATCGGTAGGGCCAGTTTTTATAAATAACTCAGGCTAGAGTAGAGTTGCTTTGTTCTTTTGAGTGAGAAAGAAAAAGTCTGCTATCTAAAATTAGAGTTGAGAGCGAAAAGTGGATTTATGAAAGAAGATATTATCGAGATCACTGGTTTTCACGCTCATGTTTACTTCGATACCGCAAGTCGGGATGTAGCTGCGCGTGTACGTGAAGGATTGCGTGCGAGGTTTGACGTGCAACTCGGACGCTGGTTTGACAAGCCCATCGGGCCTCATCCACAAGGGATGTATCAAGTTGCTTTCTTACCAAATCAGTTTGATAAAGTCGTTCCTTGGTTAATGCTCAATCGTGAGGGATTGGATATTCTCGTCCACCCTGAGACAGGCGATGCTGTGGCAGACCACGCGGTTCATTCCCTATGGTTAGGAAAAAAGCTAGATTTGAATATTGAGTTTCTTCGACAGTTTAGCTCGACTTTATCCAATTAAAGCAAGTAAATAAGTTGGCACAATAAAACCAAACTGTGTGAATAAAAGTAAACAAGGCTCAAACCCTTTTTTCCCCTGCTTCCTGCCTTATCCCAACGATAATTATTTACGCTAACCTACTTAGCTCACTTTATGAAGCTCTTTACTTAAACCCTTTAATTTCAGATAACTATTTATTAATGTGAGCTTTGCTAATAGAAATCAGGAATTACTTTAACAGAAAGGTTATGCTGTTGGTCAGCATTCTCATAAAAAGAAACTTTTCCATGAAAAATACCTCTGTGAAGGAAATAAGTGCAGGCATTTCCCGATTTGGCAACCCTAATTTCAGAGTCACAAAGAAACAAATTTTATTTAGTACCCTCATCCTATGCCTTGGTTTACTGGGACTGAGTGGTTTCTGGTTTAAATCCAGATATAAATTTGATAATCAGATGAGTGTAAAACTACAAGAATTATCTAATGTCGATTATCCAGCAAATCCCGCGCCTTTAGGCAAAAATTTTCAAAGATATTCTAATAGGAAACTAACAATTATTAAGAGAGATAATACACATTTCGATTTTGTGCTTGAGCCAACAGACAAAAAAACAGCACAAATAGTTATAAAAAATGTTGATTTAGAGCTATTAGTTCCTAAAGCACCCGAATGGGTTAAAAAAGATCAAGGTTTAGAAATAATCGCTTTGACAGACCGCGAGTGGAACAGACAACAGGTTAGTTTTCCTGCTAATTCAAAAAATATAGAAATTGTTGGAGGAGACGGTTTTGAAAAGCAAAACCTTGTAGAGGTCGCTTTGGCTAATAATTGCTTAAATGCAGGATATTGGGAGGTTTTACTTTTCACTAAAGAGGATGGTAATAAATCCCTTTATTATCAAAGTTGGTTTACCTTCCCGATGGGACATTACAAAAATATTTTTGAAAATATTAATAATATTTCTTATTGGCAGCATTGGTGGAGATTAGAACACTGGCAAGATCCAAGTGGCACAATAGTAAAGACTAGTCTTCTGAGAAACGTAATTGATGAAAAAGAAGTTGCTGCTCAGTTTCCCCTTGATGAAAAGATAATTGTATCGGCAGAGCAAAGTCGAAAAGTTAGAACTACGCTAGCGACCAATATCACAAAATGGAGAGATTTTTACGACGCTAACAATGAAGTTAAATTTGCAAGTTTTCGAGCACCAGGATTTTACGCTCAAAATAAGCCTTGGGGAAATCAATACTGGAGAATAGGCAAATTTGACAAAGCCATTTTAAGGAACATTAAACCGATTGGTGTTGAAACCAATTTACAGGAAATTGAGTTAGTATTCACAGATATTAAGACTAGTGAACAAAATAGATTATTCATTAGTGGGATTAATCTGAAAACGCTTCCTCAGTTGCCTGTAGAAGAGTATCCTAAAGGCTTATATATGCCGATGGGAATTGGGATACCTCCTTTTTATCAAAGCTACGATGAATTAACGAAAAATCATCCAGATGTCAGCCCCTACTTTAGTTTTTTACTAGATTCACAGGAGCGTTGGATAGATCATCACCACTTAGCAGTTGATGGTTCAGTGATGCACCTTGATAAAGATAACCCAAATCTCTTGCATCTTTACTTGCTATCCTACGAAAGGAATACTTTAATAGCTCATTTTTTGATCAACTTAAAATAGATACAGCAGATTGCAACTTGGTGAGGTACAGGTTATCTTAAGGGCACAGCACTGCTGTGCCCCTACCTGTGTACTTCATTTACCTGAAACCCCTTAATCCCCTCCCCGCCGGCGGGGTGGGGTGCAATGACTGTGTGAATCATAACTAATTATGCGGACATGATATAACTGGTTGATTTTAATATTTACTCAACAAGTACTTGCTTAAGTAAAGCCATCCACATATCAGATGGATCGGAGTAGTAATCAATTTCTTCAACTTGATATTGATAAGATTCACTGCCTTCTCGTAAAATAATGCGATCGCCGGGTTTGATGCCTTTCCCGATCCCAGTCATGTACCCGATCGTTCCTTCATTGAGACGCTCAAATACATAGTCATTTCCCAAAACTTTTTGGCTGTAATCGTGTATTTTATGCTTCTTTTTTAATTCGGTTGGTGGAGAGCTAACCAGAGCTACTTTATTTAAAAAACTAAAACTTAAATTCATACCTATTCTGACTTAAGAGAAGGCACTTAACAAAAATTTCAAAATCGAACTAATAATTGAAAAGTCAGTTTTGTTAAGACATAATTCTGAGATATTAATGTTTGTTTTATACTAAATTTTATTAAAAGAGAATTATTGCTCAAGAAAATTAGATTTTTTTCAGCTTAACAACTTTACTATTCACTTAAATTTACAGTACTATTAGCCGCAGCTTCAACTGTAAAATCACCGAATTATTGAACAATATTTGGTTAGATAGGAGGATTTTTCGCTTAATTAGATAATATTATTATATAAATCTTTTATGTCTTAAGAATGTCGTCTAGGTATATTTTTTAAGATAAATAGGAGCTATTCCCTACTTCTGGTTTTAGAGCTACATCTACCTGCTCTAGCAATACTTCTAGGGTGGAGGAGTTATCTAAAATGACATCTGCATGAGCCACTTTTTCTTCAATAGATAATTGGTTTTGGCTGTTGATCCTAGCTTGTGCTTGTTCTCTATTTAAATGGTTTCGTTGTATCAATCTTTGTAGTTGTTGCTCTTGGGAACAACGCACTACCCAGATTTCTGTAACCAAATCAGTCATTCCGGCTTCAAATAATAGAGGCACTACTAACACCAGTATTTGTGAGTTAGATTGGGCAATTGCTTTCAGGAAGCGATCGCGCACATCAGGATGAATCAAATTCTCTATCCAGTTGCGTTCATCTTGACGATTAAAGATAATTTCGCCTAGCTTTTGGCGATTGAGGCTACCATTTGGTAGTAAAATTTGTTCGCCGTAACGTTGAGCGATCGCACCCAGAATAGGCGAACCTAAAGATACTGCCTCTCTAGCATAAATATCTGCATCCAAAATCGGCAGATTATAAGCACTAGCTAAATAATTGGTGACAGTGGTTTTGCCTGTGGCAATACCTCCGGTTAAGCCGATTATGCGTTTAGTCATTTGTCATTTGTCATTGGTTATTAATTATTCTCCTCCATCCTTCTGCCCCTTTGTCCCTTATCTAAGAATTGCTTGCCCATGTTATCAGTGCTTGGGTTAAACCATCTAAAGTATATTCTTGGGCTTCTACATCCACACGCCCGAATAAAGCATGACAAGTTTTCGAGGTTTGGGGACCGATAGAGGCAATACAAACTCCTTCTAAGAATTGGCTAGCATCAGAGTTGTTGGAAAATATCTTGTTAGTAAGTTGACAGAAAAATTGCACAGTTTTAGAACTGGCAAAGGTAATTACATCTACCTTGCGATTTTGGAGAGCTAACTCTGCGACAGGTGGAATACCACTAGGACAACAAGATTGATATGCGGCAACTTCTATCACCTTTGCTCCCTTGGCAGTTAATTCCTTAACCAAAACTTCTCTTCCGCCGCTTTCAACTCTGGGAAATAAAACCTTTTTACCATCCAGTTGATCTGGAAAATTTTCCACTAAAGAATCGGCAACAAAGTTAGGGGGAATAAAATCTGGTTGCAGAGAGTGTTGTTTGAGACTATGGGCTGTTTTCTCGCCAACAACGGCAATTTTGACACCTGCTAAGGCACGGGTATCTTTACCTTGGGCGATTAGCCTTTCAAAAAAGTAGTCTATACCATTGGTAGAAGTGAGAATTAACCAGTCGAAGTCAGATAAATGAGCGATCGCATTATCTAAAGCTTCCCAATTGGAGGGCGGTCCGATTTCTAAAGTAGGCATTTCGATGACTGTTGCACCTGATGCGATCAGGCGATCGCTAAATTGGCTCGATTGTCCGACTGAACGTGTCACCAGGATTGTTTTGCCAGTTAGGGGAAGAGGAGATGAGGGGAAGTTACTTAACATAGGTTGGGGTGTGGGAATACTCTCGTTCGTAGGTTCCGCCTGGGAATGCGTGATAATTTCGTCTAAATATATATTCTCAGGTTGTAAGTACTTGCGTAGCCCAACAACTTCGCCAATCACAATTACCGATGGAGAAAGGGATAATTCGGTGGTTTGTTCCAGAATATTACCCAGTTGCGCTGTCCAAATTTGTTGAGCAGGAGTTCCTGCCCAACGGATGATGGCAATGGGTGTTAAGTGCGATCGCCCGTGCCCCACCAGTTGATGTACAATCTCTGACAGATGTCGCCCTCCCATCAAAATTACCAGTGTCTCTAAGCGTGACAGTGCCTCCCAGTCTAAAACCTCTGGTTCATGAGCTGTAAGCACTGCAAAAGTGCGACTCAACACCGGATCTGTGAGGGGAATTCCTGCTAACAAAGGTGCTGCAAGGGCTGAGGAAATTCCTGGTACTAGTTCAAAATCACAACCAGATGCTTTCAACGCTTCAATTTCGGAACTGCAACGCCCAAAAATTAACGGATCGCCTGATTTGAGCCGTATAACTTGTTTTCCTTGATGGCAATGCTTTACCAGTAACTTGTTAATCTGTGCTTGCGTTGTACTGGGTTTACCACCGCGTTTCCCAACATCCAACTTCAAGCAATCAGGTGGTACGCACTGCAATAATTGAGCATCTACCAGGGCATCGTAGACTAACACCTGAGCAGCAGCTAAGAGATTGTGAGCTTTTACCGTCAGGTATGCCACATCTCCAGGCCCAGCACCCACGAGGTAGACTTTGCCCCTTTCTTGAATCATGACCATTTGTCATTTATCAATAGTTCTGCTTCCCCCAATGCCCAATGCCCAATGCCCCATGCCCAATGCCCCATGCCCCATGCCCTTTATTCAATTCGTTTGCGGATTAATTTTTAGGATTAACTGATCAACTTGCTCAACCATCTCCTTATTTTGGGCAGCTTGGAATAACTCTCTGGCTTTTTTGAGATTAACGATCGCTTCTTGTGGCTGTTGTTGTCTTCCCAAAGTGATTCCCAAATTATAGTAAGTGAATGCATCATTTGGTACAAGGCTAATCGCTTTTTTGTAATGTGCAATCGCTTCTTGTGGTTTACCTTGATCGTCCATCGCATTTCCCAAACCTGCGTAAGCTTGTGCATGTTTGGGATCAAGGCGAATCGCTTCGTTATAGTCGGCGATTGCTTCTGCTAGCTTGCCTTGAGCGTAAAAAGCGCTTGCTAAATTATAGTGAGCATCTGCATCGTTGGGAACGAAGCTAATGGCTTTTTTGTACTGGGCGATCGCTTCTTCTAGTTTGCCTTGAGCGTAAAAAGCATTTCCCAAAGCATTATAACCTGCTGGATTTTTTGGTTCGAGGCGAATGGCTATTGTATATTCAGCGACTGCTTCTGCTGGCTTTCGTTGAGCGTATAAGGCATTCCCTAAGTAATAGTGAGCGTCTGCATAGTTGGGATCAAAGCTAATGGATTTTTTGTACTGGGTAACAGCTTCTGCTACCTTACCTTGATCGTACAGAGCATTTCCCAAACGCGCGTAAGTCTGTGCATAATTGGGTTTGAGGCGAATCGCTGTTGTATATTCGGTGACTGCTTCTGTTAGCTTACCTTGAGCGTACAGAGCATTTCCGAAGTTATAGTGAGCGTCTGCATAGTTAGGTTCAAGGCTGAGAGCTTGCTTATATTGAGCGATCGCCGCTTCTAACTGATTCAGTCTTGCGAAAGTCAAACCCAAATTAAAGTATGCTCCAGAGTCTTTAGGATCGAGGCTAATGGCTTTTTTGTAAAGAGCGATCGCTTCTTGTGGTTTGCCTTGATCGTCGAGAGTATTTGCCAAAGCAATATAAGCTTGTGCAAAGTTCGGTTGCAGTTCAATTGCTTTCCTAAAAGCCGCCTCTGCTCCTTTTAAATCTCCTTGTTTGTAGAGATTGGTTCCTTGCTCAAAATGAGCAACTGCGTTTTTCTTCTGAGGAACTGCGGACTGTGCGGAGTCATCAATTTTTGATAAAAAAACGCCAACATCTTTACCAAAGGCAGTACTAGCATTGCTCAAACACAAGCAGATAATAGCTGCTACCAGTAGATTCTTGTTTTTCAGCATTTTTATTACCTTATCTGCTTGGTTTACGTGTAATATCAAGTTCGGCTATTTGCCATCATCAAAGGGAACTCTTAACTCTTAACAGGGAAAACTAGGTAGCTCACAATTGGACTCGCTTTCTCTCGTTCCCATGCTCTGCGTGGGAATGGCTGATTAGAGGCTCTGCCTCCAGTCACACATTGAGTCAGCAGCCCACATGAATGCATTCCCATGCGGAGCATAGGAACGATCAAAAAAACACCCCAGCCCCTAATAACAAGCTCTTAGGGGAGTAAAAGCGTAGCTTTGGCAGGGTTATAGCAGGAATTATAAGTGATTAACCTAACTTGATACAAGTGTAATCTCATCTAACGGGATTTAGACAAAAGAGGGGAGTTAAAAAAGGCTATAATGCTTTCTCAGACTAGCTTTTACCTCCAAGTGACCTCCGATGAAAGAGACAACTCTCGCCGCCATGCCCCCATGCTTTGAAAAATGGTGTAAGAGGTTTGATGATGTTTGTCGTCATAGGTGTAAATGAAGATATTAGAGAATAATCCGTATCTAGAGTGTGATTTTTAAGACAAACGGTTAACTCAACGAGCAGTATCGATTGCAGAGTGTTTGTCTGTAAAATATGGTGAGCCATTATCAAAAGTATTTAAAAGTGCCAGCGATCTCAAACACACTTACGAATTTTTATCTAATCCCAAAACAGCATTTTCTAAGTTGACTCAACCCTCTTTTAAACAAACAGCACTCCAAATAAATGGCATACCAGTTGTGCTAGCGGTAGGGGATACGAGAAATTATTGATAGCGTTCCAGTTGAATCCATTGAACTATAGCAATACTAAATGAGTTGTAAAAATGAAATTAACAAACCTGAGTTCGGTGTCATTTATAGAAGATTATTGACATCATCTTACGCGAGCCTAATATTGCTATAAAATTTACTGTGTCTAATTTTCTTTTCAGGCTTTTTTTACATAGAACTCAGGTTACTCTGTATTAAGTATCGCCAATCTGTCAATATGTGAGTAATATTATCGACATAATACTTTCTAAGAGTATAAGAATATATTCTTATTTATAAGGAGTTGTGTTAAATATGATTCCCCCTCGTGTGTTTCGTAAGTACCGTAGAGTAGATGTTCAGCTTGCAAAACTGAAGTTTCTGGAATCAGCAAGGCTTTTATTTTTTCGTTTTTCAGTATTATCACTTACCGTAGGTATGGGAGCGGCAAGTATGGCGTTCCTGGGTACTAGCCTGGATAGCGCGTTAGCGCAGCTCGCCGTTGGCGTTCGCGTTAGCGTCTCTGAAAGAGAAGCCTCTCGTAGAGAAGGCATCGCTCAGATTCCATTGACACCAAATTCAACACCTCTGGGTGAGAAAAGAAATTCTCAGGTTAATGTGCTGTTTGTCAACCCAAGTGTCGGTGATGACAAAGCAGGCAATGGCAGCGAATCCGCTCCTGTGAAAACAATTACTCAAGCGTTGCGATTAGCTAACGCCAATACTGTAATCATCCTCTCCACGGGTACTTATAGCGCAAAGACGGGCGAGATATTCCCCTTAATGCTGAAACCGGGTATTTCAATTCAAGGCAACCCTAGCAATCAAGGTAAGGATATTATCATTCAGGGAGGTGGTGATTACCTAAGCCGGAGCTTTGCCGGTCAAAATGTCACAATTGTTGGAGCAAATCAAGCCTTGCTCACTGGGGTGACGGTGACGAACTCCAACCCCCGTGGTTACGGTTTATGGATTGAATCTAGCAATCTGGTAGTCGCGGAAAATACATTTACTGGCAGTACCCAAGATGGGATTTCTGTCAGTGGTAACGCTGCACCCACCATTAGCAAGAATTACTTCGATCGCAATGGAGCCAATGGCATCACAATCGCCGGTAATTCCACTCCCCAAGTGAAGGAAAATGTCTTTCATCAAACGGGTTTTGGGATCAATATTGCTCAAAATGCCGCTCCTGTAATCATCGGCAATCAAATTCAGAACAATAGAACCGGAATTGTGGTGCAAGCAAATGCTCGCCCGATTTTGCGGAATAATTCTATTCAAGATAATAAAGAAGATGGTTTAGTTGCGATCGCTCAAGCAATGCCAGATTTGGGTAGTGCATCCGAACCTGGGGGTAATCAATTTCAAAATAACGCCCGCTACGACATTAACGCCAGCGCTGCTAAACAGGTGATTTCTGCTGCTGGTAATAACCTTATGAGCGATCGCATCACTGGTAAGGTAGATATCAACGGTACAACAGCACTAGCAGCCCCAACTTCTCAACCCGCCCCTATCCCCAACAATGTGTTACGAAAAATACCACCAACTGGGGAAATCACCTTCTCGGCTCCCGAAGTTTCTAAAACTACCAACAGGCAAACCAGCAACAGCATTTCAGCAAATAATCGTGTTTCTGGACAATTAAACAGTCAGCTGCTGCCATTATTCCCAGCTAATATACCACTTTCCCTACCCATATCCAATCAACAGCAAGCCACCTCTAAAGTTGCCGGTTTTCCTACTCCTAGCACCTTATCAGCTAGACAACTACCAACTGACACTTCAAGAGTTGCAACTTCCAGTCCAGCAGAGCCACCTAATCCGCCACAGTTGAATTATGTGCGGATCAATCCCAATACAATTGAGTTTACGGCTCCTGAGTATCCATCCAATTCAGTTGCACAGCCACCAGTTCCAAGTATCAGGGAGCAAACACAGCAACCATTACCAATACTAGAAGCTGCTCCCCCAAATGCTGAAGCACTTTTGCCAGTTCGTGATCAAAATATCCCCATTGATAATACTCGCAATATGCGAACAAGTTCTGCAACTATGCCCGATGGCGGGAACTCTGCGACACAGTTCGGTATACGTTATCGCGTGGTAGTTCCACTCTTCACTGATAGGGATAAAGATTTAGTGCGATCCCTTGCTCCGGGTGCGTTTTCCACAGTTTGGCAAGGTCAAAGAGTTATGCAAGCAGGAGTATTTAGCAGTGAGTATAACGCTAAAGAAATGCTCAAAACACTCTCTAAAAACGGTTTAAGAGCCATTATGGAGCCGTTGAATTGAGTCGGGAATTGGGCATTGGGAATGGGGTATGGGGCAAAAGATATGGAATTAGCGAGAAAAGCACTTCAAAATGAATATTGATCCACTTGAGAGAGCGATCGCTTTCCTGCTGTGGGGAGGCATCGCTCTTTTTGTCAAGGGGATGATCGTATTTTGGGAAGTCGGTCAAAAGCCGATCGCGGTTAGGCATAAGTTGAATTAGCGATCGCGTTCTTGTTTTAGGGAGCGATCGGGGAAAGCATCCTTTATCCATCACTTTCATCTAGATATAGGACTCATATTTGATTTTTGAAATACACGTAGGGTGTGTTAGAGAAGCGTAACGCACGTACAGTGACAAATTCTCTTAGGACTTACGCAAAAATTTACCAACTTTCGGTGATTGGGGATCGGCTAAGATATCCAGGGCAGATAAATGACGAAACTCGACGGAACAAGGGGTAGCGTTACCGTCAGTATGCCAGATTTTTATCGTTTTACCAACATTCGGTTATTTGTTGGGATTTAAGTTGTATCTTGATCAGTAAGCATCACTGTAACTACTGTTACAATGATGCTCACTATGAAACGTAATTATAAAGGTTTCAGTCGGCAAATTTGAGATCCCCTTAATTGGGATAATTGTTTTGAGTTAGAGATGATTCACTCTTGAAAAGTATGCTTCAATGTAGCATAAATCAGATGAATCTATTACGCTCCCATGAATGACGCGCCCTCTGCCACTCATTGCTAGCTTACCGCGCTGCCTACAGCACCCTTAAGGGCTGCAATTCCCTGTTCAATGCTAGCCCACAGACCCATGTCAGGTTCTTTACCGGCTATCTCTCGCGTTCCGACGAAGTAAAGAACGCCTTTAAGAATCTCTTGGTGAGCGCGATTTTCAAAATTAACTCGGTTGAGCGGTTCCATCACATCTTGAAGCTCATCACTCAAGGACTGGGCAACCTTGTGTAGAACCAGCCCAGTCATTGTCTGTTGATGCTTTAGCAACTCAAGCTGTAAGTACTTGTCATACAGTGTTAGCTCGGAACCGCTCATCATTTGGCTTACCTTCTGGGCATGTTTTTGAGTAATGTCGCGAGGTTCTGCTGCGTTGCCGTATCTAGAAATAGCTGCTTCGATGATGCCGAGATTTTCGCGATCGCTCTTTATCATTCCTTCGAGCCGCTCGCAAATCGTATTGTCCTCCGTCTGTGCTATTAACTTTTGCTCAGTTTCCAACAGAACATTCTGAAAAAGCTTTAGATCAGCAAGCTTAGTCGCTATATTTGTCACATCGGTCATATTATTAACTCCAGACTACAGGTTTTATCGGTTATGACAAGCAAACTCACTTTTTCCATCTTCTCGTGAGGTTTAAGTAAGTCCGTCCCTCTTCAGAAAGATTTATATCAAGTTCGTCATAGCAGGCTATCAACGCTGACTGGCACGAATCAAAGCGGAAATCCTTACCAGATGGAGATTATAGCTTTTCATGAATGAGTAGTGAATGAATAGTCAGGCGATAGCCCTTGGTGGGCACTCGGTGCGATCGCGCATCCCATACCTGCGTTGAAGAGGAGACTTGCGCCTGGAAACAGCAGCTTCACTTTTTTCCGTTTTCCCAACAATGGGTCATAAGTTGGTATTTGAGTTCTGACTGGATTAATTCGTAACTATGTACTAAAAAAGGTTTAGTGAGTTTTTTTCACGCAATCAAATAGGACTCCTATATTGCTTTTTTAATGTGGAAGAGGCAATCGCGGTTTGATCAAAGGAGCGATCGCACAGTTAGCAAAAACTTGTAAATATCGTTGTGTTACATGATCCAAGCTTGGCAGAGCAATATAGCGATTACATTGACCAACTGCTGGCGCACTATAGCAAAGTCTAGTCACAGCAACAGCCGGATCACTATCTCCTGAATAAACCCAACAGGGCGGCAAACAAATTCTTTTTTCACTGAGGTCGGTTCTTCAAGAATCTACTGCTTGACAAAATTGAGATATTCCTACCTTCTTCATCCACAATTTAATTGAGGATTTAATTCGCTTGAAACAGGTAATCGCGCAATTCATACTATAGTCACCCTTTGCCTGAATCTGCTACTCTCTTAAAGTCATACTAAACAAAAGGTCAATTAAACGGCAACCTTAATGATCGTGCTCACGTCCATCTTAGTTAAGGATAGTTTTAATAAAGAGGTATCAATTTGTCAAACCTAGAGTTTCGCAGCACTCCCAGATTGAAATGAAAGGAATGAACTTTGCTCAAATTCCTTAACTTAGATGCTAAATGCGATGAAAAACGACCACAAAAAATTCTGCTTCACTCGTTGGTTCAACCGTTCTCAATGGATATTTCCTATAATTTCGATGATTGTAGCTTTTGGGATATGGGCTACATCTTCTGCATGGCCTGCTAATGCTTCATTCTTTGACCTGTTCTCTGGTGGCATCCAAGTTATTCAGCTGTCCAATCTTTCTGATCGACAAGAAATTGACTTGGGTCGTCAGATGAATCAGCAGATTCTACAAACTCAGTTCCATCCCATTAATGATTCGGTAATTACTCAATATGTGAACAGAGTCGGACAGCGCCTAGTTTCTTACAGTCAGCGTCCAAATATTCCTTACCATTTTCAAGTGGTCAAGGACAAACAAATTAATGCTTTTGCGACTACAGGTGGCTATGTTTATGTTACCACTGCTTTACTAGCCGCAGCTGACAATGAAGCTCAACTTGCTAGCGTCCTTGGTCATGAAATGGGACATATTGCGGCGCGGCATGTGATCAAACAGATGAAGCAGCAAGCCATCGAATCAGGAATTGCTAGTGCTGTGGGGCTGAACAAAAACACTGCCGTTAATTTGGGAGTTCAATTAGCACTGAACTTACCTGGAAGCCGCCAGCATGAGTTTGAGGCAGACCATAAGGGACTGTTCACTTTTGCAAAAGCCGGTTACGATGCCAGTGCAATGCCAGCTTTTATGCAGAAACTTGTTAACTCTAGTTCAGTGCCAGCATTTTTAAGTACTCATCCTGCCACTCCAGACCGAATTCGCACTCTTAACCAATTGATTACTGAGAACCACTTAAGTAATGGTTCTCTTGGGCTAGGCAATACCAACTATAAAGCGACAATTCGTTCCAGGTTAAATAGTTAGACTATCTTGAAAAGCCAAAACTGGAGTTGCAAGTTCGAGTATAGGGTATAGGGACAAAACAGAATCGGCTTTGGCTTTTCAAGAGAACTTAAAGCACAGACAACACTTCCAAGCAATTGAGTAGAGCGATATCTGTGACGGACTATTCGCTGTTGCATGATTTGCCCCTCCCCGATCGAACAAACTTTGTTTACTATTGATATCTCCGGCGAACTGGATGTGAGCTGATTAGGAAACTGACTCCAACTGTCCAGCCCAATGCCACCATCCATCCGGCTAATACATCACTTGGATAATGGACTCCTAGATACAAACGTGTCCAACCAATTATTAAGACAAACAGGGTTCCTATAATCACAACAAACCAACGCCAACGGCTGTTCCAACTCAAAATAATCAAAACTGCCACCAAAGTCATACTAGCCATCGCATGACCACTCGGAAAGCCATAATCAAATTCTGGAGTAGGTGTTACCCACAGATGAGGACGTGCCCGGTGCAGCAACCGCTTCACTGTCTGATTAATGATTATACTGCCCACCGAGGCTGTGAGTAAGAACTCTAAAGCACGCCACCTTTGTCGAATCACCAACAACAGCGAAATCATTGCTGCTGCTGGGAATACCCCCCAAAACACTCCGAGCTTTGTCAAGTATGAGACAAAAACATCTAGTTTCGGTTGGGCAGTGCCGTGAATAGCTAATAAGATGGGAACATCGAAGGGAAATCCACCTTGTTTCCAAACATCCTCTGCTAAGTCCCCAAATATCAGTAAGGGAATAAATCCGCCAAGCAGTAGGAGCAGTACTGCCCGGAGGTTTCTGGTGAGGCGCATCAACTTGCTCCTGCATTAATTAATTAATCTTTCTCTAATCCTAGCGGCATAAGTAATCAAACAGAATTAATTACATAGCAATTCTTGACTAGGCAAGATTCACGATTTTTGACAGAATTCTTGGTAATCTAGTTCTACTTGCTTAGAGTAGCTGATTGCATACTCAAGAATTTGATTACGCCAATCAGATAAGTGAGCAAACTTGATTAAATCGTCTGCAATTGCAGAACCTTGTCTACCACCACTGCGTAATTGATCCCACGCTGTGACTTCACCCATTGTCTGCATCAACTTATTTAAGCGTTCTAGCTTTCCATCCCACGCCTGTAGACTCACCCGATCTTCTTCTGGCTGCAACTCCCGTAAAACATAAGATTTATTCCCGTCAACTATCATCGCCAAAAGAGCAGGTGACGTTCCTTGTACCCGTTCTTGGATAGCTACTACTCGTGCAGATTCACTCGACCAATCCGGCTGAGGTAGTGTTAAATAGGGTTGTAATGAGCAAGTTTCTGTTAACTTCAAATCTAATAGATAATTGCCATCAGGAGAACCTTTACCTTCTACTAAAACTGCATAACGTTCTAATCCTAAACTACCTGTACCAGCAATTCGTTGTTGCACATCTAAAACTTGATAAAAATTCGCATCTTTTTGTGTATATTTTTGCCAACATGAGATGAGTTCTCTGATTCTTTGCTCTTCTGTTTCTGTGGCTTTAAGAATATGTTTATTATCAATAATTAAATGCCGCTTACCTTTCTTTTCCTTTGTGTGCTTATCTAAAAATTCTTGACGAAGGCGGTTTTTTAAACTTTTTAACAAATCTTTAACTAAGCCCAAAGCGGTTTCTTTTTCTACACTTCTAGCGCTACCTTTAGCTAAACCATTGCTGTAACTCTCAAGAAAGGAATTACTTAAATGTAATGCTTCTGATTCATTCACCTTCAGGGTGTGAGAGCCAACTATCGTACTGGTAATAAACCTCACCACATCCCAGGTGCAAGGAGCAAGACATGCTTCATCAAAATCATTCATGTCAAAGTAAACTAATCGGTTATCACCTTTATAACTACCAAAGTTTTCCAGGTGCAAGTCTCCACAAATCCATACTGGTGGAGCTGCATTCAATGGTAACTCTTTAGGAAAGTCTTCATAAAATAAATGACACGTACCGCGATAAAATGTAAAAACATCAGAACGCATTGCCTTGTATTTTAATTCAAGTAGTTTTGGATTCCGTCCTTCGTTGAAGCGATAAATTCTCTCAATTATATTGTTTGTCATAATTTTGGGTTTTCATATTATCAAATAACAGTTGCTACTTTCCTCTTTCCCATTATGCCATTATGCACTGCACTACATCTTTGATAAGCCTAATAAATAGTTGGCACTTTCTCACCATCTTTTCCACTGCTGTTTGGGCTTCTAGCGAATGTCAAGAGATATAACTTGCCCCACTTCAGCTTGGCATTGGCACGAGCGAGTGTCCGGTCAAAGTTTTTGACTAGACTTTTACATCGCTCTACCCAAGCATTGGATCTCTCTCTTCCCCCATCTAGCAGCCACCGGAACAAATCCGGATTGTGCTTTGGCTTCCTTTTCGGCAATTGAAGGCTTGAGAGAGAGTTCAAATTGGATTTTGGTCATGATCTGGGGGTAATTCTAATTGCCCAAAAACCTCTAATTTAGCGACTTCTTTTTGAAAAATTTCTACACCAATCCTACCGGGGTCTGTTTTTAATTCCCCCCATGTTAATCCTGGAATTTCAGTGTTTATTTCTGATATTAATAGCAGCCGTAAACCTAGAGCGCGATCGCTTTAGTTCGTTTTGGGTTTCTAATACTCCGACACGATTTCAAAGTACCTCAACATGACTTGGAAGTACTCTAACACGATTTCAAAGTACCTCAACATGACTTGGAAGTACTCCAACACGGTTTTAAAGTACCTCAACATGACTTGGAAGTACTCCGACACGATTTCAAAGTACCTCAACATGACTTGGAAGTACTCCAACACGGTTTTAAAGTACCTTAACATGACTTGGAAGTACTCCAATACGACTTCGAGGTATTTATTGCTAATTTTAAGTAGCTTTTTTGACAAATAAAATAAAAGTTTCAGTATAATTCACTAAAAATAATTAAGTCGATGTCAATTTGCTTTAATTTTTCCGAATTATTTCTCAGAGAAGTTTATGGTTGCATTGGCTAAAGTATATGCAGTAACCCTATAACCTCCTTCAGGAGCGCATTTCATGGCACGATTAAAACGCAGTTCACCCACTCTCGAAAAAGCTCTACGTCGAATTGCAGGAATGCGATCAATTAGCCCTACGCTAGAATTTGGCAACGGATTAAGTTTGACAGACTACAACAGCCGCATCCTAACCTTACAAACTCAGCTATCAACCTACAACACTTTACTCTCTACCCTGGATGAAATGACAGGTCGCCTTTCTCTCACTGAAGAAGAATTGCGCGGCTATTCTGAAAAGATGTTAATGAGTGTGGCTACTCATTATGGCAAAGACAGTTTGCAATATGTCCAGGCGGGAGGCAAGCAACGCAAAAATTTATCACGCCGTTTGAGCAACACCCAATCCTTATCCGAGAGTACAACTACATTCTTGAATGGTGCAAACAACAATGATAGAGAAACCTCTGTTGTTTTACCCTAATCGTTTAACTGCATCATGCTGATGATCGCTCCTTTATCTGGTTACAAATGGGGCGATCGCTTTCCTATTTTTCTTCTTCAGTTTTATTTAAGTCTTGTTATTCCCCTTATCTACCCATCTCCCTCATCCCCACTCCCCTATCCCGGTTTATGATCCAAACGGGTGGCTTGCTCTAGGGCGGCTTTTTCTCTGGCTCGGCGGGCATAAGGTTGTAATTGGCTGCGATCGCAACCTGTTAAAATACTCAGGTTTTCCAAGCTGATCCCCCGCATCAACATTTCTACGCGCCAGGTTTGTTGTGCCTGGGCTATAGCTGGCCTTTGTCCTTGGGGAGTTAACAGTCCCTCACTCCATACTTGCCAACGTGTCTGAAGCTCTGATTCGGAGAGCGGTTTGCCTGTGTCATTCAAAAACATGGCTGTTTGAGCATCTTTACGGCTTTTCAACAATTTGATTAGAGGATTATTAGTATACGAGCCATAGCGTTTGCCCAAAATCCACTGATTCACAGGTACTTGACGGACAAATCCTGGGATTGTGATTTGTAGGAAGTGCCCTTGAGTATCGTAGATTTGGTGCGATCGCTCCAAGCTAATTATTTCTGTAGCCGATAACCCAGCCCCAAATAACACATAAGCCAAGGCATAATCTCGTATTCCCAAAATCCTTGCTTGTTGCAGAATTTGGTGAACTAAACTAGCTGGTAAATCAGCTACTTCTGTGGTGATAAACCCTCCTTGTAAGCATTTGGTTACTGATTCCTCCGAAGATGACATGGCTCCATGTAAAAACAACTCCACCAAATTTTCCAGAAAATCATCCCGATCCTCCCAAAGTTCGTGAAATTCGCTGGTGAACTCAATTACGGCATATCCCAAGATCATCCCATTCAGCAAACTGGCTAATTTTTCTGCGGGTAAATAGGTATTTAAGTGTCCCTGCTGGATTACAGTAGCTAAATACTGAGCTACATAACGGTTTGCCTCTGTTACTCCCCTGCCTAGTGCGCGGCGATTTTCTGCCGGGAATTGGTCGGCTTCACCTACCACAGATCGGACAAACTCTGGCACTCGTTCTAATGCATGTAAGCTGTCACTTGCATAATCTTTAAGAGCTTGGTAGACATTGCCGGGAGGCGTTGCTCGTCGCACCAGCGACTCACCTAAATCCTTGAAGGCTGCGGACTCTTCCAGCACAGCCAAAAGCAGCCCATGTTTATTGCCAAAATTCCGAAATAGAGTCACTTCGTTGACTTCGGCTTTTTCAGCAATTTGGCGGGTTGTGGTGGCGCTGACTCCCTGAGCAGAAAACAACTCAAGTGCAGCTTGAATCAGGCGTTGACGAGTGGAAATGAGTTGAGACGACATAGAAAAATGCAAGTGGCACTTGCAGGAAAATTAGAGTTCTGCTAGCATAGCAAATGTAAGTGATACTTGCTTTACTCTACTCTAACGAACTGGTGTACAAGGCGGGTAAATCCCTGTGGGATTACGCCCGATAAAAAGTAAATCGCTTTATCGATGAAGGCAGTTCTTGCAGAGGGCAGTTCTTGCAGGAGGAATACTGCCCTCTGCCTCCGACTGCGACCAAACTCTTCTTGGGTTTAAGACCCCTACTGAACGAAAGTTCAGTGGCTTCAATTCAGGAGGGGTCGAATCCTATAAGTGAATTGCCCTTTCAGCATAGCTGCCTCCTGCCTCCTGCCTCCTTTAACATCCATCAACAGGAATTTTTATGACCGCAAATTTTGGGGCGATCGCCAAAGGCGTTGGCAAAACCATCGCCCCTGAGAGAGGCAAATCACCTCGACTCAGTTGGACAAATGTAGTATTTTTTGCTACATTTCATGCCTTAGCACTTCTGGCTCCTTGGTTTTTCTCCTGGCCAGCATTAGGTTTGCTAGTGTTTCTCCACTGGTTATTCGGGAGCATTGGTATTTGTCTGGGATATCACCGACTACTGAGCCATCGGAGTTTCCAAGTTCCTAAGTGGTTAGAGTATGCGATCGCCCTCATTGGAGCGCTGGCTCTCCAAGGCGGGCCAATTTTTTGGGTAGGTGGACACCGCCAACATCACGCCCACACAGAAGATATTGACCTAGATCCATACTCTGCCCAAAGAGGATTTTGGTGGAGCCATATACTGTGGATTTTCTACCCGCGTCCAGAGTTCTTTGACTATGACACCTATAAAAAGTATGCCCCTGATCTAGCAAGACAACCCTTTTATTGCTGGCTAGATCGCTACTTCTTACTGTTGCAAATACCCTTCGGGCTGCTGCTATATGCCTTAGGAGGATGGTCTTTTGTGTTCTACGGAGTGTTTGTTAGGTGTGTCTTGCTTTGGCACTCAACCTGGTTTGTGAATTCAGCATCACACCTGTGGGGTTATCGCACCTTTGATGCCAATGATGGCGCTCGTAATCTTTGGTGGGTATCCATCGTCACCTATGGAGAAGGATGGCACAACAACCATCATACCTATCCCCACATGGCAAAATCTGGGTTGTCTTGGTGGGAGCTTGATGTTACTTGGTGGAGCATCCTAGTTTTGCAGACTTTGGGTTTAGCCAAAAAAGTTGTCTCGCGTCCCCCTCAAGGTGCAACTCACGGCTAAATTGCAACTGAACCATTATAAATTTACCAAGCCGACTGCTGATTTGCCGTCGGCTTACTAATTTTTATCAAACAGAATTCAGGAGTCAGGAGTCAGAATTCAGAATAAATTCTGTACAACTGGCGGATGAATAAATGGGTTTAAGACCCCCACTAAATCATAGATTTAGTGGTGCAACAAGACGCTCGCAGACTCGCTAACGCTGCGCTATCGAGTGGTGGGTCTGAATCCCAAATCAATTGATTCTGACGCCTCGGCGGAGCGTCTCCGGCTCCGCTCCTGAATTCAGGATAGCTGAATTCTTCTTTAACAATAGTATTTCCCGGTAAAATCGTAACGGGTCAAACCTCAGCAATACATCAAGCGTGAAAACTGACAGTATTTTTTATCGCCTTTTTCAAGAAATTCCTGGTATCTTTTTTGAATTAATTGGCAACTCACCCCAAACCGCAGAGGCTTATAAATTTTCCTCAATTGAAATCAAGCAAACTGCATTCCGCATAGATGGCGTTTTTCTACCAACACAAGGGGAAGAAAATCCGATTTACTTTGTCGAAGTCCAGTTTCAAACCGACACAGAAATTTATTCGCGCCTAATTTCCGAAATTTGTTTATACTTACGCCAAAATAAACCTAAAAATTCTTGGCGAGGAGTAGTTATCTATCCCAATCGCAGTCTAGATACAGCAGATATCAAGAATTACAGTGAATTTTTCACTAGCAATCGCGTCAGTCGCATTTATCTTAATGAATTAGGTGAAACTGCATCATTGCCAGTTGGAATTGCTACGATGAAATTAGTTGTCGATGAAGAGGACACAGCAATTACATCTGCTAGGCAGTTAATAGACAGAACTCAGCAAGAAATTAACATTGAACTACAACGGCG
The DNA here is from genome assembly GCF_036919555.1 of Nostoc sp. Lineage (GTDB taxonomy): Bacteria > Cyanobacteriota > Cyanobacteriia > Cyanobacteriales > Nostocaceae > Nostoc. Next base: position 211,380 of record NZ_JBALCS010000039.1, read on the forward strand.
GAAGTTACTAGAATTAATAGAGACAATTTTGGTTTATAAGTTTCCGACGATGAGTCGAGAGGAGATTGAAGGTATGTTTGGGTTAAGTGATTTGAAACAGACGCGAGTTTATCAAGAAGGCAAGCAAGAGGGCAAGCAAGAGGGCAAACAAGAAGGTGCGCGTGAAGAAAAGTTTAAAATGATACCTTTGTTGTTGAGATTGGGATTGAGTTTTGAAGAAACAGCAAAAGAGTTAGGTTTGAGTCTAGAAGAGATTCAGCAAGAAATGCAAAAACAGCCTCCAAATCAGGATACATAAATTACAATTGGCACTGATCACAGATACTCCTAAATATTTCTGCTATTTTCCATTCCCATAACTTTTAATTTTTTGTATGATTTCGCTCTCTCCTATTCTCCAAGCTAGACTTTCCCAACCCTTAAAAATTGGCTCCTTTGAGGTAAAAAGTCGGGTTCTCCAGTCACCTCTATCTGGGGTGACGGATTTGGTGTTTCGCCGTCTCGTGCGTCGCTATGCACCAGATTCGATGATGTATACCGAAATGGTGAATGCTACGGGGTTGCATTATGTCAAGCAGTTACCCAAAATCATGGAGGTAGACCCCAATGAACGCCCAATTAGCGTTCAACTATTTGATTGTCGTCCCGATTTCCTGGCAGAAGCGGCAATAAAGGCAGTTGCTGAAGGTGCTGATACTGTTGATATTAATATGGGTTGTCCCGTTAATAAAATCACTAAAAATGGTGGTGGTTCTTCGTTGTTGCGGCAACCGGAAGTGGCAGAGGCAATTGTGCGGGAAGTAGTAAAAGCTGTTGATGTCCCTGTGACAGTAAAAACCCGTATTGGCTGGAATGACAACGAAATTACTATTCTCGACTTTGCTAAGCGGATGGAAGATGCAGGGGCAAAAATGATCACAGTACACGGACGCACCCGCGCCCAAGGATACAATGGCAATGCCCGTTGGGAATGGATTACCCGTGTGAAAGAAGTGCTTTCTATCCCAGTGATTGGGAATGGAGATATTTTCTCCGTTGAAGCGGCGGTGAGATGTTTAGAGCAAACTGGCGCTGATGGTGTAATGTGTTCCCGTGGAACTTTGGGTTATCCCTTTTTGGTGGGAGAAATTGATCACTTCCTGAAAACTGGGGAGATATTACCACCACCAACCCCAATTGGGCGTTTGGAATGTGCAAGAGATCATCTACAAGCCTTATGGGAATATAAAGGCGATCGCGGTGTGCGTCAAGCCCGCAAGCACATGACTTGGTATGCTAAAGGTTTCGTTGGTGCTGCCGAACTCCGAGGACAGCTAAGTTTGGTTGAAAAAGTAGATCAAGGTTTGGCAATGATTGACCAAGCAATTGAAAAACTGGCTAATGGTTATGAACTAGAGGAAGAAACGCAAGGTAGTTTGGTAATGCTTTGAAAAATGAATATTACCAAAATTTCCTTTATTACTCTATGCATTGTGTATTTAACTAATCAAAGTGGAGGCTTGCAATGTTAGTTTCCAAACACAACGAGATTGTATCCCTCCCCGAAATCTACTCTTTAGAAGACTTCATGGCAAATCCTCCAGACGGGATGGAGTGGGTAGATGAGCAACTGATAGAAAAAACAGGGATGACATTAAAACATAGTGAAATTGAATTGAGTCTAGGTTTTTACTGGAGAAGTTACATCAACTCCAATCAACAAGGTGGGAAAGTTTACACTGAAGTACCTTGTCGTACATACAAGCAGGGTCGCCGTCCTGATGTGGCTTATCTGACGCCGGAATTGGTAGCTCAGTTTGGTGATGTTCCCACTTTGCCACAGAGTTTTCCACTAATTGCTGAGATAGTTTCACCCACTGATTTAGCTGAAGAATTATTTCTCAAAGCGCAAGAGTATTTGCAGTCTGGTTGCGAGGAAATTTGGCTAGTATTTCCTGAAAGTCGGTTAGTTTTTGTAATCACTGATAATCAAGTTTGCGGGTTTAAAGCTGGTGATGTGGTTAGCACTCAAAAAGTATTGCTGGGTTTTAGTGTAGCTGTAGAGGAATTGTTGGGTTGACTCATGCGATCGCTCTAGTTAATCATGATATAAAAATTGGTTTAATCCCATGAATCAACCCCTTCTTCGCTTTATTGTTACTAAAAATTATAAAAATCTATCTCTAGAGCAGATAGTTAGACTAAAAAATCTCAATATTTTTATAGGTTCAAACGGTTCAGGTAAAAGCAATTTTATCAGCTGCTTGAAATTTTTAAAAGATAGTCTAACTAAAATTCCTGATGAAAGTCGAAGTGTCAGTAGTTTTGAAGATGCAGTTGCCCAAATCGGTGGCAATAGAATTTTAGATGTCAGTGTGGAAAGCCCTGCTAGAGTAAGACTTGCATATTGTTTTTATTTTTCTCAAAATTCACAAACTAATATACCTGCAAGAGATAGCGGCATACTTGACTTAAAAATTTTTGTTAATAGAGATAATGCAAGAGGTGTTAATATCGCAGAAGAATGTTTATATAGTGGGGACATTTTACATGACTCAACTCCTTCTACTCCCTTTTATTATTATAAGTTTCATGACAGAGAATTTGGCAAGGGTGCTGTATCAGTTTATGATGAACCAGGTCAGTTTTCAACAACTCATTTTGAAGCTTTAGATAATATACTAACCAACTTTTTGGGTCTTACTGCTATTCCCAGATTGCTTGAAGATAGCCAATATCGTCCTGAAAACACACCTGTTTATAGAATTAGAAGAGATTTAATTGAATTAGTATCAAAATGGCAATTTTATAATGCCAACAATATGGATTTAAATCTTATTAGAATGGCAGAACCTAAAATAGGAGGAAGTGATATTTATTTATCTTTATCTGGAGATAATTTAGCTCTGGTTTTGGATAATTTAATTTAGCAAGATATAGACTTTGAGGAAAGTGTTAACCAAGCGATGAAGGCTATCTTACCAAAGAGTCGTCGTCTTAGACCTATCCGTTCTGGTCGTTTGTCTCTGACAGTAGAGTGGTATTTTCATGACATAAAAGAAGCTTTTTATCTCAATGAAATGTCAAATGGAACTGTCAGGATGCTTTGTTGGGCTACTATATTAAATTCACCAGTTCTTCCTTCATTACTAGTAATTGATGAACCAGAACTAGGATTGCACGTATCATGGATGCCAATTTTAGCAGAGTGGATTAAAAAAGCTGCTAGAAAAACCCAAGTGATTATCACCACACACAGTCCTGATCTTCTAGACTATTTCACAGATTGTTTAGAAAGTGTTTTTTGTTTTTATTCAGAAGATAAAACCCATTTCTCCATAAAAACACTCTCCAAAGAAATGCTTAATGACAAGCTAGAAGAAGGATGGCAACTAGGTGATTTATACCGTGTTGGCGACCCCAGTATTGGAGGATGGCCGTGGTAGTATGGGTTTTCGCTGGTGTGGAGAAGCTGAAGTTAGAGGATTAATCCCTTTTTTAGAACAAAATTTTTCTAATTGTAAATTTGAACGAAAAACACCAGCCCGTCAAAAACCTGGACCTAAACCTGGTAAGGGAAATAGTTATGGTAGAACAGGTCAAAGCCTAATTGAGCAAATCATTAAGGAACTACCTATTGCCTTAAGATATGAACCAAATAAATGTAATCTAATTTTAGTGTTTGACGATTTAGATTGCCGCACGTCAGAGGTTCAAGAAAAGAAAATCTTAGATGCGATATCAACTATACCAGAATGTGCTGATATTCCAAAACTTGTTGGGTTTGCTGCTCCTGAAGTGGAAGCTTGGATTATTGCAGATTGGAGTAACTCAATAGCTAAACATCCAGATTTTCGAGGTAGACACAAGCGGATGCGTTACTGGCTTAGTCAAGAAAAAAATATTCCTTTTAATGAACCAGAATCATTTAGTGAATATGATATAGACAGAGATTGTTGTCGAGAAAAGTTATCAGAAGCACTAGTTTATTCAAGTGTTTTAGCTGAATTCGATAGCCGTTCGACACGCTATTCTAAAAGATTGCATACCCCGGCACTATTACAAGACATCCAACCAGATGAAGTTCAACGAAAATACCCTTTATTTCGTGAACTTTATAACTATCTTAATCATTTTTGTAGTTCTTCATAAAGTTGATAAAATTTAGCACCAAATTTCCCCTCATCGCTTGCGATGAGGGGTTTGCAGGAACTATTGGTAATCTAAATTTACTAAAATCTAACTTACCAAATCAGGGAATACTTCTTGTACAGCCGGATGAACTAAGTGATGATTCTGCACGTTCACACCCTTAGCTAATGCTGGGTTAACTTCCAGTGCGATAATTCCCAAATTCGCCAACTGGACAACATAAGGTAATGTACTATTATTGAGTGCCTGAGTTGCTGTCCAAGGTACTGCTCCTGGCATATTAGGAACGCCATAATGCACCACACCCTCTTCAACATATACCGGATTTGTGTGGGATGTGGGGTGTAAGGTTTCTATACAACCGCCTTGGTCAACTGCAACATCAACGATTACAGAACCAGGACGCATTTGTTTGACCAATTCGCGCAATACTAATATTGGTGCCCTACGTCCCAGTACTAAAACTGCACCGATGAGCAAATCGGCTTCTTTAACGGCAGTTTCAATATGAGCAGAGTTGCTGTAAACCAATTCAACTCTAGAACCAAAGAGGGTTTCTAGGTAAGATAAGCGATCGACACTCACATCTAAAATCTGGACGATCGCACCCACGCCTACGGCAATTTTAGCTGCTTCTGTACCGACAACGCCGCCACCTAAAATTACTACTTTACCTGGTTTGACTCCAGGTACACCGCCCAAAAGCACACCTCTACCACCTTGCTGACGTTCTAGGAATCTCGCCCCAAATTGTACTGCTAGCCTACCGGCAATCACGCTCATGGGGGTGAGCAAGGGGAGTCTGTTAACACCAGGTTGTTCTACGGTTTCATAGGCGATCGCAGTTGTGCCACAATCAATTAAATGCTCTGTCAATTTGCGATCGGCTGCTAAATGTAAATAAGTAAATAATATCTGCCCTTTCTGCAAAAATTTATACTCAGATGTCAGAGGCTCTTTGACTTTAACAACCAATTCCCGATTCCAAGCCGTTTCTGATGTGGGGGCAATCTCGGCTCCAGCACTTCTGTAGTCGTCATCTGAGAATCCAGCACCATTACCTGCTTGCGTCTCGACAAAGATGCTATGACCATTTTCTCGCAGCACCCGTACACTAGAAGGACTTAACCCTACCCGAAATTCTTGATCCTTATTTTCCTTGGGAACGCCGATTTCCATATACCGCCTCTGATAATTTTTTTGTTTAACTGTAGTCTGCCAATCTCAAGCTTGCTATTTCTCTATAGGGGATAGCTGTATTAGAGATAGCTAATCTCTGTCCTAAGTTTCTCAATTTAATCTGAGTAACCCCAAACTCTTACCCTTGACTATTGCCCCAGTATTTATGCAATATATAAAGAATAGTAACAATTTCTTAAAAGAGCGATTGTATAGCTCCCTACTAGGAAGCTTTTGCTGAATTTCTCAAGTCATCTTGGCATTCAAGCACTGCAATCAGCTCATCAGCTACCAAATCTAGAGTAAAGGTTAAGAGGAAAAGAAGGAGTCAATTCCTTTAACGTTTACCGCTTATCCCCACACTTCCCCGACAACTGCTGCGAAGTCTCATATCAAGTCCCGTTTGCCAAAAAAAGGTTTCTTAAAAATGACACAAACACAACCAACGATTACACCTAAACTACAGGAGCCTAAGTTTGGCTTTAACGAATATTCTGAACGCTTGAATGGTCGAGCTGCAATGATTGGCTTCGCTTTGATGCTGGTAATTGAATATGTCACCAATCAAGGGGTGCTATCATGGCTGGGTCTGAAGTAATGCCACCAACAAGCACAAGGTGAAAGTTGTAAGCTACTAGTTATAAGAGTTTTAACCGGCTGGAACAACCAGTTGGTTTTGACTTTAACAATTGATAGCGAAATACTTCGCCCTATATCCTTTAATTATACTTAATTATTCGGAAATTATTGTCTTAGAATGTAAGCAAGAGAGGAATCGAAATACCTATTAGTGATTGAAATATCAAAGACTTGCAACTATTACACGCAAGACGATTAATGAGTAAACTTCCTCTTAAATTCCTTTGTGGGGATTTAATAAAACCAGTACATACAAGACGATTAATGAGTAAACTTCCTCCCCTACTAAAGAAAATCATAATTAGTGTCTGCCTTGGATGAGAAAGGCAAATTACGGGTGAGGTATTCTTGGTAAATATACACTTAAAGATGAACTGGAACCAACCAAGCTGTGATGAATGCTGTATTACCTCGTTTTTTGAAGTCAACCTACCGAAAAGAGCCACTAATCACTATATTGATTACGATGGGCGTTATGGATGCCCTGATTGGCGGATTGAATGATAGCTGGTCGTTGTTGGCTTTTGGTTTGGGAACGACAGGGATAGCGCTAGCCTTTAAGTTGTGGCGTTTCCAGCAGCGTCGTCCTGTACCAGAGGAGCCTGTAGCGCAACATTATTTGCCCTCTCGTTCTTCTAGTCCGCCTTTACCAATGTTAAGCGTTTCTAAGAAAAAACCACCTCTTTAGGAAGTCCAGAGTTATTACTTAATAACTCTGCAAAATTGATTGGGCTAACCGGGTCTATAAAAGTGAGGAAAAAGAGTGAGTAGTGAGGGAAGAGGTCGGGGTAATTTTCTGCGGCCATATATTATCCTGGCATTTATGGCAGCTGTTGCCCTTCCAGTGACTATCTGGGAAGGGTTTTACATTCATGAAGCTTATGCGGCCATTGAAGTAACGCCAAACTCCCAAACTACCAACAGCTTTGCTAATGCCCAACTACTTTACACACTCAAAGGACATAACGGAACCGTTAAATCCCTTGCTTTCAGTCCAGATAGCAAAATTCTTGTGAGTGGAGGTGCAGAAAACGAGGGCATAATTCTCCTGTGGAATCCAGCAAATGGCAAAAAGTTGGCGAATATTACCAAAGCACACAAAGCAGCCGTAGAATCTTTAGTGATTTCGCCAGATGGGCAAACCCTCGCTAGCTGTAGTGATGACAACACGATTAACCTCTGGAACCTGAAAAATTTAAAATTTAGTCGCTCTTTTGTCGGACATACCAGTAACGTATTATCTTTAGCGGTGTCTCCTGATAGTAAAGTTCTCATCAGTGGAGGTTTGGATGGGATTCGTCTATGGGATTTGCTACAGCAGCGCCCTCTAGGGACTTTAGTACAATTTGATAATTTGATTTATACCCTAGCCATTAGCCCTGATGGACAGACCTTGGCTAGTGGTGATAATAAAGGTGTAATCAAGCTGTGGAATTTGAGTACTGGTAAATTAATCAGTGAATTTGTCGCTCATTCTAATGTTGTTAGCGCTGTCATCTTTACACCAGATGGAGAAACATTAGTTAGTGCAAGCCGCGATCGCACAGTCAAACTGTGGAATATTAATACTGGAGAATTAGTCCGCACCCTTACAGGACATAATAACTGGGTGAATGCGATCGCCATTAACCCCGATGGACAAACCCTTGCTAGTGCTGGTAGAGATGGGATTAAGTTGTGGAATTTAACTACAGGTGAGTTAGTAAATACACTGAGTGGACATACAGACTGGGTAAGTGCGATCGCTTTTAGTCCAAATGGTAAAATTCTTGCCACTGGTGGATTTGATCAACAAATCAAGATTTGGGGAACTCCACCAAAACGTAATTAACAGCGAACACCAGATCCCCGACTTCTTAAATAAGTCGGGGTTGTGATTGACGTGTAGACAAGGTGATAAATATATGAATATTGAGCAAGCAGTTTTGGAAAAATTGCGCCAGCTACCTATAGATAAGCAGCAAGAGTTATTGAATTTTGCAGAATTTTTGTATCAAAAAAATACTCCTAAAACTCCCTTACGTAGCGTCAGAGGGTTATGTGCTGATTTAGCAGTGGATATTACTGAAGAAGACATTACTGAAGCTCGTCAAGAAATGTGGGGGAATTTTCCCAGGGATATTGTTTGATGACATCAGTAGTTACAGATACACACGCTTTAATTTGGTATATTTTTGAGTTAGAGAGACTATCAAAAACTGCCTTAACAGCTTTGGAGCAAGCAGTCAACGATGGCAATCCTATTTATGTTTCAGCTATTTCAGTGGTTGAAATTTCTTATTTGGTTGAGAAGGGACGCTTTGCAGAAGAGGTATTTACACGAATTTTAAATGCTCTGGATGACCCTAATGTGGGTATTGTATTAGCACCCTTAGATCGTAATATTTCGGGCGCAACGAGACAAATTGACAGAGCAACTGTTCCTGATATGCCAGATAGGATCATAGCAGCTACTGCTTTTTGTTTAGGTCTTCCCCTAGTTACCCGTGATTTGCAAATTCAAGCATTAACAACTATTCAAACTATTTGGTAATAAATTGGGAAACCTGATACCAGTCGCTCATGGGATTTTCCCAGACGTTTGTTCGCCGTTAACGTTTCCCCTTCTTACATTGGGAGAAGCTAGCACCAAGCCAGAAGAGCGTGCTGGCTCACCCGTGCGACCTCCCCGTTGTAGTGACTACCATCCAGGTTTCTAGCCTGATGGTGATTTTTAGATTGTTTGCTAAAATTTAGTCTTGCCTTTTTAGAGTTGTTATAGTAAAAAATCAACTAAAGCTCAGATCCATTTTTGCCAGAAATAGCCAAAATCAATGATGGTAGTAACCAAGAGCGATCCCCAAATGTTGAATAACTGTGAATACTTGATGAAAATACAGCTGAGCTAATATCTTATCCAGCAAATTACTGTAAGTATAAACATAGGTAATTCCAAATCATCTATGCAGCTACTTGCCCTCTAGAGCGGAACAATTCCTGAACTTAGACAATCTTAGAAATGGTCATCGTCAGTAAATGCACTCAGGTAAAAATTACGATCTTGGCTGAATCAAAGGTTTCCAACGCTTAAGCGCTATTTGCAAGGTAGGACAACTTGCTACTTAAATAATGTTTAATTTTCCCGAACTGCTTTTGATCCCCATTTCGATAGAATGAATGACTAGGCAGAACCCTAAAACTCAAAACCGCTTTTGACTGCGACGCCCATGAATCAATTGAACAATGGTTTTACGCTATTTCTAAGTCTGCTAGTCGAGGCGATGCCTTTTTTGCTTCTTGGGGTTTTATTCTCTAGTTTGCTGCTGTTTTTTGTTGATGAGCGCAAATTAGTCGAAAAAATGCCCAAAAATCCCCTGCTGGGTGCTTTAGTTGGCAGTCTGATCGGCTTTTTATTTCCGGTGTGTGAGTGCGGGAATGTACCAGTAGCGCGGCGGTTCCTAATTCAGGGAGTACCCACACCTGTCGCAATTGGTTTTTTGCTAGCAGCACCAACAATTAACCCAATTGTAATTTGGTCAACTTGGACAGCATTTCGAGATCAGCCAGAAATAGTGGTCTTACGAGTCGTATTTTCCCTAGTAATTGCCACAATTATCGGGTATGTTTTCAGTTTTCAAAAGGACTTAAATCCCATAGTCCAACCTGCGATCGCTCGTTATATGAAGTTTAATCCACCCGCGCAACCTGAAACCAAGCGCCGTGGTAAGCGTTACCAACTAGAACAGGAAGCAACAGTACCGAATATCTTGCAATCCGGGACTTATATCTTAGGGGGAAAAGCGGGTATACCTCTGCGGATAGATGCTAATTTGATACCACCTACCTCAAACTCTACTTCTAATAAGCCGCTTGCAGATAAACTCCGCCTAGTTGTGGATAACAGCATCCAAGAATTCCGAGAACTGGGCGGAATCATGGTTTTAGGGAGTGCGATCGCTGCTGCTATTCAAATCCTAGCTCCCCGTGAATTAATTCTCAGTTTGGGTGCTGGGCCGATTACCTCAATTGTGGTCATGCTGATATTAGCAGTAGTGGTGTCAATTTGTTCTACAGTCGATTCTTTCTTTGCCCTATCTTTTGCCTCAACCTTTAGCAGTGGTTCATTGTTGGCATTTCTAGTGTTTGGGCCAATGATTGACATCAAAGGCATTGGTTTGATGTTATCTATTTTTAAACCCAAAACTGTTTTTTACTTATTTGCTTTAGCAGCACAATTAACATTTGTGTTCACCCTTTTCCTGAACTTGCACGTCCTTTAAAAAATTAGTCATTTGTTAATCACCAATGACCAATGACTAATGACTCTTGATTAATGAATAATAAAAATCCCAAATCTAAAATCCCAAATCTGTTACTCCCTTGGCTGGATGCTATAGCAATTACAGCTTGGGGCGTTTTGATGTTGAGATATTGGCTAACTAACAAGCTGAACCTGTTGATTCACCCAAATTACATTTGGTTCGTAGTCGTGACTGGTATCTGCTTGATCATTATTGGTTTCTTCAAGATGCAGGAACTTTGGCAACGGCGTCCCCGTAATGTGACATCAAACTCCCCGCATATTAGTTTATTTCCCCCTGGTTGGGGCAGTGCTTTGTTGTTGACCACAGCGATTCTAGGTTTTATCATTACACCACAAGTTTTTGCTAGTGACAAAGCACTCCAAAGGGGTGTGACGGCTGATTTATTAGGAAGTACACGAGTTAAACCCCAAGCCTTTCGGGCTACTGTTCGCCCAGAGGAGCGATCGCTTGTAGACTGGGTACGCACCGTCAATGTCTATCCAGAACCAGATGCATATACAGGTCAAAAAGTCAAGGTGCAGGGATTTGTCATCCACCCATCGGATATAGGAAAAGAATATTTGTTCTTAGCACGATTTGTCTTAACTTGCTGTGCAGCAGATGCTTACCCTGTGGGATTACCAGTCAAACTCCCAAACAATCAAGAACCTTATTCCCCTGATACGTGGCTGGAAGTCGAAGGAAAAATAGTGACAGAAAATTTGTCAGGTAAACGCCAACTTACCATTGCCGCTACCTCTCTCAAAAAGATTCCTCAACCACAGAATCCCTATAGTTATTAGTCATTAGTCATTTGTCATTTGTCCTTTGTTGATGAGCAATGCCCAATGTCCAATACCCAATGCCCAATGCCCAATGCCCAATGTCCAATGCCCAATGCTTAACGACAAATGATTAAATCTAAAGCATTTATCCAACCACTTGATCGTATCGCGATCGCACTGATGCTACTGCTGAGTGTGCTAATTGGGTTGATGATATTGCAAGGTGATGTGGTAACAGCTCGTGTCCGGGAATTTACCTGGCAAAATCAACAAATTGGGGCAGAAGATAACTCCTTTACCGTCACCTTCAGCCGCCCAATGGAAATAAAAAGCGTAGAGGATAACTTAAAAATCGAGCCACCCCTAGCAGGTAAATTCAGTTGGGCAGGGCGGCGGATGGTTTATACATTGGTGACACCAGCACCCTATGGCACGAATTATAAAGTGCAGTTACAGGGAGCCAAAGATAAGTTTGCCCAGCAAGAAGGCAAAAATCGGGTGATCCAGCCCTTTGTTGGTAGCTTCCGCACACGCGATCGCGTCATCCTTTACATCGGAACCGATCAAGAAGAACAGGGACGGTTAGTTCTTTACAACTTGACCCAAGAGCAAAAAAGAGTACTTACCCCCAAAGACCTGATAGTAATCGACTTTGAATCATTTCCTGATGGGGAGAAAATTTTATTTTCTGCTCGCGCCGCAAACAACCAAGACTTACTTTCAGCCCAACTCTACACAGTGACAACAGGCGTTTCTGGTAAATCTGCACAAGAAGCAGAACCAGGAGGCAAAGTTGATCTGACTTTAGATAGTAAAGATTATCAAAACCTGAAATTTGACTTATCACCCGATGGGCAAACTATTGTCATCCAGAGGGGAAACAAAACTAATCCCGGCGACTTTGGACTATGGTTTATGCCAGCAACCAGCGACGGTTCAGGAGAAAAACCCGCACCGAAACGCCTGAAAAGCCAACCGGGAGGAGACTTTATGATCACGCCAGATAGTAAAGCCGTAGCAGTTGCCCAAGGACAGGGAGCAGCGATTTTACCACTGCAAGGTGATGCCAGTAAACCCCTAGATTTTCTGCCGCAGTTTGGTTTGGTACAGGCTTTCTCCAAAGATGGCTCTCAAGCAGCGATGGTAAAGTTTAATACAGATTACACGCGAGATTTATTTTTGGTGACAAACCAAGGTGTGCAGAAACAGCTATTAAAAACTACAGGCTCAATTCTCAGCTGCCAATTTGACATCGCCTCACCCACCCTCTACTGCTTGCTGACACAGCTAATATCCAAGGAGCAATATATAGAACAGCCTTATGTTGTGGCAATTGATCTGAAAACCGGGCAACAGAAACCACTGTTAGTACTGCCGCCCGCTCAACGCAATGTGCAAATGAGTTTATCTTCTGACGGTTTGGGCTTGTTATTTGATCAAGTAGTACCGCAGACAAACCCCCCAGCATCATTACCCGCAAACACTTTGAAAACTGATGATGGAGATACGATCGCTACCAGTAGTCTGTGGTTAATGCCTTTGTTACCCATCGCTGATGCTGCGACAGTTGAAATTAGACCAGAACAACTCCCCTTAGCCGGATTTCATCCCCGGTGGCTACCTTGATCGAATAATTCGTAATTCCTAAAAGCCGGGCAATGATTTACAAAAAGGAAGATTTTAACGATTTAGAAGATCAAGCAACTGATTCAACAATACTTGAAAATATTTCTGCCCTTGCCAAACAAATAGAATTATCTTTTCCAGGAGCAATAATAACCCTAGAAAGTTTTCCTTCATGTTCTGCCATGCTTGACATACATCTACATAACAAGTTGTTTGTAATGGTTTACTCTCCTACACATGGTTTTGGGATTGATGAAGTGAGAGAAGAAGATGGGTTTGGTACAGGCTACAGATTTAACACGAAAGATTTCTATGTCCCAACAGAGGAACTAAATAAGTTGATAAAGTCTATAGAACAATAGTTATATGAATTGGGGGAACTGACCTTCAGTTTCGTAGTGGCGTGGCAAGGCTAAAATGGTGTAGTAGCTAAAGGCTCATAGTCGCGCTTTAGCTTCAAAAACCATAAATCTAATGCACAAATTTAGTATGTAGGGTGTGTTAGAACGAAGTTCGTAACGCACCATTATCAAGGGTTTGGTGCCGTACTCTCCTTGCTAACACACCCTACGTATCTTTTCAGAAATCAAACCGGATTCCTATATTACGAATTAGTAATTATTTGTTGATAATTTATCCAAGCTTCCCAAAAAATATAAATTGATAATATTCCTAAGAAAATACGAAGTACTAAACTCACAGTATAATCTGGTAGTTTTGGTAATGTGCGAGTACTCATTTGAACGCCTAAAAGACCCCCGCATCCCAAAACTATACCTTGAACAAACAAAATATTTCCCTCTAATGTATGTCCTGTGCAGGCAGCTAAACCAGTGATGACAATCACACCCAAACTAGTCTGAATTGCTACTTTAATTTCTTCTCCCAGTAGCAACATTTGCAGTGGTACCATAATCGTACCGCCACCTAAGCCAAATAAACCTGCTAAAATTCCTGCTGCTCCCCCAGTGCCAATTTTAGAAACTAATGGGTTAAATACTGGGGCTGTATTCTCTATTTCCTTGAGCGTAGCTGGCCAAGCCAACTCAAACGCGCTCTTGACATTTTGGTAAGTAATCAGCTTACCTTTATACGGTGCGATCGCTGGGTAGTCTGCACCAACCAGCACCATTTGCTCTGTCACCCACTGGGTATATATCGGTGTTTCAGAAACCTCACCCATCAATATCAAAGGGAATTACATGGGCTAAATTATCTCCTGGGATATGTAATTTGACGCCAGGAATCAGCCGAAGTCGTGTATATGTGAATTCAACTAAAGAGTGTTCATACTGAGCAATGCGATCGCGTCCTAGAGCTTCGAGAATTTCAATCGCCTTGGCAATAGCGATCGCACCCATTGCGTTTGGTGTTCCATGATCATGGGCGCGTTCTGTATAAAAACGCTTGATATCTAGATTTCTGGTGATATAAGGCAAGTTTCCACCCCCGATTTGATAAGGGTAGGAGCTATCAAAAAATTCCTTCGGACCTAGCAAAACCCCGGTTCCATGAACCTATCCCACTATTCAAAAAACCCCTACTTCTTTTCGTAAAATGTGCTTGAAAACCTTGATTTTTCGTTTTCAGTTCTCAATAAGCTTAAGCTTTGTAGCACAAATATTATTAGTGGGATAGGTTCATAAGAGGCATATATCTTGTGTCCAGAGAAAGCCACAAAATCTAAATGACATGGGTGATCATCTGCATGCATATCGACTCGTTCATGCTGAATTAACTGACACACGTCAGCAAACATCTTGGCTCCATACCGATGTGCTAAAGCTGCAATTTCGTAAATCGGGGGTTTGTAACCTGTAATTGTCGAAGCACCTGTAATAGTTACTAACTTAATTTGCTCGGCTTTAGGGCGATTTTGGTGTGCCTTGAAGATATCTTCAATTTCTGTGATACTGACACTTCCATCCGGCTGGGTTCTGTACTGCACAACTTCGTCTTTAGTAACCCAAGGCAGCAGATTGGATGAATGCTCCTTCCATCCGGCTGGGTTCTGTACTGCACAACTTCGTCTTTAGTAACCCAAGGCAGCAGATTGGATGAATGCTCAATATCAGAAACTAAGATTTTCCCAGGTTTTTTTGCCCAAAGTGTCGCGGCTCCATTAATTGCTTCTGTTGTATTTTTCGCAAAGATTACATAGTTGTCTGAAGATGACCCCACAAAGTCCCGAATAATGTTGCGGCTGGCATCATATTCTCGTGTAGTGACGATGGACTTTTGCCCAGAACCTCGATGCACGCTGCCATAGGTGTCAAGCATCTTGTTCACATGCTGCTTAAGGCTTGCAAAGGGAGTGGTTGTTGCTCCATTATCCAAGTTGACGTAGTTGACATACTTTCCGTTAAGAGTTTTCACCTTGAAAGATAGAGACTCATTTGTAAATAACGGTCTGATTTCTTTGTCCCAAAAGCTGTCACAATTTTCTACAAATAGCGGTAATTGAGCAGCTTTTTGCTTGATTTTTGCGTCTATTGAAAGTATGTCAGTCATTTTTAGCACCCCTATTTAAAATTTGGATTTTTTGGACAAGCCTAACTGCTACAACGCTTTATTTCGCGCCACAATGATCATCTGTTGGACGTTTAACTTGCATATTACCTAGAAGTAAAAATCTTGTGGGGTGGGCCTCTTGCCCGCCTTGGTTATGCAAATTAAAAGTACATTAGCTGATCAATCGCCAGTAATTATGGTCTTTATAATTACTTTTTTCCTAGTAGAAAACCCGGCTATACCTATTATTATTTAATAAAATAATTAAAACTATAGACGTATTAATACTTCATTAACAAGTCTATTTTGTATTTTATATTACATTATAAATAATATTGAGAAGTAGTTAAGTATACTTTAAACAACCTTCTTGCAGTCATTAAACAAACTTCACGCATTGAAGGCAAGCTCATAGAAAAAGCTTCTGATTAACTAAGGCTGGAATTGTTTACTAGGACTGTATTTGCCGAGAAAAAAACCTGTACTAAGTTGAGATTTCTCTTTAAGAAAGTTTTATTAATTCACTTAAAGATATTGTTACTTCTTCAATAGTTCTTTATGCGTATTTATTCGCATTTGCCAGAATTTCCTAACATTGCAGTTCCGGCAAAAGCTCTTAGTTGTTTGCTGACATTAAATAGCGATCGCTCAAGATTACAGAATTATGAATAGTAGATACTTATACTCGCATCAATCCTAAGTAATAAATGAGTCAGTATAAAAACGTATTGGAGAAGACATTTTTAATTACAATCTTCAGACAGATGCGATTATAAATAATAAACTATATAATCATGCAGTTTTTTGATCTAGAAAAACTTCATCAGCCAATACAGTTTAGTTTTTAAGTATCGGGTTTCTCCTCTCTCCCCTCTATCCCCAAAGGTAGCCCGAGTTACCCTTCCGCCTCTTCTTGACGGGGAAGAGGATCATAGTGTTATAACGGCATCAGTCTAAATCCAAAATGGGGAACACCAATTGATAATTAATTGCTGGTGCTTGGAGAGAGTTAAACTTAGCTTTTAGAGCAAACCCTGATTAGACATAGTTGATAAGCAATGCTAATGCCAGCACTGCTGAATATTTTTAAGCAGGTGAGTCAAGAGTGATGAATGAAGCTGACACCTCAAACAAGGGGGCTGTGATCGAATCCTTAAATTCTGCTAATTCGCCACAATCAGAACAGGCGAGTTGCCCGTTTTACTCAGTTGTGCCTAATGACAATATGGCAGTTAGAAAACTGCCACTCCTCATGCCAGCTGAAGATACACAATTTTCACAAGATACCACCCAGCAGGACTGGGTTGCAGAGCCGGAAAGCGGCAAACAAGCACTTATTGACTCGGAATTTCAGAACCTGCTGGCATTGAACGAAGAATTGCGTGCGGCTAATAATAACTTGTATGAACAAGTGGAGCAGCTAAAAGACAATCTAGCTGAGTCTGAAAAGGTTTTGCAGTGGCAGAAAACGCGTTCCAGCGTTAGTGAGTCGATGCTCAACCAACATACTCAGGAACTGGCTGCGGCTCAAGAACAGATAAAATCCCTATTTCAACAATTAGAAACTGCTGTACAAACTGTTCAACGCCAGGAACTTTTTATTGATAGTTATAAAGCACAGCTACAAATTAGCCAACAACGCCTTGCCCAGTTAGAGCGAGAATGTACGTTGCTACACACTCACAATAACGAACAGTCTCAGCAGCTACTGCAATCAGAAAATGGTTGTCGGGAGTTACGTACTAGACTTATGCGACAACAACGCCAGACGCTGCAATTCAAAGCGGCTCTGGAAAAATGTCTAGATACATCGGTTCCTAGCTATGACTCCCTAGAAGATACTGCAAAACATCCCAAAGACATAACCAGTGGACAAGGAAGATTCTCTAAAAAAGCTCGGTCTTTGTTTCTTAACGCACAGCCAATTCAACCTTGGTCAACAGAACCAGAATCCTTGACTGATAATCTAGATAATTCTTGGGGCGAACCCTCAACACCACTCCCATTTCAAAGAAATGAAGCCACTCCGCCAGCATCATCTTCTTGGAACTGGACAGTTAAGAAAGACACCCCAACGCCAGCACAACCCAGCCCCTCTCCAGAAATTGATGATTCCCCAGATACACCGGAAGTTGTTTCACCTTTGGGTTCATCAAATTTAGATCAGCAATTAGATAGTCTAATCCAAATGTTTTTCACCTCCCATCCTGCATCTGCATCACCACCACCTGCTGCGAAAACGGATGTGGATAGTAATCCGCCTATCTGGGATACTTTAGCAAGAATCTTAGAAGACGATGAAGACCTAGAAAATCCACAGGAGGAGCAGTTGGAAGCAGAAATTAATCCCCCTACTACCTCAACTTCTTGGACGACAGATTCTATGCTTTCACCAGCCGATAATTTACCAGTTTCCTCTACTTCACCTCACACCGAGACACCTGTTGAAGAGACTGAAGATTACTGGTCAGATGTTTCACAATTGACACAGTTAGAATTATCGGCTACTGATTTGTCCCCAGAGTTATCAGGTGATAACACCAATGATCCCAATTCACCTTCACCGGTAGTTTATCCCCAGCGTCCACCCAAGGGGCGTAAGTCATTGGCATCGGTGGAACTGCCAAATTTTCGCCCCTTGGGTCAATAGTTAGGAGTTAGGGTCAAGTAATTAATGCCCAATGCGCAATGCCCAATGACTAATTAAGAATCCTTGCTTCTGACTTCGGAATTATGGCTTCTGGGTTGGCTTTTGCTACTTGAGTGCGCGATCGCGGTTTGCCTGTGGCGATCGCATAATTAATCGCCAACAACCACAGCCATAATCCCGGATTCCGGGGTTCCACCCAAAAACCTACCCGATTTAAGAAGCGTCCAAACCAAGGACTCAGCAAAGCACTAACCAGGGCATGACGACCGAAGTTGAAATAACTACCAAGCCATCTGAGTAAATCCCTAGGCCCAGCAAGTTCCCAAATCCATAAAAGCAAGGCAGGATTTTTACTAGCTGCTTTGAGTGCTAGGCGGTTAAAGGTTAACCAATCACACCGATCTTTGATGAAGTTATCTGCCACTTCTACCGGTTCGTCTGCTAACAGCCCAAAAAAGGTGTTGAGCATAGAGTTAATCCGTTGCGGTGGTAAAAATTTCCCTGTGGGCACCATCATGCCTTTGGAAAATAGCCAAGTTACTGAAACGTTACTTTGGTAGGCGCGAATTTGGTTCAAGTGTCGGAAACTCAACAAGTCATGTTTGAGAGCAGTATCCAACAGCGTTGTTAAGCGCTCTAAGTTACGAATTAGGGAACCAAAACCGGTGAAAACGAGGGGAGACTGGAGTGATGCCGCATCACCGATCGCAATCAATCGATCAAAGGCAACTGTGCGATCGCTACTCCCGACACTAAAATGCCCCGGTATATACCCAAATGTCGGCTTCTTCCACACCAATTTGTCCATATCGCATCTGCGATACTCTGGCAAAATCGTGAAAAAGTCCTCGTACATCTCTAGCAAGGAACCGGGATTTTCAGCATTGACTTCGTGGTAATGAAATAAATAAATCGTCAGTTCATCATCTGCTCCCGGAAACAGTTCCCAAATCAACTGCCTTCCCCGCGAAATATCCCCATGACTGTAAAGAACGTCTCCATATTGGGAATCCCACACCCCAGGCTCAAATCCGCTCTTAATTGCCGCTCCCACTGTCGGACATACACTATCAAAAGCACGACCACCATTTAATTGCCAAGCGATGGGGGATGCAGTTCCCATTGCATCTATTAGGAGTCGTCCACTTACTTGCTTCTCGCTTTGACTGGGTAAGTGCTTGACTTTGAGAAGTACTTGTGATATATGAATATCTGCACGGATAAACTCTGTTTCATCCCAAATTTCACCGCCTGCCGCTTGCAGTTTTTGCCCACACATTTGGAGCCATTTTTCGGAATCTAAGCCTAAATTTAGGACTGTGGGTGTGTGGAGGACGGGCGATCGCAGTTTGGCTGGATTATTAGCATCAAAAAACTTATTGAATCCGTCTTTGTATTCCCTGGCAATGATAGTTTCTAACTCAGCGGGGGTGACTAAACCCAGGTTAACTAAGCTTTGAATCTCATCGCGGGAAATATTCCATTCTCGGTTCATCCGCCCAAAGGGCATTCGTTCCACTAGCAAGACTTTATATCCCAGTTTTGCCATCAGTGCTGCATGAATCGCGCCTAGTGCGCCACCGATATAAATGATGTCGTATTGGGCATGGGGCATAGGGCATGGGGCATTGGTTGTTTCCCCCCTGCTCCCCTGGGAAAACAGAACTTGACGCGGCTGCTGCGGATTCCGTACCCCTTGGCGCCATCGTTGTTCCCACCAATAGGCACGCGTTAGGTCATATTCACCGTTGGGCATTTTCTGAAAATATTTGACGGTGAGGGGGTAAACAGAGCCTAGCGCTGCAAAAATCGATTGCTGGGATAAATCAATCGCTGGCGGTTCTGGGTAATCATGCCCAAAACGGCTTCTGATTTCCTTGGTTAGGCGTTGCAGAATTTGCGCTTCTTTGGGAAAGGGCTGTTCTGCCCAACGAAACACTTTCAGATAGGTAGTTCGTTGCACCTGCCAGACAAATACCGAAAGTTCCGCAGGCAAGTTTTCGGAAATAGCCCCGGTAGCAGTTGGAGTTGCTGTGGGGATTTTGAGGCGAAAGCCTTCCGAGGTAAGCACTTTTTCTCCATTTCCGGGTTCAAAATCTGTTTGTAACCAGCTACGCACAGTTGCTATATCCGAAGTTGGAACTTCTAAATAAAGAATTTCTCTCATCGTTTGCTGACATCTCCGTTCAATCTACTCACTAAGACAGATTTTATGAAGGCACAAAGTAAGGTAAACTCCGCCCTATTAGTTTCGTAAAGATTCAGTGAAGAAATTTTAAGAGTTTGTCAAAGTTATTGTTCATTTTGTATTTCTGTAAACCCACGCCATGAATTATCCTATTCCAGACAGTCCCCAAGAAATTGTTGCTCTACGACAACAGCCGATTGATGAAGAACTAGTTGCCAGTGCGATCGCTGGAGTAATTAAAATTGTCCGCGCTCAGGGTCAATCTTTGGAAGAATTAACCGCTCAGTTGCTAGCAGATGATCCACTGCTGGATCAGCAACAACGTCGCTGGTTGAGCCAATTAGTTGCCCAATCCTGGGAAAAGTTCTCCTAAAACCTTGGATAGGATGAAGTTTTTGTCGCAGGATTAGATTTCTAGGTCTGCACCTAAATATTAGCGATGCCTGGGTTGGACTGCGCCTACGCTTTTTAAGTATAGGAGTAACAATAATTGCCAGTATGGGATTGGCAATTGGGTTGTTATTTTTGCATTCATGGCACAGAAGCCACTAACTTAACCATATCAGCACTGGGCGCTAGTACCGCCGTGAATTCAAAATTCAGGCATTCAAAATTCAAACAGGTATACAGCGTAAGGGTTTCATTGATTTGGAATGGGTGGTTTATTTACGCCGTGCCGTACTAGTCAGGAAAAAGGCAAAAGGTAAAAGTAATTGTTTAAATATCCTATATTCAGTTTTCTGGCTTCTAAAAAATATTTGTAACGTTAATTGACCTTGAGCCACCATCGCACAAAAGTGTTGCACGATTATGGGAGGCGATCGCCTCCCATCTCAACGAAAAGCCTAAAATTTCATCACACTACATAGTGATTTTTGTCAACTAGAAGCTTTCAAAGCCGCTTCTGCTTGGGATTGCAACAACAAACCGTATTCCAATCCCTCCACTACAGCTTGATAGGAAGCCGCCAAAATATTGGTAGAAACTCCTACCGTCGTCCAGCGTTGACGACCATTGCCTGATTCCACCAACACACGGGTTTTTGCCGCAGTGCCCGTATGTCCGTTGAGAATCCGCACTTTGTAATCTGTCAAATCAAAGCTTGCTATTTGGGGATAAAAGTTCACCAAAGCCTTGCGTAAAGCTGCATCCAAAGCTGCCACTGGACCGTTACCTTCCGCCGCCTCCAAAATATTTTTCCCCTCAACAGCGACTTTGACTGTAGCTAGGGCATTACTAGTTTCCTTCCCCTCAATCAAGTCACAGTGGACTTGGAAACCTTTGACTTCAAAAAACTGCTGGCGACCTCCCAAAGCCTCGTGCATCAACAGTACAAAACTTGCCTCTGCTGCTTCAAATTGAAATCCTTCACTCTCCAAATCTTTGAGACGCTGGAGAATTTCCCTGGCCTCTGCCTTTTGCTGATCAAGTTCAATGCCAAAACTGCGGGCTTTGGCTAAAACATTGCTGAGTCCAGACTGTTCCGAAATCACGATGCGGCGAGAATTCCCGACTTGTTCCGGCTGAATGTGTTCGTAAGTTAGGGGATTACGTTCTACGGCTGATACATGAATACCGCCCTTGTGGGCAAAAGCCGAACGTCCCACAAAGGGGGCGTGTTCATCTGGCGCAAGGTTGACCACCTCACTGACAAAACGACTAGCTTCTGTAAGTTGTGTGAGCTGGTCTTCTGTGATACAACTGTAACCCGCCTTCAGTTGTAAATTGGGAATTAACGAACAGAGGTTAGCATTACCGCAACGTTCACCGTAACCATTAATTGTGCCCTGTACCATCTTTGCCCCTGCCATCACGGCGGCTATTGCGTTAGCAACCGCCATTTCCGAATCGTTATGAGTATGAATTCCAATTTGAGGGATTGGGGATTGATTAGATTTTTTCGCCATGCCCCATGCCTCAGTCACCTTTACCACATCTTGAACAATTTGGCTAATTTCGTGGGGTAAAGTGCCGCCATTGGTATCACAGAGGACTAGCCATTCAGCACCAGATGCGATCGCCGCCTCTAATGTCTGTAAAGCATAATCTCGATTGTGCTTATAGCCATCAAACCAATGTTCGGCATCGTAGATAATCCGACGCCCTTGAGAACGGAGATACTCAATTGTGTCGCTAATCATCGCCAAATTTTCTTCTAATGTCGTTTTGAGTCCGGTTGTAACGTGTAAATCCCAAGACTTGCCAAAAATCGTTACCCAGCGAGTTCCCGCAGCCAAAATATCCTGTAGCATCGGTTCAGTTGCGGCAGTGGTATTGGGGCGGCGAGTCGAACAGAAAGCCACAATTTCAGCTTGTTTGAGGGGATTTTCTTGGAGTTGCCAGAAAAATTGTACATCCTTGGGATTAGCACCAGGCCAACCGCCTTCAATGAAGGGAATTCCTAGTTGATCGAGTCTCTTGGCAATGCGTAACTTATCTTCTATCGATACTGATAGCCCCTCGCGCTGAGTGCCATCCCGTAGTGTAGTGTCATAGAGCCAAAGTTGAGGTGAGGAATTTTTGGTCATAAAACTGGGACCGACTATACAACTTTCGAGGCAATGTGTCAATATACAACAAAATGCCAGTTTGGCAATTTAAAAATGCCTAAAATACTAGCTCAAGGTAAAACAATTGAGTGCGGACAGAGAAGCAATCTCGGAAAAGTTTTGCTGCAAAATGGTATTCACCTCTACAATGACGGTGCTAAGGTAATAAACTGTCGCGGCATTGGCAGTTGCGGTACCTGTATGGTTAAGGTAGAGAAACTAGGACACTAGATATTAAACACGGCTTTGCTTTACCGTGTCTGGGCGCGGAAGGTTCTGGAGCCGACTCCACCCGATGAAACCTCAAATAAACGAAGGATGTCTAAGGATGTCAAGAGTTTATCTAGCAAGGCAAAGTATCAGCAGCGAATTGGCGTGATCGAGCACGGCATTCGCCTAAGGGCATTCGCTTCCTCCCCATTCTCCTACAACAGACCTATGTTTAGCCTATCAAACTCTAGTTTTAGGCGATGTGAAAGTGATAAAGTTTGATGGATTTTGGGGACAAGGTTCTCGAATAGTGTGGACACCAAAAGGTTAAAAAGGAGTTAAGACAAGATGGGTAGATGGACACCCTTAATTTTAATGGCTGGAGGTTTGGCCATTCTGCTTGGTACATTACTGGGCATTAACTTTCCAATGGGCGTACAAAGCGCTAACGCTCCTGGTGACAAAAAATCACAAGTCCTGCCAGCTAATATCAATGTTAATAGCAGTGCTGGCAGCAAGAATGATGAAACTGCAACTGAAGGAAACGAAACAACTCAAACAAACCAAACCAGACGCACTATTGTCGCCCCAAGACTTGACAAGAGAAGTAGCGTTGCCCAGAATCCTAGCGATGACTCAACATCACCTGCTGACAGTACAACAGACGGCAGTACAGATACTTCAGGAACAGACACGCCATCCAGCAATACAAATCAAGGCAACGAACCAATTCGCGCCTTGTGGTAACGATAGATCCGTCTTTAGTTACGAGTTTTAAGTTATAAGTTATGTACTAATGACTAATGACTAATGACCAATGACTAATGACCAATGACTAATGACTAGTGAGATTGTAATTATTGGTGGCGGCGTTATTGGTTTAGCGATCGCCATTGAACTAAAACTGCGCGGGACAGGTGTTACCGTGCTTTGTCGTGACTTCCAGGCTGCCGCTACCCACGCCGCCGCCGGGATGTTGGCACCAGATGCGGAAAACATCCCAAATGGGGCAATGCGTTCCTTGTGTTGGCGATCGCGTGCTTTATATCCCGACTGGACGCGCAAATTAGCAGAACTGACCGGCTTAAATACTGGCTACCGTCCCTGCGGTATCCTCGCACCCTTTTTTGAAGAGACAGGGGAGCTCTTAGCTGGGGGAGTAAGAGAAGAAAATTCCCCCTCGTCCCCGGCTTACTGGTTAAACAAAGAGGCAATTCATCAATATCAGCCAGGATTGGGAGCAGAGGTAGTTGGTGCTTGGTGGTATCCTGAAGACGCGCAAGTTGATAATAAGGCTCTAGCTCATGTATTGTGGACGGCGGCTGAGTCTGTTGGTGTTGAACTCAAAGACGGTATTACAGCAGAAGCGTTTTTACAGCAGCAAGGACAAGTGGTTGGCGTACAAACCAATGCTGGAATAATTCGCGCCGCGCACTATGTTTTAGCTTCAGGTGCTTGGTCAAATGAGTTATTACCACTACCCGTCCGCCCCAGAAAAGGACAAATGCTGAGTGTGCGGATACCGGAATATGTGCCAGAATTGCCCTTAAAGCGGGTTTTGTTCGGACAAGATATTTACATCGTACCAAGACGCGATCGCCTCGTTATTGGGGCAACAAGCGAAGACGTTGGCTTCATCCCCGACAACACCCCAGAAGGCATTCAAACATTATTACAAGCTGCCATCCGGCTATATCCCCAACTAAAGAATTATCCCATCCAGGAATTCTGGTGGGGATTTCGCCCAGCCACCCCTGATGAGTTACCCATCCTTGGCACAAGCCATTGTCAAAATTTAACCCTTGCTACTGGTCATTACCGCAACGGGATTCTACTTGCACCCGTAACAGCCGCATTGATTGCCGATTTCATCTTGCAACAAAAATCTGACCCCCTACTTGCTGATTTTCACTATTCGCGCTTCCAGTCCAAGCCATCTACCTCCACCCCAATGCTGACTCACTCTGCCAATTTCTCCAACGGGCATCATCCTGCTATATCTCCCCAACACTCCCCACTGATTATTGCTGGCAAAACCTTCCAATCTCGCTTGATGACGGGAACTGGCAAGTATCGCAGCATTGAGGAAATGCAGCAAAGCATCGCCGCCAGCGATTGCCAGATTGTCACCGTAGCAGTACGACGGGTACAAACCAAAGCTCCTGGACATGAAGGTTTAGCTGAAGCCTTAGATTGGACGAAAATTTGGATGTTACCCAATACCGCAGGTTGTCAAACTGCTGAAGAGGCGATTCGGGTGGCGCGTTTGGGGCGAGAAATGGCGAAATTGTTAGGACAGGAAGATAATAACTTCGTAAAGTTAGAAGTAATACCTGACCTTAAGTATTTACTCCCAGACCCGATTGGGACGCTGGAAGCAGCAGAACAACTAGTTAAAGAAGGCTTTGCAGTATTGCCCTATATCAACGCTGATCCCATGTTAGCCAAGCGCTTAGAAGATGTAGGTTGTGCGACAGTCATGCCTTTGGCATCGCCAATTGGATCTGGACAAGGGCTGAAAACAACTGCTAACATCCAAATCATCATCGAAAATGCAGGTGTGCCAGTGGTGGTAGATGCTGGTATTGGTTCACCCTCAGAAGCCGCCCAAGCAATGGAATTGGGAGCAGATGCCTTGTTGATTAATAGTGCGATCGCTCTTTCTCCAAACCCAGCAGCAATGGCTCGTGCCATGAATTTAGCAACAGTCGCCGGCCGTCTAGCATACCTTGCTGGTAGGATGCCCATCAAAGATTACGCCAGTCCTAGTTCTCCTATGACTGGGACGATTACTAGTTAGGAAATGGGGCATGGGGCATAGGGAATATACGGATAAGGAAGACAACAGAGACAATAGGAATACCCAATTCTCAATACCCAATTCTCAATGCCCAATGCCCAATCCCTAAATGTAACGATTTGTCTAGCAGTTTCAGAGCGGATTTAGCATTTATGTAACATTAAATGAACGATAAAGATAAAGGAATTAATTCATGCCCTATACCAATGAAGAAGGCGGCCTTTTAAATAATTTTGCCCGGGAACCAAAGATTTATCAAGCAGAACCTCCCACGGAAGGGCAAAAACGAACTTATCTTTTCTTAGGAATCGCCGCTACAGCTTTAGTTGCTGGCTTGGTTCTAGTCGCCTTCTTTGTTTCTAAGATTAGTTGAGCATAAAACATATTAATAAAATTTCATCTTTTATAGTTTAGTTTTTCAGGTTCCGATTTTAAGAGGGGCCTGCTTTTTTATTTTTTGCTAAAATTAAGTTAGCGATTAAAGTATAATTATATACTTTTTTATTTTTATAGACCTGAAGGCTCAATTTATCCTGAGCCGCATAACATCCACTTAAAAATCATTTTTATTATGAGTTTAACCCACTTGGATGCGCCTAGAAAGGTTATATCTACTGTGTTTTGGCTCTTTAGCCGCCATGAGCGTGAATGATACTGCACACAACGATAATTTTGCTTGGAATCGGCAAGTATACCAGCGCCTGAAACTTGCCCTAAGTCTTGGCTTACGACGACAACTTTTTTTAGCTGTATGTGATGATTTACACTTAAGAAACCAAGTAGCAGCCCGTTTGCATTCTACATTGGCTTATCCTGTTGGACAAGTGCTATATCAGTCATCAAATTCCCAGGAAAATAGCACTCCAGCTTATCCGCGATTAGTAACGTTGCGTTTGAATTTAAACGATCCCAATCCCATCGTTCAGATAAATCAATGGTTGGCAAATTATCCACCGCCAATTGTTGGAGCTTCAAAAGATACCCCAGGAAGACCTTTTCCAATACCAGCATTTCAGATTGTCGGCGTGGAGCAGCTAACTAAGCAACCAGTGGCAACACAACGGTTATTTTTGCACTACCTCCGCTTAAGCGAACAATATTTCTCTACACAAGAATCTAGCCGATTTCTAGAATCTAACTTGCTGCTGTGGATACCGCGTCCTTGGCTATCTGCTATCAAGCAATCAGCACCACAGTTTTGGCGTTGCCGTACTGGCCTATTTGCGTTTGCCGGAGAACCCACACCAGCGACTCAGAATTCGGGCTATCCAGAACGTTTTTCACGTTCTGGAAGCTTGGATTTAGGGAATGTTGAGCAGTCGATTCTAGATGAATCAGTTACCCAAGCAGAACTCAGAACCGCAGCCAGCGAGTTAAAGTTTGAAAATAATTCCGATTTTCTGGCAGAAACACAAGTACACGAAACTCAGGAAGCTTCGCCGTCAACAGTGGATTTATTGAAGACTGCGCCACAACAACAGGAATCTACTAATAGGTCTGCTAGTGGGACTAATAATCAATCGCTATCGTCTTTATCTCATATTAGTAGCGAGTTAACGGAGCTAGTAATCACAACAATCAACACAAATATTGCTCAAGATACAGAGAATTACTTACAACCGCAGCAGATTTTGTTGGAGATTGAAGAATTACACCAAAAGCAAGTTCCAGGGGAGGTACTGGCAGAAGCTTATCATCGCTTGGGCAGCTTATACCGCCTTCGCATTGAGCAAGGAGAGTCAACCCTAGAAAACCTGATGGTGGCAATTATTGCTTATCAGGAGGCAATTAGCTATGACGAAACCTCACCGCAACTCCCAGATATCTTAAATGATTTGGGTACACTCTACTGGATGCTATACCGCACACCACCGAATTCTGAGGAGGGACAAACTTATATAGAGCAGGCAATAGAATTTTATCAGTTGGCATTAAAGATGATTTCGCCCCAGACACATTCGGAAACTTACGCTCGTGTGCAAAATAATTTGGGGACGGCTTATGGTGATTTAGCTCGTTTTTCTCAGCCATCTGAAAATTGGCAGCAAGCAGTTTTAGCTTACAGTGAAGCACTCAGCTATCGTACAGCCGATATGGACTCTTTAAAGTATGCGGCTTGCCAGAATAATTTGGGTACTGCTTACTGGCATCTAGGGCAATACAATCAACCGATTGTGCATTTAAAGAAAGCGATCGCAGCTTACAACGAAGCACTTCTACACTACAACCCCGAAGAGGAACCGCTCAAATATGGCATGATTCAAAATAATATCGGTACTGCCTGCTGGAATCTGGCACAATACGAACAACCTGCCCAAAATCTCCAGCTAGCTATAGATGTTTATAGCGAAGCTCTCAAGTATCGCACTCCAGCTAATGTTCCCAGTGCCTGTGCTGCTACACAAAATAATCTGGGTACTGCCTACTGGCATCTAGCAAACTTATCTCAGACAACTAAAGAGGCACGGCAAAAGTATCTGCAACTATGTATCACCGCTTATGAAGAAGCTATAGCCTTGGCTCACTCACTTAGCGGTATTCCTTTAAGTTTTGATTTGTTTGCCTCTTATAATAATCTGGGACTAGCCCATTATCAGCTAGTAATAGATAAGTCTTTTAATGGCGACAAAGCAACAGGTTCTGAACACTTAGAAGTAGCATTAGATAACCATTTGCAAGCCTTAAACGGATTTAGTAAACAACCAGAGGCTTATCAAACAACCTTCACTTATGTAGTGAAAACTATTCGTGCTTTTCATAATGAATTAGGGATAGAGGGACAAAATCTGGCTTTATCTAAAGTTCCTAGTCAGTTGTTGCCAAAGATTTTGTCGAAGTTATAATGTAACCAGAAAATAGTAACTTGATATCAACTTGACAATTAATCAGGGAACCAACTAAGTAGCGATGTCTACGACGGGCTATTCGGTGTCGCAATTACTGTTTTACCAATTATAAAGTAGTGAAATATTTTAAAAATTCATAAAGTCAGATTCATAAATATAAATTCTTCATCAAGATATTTTTGTATATATAAATATTTTATAAAAAGTACAATAAAATATTGGCGTATTTTCCGTAAATTTACTAACGTAGACTGGAAACCTAATTGAGAGATGCTCCAGGATGAGAATTGAAACCTAAGTTATGAAACTAAGTTTGGTTTTTGCTACTGCTATATCTAGTTTTTTTGTGAGTGCGATCGCAGGATTTGGTTTCTCTGGTCAAGCAGATGCTCTCACTTTTTCTGGTATCTCTAGTGCTACATGGGGAGAACCTACTCCAGCAAGTATAGATACTGATCCCATATATACAGGTGTCGGAAGCAACACATTTAATTGGGGTGATTCTAATGTGTGTCCACCAAGTCCAAATACTCCTAGTGGGTGTACAATAACAGGCTCAAATAAACTAACCTTTAATGGAAGTTCATTTTCAACTGACATTAACTCTGAATTCAAAATAGCTGATTTAACTTACTTTAATGGAACGGTATTTCAAGGTACAAGCGTTGAATTTGTACCTTTAAATATCAATGTATCCTTCAGCCTTCCCACTGAAATCAGCGAAGTGTTTGACTTCAAGTTGCATCTAGTAAATACACTTAATGAAGCAACAGATCCTGAAAAAAGTGCAGACTTTGTATTTATAGACACAAATTTGAGTAATCACAGTTTTACCTTTGAAGGCAATAAATACACGCTTGAGCTAACTGGCTTTAATCCAGACGTTAGCCAAATAAGTATTAAGGCTCTTGAAGGAGCCACAACTACAACAGCTATTTATGCCAAAATCAAAGCCGTACCCGAACCTGCAACAGTCGCGGGTCTATTGCTGCTAGGGATATACGTAATATCTCGGAAAAAATTCGGCCACTTTGATGAAACACAAAGGCAGCGTTGATTGCTGCGATCGCATCAAAAATTTATAGAACTAAACCTTTTAAGGTAACTCGTAAAATCTCTTGAAAATTAAAACCCGCGCTGGCGGGTTTCGTTTTTATGGTTATGCGACTTCTAATCGTCAAGATATAATTCGAGTTTGGCTAGTTGCGATCGCGATCGGTTGACCTTGACCGAGGTATCAACAATCCAATATATGTACCGATAGCAAATTTTGTTAAATCGAGAAATGGAGGGCGACTCTTTTCGTCGATAACTGCAAGAGTTAGAGAACCAATGACCATAATCAGCGTTACAACAGCCAGCACTTCATCTCTTGAAGGAAATTTCTTGGATAACATTTACCGACTCCCAAATCATTTGAATCACTACATCCCTAGCTTTACAGGTGGATGGTTGTTGTAGGCTTAAATACAGGCTGGGCATATGAGTGACTTGTGTATGCGATGAGGATGAATTACGAAATTGGCAGTTAGAATCAGCAAAAGTGTAGTGGTTAGGTTATGTCCGGGCGATCGCTTTGCAGTTCTCCAGAAGGTATCCAAAAAGCAAAAAAAGCTTTGATCCGCTGTTCCTTAACTCAAAAGGCATTAGCTGAAGATTTAGAAGTAACTCGCCAGCCGATTGGAAAATTCTTTACAGGTAAGCCTGTTGACCGCAATCTCTTTGTCCAGATTTGCGACAGGCTAGACCTAGAGTGGGAAGAAATAGTTGCTGAACCAGCTAGTGAACCAGAGGTAAATCAAGACAACAGCATTGATATTAATGCGATCGTGCAAGAGGTACGCGAAAAGATAAAATCCCGCATCCAAGGACTTTGCGGCACAATGCGGGTGTTAGATATGACTCAACCCATTGGGCTGAATGACATTTACACCAGTGTCAATATATTAGAGAAAATCACTGGACAGCGGCGGTTAGGAATTGATGAATTATTACAACACTGTAGCAGTCAGGATTTTGACCTCTTTGGACTTAACAGAATTACTGAAAAACGACTGTCAGGGCTGGAAGCGGTTGAGAAATATTCCAAGCTGATGATTTTGGGTAAACCAGGAGCAGGTAAAACCACTTTTTTGAAGTATTTGGCGATTCAGTGTATTGGAGGTGAGTTTAAGGCTGAACGTGTACCTATTTTTGTCACCCTCAAAAACTTTGCGGAAGCTGCAAATAAACCTGGATTATTGCAACACATCACTGAAGATGCAATAAATCCTATCTCTTCTATCCGAGATGTACTAACTTATGGCAAGGCATTAGTTTTACTCGATGGGTTGGATGAGGTTAGAGAAGAGGATAGTAACCGTGTATTAAAGGAAATTCGTGAGTTTTCCGATCGTTTCCCAAAAAATCAGTTTGTCATGACCTGCCGGATTGCAGCACGAGAGTATACCTTTGAAAAGTTTACAGAGGTGGAAGTTGCTGATTTTGACGATTACCAAATTTTCAACTTTACCAATAACTGGTTTAAGGATAAAGCTGTAAAACCAGAAACTTTTATCAAACGTCTCAAAGAAAATAAGCGCATCAAAGAACTTGCTGCAAATCCGCTGCTGCTGACGTTACTTTGTTTAGCATTTGAAGAGTCAGGAGATTTTCCTGCAAATCGTTCTGAGTTATATAAAGAAGGACTAGATGCGTTATTGAAAAAATGGGATGCCAAGCGGGGGATTCAACGCGATCAGATTTATAAAAAGCTATCGGTTCAACGCAAAGAAGATTTACTCAGCAAAATGGCGTTGACTACCTTTAAGCGGGGTGACTATTTTTTCAAGCAGAAAGTGGCAGAACAATACATTACAGAATACATCCGCAATTTACCCGATGCTAATATTGACGAAGAAGCATTGCAACTTGATAGTGAGCAAGTTTTGCGTTCAATTGAACATCATCATGGATTAGTTGTAGCAAGGGCAAAAGGGATTTACTCATTTTCTCATCTCACATTTCATGAGTATTTCACAGCTAGAGAATTTGTGATTGTGAGACAATCATCAGAGGAAGCATTGCAAAATCTTGTTAGCCACATCACTGAAAAACGCTGGCGGGAAGTCTTTTTACTTGCGGTTGGAATGTCACCAAATGCAGATCGGTTATTGCTGTTGATCAAAGATAAAATTGATTTTACAGTAGCTGATGATCAGAGGTTACAGGAGTTTCTTCTGTGGGTAAAAGAAAAATCTCTTTCCGTTAAGTTTTCTTACAAACCAGCATCAGTTAGGGCTTTTTACCTTTCCCTCTCCCGAACCCTCGACCACCCCCTCAACCTCTCCCTCTCCTGCACTCTGGACCTTTCCCTCTCCTGCACTCTGGACCTTTCCCTCTCCCGAACCCTCAACCTCTACCTCTTCCGAACCCTCAGCCTCGACTTTTCTCTCTTCCAAACCCTCGACCTTGACCTCGACTTCTCCCTCTCCGGAACCCTCTCCAGAACCCTCGACCTCTTCTTCACACGAACTCTTCTCCTCAACCTAACCGTCAACCGAACCCTTGACCTCGATCGAACCCTCGACCGAACCCTTGACCGAACCCTTGACCGAACCCTCGACCTAAAACTCAAGAATTTGCTGCAAAAACTTCGAGAGCAACTACCAAGCATACAATACTGGCAAGAATCTGAGAAATGGTGGTTAGCTAATGGAAAGGCTTGGTGTGAAGAATTAAGACTAGTAATGATTAAACATCGTAATATCGGTCATGATTGGCAGTTCAGTAACGAGCAAAAAGAATTGCTTCAGCAGTATTATGATGCCAATAAATTACTGGTAGATTGCTTAAATAGCGATTGTTATGTCAGCCGTGAAATTCGGCAGCAAATAGAAGATACTTTGCTATTACCGATCGCAGAGATTAAACAGCGTCAGCAGCAATCTTAAATACACATATAGCAGATAGTTGATCTTTCAGTCCCACAGCTAAATCATTCGTTAAGAAACCGAAAATATTTCCCAAGTCCTAGCAAATAAATCTAGAATAGAAGCAAGAGTTTGCAGTCAGCCCATTCGCCTCTGTTCAGTGGTGTAGATATGTGAACTTAAACAAAGAAACAACTCTGGAAACTATTAGACTTATTTTGCGTCACGTCAGGATCTCACCCTCTATTTGCTGACGCACATTAGCATGATACAAATTCTGAGCAGCGATATCTCCGATGGGCGTAGCTGCAACAAATACTCCTCGTCGTATAAGCACCTTTACCTTCGGAATACGCCTATAGACAGGTTCAAAAACAATCAGAAACAAACTCAGTGAATCCCCGTCATTACATACATCACATACACAAAGGATAACCCTCTTATGAGTCGCCTACATCAATGGAAATTTGGAACTGCTGCACTTATGGCAATGACCGTTACTACAAGCGTCATTAGCCCCCTATTCAGCTTGGCTCCTGCTAATGCACAATATAGAATTGGGCAAGACAGAATTGGGCAATACGGAAACGCGACCATTCCTTCTGGGGTTTCTTTTCCTGTCACCTACGAAAAAGAAACAATTACTATCGCTCCTGGGGAAACTAAATCTCTAACCTTGAGAATAGCCAATAACATTATTGACAGAAATAGAAATGTCTTAATTCCTGCTGGTACTAAAGTAATTGGACAGCTAGAATCTGTTGACTTAGATAATAGTTATTCAAGAGATACAGATGATAACAAAGGAAAAGGTGTGCGGTTTGTAGCTCAAGAATTAGAATTTTCTAATGGTCAGCGTCAGTCTATTAATGCAACTTCTCGGACATACACCAGAACTGAAAGAGTTACACAGGGCCCCAGTACAAATCAGGTTTTAACTGACGCAGCTATTGGCGGGGGTGCTGGTCTTTTAGGTTCACTAATTACTGGCAACCACAGAATTGACGATTTAAAACCTGTTATCGGTGCGGGTGCGGGTGCAGGCGCGAGTATCTTGTTGCGGAAAAAACAAGTAAATGCTTTTGTCCTCAGACCTGCACAAGATTTAAGGCTCACACTGAATTCTAACTTGAATTTAGTACCACAATCCCGCTACTAAATTTAACTCAATTCAAATCGTGACTTTAATCACCCCTGATCGGCGATCGCCACTTTAACTATAGTGTGCGATCGCCTTCATTTTTAGCCCGAAAAAATCTATTTTCCAACAACTCTTGTATCTCTGTATCGTCTGACTTAATATCCATATTTATGGGAATACTTCTTTAATTGCACTATGGGCAAGCTAGAAAAGTCGGCTCTATTGTATTCTGTATTCAAAAGAGTATCAAAATTTATGAATATCTTGATATTTTGATTGAAGAGTGCAGAGAAAGGAGTATTTTCTGGTGGTAATTCAAGGTTTCAGTTTCAGCGCATATCTGGCAATTCCCGTGGCGTTAAGTCTTTTGGCTGAGGGAGAAAGGAAAAAAGCATCTTTACCTGAAAACGTCCGTCAGGTATCCACTAACAAGGAAATGATCCTATTCAGCCGCGAGCTAATCAGCAGTCAGGAGACTCCGAAAACATATTATGTTAGTGGTACTGGAAACGACGAAAATAGTGGAGTTTCTTCTTCATCCGCCTTTCGGACAATTCAAAAGGCAGCAGATATGACTAACCCTGGCGACACAGTATTAATTATGAACGGAGTATACACAAATTTACCCAAAGCTGGGAGTGTATTAAATATTAAACGTTCTGGAAATGGCAAAGCATGGATTAGTTATAAAGCATATCCTGGGCATTTCCCAAAAATTCAGCACAATACATGGCACGGTATCCTGGTTTCAAATGGAGCTTCATATATCGAGATAAATGGGCTGGAGGTCGTCGGGAACAATGCCAATGTAACCCTTGATTATGCGATGAGTCAGAAGACTAACAAAGCAAACCCACTGACGAACGGAAACTGCATAAGTATTGATGGACGAACCAATGGTTATGTTCATCACATCCGTATTCTAAACAACAAAGTGCATGACTGTGGAGGAGCAGGTATTTCAGCGATTCAATCGGACTATGTGACAGTAGATAATAACGTCGTGTTCGATAATGCCTGGTATAGCGTTTATGGTTGCAGTGGCATTTCGATGTTGAGCAATTGGGATTCTGACAACAACCAAGGATACAAGATGTTTGTTACGAACAACAAAACCTACAACAATCGCATGTACATCCCTTGGATTGTAGTCGGAAAGATCACAGACGGTAATGGCATTATTATCGATAGTTCCAGAAATGATAATAACCCCAAATTGGGTGCATATAAGGGACGTACTTTAGTAAAAAACAATCTTGCATTTTATAATGGTGGTTCAGGTATTCATGTATTTTTAAGCGAGCATGTTGATATTGTAAATAACACTGCGGTTTTAAATAATCAGAGTCCAGAAACTCAAGATGGTCAAATATATGCTCATACATCATCTGATGTCAGAATTATGAATAATATTCTCTATGCTTTTACTGGTAAAGATATTAATAGTAATATCAACAATCAAAACGTTATTTATGATTATAATATCTACCTCAATAGTTCTAAGATAAGTGTTAAAAGCCCTGACGATATTGTTGTAGACTCAGAGTTTTTAAGTAAGCATCCTACTCTAGAAAAAATATCTAGCGATTGGAAATCGTGGCTAGATAAACAAAATCTGCCAAAGCTGACTTATGTAGAGCCTAAGTTGGCAGCTTTTGTTTGTGAGCCAGTGACTTATCCTTTGCAAGGGAAACTCATCAAAGTGGGATGCTCCCCGCCATCTTTGGCTGAAACTACTTTTTCTGATGTTTCATCTAACTATTGGGTAGAACAATTTATTCAACAATTGTTACAGCTGGGTGTAATTGCCGGATTTCTTGATAGTAGCTTGGGCCCTGAAGAACGGGTGACTGATCGTTTGCAAGAGAAACTCATCAAAGTGGAATCCTCGCCGCAATCTTTAGCTCAAACGGCTGAAACTACTTTTTCTGATGTTTCATCTAACTATTGGGCAGCACCATTTATTCAACAATTGTCACAGCGAGATATAATCGCCGGATTTCCTGATGGTAGTTTCCGCCCTGAAGAATCGGTGACACGCGCTCAATTTGCCGCGATGGTCAACAAAGCTTTCCAAAAAGCACAGCAACGCCAGGCAATCAATTTTACTGATGTACCCAGCAACTATTGGGCATCCAGCGCCATTGGGCAAGCTTATACCATTGGTTTCTTATCAGGATATCCTGGAAATCGCTTTGAGCCTAACCAAGCTATTCCCCGCGAGCAGGTTTTGGTTTCCCTCGCTAACGGTTTGGCATATAGTTCCATCGGTAATACCGAAAGCACTCTGCAATATTTCAACGATGCCTCTAATATCGCTAGCTATGCCCGTAGCCCGATCGCCGCAGCAACTGAAAAGCAAATTGTGGTCAACTATCCGAATGTGAAGTTCCTGAATCCAACCGCAACTGCTACACGGGCACAGGTAGCAGCTTTTATTTACCAAGCATTGGTTAGTTCTAACCAAGTTTCAGCAATTAACTCGCCCTATGTCGTGGTTGTCGGGTCTACTACCCCAATACCTGGATCAGCAAATCGTGACTTTAATCACCCATGATCGGCGATCGCCACTTTAACTATAGTATGCGATCGCTTTCATTTTTAACCCGAAAAATTCTATTTTCCAGCAACTATTCTATCTCTGTATCGTCTGACTCGATATCGATATTTATGGGAATACTTATTTAATTGTGCTATGGGGGAGCTAGGAAAGTCGGCTCTATTGTAGTCTGTATCCAAAAAAGTATTCAAAATTCCTGAATATCCTGATATTTTTATTGAAGAGTACCGATAAAGGAGTATTTTATTGTGGTAATTCAAGGTTTAAGTTTCAGCGCATATCTGGCAATTCCCGTGGCGTTAAGTCTTTTGGCTGGGGGAGAAAGGATAAAAGGATCTTTAGTTGAAAACGTCCGTCAGGTATCCACTACCAGCCGCGAGCTAATCAGCACTAACACGACTCCGAAAACATACTATGTTAGTGGTACTGGAAACGACAAAAATAGTGGAGTTTCTGCTTCATCCGCCTTTCGGACAATTCAAAAGGCAGCAGATATGACTAACCCTGGCGACACAGTATTGATTATGAACGGAGTATACACAAATTTACCCAAAGCTGGGAGTGTATTAAATATTAAACGTTCTGGAAATGCCAAAGCATGGATTAGTTATAAAGCATATCCTGGGCATTTCCCAAAAATTCAGCACAATACATGGCACGGTGTCCTGATTTCAAATGGAGCTTCATATATCGAGATAAATGGATTGGAGGTCGTCGGGAATAATGCCAATGTAACCCTTGATTATGCGAGGAGTCAGAAGACTAACAAAGCAAACCCACTGACGAACGGAAACTGCATAAGCATTGATGGACGAACCAATGGTTATGTTCATCACATCCGTATTTTGAACAACAAAGTGCATGACTGTGGAGGAGGAGGTATCGCAGTGATTCAATCGGACTATGTGACAGTAGATCATAACGTGGTGTTCGATAATGCCTGGTACTCAGTCTATGGTAATAGTGGTATTTCGATGTTGAGCAATTGGAATTCTGACAAGAATCAGGGATACAAGATGTTTATTACCAACAACAAGACTTACAACAATCGCATGTACATCCCTTGGATTGCAGTCGGAAGGATCACAGATGGTAATGGCATTATTATCGATAGTTCCAGAAATGGTAATAACCCCAAATTGGGTGCATATACAGGACGTACTTTAGTAAAAAACAATCTGACATTTTATAATGGTGGTTCAGGTATTCATGCATTTTTTAGCGATCATGTTGATATTATAAATAACACTGCGGTTTTAAATAATCAGAGTCCAGAAATTAAAGGCGCGCAAATATATGCTAATGCATCATCTGATGTCAAAATTCTAAATAACATTCTCTATGCCTATCCTGGCAAGGAGATTAATAGTAACATAAAAAATCAAAACGTTATTTATGATTATAATATTTACCTCAATAGTTCAAAGATAAGTGTTAAGGGTCCTCACGATATTGTTGCAGACTCAGAGTATTTAAGTAAGCATCCCACTCTAGAAAAAACATCTGACGATTGGACGCAGGTAGATAAACAAAATCCGCCAACGCGAACTTATGTAAAGCCTAAGTTGACAGCTTTTGTTTGTGAGCCAGTGAGTTATAGTTTGCAAGAGAAACTCATCAAAGTGGGATGCTCCCCGCAATCTTCT
Source organism: Nostoc sp. (assembly GCF_036919555.1). Classification (GTDB taxonomy): domain Bacteria; phylum Cyanobacteriota; class Cyanobacteriia; order Cyanobacteriales; family Nostocaceae; genus Nostoc. The sequence goes on from NZ_JBALCS010000039.1 coordinate 249,035, forward strand.
GCTGAAACGGCTCAAACGACTCCAACTACTTTTTCTGATGTTTCATCTAACTATTGGGCAGCACCATTTATTCAACAATTGTCACAGCGAGGTGTAATTGTCGGATTTCCTGATGGTAGCTTCCGCCCTGAAGAACCGGTGACACGCGCTCAATTTGCCGCGATGGTCAACAAAGCTTTCCAAAAAGCACAGCAACGGCAGGCAATCAATTTTACTGATGTACCCAGCAACTATTGGGGATTCAGTGCCATTCAGCAAGCTTATACCATTGATTTCTTATCAGGATATCCTGGAAATCGCTTTAAGCCTAACCAAGCTATTCCCCGCGAGCAGGTTTTGGTTTCCCTCGCTAACGGTCTGAAATATGCTGCTGGCGGCAATACCGAAAGCACTCTGCAATATTTCAACGATGCCTCTAATATCCCTAGCTATGCCCGTAGCCCGATCGCCGCAGCAACTGAGAAGCAAATTGTGGTCAACTATCCGAATGTGAAGTTACTAAATCCAACTGCAACTGCTACACGCGCCCAGGTAGCAGCTTTTATTTACCAGGCGTTGGTTAGTTCTAATCAAGCTTCAGCAATTAACTCGCCCTATATCGTGTCAAACCTCAGCAATTAACTGCCCGACATCAGCAAGTGATGACTTTAATCACCCCTGATCGGCGATCGCCACTTTAAATATAGTGTGCGATCGCTTTCATTTTTAACCCGAAAAATTCTATTTAACAGCAACTATTTTATACTCTGTATCGTCTCACCCAGTATCCAGATTTATCAGAATACTTATTTAATTGTGCTAAGAGATAATACGGTGGCTATACTACTTTGATCGCCTAAGTCAAAGGGCGTAAATAATTAAAGGTTGATCTGAGGAATTTAGTCCTCACTTGAAAGCTGAAACCCTTACTACAAAATCATCTTAATATTATTTACATTACTTAATATACTTTGTTTTATTCTCGCCTACTTGCCTCCTTCTTTTGACAGATATTTTTTGCTCATGCCTGTACGTCTAAAGTAATAATTTTTACAATATGCAGAAACAATTGGGAACTTAACACTTCAGCAAATGTCTAGTTAATTAACAGTAAAAGCAGTAATTGTACTGAAATAAAAATAATGTTTACTTTAAATCGTTGGCAATCTCGAACAGCTGCACTTATGGCTTTGAGCGTCACAGTGGGTACTGTAGCGCCTTTGATTACAGCTTCGCCATCTTTGGCTCAAACTACTTTTTCTGATGTTTCATCTAACTATTGGGCAGCACCATTTATTCAACAATTGTCACAGCGAGGTGTAATTGCCGGATTTCCTGATGGTAGCTTCCGCCCTGAAGAACCGGTGACACGCGCTCAATTTGCTGCGATGGTCAACAAAGCTTTCCAAAAAGCACAGCAACGGCAGGCAATCAATTTTACTGATGTACCCAGCAACTATTGGGCATCCAGCGCCATTGAGCAAGCTTATACCATTGATTTCTTATCAGGATATCCTGGAAATCGCTTTAAGCCTAACCAAGCTATTCCCCGCGAGCAGGTTTTGGTTTCCCTCGCTAACGGTCTGAAATATGCTGCTGGCGGCAATACCGAAAGCACTCTGCAATATTTCAACGATGCCTCTAATATCCCTAGCTATGCCCGTAGCCCGATCGCCGCAGCAACTGAAAAGCAAATTGTGGTCAACTATCCGAATGTGAAGTTCCTGAATCCAACCGCAACTGCTACACGGGCACAGGTAGCAGCTTTTATTTACCAAGCATTGGTTAGTTCTAACCAAGTTTCAGCAATTAACTCGCCCTATGTCGTGGCGGCTGTCGGGTCTACTACCCCAACACCTGGATCAGTCACAATTCCCCAAGGGACTGCTATTGCTGTGAAGTATGACAAAGCACAAAAAATTCTGGTTACAAAGGATGAAACAGCGCCTTTGACATTGACAGTATCCCAAAACGTGGTTACGCAACAAGGAACTATAGTGATTCCTGCTGGTAGTCAGATTATTGGTCAACTCAAACCTGCTACAGGCGGTTCTCAATTCGTTGCCGAGAAACTAGTTTTGGCCAGTGGTCAGGAGTATCAACTGAACGCTACTTCTGAAGTGATTACCAAAACTGAAACCGTCAAGAAGGGTATTAGTACTAGTGCAATTATCAAGGATACTGTATTGGGTGCAGGTGCAGCAACTGCCATATCTGCTGTCACTGGCGATCGCGCCATTGCCACAGAAGAAGTCTTGGGTGGTGCTGGTATCGGTGCATTGGTTGGTCTGATCTTGGGTAGGAATAGTGTTGACTTAATCGCCATTGACCCAAATACCGATTTACAAATGACAATCAATCAAAACTTGTTGGTTTCATTAAGATAGTCATTGGTCATCGGTCATTGGTCATTGGTATTTATAAAGGACAAATGCAGGGCTATTTCATTCTCATCTAGCCCGCCTCAGAATGAATTCTGAGTCTAATAGCGAAAGTCGTCTAAAGACGACTCAGACAAAGTTATAGTCCGTTTTAACAGACTTTAGCTATAAGCCCGGAACTTTAGTTCTGGGCGGTTTATGTTTAGAACGAAATAGCCCTGGGATAAATAACCAACTCTTAACTTCAGTTATTAGCCATTATGACTAATGACAAATGACTAATGACAAATTTCCGGCAACCAAATAATAAACGTAGTCCCCGGCGCATCGGGTGAAGTTAGCTTAGAGTTGATTGCAGGGCTGAAAACCTCGATTTCGCCCTGCATTTGCTCTATTAATTGTTTAGCGATCGCTAACCCCAAACCTGTACCAGGTATTTCTGTTTGCGCTTGTACACCCCGATAATGCCGTTCTCCAAGATGCTCTAAATCCTGGGGTGGAATGCCTGGCCCGTTGTCACTGATGACAATTCCCTGAAAATTAGCTTTTTCTCGCCCCGCCTGAATCAAAATTTTACCACCACTAGGAGTGTATTTCAAAGCATTATCGATGATGTTAGTTAATACCTCTCGTAATGCTTTGATATTGGCACATACTAGGGGTGAATTATGTTGAATTTCAGTTATTAGTTTTAGCTTTCGCTCTTGTGCGATCGCTTTGGCTGATATTAATAATGGTTCTAATATATCTGCTAGCGAGCAGTCAACTGCTTTATCTCCCGTTCCCGGCAATAATAACAGTGGTTTAGCGGATTTTTGGATAGTTGCTTCTACAAATACTTCATTTTCTGCCAGATGTAGTGGTGCTAAATCTGCCTCTGTCAAGTCGATTACTTGATCAAATTGTTGCAGCAATTCTTGGAGACGATCGCTTTCCCGCACAATACTATTTGCCACATCCCGGTTAGGGTCTGCTGGTTGCAGTCGTTTCAATAGCAGTTTGCCAAAAGTCCGCAACGCCGTTAATGGGTTACGAAACTGATGTAACAAGTTATCCAGCAAATCGCGCTGTTTTTCTTGAAGAATTTGTTGCTCACGTAACTGCTGCTCAAACCATGCTCGCCGTTGATCTAAAATACAAGCGATCGCTAATGTTTGGGCTATCCGTTGAATCTGACTTTCCTCGTGTTCATTCCATACGCGATCTTCCCTACCTGTCACCAGTAACCCCATCATCACACCCTCATAAATCAGAGGTAAAACAATTTGGTTGCCACTAAATAAGTATTCCTCTTTTAGATGGGGTTGAGACGCATCTGGAATTTCAGACTCCCGTGACGAAGTAGCAGATTCTGTCCCTGCTGTCAATAACCTTCTCTGACGATTGGGTAATACAAACACATTTCCAACTTGAAGTTGCTTGTGTACTGTCACTTCAGCAGTCTCCTCCCCTGGCGGTAATAATGCTGTTTCTGGGTAAATCACCACAGGAATCAGTTTGGCCTCACCTGAAGGAGTCTCTACCAATTCTTGTGTTAGGTACACAATACTTAATGTTGCTCCCAGCCCTTGGGTTAGCAGCGCTATTTGCTCTCGACACAGAGCAAGAAAATCGGAACTGGCAGACATTAACATTTTTTAGCTCTTGCTCAAGATTACAGATTTTGAGGCATGATTAAGAGAGGATACTTAATTTTTACCTCACTCATTTAATAAAGCTTAACTAAAATCTTCTTCGTGATGGTTTGTACTAAGAGATTATATTTGAATACTAATTTTGTTTTCTCTATCTTCAAAGATATTAACTTTCTTATATTAAAAGGTAAAAAACTATTGATATTTTGAACTAGAACCTATATAATGGCGACTGATTTTGTAGCTACCACTACAATCTATAGCTTGAAAGAGGAGGACAATAGATTGGCAAGGAGACGCAAAAGGAAAAGTCGTCGTCGTCAGGAAGGACGGCGAATTTTGGAGCATGTGCCTCAATATAGCATCGAAAGTGGCGAAGAAAAACCTGTGACAGCAGCGAGAAGATTCATTCAAGCTGAAGGTATTTTGCCACCGGCGTTGCTACTTGTAAAGCGAAATGAACACACAACAGATCGTTATTTCTGGGCAGAAAAGGGACTGTTTGGTGCTCAATACGTAGAGGAAAACCATTTCTTGTTTCCTAGCTTGAGGGTGTTAGAACCTTCACCAGGTCAAGAACCTCTTGCTTTAGCTAGTCGGTGAACCAGAGATGGTCATCTTACGCATTGAATGTGGCTCCTGACTACCATTAACTGGCAAAATTGCTAAGTTTATGCAAAATTTAATTTTTTTTTAGTTTGGAGCTGATTTGCCAGTAAATCTAGTCCAGGTAGTTGGAAAGTAAACTTCTCTCAAACCATGCTAGATTGAATGGGTTGATGCTATTTTGATGATGCAGAAGGGAGTAGGTATAGAGCCAAGCGCGTCCAAAAGCGCTAGTGAAATTGCGCTCTTATGCCGTAGATTGTTAAGCAAGCTCTGTCAACAAATTTAAGTTAATAAATTTAAATTTTCCCCACGGCACAAGTTGTGGGGAAAATTGACAAAGCAGCATCATTGATTTCCTCCTTCCTACTTTCCATTGCCTAAAGAGTAGGTCAGGTCAGAAGTCTGCATATCATAGTTAAAAGATGGTCACAAAAATCAAAAATTATTCACCAGGCTTTAGCTGTAGAGTCCTCTGTAACTCACTGAGTTCATCCCGATGGGCAACTACAGTGATCTTAGTTGAGGAGGTTTGTTCGCTCTGAGTTGTTTCTACTTTGAGCGACACCTTCTCAAGTCTTCCAGATTTTTGCCAATAAAACAGACCGCTTAAAGGCGACAGCAGTACCATAGCCAGAACAAGGGTACTGAGGCTAGGGAAAAGCATGGACACTACTAATGATAGACAAACAATACCAGTAGCTGCTAGTAGAGTTAGAAATATAGCTAAGAACCAGCTGGGGCGAACATTACCTTCAAAAGTCACCTGGTTTTTTTCTCTATCTACCGCTACCACTCGGTAAGACCGCGATCTAAAATACTCTTTTAATTGAGACATTAAAGCAGCTTCACCTTGCTCAGATACCAGTTGTGCTGTTTCTGTACGGTCTTTAGTCGAGGCACGTATAAAGAAAAACAGCCCAACCGATAACAACAAGGTTAGCAGGAACGTAGATGGCAGAATAGCAGTATCCATAACTAATTGTTAGTGTTTGACTGGAGGAGACTTATTCATTTTGAACCTCCCATGACTAGAAGTCACGCGATTCCTGCTATTCGTTATACCAATTTGAACTAATGATTGCGACAAATGGAGCGCCAGTGCGATTACCAGGGACTCTTCCACAATCTAAAATCTAAAATCCAAAATCTAAAATCCAAAATGGTATTACTTTGTCCTCCTGTTGATGTAGTCTTGCCAAAGCAAAGCTAAATCCTGCGCTTGAACTTGCCATTCTGGAGAAACTTGGTACATTCGCCTGGGGCGTCCCCGTCCTTCGAGTTTTTTCCAATATCCACTGATTGCCCTTTGGTCTTCCAGAAATTTGATTGCACTATAAAGTACGGTATCCGAAAGCCTATAGGTGGAATATTCAGTTTCTAATTGCTCAATCAACTCGGTTCCGTAGGATTCATTTTGTAACAAAACAGACAGTATGTAACAAACTGCTACTTCCTGACAAAGGTAAGTTGGCGGAGGATTCTCAAAGAATTGATATATATCCTCAAGTTTCATGGTTAGTGAATGGCTAAAAAAATGCCTTAGGGTAAGTATACAATCCTTGTAGTCAGTATACAGTGGTACTGCTCAATGAGTAATATATATAAAGCTACTTAGACTAAATTGTCAAAGCGTAAACACCAAATAATTACCCACGCCTGTGAAGTTGTGGGACGAGTTTGCGAGTTTTAGGGGCACAAGACAGTCTACCCCTATCCAAGCTCGATACGGTGTGGTGAGAAGCGAACAGACGGTGGCGAAGTCACTACCTTGGTGTTAAGTGATGCCGATCTGGTTAGAACTGCTTAAGCAATAAAATGCCATCGAAGAAATTTTACAGGTAAAATGCTATTTTGTCTGCAAAAGTTAATAAACACTTTGTTTTACAGTAATTTTCTCAATGCAGATTCTAAAAGCTTAGGCTAAAGAATATGTCTGGGTTAAAGCTGCTACGCCTATGGACACACCTCAGCAGTAAGCATTTCTGATTTCCTCAACCAGAAAATCTCTTGTCTTATTTGGCAAGTGTGATAGTAAATTTATCAAAGAAGACGCAAAGACTACGAAAAGGAGAGACGCAAAGTGCGAGACCTCTCAACAACGCTTTCCGTGTCCCCCGAAGTTCTGTTCGGCGTCAGCCGCCGCTCAGACTTCTCTTTGTGTTTTTGTGTCCTTTGAAAGCGCCCAGCAAATTGGTTCACAGTATGCCACAAACTCCCGATGCCCCATCATCTTCCTCAACTCTCCGGGCAATTGCCCAAACTTTTCGCCTTATAGGTTGGATTAGCTTCTGGATTCAGCTAGTACTAGGCGTTGTTTCTAGCATAATTGTGCTGCTGTTCGCCGTCTTTAATCAAAGAACTGGCAGTCCTAGTAATAATCCTGGAACTGGCTTTGGCGTATTTTTAGCAATTTCTGGACTGGTTGTTTTGGGTGGGGGGATTTATTTAGCTTACCGTTACACTAGAATTGGCAAGCAATTGGAATCCTCCAATCCCAGCAACCGCCCTCGGAAAAGCGAGACTGTGCAAGTATTACGCTTAGGGCTGTGGGTGAATTTAGGGGGAACGCTGGTGACTCTTTTAGGGGCGCAAGCGATCGTTGGTACACTGGTAGCAAGATCCATATCTCCTCAAGCTATAACTACCCAACTTTTTGACCCTACCCGGATTATTAGCGGTCTAGATATGCTTGTGGTACAGGCAAACACCAACACTGTCTCAGCGCACTTTGCAGGGCTTGTGGCGTCGCTTTGGCTACTGAATCGCATCAACAGACCCTAGAAACAAGAGTCCCAAGCAAAAATCAGCCAAAAATCAGTATTTCTTTTAACTTATCGTCAAATAAAGCGTTTAAGACTCCAACCAAAACACCTAGTTTCAATTTCAGTCGGGGTTTAAATCCCTCTCTGAAATTGTCTAAAATGTTTGAATTTTGAATTTTAGACTTCTTGTATAAATCAAAAATTAAGAACCCCACCCCGCATTTGAGTAAAGCAAACGCTCCCCTCCCGAAGAGCCTACGGTGTATACACAAGTCCTAAAATCCTTGCCTGGTAAGATACAAGCCTTAATGGGCAAGGTTTTGATTTGATCAAGTTGATTATCAATAGTGTCAGATTATTGATAGAGGCATAACGGAAAATCAAGGATTTTAAAAATAATTTTCCGTTCTTTTCTGTCCATTTGATTGCCAACTAGACTTGTGTATACACGGTAGCCCGAAGAGCGGGGAGGGGTTGGGGGTGGGGTGTTAGGGACTTTTGGAAGAGGTCTTTTGAATTGTTAAGTTTGCTTTTCTGCTCATGGCAAGCCAAAATCAGTATATGCTGATGTGTTGGCAGGTAGATAATAGGCTAAAAACTGAGAAAAATCTGTGCTGGATATCAAGCAAATACGGGAAAATCCGCAATTAGTTCAAGAACGATTGAATAGTCGTAGTGGTAAGTATGATATTGAACCGATATTACAGTTAGATCGGCAACAACGGGAACTTGAGGGAACACGCAGTCAACTCCAAGCCCGTAGCAACGAAATCGGTAAAATTGTCGGGCAAAAGATTAAATCTGGGAGCAATCCTCAAGACCCAGAAATTCAAGCTTTGCGCGATGAAGGTAACTCTGTCAAAGCTACCTTGAGCCAACTGGAACCCCAGGAAAAAGAACTCAAAGCTGAAATTGCCCAACTTGTGTTGGCACTTCCCAACTTACCAAGCGACTCTACACCCCTTGGAAAGAATGAGGAAGATAACGTAGAAGTGCGCCGTTGGGGTGATGAGTACATTCCCCAAAATCCGAATATTCTCCCTCACTGGGAAATTGGCGAGAAGCTAGGTATTCTCAATGTTGAGCGAGCTGTAAAAGTTGCCCAAAGTCGCTTTGTGACATTGATAGGCGCTGGCGCGGCTTTGGAAAGGGCATTAATTCAATTTATGCTGACTCTCCATACTCAAGCTGGGTATGTGGAAGTCAGTCCACCTCTGTTAGTGAATACCGAGTCTTTGACGGCGACCGGTCAGTTACCCAAGTTTGCTGAAGAAAGCTTTAAATGTGCTGATGATGACTTGTGGCTGATTCCGACAGCTGAGGTTCCAGTTACAAATCTCTATCGGGGTGAAATTCTCGCTGCTGAAGATTTGCCTATCTATCACTGTGCTTTTACTCCCTGTTTTCGCCGCGAAGCTGGTAGTTATGGGCGCGATATGCGGGGATTAATTCGCCTGCATCAGTTCAACAAGGTGGAAATGGTGAAATTTGTGGAACCCAGTACATCTTTTGATGAACTGGAGAAATTGGTGGGGAATGCAGAAGCAATTTTACAGGCGTTGCAGTTGCCTTACCGAGTCGTAAATTTAAGTACTGGAGATTTGGGATTTGCTTCTACCAAAACTTATGATTTAGAGGTTTGGTTGCCTTCTTCTGGCAAATACCGCGAAATTTCCAGCTGTTCCAATACTATAGATTTCCAGGCGCGACGGGCTGATATTCGCTTCAAAGAGGCGGGGAAGAAAGGTACTCAGTTCGTACATACCCTCAATGGTTCGGGTTTAGCTGTGGGAAGGACGATGGCAGCAATTTTGGAGAATTATCAACAACCTGATGGGACGGTGAGGATACCAGAAGTGTTGCAACCTTATTTGGGGCGTGAAGTTTTGTAATTTGTGATTAGTCCTTTGTCTCTTACCAATGCCCAATACCCAATGCCCAATGCCCAATTAGAATGGAGATAACTATAGCTTAATATTTTCACTAATTTACTCTATGTCAGTTTTAGCAGCGATCGCAGTCTTGGCTGTTTTGATTTTGGTACACGAGTTGGGACATTTTGTTGCAGCACGTTCTCAAGGCATTCTGGTTAACCGTTTTTCTTTGGGTTTTGGCCCAGTTCTTTTTAAGTACCAAGGTTCACAAACCGAATATGCTGTCCGCGCCTTTCCCTTGGGCGGCTTTGTGGGCTTTCCCGATGATGACCCCGATAGCGATGTTCCACCCAATGACCCAAATCTGCTGCGTAACCGTCCAATTTTAGACCGGGCGATCGTCATCAGTGCCGGAGTGATCGCAAATTTAATATTTGCCTATTTGGTGCTGGCTCTGCAATTGGGTATTGTTGGCATTCCCAAGGAATTAAACTATCAAGCTGGTGTCCTTGTACAGCCTGTTAATCAAGAATCTGTTGCCTATCAAGCAGGAATTCGGGAAGGGGATATTATTCTGGCTGTGAATGGTCAGGAACTCCCGGCTTCTGATAAGTCAACTCCTTTGCTGACAAAAGAAATTCAAACTCATCCCAATCAGCAAATCGAACTGAAAATTCAGCGTGAAAACCAACAAAAAACCCTGAAATTAACACCAAAACTGGGAGCCGATGGCAAAGGTGTAGTTGGTGTGGCACTCAGTCCAAATGCTACAGCAGTTTATCGCCGTCCTAATAGTCCTTTTGAAATTTTCGTCATTGCTGCTAACAGGTTTCAACAATTATTTGTTGGCACACTTAGCGGTTTTGGACAGTTGATTACCAATTTTCAACAAACTGCTGGGCAAGTTTCTGGGCCAGTTAATATTGTCAAAATCGGTGCAAAATTAGCTGCTGATAATAGTGCAAATCTGTTGTCTTTTGCCGCAATTATCAGCATTAACTTGGCTATCATCAACATTTTGCCTTTACCAGCTTTGGATGGCGGACAACTCGCTTTTCTGCTGATTGAAGGTTTGCGTGGTAAGCCTGTGCCTGCCCGTATTCAAGAAGGTGTCATGCAAACCGGTTTGGTGTTACTCTTAGGGTTAGGAATTTTTCTGATAGTTAAAGAAACCACCCAATTAACTAGCGAATTGGAATGGGTACAAAGATTGTTTCAGTGAAAATAGGGAGTGGGAGAGACGCGATTAATCGCGTCTGTACGGGAGTGGGGAGTAGGGAAAAGAAACTTTTACCTTTAAGGAAGCGATCACTAGAAATTTTAGCTCGTCTGAAGCGTCTTTATCCAGATGCTACTTGCTCTTTGAACTACTCAACACCAGTACAATTGTTGGTGGCAACGATTCTCTCCGCTCAATGTACTGATGAGCGGGTAAATAAGGTGACACCAGCTTTATTTGGTAAGTTTCCCGATGCTGCTAGTTTAGCGATCGCTGACTTGGTAGAATTAGAAAGCTTGGTGCGTTCAACTGGGTTTTATCACAATAAAGCCAAGAACATTCAAGCCGCCTGTCGGATGATTGTCACTGAGTTTAACTCTGTTGTCCCCAACCAAATGGAACAGTTGTTAAAGCTTCCAGGTGTGGCGCGGAAGACAGCAAATGTAGTTCTTGCTCATGGCTATGGCATTAATGTTGGAGTGACGGTAGATACTCACGTTAAGCGCCTGTGCCAACGTTTGGGTTTAACTGAGCATACAGACCCCGTTCGGATTGAGCAAGATTTAATGGGTTTATTACCGCAGCCTGATTGGGAAAATTGGTCAATTCGGTTGATTTATCACGGTCGTGCTATTTGTAAAGCCCGCTCTCCCGTCTGCGTTGCTTGTGAGCTTGCCGATTTATGCCCTGCTGCTAATAAGCCAGTGGTTGTAGGTTAAGCGACACCAGTAACCGCAGAATTGATGAAGAGACTGTAGAATGGGGAATGGTGTCTTTAAATAAGTTACAGAGTATATGGCAAAAAAGAGCTTGATTGAGCGCGAGAAAAAGCGCAGCAGGTTGATAGAAAAGTATGCTGATAAGCGAGAAGCGCTTCTGGAAGAGTTCAGAAGTGCAGCATCTCCTTTGGATAAATTGGAAATCCACCGGAAGATTCAACAGCTACCGCGAAATAGTGCGCCCACCCGCCACCGCAACCGTTGCTGGTTAACTGGTCGTCCTAGAGGTGTTTACCGCGATTTTGGACTGTCTCGAAATGTGCTGCGAGAATGGGCGCATGAAGGTCTTTTGCCTGGAGTTGTTAAGTCTAGTTGGTAGTCATTGGTCATTAGTCATTAGTCATTTGCAAACGACAAAGGACAAATGACAAATGACAAAAATTATTGACCACAACATTTATCAATTCCCAGACTTTCTAAGAGTAGATCGCTGACGGCGTTGGCGATCGCAAACTCTCCATAGAAACTATTGGAAAAATCATACGACTGCATCTCTGTGACAATGGCAATTACCAGAGAACCAAGGTCGTTTTCTCCTTCCATCCGTTGACGCACAAAAATCTGTGCGGCTCGTTGGGCAATATTTTGGTTGACTGCTTCGGGGATAAATTCGGTATCTAGCCAACGTTGTAAACGCTCTCGTAACCATTCACCTTCGAGTTGAGGATTTTCAGGTGGTGGTAAGGTGATGGGTGGAATTGGTTGAGTCATTTTTTTTAATCCAGAAGGACGCGGAGGGAAACGCAGAGGAACGCTGAGGTTGACTTTTAGCATCAAATTGCGTTTCTAAGAGTGTTTTTTTTATATTTATTTATGCAATATGATATCGCTGCTATTGTTGAGGGCTATGCACAAGGCTATTTTCTCATGGCTGATGAGCGCGATCGCCTGAGTTGGTACGGAAGTCGCGATCGGACTTTTATTCCTTTGGATGAACGGTTTCGTTACCCTAAGTCTTTGCAGCGTGTTCTCAATCAAGAACGGTTTACTGTGGCGATTAACCGTGATTTTGAGGCTGTGGTGGCTGGGTGTGCTGATAGAGAGACAACTTGGATTTCACCGGAATTACAAGAGATTTACTCGCTACTTTATCAGAAGGGTTACGCTTATAGTTTTGAAACTTGGCAAGGTGATGAACTAGCTGGGGGAATTTTGGGGATTGTCATTGGTGGGGCTTTCATTGGCGAGTCGATGTTTTATCGCATTACCGAAGGTTCAAAGGTAGCGATGGTAAAGTTGGTGGAAAGATTGCGCCAGAGGCAATTTGTGTTTTTCGATGGCCAGATGATGAATCCCAATTTGGAAAGATTTGGTGCTTATCGGGTTGGCGATAAAGAATATCAAGCTTTACTCAAGGAAGCGTTGCAACGTCGCTGTAACTTAGTATAAAGCTTGAAAAGATTATAAATAATTTATACCCAAATAAGTTAAGCGGTGTGGTAGCAAAAGCACGAAGTTGGGAACAATAAGCTGTAGCTAAAGTGCTTTGAGGGTCAACTGTTATGATTCAACTCATGGTAGGGTGTGTCAAAAATTTATTCAACTATTCCAAGGTAGAGGAGTTCACCCTAGTAGAGGAAGTAACGCCCAGTCGGATGGGCTTCTATTTCGAGCATGATGAACTCAAAGGTTTGATGGTAAGGCTAAAAGGTTTTGAGACAGTTGAATTCACTGATGCATATGGTACACCACTCACTCCAGAGGGTATTGATAAGCGTTTTGGCAAAGATGGCGGAATTGACTGCATCATCCATATTATTGCCCCCAGTGAAAAAGGTGCAAAGAACGTAGCAACAAGGATTAGAAACATCTTTATCAAAGGTGACTATTGATGGCTCAACACAAAATTGCTGTGGAGTTTAAAAATCGGCATCTGACCCGTCCAATGCTAGATATGATCGTCGGCGCTCAACTCCGCGCTGTCCCGGACGCAACTGAAATCATCGTTCGGTGTCGTTCTGCTGCGAAAACAGCATATGAGGCAATTGATTCATACGGTATTAGAATCACGATAGTGGCCAGGGAAGCGACCCCTCAAGACTCATGAATTATAATCTAAACTTCTCACTGGAATTTAAAAAAGACGGTTCATACATCATCTACAATCCAGAGGATTTTGTTGAAAAGCCAATTTTAATATCAGTTCCTGATGTTGTTAAGCTTTTTGAGCATTTTATCGAAACGTTTGAAGAAGTTGGTATTGTTGAGCAAGCTTCAACTAGAAGTATTCAGAGTGATAAAAAAAAAGAAACTAATAACGTCAGTAGTCAAGAGCAGCCATTTGAACAAAAATCAGCTACCACATCTGCTTCTCTAAAAGGTTTGTCTGGCAGAGTATATATTTGTAAATCAAAAGAGCTAGATGAAGCTGTCCTTAATCAATTTTGCACTAAACTTACAGAGTATCTTCAAGTATCTTGCTCAAAGCTTGCCCCAGAAAATTTCCTTTCCGAGGAAAGTAGTTTATCTTTTTCAGGACTGAGAGAAGTTTTTGAGATACGTAACTATCTAGCTAAGTACACTAAGAGTAAAAAAAGAACTTATCAAGAGGGGTATATAGCAGTTTTCAAATGATTGGAATATGTCTCATTTTTGGTGATATTCAAAATCGCACTTAAGGTTGTCTGTTATTTTTCAACCTTGAGTGCGATCGCTAATCTTGTAGGTTGAGTTGGCGCTAGGAAACCTAACATCTTTTTCTACTCACAATCTTAACCACTTCCACGATGAGAAGTGCGATCGCAGGATTTATTCTTCATCTGAAATAAGCGATAATTGGCTTAAATGTTTCTTTATTGTTCATTAAGCTTTGATACAGTTTGAGTGGGACGAAACAAAGAATCTTGAAAATATTCGTAAACATCGAATTGATTTTGCAGATGTCCCCGGAATGTTTGACAATTCCATGCTGATAAAGCTCTGATGAGCGTTTTGATTATGACGAAGAACGCTGGATCGGAATCGGCTTTTTAGGCAAAGGTGTAGCGGTTGTCGTTTGGACAGAACGACAGAACAACATTGACCAGATACCAATGCCAAATCCAAAAATCCTGTTAGAGCTTGACTTGATACCTATTAATAAAATAGTATATTAGATTGTCTGTCTAATTCCTGCTCGGATCAGGTAGACATATTACAAAAGCTGGCAAAAGCTTCTCTACAGGAGATAAAAACCAGCTACCTGTACGGCAACCTCAAGGACAATTCCATGACCTACGCAATTATTGAAACTGGCGGCAAACAAATACGAGTAGAGCCAGGGCGGTTTTATGACATTGAACTGCTTACGAACGAACCAGATGAAAAAGTTACAATAGACTCCGTATTGCTCGTGCAGCACGATGGCGAAGTCACCATTGGACAGCCACTAGTGACAGGCGCGACCGTAGAAGGGACTGTAATGCGACATTATAGAGGTCGTAAAGTTCTGGTATACAAAATGAAGCCGAAAAAGAAAACCCGCAAAAAGCGGGGGCATCGTCAGGAAATTACCAGACTTATGATTGACACCATCACCCTTAACGGTGCAGTGTTTGCTGCCCAAGGAGCAACGGAGGAGGAAATCCCCGTTAAAGATGAGACTCCTGCCGAAGAAGTTGAAATCGCTGCTGAATAATAAAAAGAAGTAGATAAACAAGAGGAAATCATGGCTCATAAGAAAGGAACAGGTAGTACACGTAACGGTCGTGATTCTAATGCCCAGCGTCTGGGTGTCAAGCGTTATGGCGGTCAAGTTGTACGTGCAGGAAACATTCTCGTGCGGCAGCGTGGCACCAAATTTCACCCTGGTAACAACGTCGGTATTGGTAGCGATGATACTCTGTTTGCCTTAATTGACGGAGTTGTAACCTTTGAGAGAAAGGGTAAAACCCGTAAAAAAGTTAGTGTTTACTTACCCGTAGCTGCTGTTGAGGCAGCCCCTGCTGAGGCAGTAGCAAGTTAGAGTGTTAGGGTGGGGACTTATTACCCACCCTAATCGCCAGTTAGCACTGATCTGATGGTCAGATTTGCTTGACACTCTCTGCGCCTCTAGTCAGAGATTCTTAAGACTTTTCGGCAAAAGCTAGACTAACTCTATTTTTGGCGAAGGTATTGTTAGTGCGATCGCTTTTCTCCTCGTGCAGCAGGTTAACAAAAGTGAGAATGGCGATGTCTTCATATTTTGCCATTTTTTGCAAGAGATAGCTGATTAGGACTTACGCACTATACAAATAGACGGTAGTATGCATGAGCGCTACTTGTACGGGTTAAGAAGTTTTCCCTCGCTCCTATTTCCAAAATTGGAAATGTAGTTTCCGCTCATGACGATGCTTTCTTAGCTGACTTGGATTTATTCTTGTAGCTGTGAGGCAAACAGGAAATATCGCAGTCACAGAAGCATGTAAGAAAGAAGTTACACCTTATTTACATAATTGTCTTTCTGTCAATGCGTAAGTCCTACTGATTTTAATGTTGGTATAGCTTGGACTTTGGACAAAAAACCAGTTATAGCAGTTTTCACTGGATTAAAATTGGGACTCAATCGTAGTTTATCATTGTTCGTTATTAGACAGATATCTCTATCCGTATTATCTCGCAGTCTTTTTCAGAAATCAAATATGATTCCTATAGATACCATTAGTTACTTCAACAGATCCCAAGCTAACAATGATTTTACTGGATAAGACTATTTTTAGTGCGTTCCCGCTTCGGGTTGCCGTAGGCATCGCTTCTAATCCAGAAACTAATTTAAATAATATTAATGCTTTTTATAGTATTGGTTTAGACTTGCATCAACTAATAATTTTAGAAGTCTTTACTTCAAGCGCCCAGACCCAAAGAGTCTGAGCGCTTGAATATTAGGTTGCAGAGAAACTTCTGCTAAGTAGGGGAATTATGCGGGCATCATCTGCATACTTCTGCAAGACTCTGCACACTTACGGCAAGCGGCAGCACATTCCATCATTTTTGCGTCATCGCTGATCATTTCACAAGCCATTGCAGTGCGATCGCACATTTCCGCACACAGCATACAAGTGCGTTCCATAAATTCAGAACCGCTCATCATCATATTCATGCACATCATGCACATTTCAGAGCAATCGCGCATCATGCTCATCATGCTCATCATGCTCTTGTCCATCTGCTTACCACCTTTGCTCATACAGTAAGTCATTGTTTCCATGCACATTTTGTGACATTCCATGCAAGCATCCATGCAGGTTTGCATTTCGGGAGTCATGGTTTCAGTCATCGTCATCATCATCATCGCAAATACCTCCTGGTTTTTTGATGCATAGATAGTGTCCTTCAAAGGACTACTGATAACATTAGTCCTATCCTTTTAAAGAGTCAATGGGGTTTTTAATCCAGAATTCATAAGCCTACTATCCCGATATAATTACCGGGATTTTTAACGAATTCTACACTAGTTTAGTGTTGTTTCTCTGGGGATTACTACGCATTAAGGCTTAGAAACCCCCGTTTTGGAGTGAGGTTTTCTTGAGCAAATCAAGTTTCCGTCAGGGATCAAAAGTTACAGTTAAATCTGGAGGAAAATAATGTTATTTTTTTTAACAAACGCCTAAACAAAGCATTTAACCTAGAGCATTTTCTAAATCAGCTTGCAAATCTTGCTGATGCTCAATTCCTACCGAAAGACGGACTAAATTATCTTTTATTCCCCGCTTAAGTCGTTCTGCTTCTGGTAAAGAACCGTGAGTCATTTTGGTAGGATAGCAAAGCAGCGATTCCACACCACCCAAACTTTCAGCCAGCAAAAATAACTTGAGTCGGGAAGCGAATCTTTCAACCTCAGGAAAACTACCTTTTAATTGCAAACTAATCATCCCTCCAAAGCCAGACATTTGCTCTTTTGCTAATTGATGTTGTTCATGACTGGATAAGTTCGGCTCTGTTAATCTTGCTACATACTTGAGCGCTGCGGCTACTGCTGTACCACAGGAACCTCCTACTAATAAACCTTCTTCTCGTGCTAAACGACGAGCCATATTAAAAGATTCTTTATCACTAACCCGAACCATTTCATCGACTAATTGACGATTAAATGTCTTGGGAATAAAGTCTTCACCAATTCCTTCAACTTTGTAAGATTTGGGGGCATCACCAGAAAGAATTGAACCCTCTGGATCTGCACCAACGATCACTATATTTGGATTTTGGTCTTTCAGATATTTAGCAACTCCTGAAATTGTACCACCTGTTCCCATACCTGCAACAAAAACATCAACTTTACCATTACTATCTGACCAGATTTCTGGGCCGGTACTTAAGTAATGCGCTAAAGGATTATTCGGGTTTTCAAATTGATTTGGTCTGTAAGCTCCTGGTATTTCTTTGGCGAGTCTTTCCGCTACACCGTTATAACTTTCTGGCGAGTCAGGGGGTACAGATGTGGGAGTAACAACTACTTCTGCACCATAAGCTTTGAGTAGGTTAATTTTATCTTGGCTCATTTTATCAGGCATGACGAAAATACAGCGATACTTTTTCACTGCTGCAATTAATGCCAGTCCCACACCAGTATTACCTGCGGTAGCTTCAATAATTGTGCCACCGGGTTGTAATTGGCCTGTTTTTTCGGCGGCTTCAATCATCGTAAGGGCAATTCTATCTTTGGTACTCCCGCCAGGATTGAGATATTCTACTTTGGCATAAATAGTTGAGTGAATGTCTTCGCTAATTTTGTTAAGTCTGACTAATGGAGTTCTACCAATTGCTTGCAAAATATTGTCGTAAGTAGGCATATAGCAGTCCTAAATAATTTGTAAAATCCTTTATTTCTTATCTTCGCGTCCTTTGTGTCCTTTGCGGTTCGTAAAAAAAGTAATTTTGACAACTCAGATAAGATTGCTATAGTTGTTCCCTACTATTAATAAAAAATAAGGTGTGATGGGTCTTTCGTATTGAATTAATTTGGATGCGAAACGAACCGCGTTCGCGCAGCGTCTCGTTAGAGAAGGACGCAAAGAGCGCGAAGATAAGAGATGAATGTTAAGATGTCGGTTGTAGAGTTGCTTGGAGTTTGAGTAAGCGATCGCTCGCTATTTGTAATGTCTCAGGTCTTTTGCTGAAGCAAAATCTGATTAATGAATGTCCTTTTTCTGGTTGGCTGAAAAAGCTGGAACCAGGAACTACGGCAACACCAATCTCTTTAATTAGATGGTAAGTGAATTCAACATCTGTTTTATAGCCGAATTTGGAAATATCTGCAAGCACATAATAAGCTCCTTTGGGAACAAAATAGGGAATGCCAACTTTATCTAAAATCTGTAAAATGCACTCTCGCTTCTGGTGATAAAGTTTGGCTAGTTCTTCATAATAGGATGGTGGCAGTTGCATGGCGGCAACTCCGGCTCGTTGCAATGGTGCAGGAGCGCCAACGGTGAGGAAATCATGGACTTTGCGAATCGCTCCTGTCAATTCAGGGTTGGCCAAAATGTAGCCAACTCGCCATCCAGTGACGCTGTAAGTTTTGGAAAGACCATTGATGGTAATTGTGCGTTCTTCCATACCGGGAAGGGTCGCTAGGGCAATATGTTGAGTGCCATCATAAAGAATATGTTCATAGATTTCATCAGTGAACGCTAACACATCCCACTTTTGACAAAGTTCGGCAATTAGGGTGAGTTCTTCACGGGTGAAGACTTTGCCGGTGGGGTTGTGGGGTGTGTTGATAATAATGGCTTTGGTATTGGCATTAAAAGCTTGACGCAACTCTGATTCATCAAATGTCCAATGGGGGAGATGTAGTGTTACGTAGCGGGGTGTAGCACTAGCTAAAATCGCATCGGGGCCGTAGTTTTCGTAATATGGCTCAAATACAATTACTTCCTCACCGGGATCGACGGTTGCCAGCATCACAGCTGCCATTGCTTCTGTGGAACCACAAGTAACGGTGATTTGGGTTTCGGGATCAATATCTAAGCCCAGATACCAACCAACTTTGTTGGCGATCGCATCACGAAATGGGCGATCGCCCCAAGTAATTGCATACTGGTTGACATCTGCCTCTATTGCTTCGTAAGCTGCCTGTTTCAACTCCAAGGGACAGGGAAAATCAGGAAACCCCTGAGCCAAATTCACTGCACCGTATTGCACTGCTACCCTTGTCATTTCTCGAATCACCGACTCTGTAAACTGGTCTGCTTTCGCTGATATCTTTTTGCGCCCAATCTCACTCACCTGTATACCTCCGTTGATCTCTTTTGCGCTTCGGCGGGAATTTTTATAAACCTGATAAAATCCATAATATCGATAGATTCATCGTAGTATACTCAAATTCGAGATCCATAGGGAATGCAACCTCATAATCTATATACTTAATTATTGAGATTAATAGTCAATTATTGAAGGTACTGATCCAGAATCATCATGAAATCTTTGCACCGTCCCGATCTCTATAGCTGGTCAAATTTCAATCCGGCAAGAAATATTGATTTCAATGGGATTGCCTGGATTCGCCCAGATGGCAACATCTTGATTGACCCAGTAGCCCTATCAAATCATGATTGGAATCATCTGAAATCCCTCGGTGGTGTAGTTTGGATTGTGCTGACGAATTCCGAGCATGTCAGGGCAACTAAAGAAATTGCCGATCAAACCTATGCTAAGATTGCTGGCCCTTTGGCAGAAAAAGACACTTTTCCTATACATTGCGATCGCTGGCTGTCTGATGGTGAACAGTTCGTACCAGGACTGGAGGTGATTGAACTCCAAGGCTCGAAAACTCCGGGTGAATTGGCTCTGTTACTGGAGGAGACGACTTTGATCACAGGAGATTTAGTCAGGGCACGCAAAGCAGGTAGCTTAACAATTTTGCCAGATGACAAGCTGCTGAATCGAGAGAAGGCTTTTGCTTCTGTTCGCAGGTTGGCTCAACTGAGTCGGGTAGAAGCAGTGCTGGTGGGGGATGGTTGGCCAGTCTTCCGCGATGGAAGCGATCGCTTACGGGAACTTGCAGCGACGCTGTAAATAGGTGGTTAGCACAGCTAGCTGTGCTAACCTACAGGAGATTGTGGTTTAAATAGATAAAAAAGGCTGTAAGAAGAATTGTTTGGATCGAATTCTCCTATAAAGCAAAAGGTAGGAAGTGACTTTGACTCTCGCATGATGCTGCGGTGTTTGGAACTTGCTCGCCGCGCTTTAGGACGTACTTCGCCAAATCCGCTAGTGGGAGCGGTGATTGTCAAGGATGGCAAGATTGTCGGCGAAGGGTTTCATCCTCGTGCAGGTGAGCCTCATGCAGAAGTGTTTGCCTTGAGGGCAGCAGGCGTTGGCGCAGCCTCTCCCCAGGAGAATCGCGCTCGTGGTGCGACAATCTATGTCAACCTCGAACCTTGCAATCACTACGGACGTACTCCCCCTTGTTCGGAAGGATTGATCCAAGCTGGAGTAGCAAAAGTGGTGGTGGGTATGGTTGATCCCAATCCACTGGTAGCTGGAGGTGGTATTGCCCGTTTACGTGCGGCGGGGATCGAAGTGTTGGTAGGAGTAGAAGAGTCAGCTTGTCATCAGCTAAATGAAGCTTTTGTGCATCGCATTCTCTACAAACGACCTTTGGGAATTTTAAAATATGCCATGACTTTAGATGGCAAAATTGCTACCATCTCTGGTAACAGCGCCTGGGTGACAAGCCAAGAGTCCCGTAGTGAAGTACATCAACTGCGGGCGGCAAGTGATGCAATAATTGTCGGTGGTAATACAGTCCGACACGATAATCCTTACTTAACCAGCCATCAGGTGGGGGCACATAATCCCCTGCGCGTGGTGATGAGTCGCCATCTCAACTTACCGGAAAATGCTCATCTGTGGCAAACTGCGGATGCTCCAACTTTGGTGTTGACACAGGAGGGCGCTAACCCCGATTTTCAAGAACTGTTGCTAAAAAAGGGGGTGGAGGTGGTGAAATTAACATCACTTACACCAGAAAAGGCAATGGCGTACTTATATGAGCGGGGTTTTTGTAGCGTGTTGTGGGAATGTGGTGGTACATTAGCTGCAAGTGCGATCGCTCAAGGAGCAGTACAAAAAATTCTCGCATTTATCGCCCCGAAAATCATTGGTGGTAGCACTGCTCCCACACCTGTGGGCGATTTAGGTTTTACTACCATGACTGAGGCGTTGTCTCTAGAACGTGTTCGTTGGCGTGTAGTCGGCTCTGACTGCTTAGTTGAAGGTTATTTTCCCCAAAAAGCCAATAGTCAAGAGTAATAACGCATCAAGTAATTCATCGTGATTTTACGATCATGAACACTGACGTTCCTGAGCAATATCACGTATAAGGGCTAGCCGAGATTGAATGTAGTGGCACAGAAAATCAGTTTCGTTAGAATCTAACAACACTTGCGTTTCGGTTTGTTTTACTAACCACTGCACCAAGCTAGCATCATCCAGTTGCAAGAGGAGCTTGGCTTGGGCGGTTTCAACCACTGACCAAAGCTGACGCATAATCGTAGGAGTCATCAGACCTCAATTGAATAATTAGCTTTGCTATCTTCAGATTACACAATTGCGATCGCACTTTCCGTCATGAATGTAGAAGCTGAGATAAGTATTATAAAAAACTTAATAATGGTATTTATAACTCAATACAGTTCAGTTAAGGATAATTGTAGGTTGGGTTGAACGAAGTAAAACCCAACAAACCCTGCAAAATGTTGGGTTTCGTTCCTCAACCCAACCTACGCTGGTTTTGGTTTTTGGCTCTAACCCAAGCGTATTGATTTATAACTTTATGAAGATTAAGAATTTAAAACTCAGTTTGGAAAATGGGGATTGGGCATGGAATAGACAGATTTTCATGGATTTAGTTGCAAAACTTAGAAAACAAATCCACTAATTCTAAATCTTGCTCAAACAGAAATTTAGCATTTTGAGCATCAAATACACACTCAGATTCATCCTGCTTTGCTAATGCAAAATTACTTCTTCTGCTCTTGAACCGTAGTTTTTCACTTTCACACAGTAAAAATAAATTAAGAAGCAAGAGGAATAGGAAGATGTTTTATACCTCTATGAGCCTGGGTAATCATCTCTACAACAAACCTTTCTTTTTCAACTTAGCTAGCGCATCTTCAGCAGCATCTTTTTCAGCCTCTTTTTTATTACGTCCCGTACCCGTTCCATGCTTTTTTCCATCTACCAATACTCTAGCTACGAATTGTGGTGCGTGAGAAGGTCCTCCTATTTGTTCTGTCTCATATATCGGGGGATTTGGGGTAACATGAGATTGCACCCATTCCTGAAAGCGGTTTTTTGAGTCTACATTAGAGCGAGACACAACAATATTTTGCGATACGGAATCAAACAGGGGTTCTACAATTTTGCGAACTTCTTCAATATTGGAATCCTTATCTAGATAGTAGGCGCCAAGGACTGCTTCAAAGGTGCTACTTAATAAATTAGGATTTTGATATCCTCCGTCTCGAATTGCACCTTGTCCTAATCTCATCTTAAATTGTAAATCAACTTCAAGAGCAAACTTTGCTAATTGCTTCTGATCTACTAATGCAGAACGGCGGCGAGTTAATTCATCTTCTCCTTTTTCTAGATGACATTTATAGAGATATTCACCACTTAAAAAATTTAGGATAGCATCACCGAGAAATTCTAGGCGTTCATTATCCTTGCTTGTCGGATGTTCATTGACATAAGAACGGTGAGTAAGCGCTTGTTCTAGAAGTGTTAAATTATCGAATTTTGGAAGTTCGTGCATTTTTATTTTTTCCTATTTTTGGTAGTTAATTTAATGGAAAAGACGGGTAAGCTGCCTACCCTAGAAAATAAGAGCCTAATAAAATTGAGATGCTACCTAGAAACAGTTATTCTCTCTCCAGAGAGGCGGATAGGGGAGCATCTCAATGAGTGTAAAAAGCCTTGTAAAACCTCACCCCAACCCTCTCCTTGGTAAGGAGAGGGAGCAAGAATCTTGTTTATAATTTGGTATATTTGCAAAACTGAGATGCTCCCGGCGGATAGAGACTGTTTCCACGAGTGTTATTACAGTGAAAACAAGAAAGTCATAAGTTTTCAAAAGAATTAGAACCGCCATGACTCTTGGGTAAAAGGTGTTCAATCGTCAACCTCTCTTGTGGTATATTCTGGCGACATCACCAACAGTTAGAGCCATAAAAATCACTAAGTTGCTGCTTCTTATTACGTTTTTGTTTGGTATTCATTTTGTCAATGTTCCATTTTTTTTGTTGTTTGCAACAGTATTGGAATATTATGCATCTAGGGCTAACGAATTTATGTTGAGGGAACTTATCAAAAATGAATCTCCCTCGATAAAAAAATTCGCTATCTACGTTTTCGTTTGGTTCAAGTCTCAGCCGTAGAATTCCTAAGAAATTCTGCT
This sequence comes from Nostoc sp., assembly GCF_036919555.1. GTDB lineage: Bacteria > Cyanobacteriota > Cyanobacteriia > Cyanobacteriales > Nostocaceae > Nostoc. Next base: position 272,630 of record NZ_JBALCS010000039.1, read on the forward strand.
GCTGAGACATGCACCAAAAACCTGCGCTTTAGAGTGCGGTTATTTTGCTGTCTTAAGTACACATTGACATAACTGATGCTAGATGTCAATATAGTTATTTATGAAGATTCGTAATAGCGTACACGCGTAGCGGCTTGTCGTAAGATATCGCTCGCCATCCATCAAGTTTAAAAATCATCTATGGTATTCTCTCAACACCACCATTTATTTAAATAATATTTTAGTTAATAAACAATTTACGGCTTACTTTGCGCGATCGCACTATACAAAATCCCTAAAATTTTCTTAATATCCTTAATATAATATTCACTCAAATCAATCGAAACTAGATTACCTTCAAGCTTGAGAAATTGCCAGATTGTACCGATAGTAACAGCACCATATATAGCTTTGACTTGATTTCCACTTCTCTCGTTAAAAATCTGTGCAGCTACCATTTCAGCAATACATTGTGCTAAACCAGACCTCAAATTCTCATTTTTACTTTCTACTAAGACAACCACCGGACTACGTATAAGCAACTGCTCCGAAGAAACACTCAAAATAAAATCACAAAAGCCATTTAGTCCTCGTTGGCTATCAACAGTAAAATCAACTCCAGAAAACAAGCTTATTTCATAATTAAATTTGCGCCTAATTTCTAACAAAATTGGACTAATTATCATTTCACTCCGAGCTTTTTCTGTACTTATCGCTACTGCTAGATCAACATTTTCCTTAAGGATGGTAGATAATAAATCACTACATTCTTGCTCATGTACACTTGCAAATAGTCCAGATGACTCGTAGATAACTAAACCAAAAGAATCAATAATTTCAATAAGTTTAAAATCACTATAAGCCATAAAACTTACTGCTTTGTCTTATCTGACAATTCAGGTCATGGAAAAAGCCCAATTCTCCAAGCCTGTGGTATTCATCCAGTGTGAAGCGTTTAGCCTGAGCAATACTCATAACCTTACCTTTCTCTGATTGCCATAATACTTATTCTAAATGTGTCAGAAATTGGTATGCTAAAGACCAAGACTCGCTATGAAAGCAAACAATGCCTGCGCCTCCTATCAATCCCACGATCACTGCCTTTCCCTTGAGTGCCGTAGTCGGTCAAGAAGCAATTAAATTAGCCTTGCTGTTAGCCGCAGTTGATCCTGGTTTGGGAGGAGTAGCGATCGCAGGTCGTCGCGGTACGGCAAAATCTGTGATGGCTCGTGCTATCCACGCTCTACTACCGCCGATAGAAGTTGTCAAAGGCTCAATCAGCAATTGTGACCCCAACCACCCAGAAGAATGGGATGATCAACTTTTGGCGGAGTACGCAGACAAAGATATTCAAGATGTTCCCGTTGAAATAATTCCCGCGCCTTTTTTGCAAATTCCTCTAGGTATCACAGAAGACCGACTCCTCGGTTCTGTGGATGTGGAAAAGTCGGTAAAACAAGGTGATACCATTTTTCAGCCCGGTTTACTCGCGACAGCAAACCGGGGTGTACTGTACGTAGATGAAATTAATTTATTAGATGACCAAATATCAAATCAGCTTCTAACAGTATTATCTGACGGACGCAACCAAATAGAACGAGAAGGGATCAGTTTTCAGCATCCGTGTAAATCCTTATTTATTGCCACCTACAATCCAGAAGAAGGCGGATTACGGGAGCATTTGCTAGATAGAATTGCGATCGCACTCTCTGCTGACGGTGTACTCGGCTTAGATCAAAGAGTAGAAGCAGTTGAAGTTGCGATCGCCTATTCTAAATCTCCCCAAGACTTCCTTCAGCAGTACAACGAAGATTTAGACGCCCTCAAAACCCAAATCATCTTGGCACGGGAATGGTTGAAAGAAGTAATTATCACCCATGAACAAATTGCCTACTTAGTAGATGAGGCCATTCGCGGCGGAGTTCAGGGACATCGTGCCGAGTTATTCGCCACGCGAGTTGCTAAGGCGGCGGCAGCTTTGGAAGGACGAACAACAGTTAATGCCGAAGATTTGCGCCGTGCTGTGGAACTGGTGATTGTACCACGCGCCACAATTGTGCAGACACCGCCACCAGAACAATCACCACCACCGCCTCCACCCCCACCACAAAATCAAGAAGAATCCCAGGACGAATCAGAAGAGGAAGAAGAGGAAGAACAAGAAGAACAGGAAGAAAATCAAGAGCAAGAACCCCCTAGCATCCCCGAAGAATTCATTTTTGATCCAGAAGGGGTAATCCTTGACGACAGCGTGCTTTACTTTACTCAAATGGCGAAGCGGCAAGGGAAATCTGGTAGTCGCAGTGTCATCTTTTCCGATGACAGGGGACGCTACATTAAGCCAATGTTGCCCAAGGGGAAAGCGCGACGCATTGCAGTAGATGCTACCCTGAGAGCTGCGGCTCCTTATCAAAAAGCCCGGAGAGAAAGACACCCAGATAGAAAAGTTATTGTCGAACAGGCTGATATTCGCTCGAAACGCCTGGTACGCAAAGCCGGGGCGTTGGTAGTATTTGTGGTAGATGCTTCTGGCTCAATGGCCTTGAATCGAATGCAGTCGGCTAAAGGTGCGGTGATGCAACTCTTGACAGAAGCTTATCAAAACCGCGACCAAATAGCATTGATTCCCTTCCGGGGAGAACAGGCAGAGGTATTATTGCCTCCAACACGTTCTATTGCCTTGGCGCGTAACCGCTTGGAAAGGTTGCCCTGTGGTGGCGGTTCGCCCTTAGCACATGGTTTAACCCAAGCTGTGCGCGTCGGCTTAAATGCCCAGATGAGCGGAGATATTGGGCAAGTTGTGCTTGTAGCGATTACCGATGGGCGGGGTAATATTTCCTTAGCGCGTTCTTTAGGCGAACAACTAGAACCAGGAGAAAAGCCAGATATCAAAGGAGAATTATTAGAAATTGCTGCCAGAATCCGGGCTTTGGGGATGCAACTATTAGTAATTGATACGGAAAGTAAATTTGTGTCCACGGGCTTTGCTAAGGAATTATCGCAAACAGCAGGCGGTAAATATTATCATTTACCGAAAGCGACAGATCAAGCTATTGCTGCTATGACCAGAGGTGCGATCGCTGATTTAAAATCTCGATAATTAGTCATTTGTCATTTGTCATTTGTCATTGGTCATTGGTCATTAGTGATTGGATTTTTGGACAAGCACGACTAAGACCCTGTTGGCATTACTTGTGTTGGCATTACCTGTGGTTGCAAATAGTAAATCAAATCTTGAATTCCCTTTTGCAGATACCGCGTTACCGTCATTGGACTAGTGCCAATATTCTTAGCAGCATCCTTGCGAGAAAGTTCCTTCAAAAATACCATTTCAACTGCCATGCGGGGCTTGTCTTCTAACATATTTATTGCGCCTTGGAGTTGTTGCCGTTCTTCTTCTTCTTGCAGAAGAACATGAGAACGAGGACAAGGAAGTGCCTCACCCAAGGTTATTTGGCAATCAACATAGTTAAGTGCGGTCGCATCTAAACTTAAAGGCATACGGTTTTGAGCAGCTAACTTGGTTTCTTGCCATTCTTGCAGAGATACCTGAAGTTCCTTGGCGATTTCAGCATCTTTGGGAAGGCGACCTAAAGACATTGCCAAGTCCTTGCGAATCTTTTGTCCTTCATTGTACAGTTCTTGCCAACGACGGGGAATTTTTAATAGAGTACTGCGATCGCGCAAAAAGTGCAGCATCTCACCGCGAATATATGGTACAGCAAAGGAACTAAAAGCATATCCTTGGCTAGGGTCGAAGCGCTCAATTGCCCTAATCAAACCAAAATAACCGATTTGTTCTAAATCTTCATAAGGTTCGTTACATTGATGGCTGAATTTATGAGCCATCTTCCGAACTAAGCCAGTATGTAACTGTACAAGTTTATTACGAAGTTTAATAGAAGGATTCTGGTGGTACAAGTGTAATAATTCTATACCATCAATTCGTAAAGAGGACTCACTTGTTGCCATATACATTCCCTTGTTGTAACTCCTATTCCTAAGAAAGTGGAGCTGCGTATATTTTCTTTTAAGCTGTCATTATTTTCCCTAGTTAAGCCTGAATAAGCTATCGTCGTTTCACTGAACTTATCAAGGGTCGCACTCCACAGTCCAGTATTTTTACGCATGATTTTGCTAACCTCTCTGTTGCAGGTTATTTTTGATTTTTAGATAAAAATTTCAACCTTGCATCATCTTTTTTGTTTAGTTGTCTTCTAACTTGCCTAACCCGTTCCTGGTTTCTTGCCCTAAATCTTGGTAAGAATAGGAATAAGCAGAACGTTTTCCTAAAAAACAGTTTTTCAATATGAGCAATACCAGTAATTTTCGTGAAGCTATGCGTGAGGCTAAATCTCACGCCCTCGTTGGCCCAAATGTAATTGCCAACGCCCTCCCCTACGTCGGTGGTGGATTGGTGCTAACGGCATTAGGAACCTACGGCGGTTTGGGAGTTATCCGTACTAACCCCGGAATATTCTTTCCCACCTTCATTGGTGCGGTGATTTTGGAATTAATTTTGTTCTTTGTTGCCCAAAATGTTGCTCAAAAAGGTAACAAGGGACTTGCACTACCCCTGTTGGCAACCTACAGCCTTTTATCTGGATATACTCTCAGTGGCTTGATATTTGTCGCTTTGAGATCCCAAGGTGTTGGCATTCAAGGCATTGGATTAGCTGCCCTTGGTTGTGGCATCACCTTTATTTTTGCCCGTCAAATTGGTTCAAATCTCTCTGAACAAGACGGCATGGCTTTGACGAAAACCATCAATCTTGGCGTCATTGCTTTGGTGGTTGTGTGTCTAGCCCAATTCGGGTTTGCCATGTTTGGTGTTTACACGCCAAATTGGTTAGAAATCGCCATCTCAGGTTTGGGGGTGTTTCTATTTGTTGGGGTTTCTGTTGTGGATTTCTACATCTTGCCCCGCACTTACAGCGATGACCAATATCTGCCTGCTGCTTTGTCGATGTACCTCACTTACATCAACTTGTTCGTCTTTATCTTGCGCTTGCTAATTTCCCTAAATGGCCGCAATTAATTGTCTGTAGGTACTAACAAAAGTAAAGTTTTATAAAGTAAAAATCGTGGTTAATTTTTTTAGCAACCACGGTTTTTTCATCTGTTTAATAGTAGAAAAATTATGGGAGTTTTCCTAAAACTCGAATGAATTCCAGGGGTAAGCCATCAGTATCGGCGATGAAAGCCACTTCGTAAATGCGATCGCCTATTTGCTGTTGTGTCGGTTCTAAAAGTACCTTCAAAGGTTGTAATTCTTCTACTTGACTCTCGGTTCCCAGTCGGACACGTTCTTGTAAATTTGTCAACCAGCTAGGTAAATCTGGTGTAATCTCAGTTAAATCGAACGAGAGATGATAATATCCCACATAATGTTCGTCAGCAAACGCATCTGGGGCTGGTTTTGGTTCGGGAATTTGGATCATTTCAATTCTGCCGCCCAATCCTTCCATCCAGCAAGCTAGGGTGTAGCCTGTAGTAAAGCGTTCCGAAATTGTAAACCCTAAATGTTCGTAGAAAGCGATCGCTCGATGAATATTCGCAGTCCGAATCGAAGCGTGGTGCATAATTTGTCCTTTGTCAGTTGTCCTCTGTTATAAAGTTCTGATCGGAGAAAACCTCCGATCAGAACTTGGCACTTTGTCCTTTGTTATTCACTAATGACAAATGACAAATGACCAATGACTAATGACTAATGACCATTACTCAAACAACCTGAAATAGGGGTAGCGTACAGGAACGCCAGGTTCTTTTTCCAAGTCAAAATTAATCACTTCCCAACAGGGATCTTCTGAGGTATCAGGGCTAAAGTCCACGGGTAAGCCATACAAACGCGCAGCAGTAGCTTCTGGTTGTCCAGAACGCCAAGGTGTACTGCGTTCTAAGTAGCCACTCATCAATTCCTGATAGCGTCGAGCAATAATCACTTTTGTTGCTCGATAGCCTTGCGTATAAAGCTTATCTAATGCTTCGTGAATTTCAAAGCGAATACCATCAGGATGAGTATGCTGTCTATACCATTCATTATTCCACCTCCGCCAATGACGCCCCGATTGCAAATGGATTAACTCGCCATTTTTAGGATTAACTTCAAACGCGCCATGACGCGAACACAAATAGGTATCTGTCAGTGTCAGCGCCGGAATAGTCTGGCGACAATGGGGACACTGTATTTCAGGGCCAAACATCGGGTACTGCAAACCTGGATTCATCATGAAGTGCGTACAAACATAATTTTGTCTTCACCAGCACTAGTGGGTTGGATTATACACTTCGGCTCAACCACTTTGGGTTACTTGCTCACTGCTGCATGGACACGGAGTTGCGGCAGGAACATTGTTTACTAGTGTTTTCCTCAGCGTAGAGGCTTGATGCTGTGATATCCTGGTTGTGCAACCAGCCTTAAAGGTTGGAGTTTCTCCAGTGTTCCTGGGTATCATATTTATATTCTATCGTGTCTACCGCTTCTTACTGGACATCTGTCGATTTTTCTCAAGCTGCCTTCATCGCAGCCAATGCTGTTGTTATGGGTTCGGTAGATATAGCAGCAGGGGTGAGCATTTGGTATGGAGCAGTGGTTAGGGGAGATGTTGAACGCATTGAAATTGGCGAATGCACAAATATTCAAGATGGGGCAATTCTACATGGTGATCCTGGTTTTCCGACAATTTTAGAAGATCATGTTACGGTAGGGCATCGCGCTGTGGTACATTCCGCTTACATTGAGCATGGATGTTTGATTGGCATTGGCGCGGTGATTTTAGACGGGGTACGAGTGGGCGCTGGTAGCATTATTGGTGCTGGCGCAGTGGTAACTAAAAATATACCGCCTCTGTCCCTAGTTGTCGGCATTCCTGGCAAAGTGTTACGAAAAGTAACGGAGGCTGAAGCCGCAGAACTGATTGAACACGCTAAACGTTACCAAAAATTAGCTTTAGTTCATGCTGGTAAGGGTACTGATATCAGCTTTAGCAAATCTTAGGGAGTGAGGAGAAATCAATTCAAAATTCACGCATTCAAAATTCAAAATTGTTCGCGTGGTAACAGAGCCTTGCCGAAGTGCAGCGTCTGGTAGAGAAGAAAAGACTGGGGGAGAGGTAGCTGTAATTTAAACATTCTTTACATATTAGATGGGAAAAATTGCCCACTTCAGCTAAAAATGAGAGAGTTATTAAATAGTCATAAACCTTATCGAGCTTAGTCAAAGTTCTAAAAATTCAGTAAGTTTTTCCGATGTATTGTGTTTTCTGCATCTGGTATTGTAAAACTTTGCTGAGTCCATAGGCATTTGTGGTAAAATGTAGACAAATTCCAAGAGCCAATGACCTAATTTAGTCAGGTGAAAATCCTATCTAGTTGCGGAAAGCACAAGCTTATAATCTCTCAGTAGTTAACCTATAGTCTAGAAAAAACTTAAAACTAAATTAGCGAGGTAATCAAATCAGGAATCTTGAAAAAGCAGTCCTTAATACATTTGTAGATGGGATAGAGGTTGTGTAGTTCAGCCATGAAGATAAAACTTCTAAACTAATAACTTTGGATATTTGTCCATATTATTAGCAACTATACTCAGTTTAATGCCGAAAACAAAGGCTAAACCTTTCTGGTTTGCAAACCACAGTCGCGTTCATTACTAGCAAGCCTCTAAAAAGGTCAAACGGGAGTCCACTGTTTGTTAAATCTGCTAAAAATAATGGTTGAACAATGACTAAAAGCTTCAAAAAAACTACTCGTTTAAAACATAGGGTGGGCTACACCCGAATTTACGCTTGTGGACAAGAAGAAGCCGTCTTCCTTGGTTGAAGCAAGAAGCAGACCCTCTAAAGGAAACTTTAGTTGAATGGCTAGCTTTAAATAAGTTTGGTCAAGTTTTGTATAGCAGCAGTTGATAAAACTTTAATTTCTACTTAAAAGAGGGGTTCTAGATATGGATTCTATCGATTTCCGTATAGCAATCGTTTTAGCACCAGTTGCTATTGCTGCTAGCTGGGCAGTATTTAATATTGGCGCTGCGGCTTTAAGACAAGTTCAAGGCTTTTTTGACAAGGAAGCCTAAATTCGGCTTAATATCATTAGGAATAAGAATTAAATAACATACAATTTATGTCCCTGGCTTACCTCACCCTCAATCGCTCTTCTTATAAAGGAGAGGGATCGTGAGACAGGATGAAGTTTTGCATTTTATTTAATCCACGTTCCTTACTCTTCAACCGGCTGTTTCTATTTACGAAGACAGTCGGTTTTATTTGTCATTTGTCAGTCGTCCCCCACTCCCTACTGCCCCTTCTGTGGATATTGATTCTGTAATACAACCCCTGCAACGCTTTGGTGTTCATTTGGGACTCGATCGCATTATCAATCTATTGGCAAATCTCGGCAATCCCCATCACCAAGTCTCGGTAATTCACGTTGCTGGCACTAATGGTAAAGGTTCAGTCTGTGCCTATCTTTCCTCAGTACTTACTGAGGCTGGTTATCGTACAGGACGCTACACTTCCCCCCATTTAGTTGATTGGACGGAACGTATTTGTCTGAATGAACAGCCAATTTCCTCAGAGGAATTGAGTCAATTATTCCAACAAATCCAAGGGTTGATTCTCTCTGAAGACGAACCACCAACTCAGTTTGAAGTAATTACGGCGGCTGCTTGGTTATATTTTGCCCAGCAACAAGTCGATGTGGCTGTGGTAGAAGTCGGACTAGGAGGGCGCTTAGATGCTACCAATGTTTGTTTGGAACCCCTGGTTACGATCATCACTTCCATCAGCCGGGAACACTGGCAGCAACTTGGCCCTACCGTCACTGACATTGCTAGAGAAAAAGCAGGTATTCTCAAAGCTGGATGTCCCGTTGTAGTTGGGTCATTGCCACCAGAGGCAGAGAAAGTTGTGCGATCGCGTGCTTTAGAATTAGAATGCCCGATTTTTACCCCTCAACCCGCCTGTGAAATCGCATCAGGATGGGCAGAATATCAGACAATTCAAAATTCAAAATTAATTAAATACCCTTTGCCGTTAGCGGGACAGATTCAATTAACTAATTCAGCTTTGGCTTTAGCTGCTTTAGAAATTCTTCAACAAAAGGGTTGGCAGATTTCTGAAGAAGCCATAATTAATGGCATGGCAAAAACTAAATGGCCAGGGCGGATGCAATGGACTATCTGGAACAATCATAAATTATTAGTTGATGGCGCTCATAATACCGCCGCCGCCCAAGTTCTTCGCCAATATGTTGATAGTTTAGACACAGTTAACCATAAGCCCGTCAATTGGGTTATGGGAATGTTTTCCGATAAGGATCATACTGATATTTTTACCGCTTTACTACGACCAGGCGATCGCCTTTATTTAGTGCCAATACCAGTAGAACCTTGGCCGGGTAGAACTTCCGCAAATCTAGAGGAATTAGCAAACCTAGCTTACAGCCTCTGTCCAGAATTAAGCGATCGGCAAATCCATCCAGATTTATTCACAGCACTGGAGGCCGCAACCTCAACCGCCACCACAGACGATTTAATCGTTTTATGTGGTTCCCTTTATTTAGTAGGCGATTTTTTACTGAGATCAAAGGAGGTGAATCGCAAGAAGTTTATTCACTAAGGAATAAGAATTAAATAACATACAATTTATCTCCCTGACTTACCTCACCCTCAATCCCTCTCCTTATAAAGGAGAGGGAAGCTAGAGACAGGAGGAATTTTTCCAATGCCCAATGCCCAATGCCCAATGCCCAATGCCCAATGCCCAATGCCCAATGCCCAATGCCCAATGCCCAATGCCCAATGCCCAATGCCCAATGCCCAAATTTATCTTTTATCCCACTCTTGCGCCGCATCCTCTACAGCTTTATCTACAGTCTTTTCCCCTAACATTGCTGCTTGCAAGTTCTCGTACACTGCCTTTTGCAGTTTGTTAAAATCCTTCAATGTCGGGGTTAATATTTCTGCTTGTGGCAGTTCTTTAGCACTCATAATTCGTGCTTTTTCTATTGTTGAAGCATTGGCTGGAACATCTTTAAAGTAACTATCAGACAATGCTTTGATTGTAGAAGGTAAGACATTTGCAGCTTTAGCAAAGGCTAACTGATTTTCGTCATTGGTGACAAATAAAGCAAATTTCACAGCGCCGTCTGGTTGTTTGCTATCGCGGGGAATAACTATGTTCATCACCGCGACATTTTTTTTGCCTGTGTCACCAGTGAGTTGAGGGGCTATTCCCGAAGCTTGAGCGATTTTTGGGGCATTATTAGCGATCGTTTTTAGAAATTCTGGCCCAGAAGCTAGAAACGCAGTCTCTCCAGATTGGTATAAATCAATCGCGTGGCGATGTCCTTGCGTCAAAGCCTCTTTCGGAAGCAACCCTTTTTTATACAAGTCCACCCAATACTGAAACGCTGCTTTACCTTGTGGCGAATTAAACGCCGCTTTCCCATCAGCATTTATTAAAGTCACACCCATTTGCACGAAAGATTCCAGCACTTCCCCGGAATCTTGCGGTACGAAAGTCACAAAAAAGGCATATTTCCCCGTCTTATCTTTAATTTGTTGGGCTGCTTGTGCTAATTCTGCGTAGGTTGCGGGTGGTTTATTGATACCGGCCTCTTTTAATAAATAGGTGTTATAAATGGTTAACCTTGTGGTGAGATACCAGGGAATCCCAAAACTCTTGCCATTGAGAGTACTTGCTTTCCAGATATTCGGTAGATAGGAGGAACGTACATCGTTTGGGACTTTCGCATCTAAATCTAACCAGGCATTTCGTCCGGCAAGTTGGGAAGCGAAACCCGGATTGAGGTTAACTACATCAGGTGGCGTTTTTGCGGAGACTGCTGTTAAAATTTTGTTCTCCATCGCCGCCCAAGGTACATCAACCCAGTTAACCTTTATACCTGGATTTTGCGATTCAAAATTCGCAATTAGGCTTTTGAAGTAGCCGGTAAATTGAGGTTGGAGTTGCATTGTCCAAAACTCAACAGTTGCCGCTCCTGAAGTAGCCTGTTTCGTACTTGTACCAACATTACCTGTGCTGCAACTTACAACCCAACTGGTTAATAAGCCAATCAGTGCCAAAGCAACAAGTTGTTTAAATTTTCGTAATTGAATCATTTTCCCAGTATTTTTACGCTTGATCAGTGTGAAAAGCTTAGGCAAAATTGTCGAGATTATAGGCTAAATAAATTACTTAGCACAAAATCCATCTTTTAGGATCATTTAAATTTCCAATTTAGCAGTCCATCGGACACAACTGTGGTAAAAAGCTTCACTAGTCTGTTTGACAAATCGAATAAAGGGGCCGGCATTGAACTTGTGGTCAAAAAGTTCAATGGTCTGTTTGCCAAAGCGAATAAAGGGGTTGGCATTGAACTTGCTCCCGAACGGGTAAATGTAGTTCAGCTACGTAAACAGGGTCAAGGCTTGAAACTAGAAACCTTTACATCGGTAGCAGTTCCAGAAGGCATAGTTATCGATGGTCAAATCAGCGACCCCGCAACAATGGCGGAATTAATCCAGCAGGCGCTAGCTGAGAGCAAAATCAAAACTTCTCGCGTTGCCACTGCTGTACCGGGGCGAGATTCCATCGTTCGGATAATACCCATGCCAACGGAGTTAGATGACAAAGAACTGCGAGAAATGGTGCTAAACCATGAAGCAGGTTTGTATTTACCCTATCCTCGTGAAGAAGCTGATGTAGATTATCAGAAACTTGACTACTTTGTAGATGAAGATGGCATTGAAAAAGTACACGTACTCCTAGTTGCCACCCGCAAGGAGATAACGGATACCTATATAAGTACATTCGAGCAGGCAGGATTACAAATCGATGTTTTAGAAATTAACAGTTTTGCTCTGATTCGGACTATTCGGGAGCAACTGCGACAATTTGGGCCGCAAGAAGCAGCAGTACTAGTTGATATCGAGTTCGATAGTACAGAAATCGCCATCATCGTTAACGGAGTGCCGCAATTTTCGCGCACAGTCCCAATCGGCACTTATCAAATGCAAACTGCCTTAGCAAGGACAATGAGCTTACCCACATCACGAGATATGGATTTGTTATATGGAATGATTATTCCCCCAACTCCTATAGACGGTGGCAAAACCGGTGTTACCGAACTCGATCCTGGTATGGCATCCATATTGAGAGTATTGGGAGAACTAACAGATGAACTGCGCCGTTCCATCGATTTTTATCTCAATCAAAGTGAAAATTTGGAGGTAGCGCAGATTTTATTAGCTGGCCCAGGAGGTGGACTTCAACAGCTAGATGAATTTTTTACCCAACGATTGAGCTTGCCAACTACCCAAATAGATCCAATCGGGGCTTTATCTTTGGAAGTTGACATTGATAAATATCCACAGGTACAACGCTCTGGCTTGGCGATTGTACTTGGTCTAGGAATGCGGGAGGTATAACAGAATGTACAGCCTAGATGTTAATTTTCTTAAAGACCGCCCAGCATATCAGGGAAAGCCTGAGAAAAAGGGAGGAATAGCCCTAAACTTTCCGGCGGGGAATTTGACACCAGTCTATGTGGGAGTTGGACTAGGTGTAGGTCTTCCAGTTTTATTGGGAATTAGTTGGTGGTTTTTGCAAGGGAAGATTGTGGAATTACAAGCCAAAGCAACAGAACTAGACCAACAAAGCAAGAAATTAGATATAGAAATCGGAAATATTAGCAAAATCAAAGCCGAGACGATCGCAATGAAAGGGGAAACCCAAGCTTTAGTCAGTGTATTTGACCAGATTCGACCTTGGTCAGCAATGCTGCAAGATTTGCGCGATCGCACCCCAGCAGCAGTGCAAATCGAAACCATCAAGCAACTTCCACCCGTTGCGGTAGTGGCAGGTCAGCCACCAAACAATCCCGCCGGGGGATTAGAAATTACCGGATTGGCTCGTTCTTATAACGATGTCAATGATTTCTTATTGATTTTACAACAGTCTCAGTTCTTAAAGTCCACAGAAAGCAGAATTCTGACGGCAACATTAGTAGATCCTCCCTTAACGCCAGGTGCGGGTCAACCTACTACTGGTGTAATAATTAAGCCACCCCAAGTAGTGAAATACACTATTCAATCGACGATGAGCGATGTTCCAGCTTCTTCATTAATCCAGGAGTTGGAAAAAAAAGGCACAGTCGGGTTAGTGACTCGAATTCGTAGTATGCAACAAACAGGAGTCATTCCAAAATGACGCTGAGTGATGATTTAAATTTTGCTGAACATGGTGGGGAATTCGGACCGGCAACGCCAGAGTCCCCCGTGATCTTTGGTATTGCTTTCACACCAAAAATTATTGGGATTTTGGTGGGGGTAATTGGTTTAGCGGGAGCAGGTTATATATTGTTAAACCTGCTGATGCCAGCTTGGGAAAGCTATCAGCAGCAGCAAGCCAAAAACTCCGAACTGCAAGGGCAAGTTGACCAGAAAAAAGCCAGTATCAAACAGATTGATAAAGTTAAAGACGAGCTAGCGCAGGCAAAGCAGCAAAATGTTCAGGTTTTAGGTTTATTTGCTAACGAAAAAACCTTGGATACATTGCTGTTGGACCTGAACCGCTTGATTGAGTCTGGCAATACTCCAACTTCTATTAATACAGTGAGAGCCAAGCTGAAGAAGTTTGTGCCAGTTTCCCCAAAACCAGAACCGATTATCGATGGAAGTCTAGGACTACTGGTTAACGGCAAGCTGCAACGCAGCAGTATCAATGCCGAAATTACAGGAACTTATGAACAAACACAATCGATAATTCGTAACATTGAGCGTTTGCAGCCTTTGTTAATAATTAAAGATTATCAAGTAACTTCGGCTCCAGTAGAGTCAAGAAACCCATTAGATAAAACGCCGATGCCGGTAGGTCCAGCAGCGATTGATACATCATTCCAATTACAGGTATTGATGCCACTTACTCCAGAAGAAATAGCCGCAGCAGCAGCTAAACTTGCCCCAGTTGCCCCAGTTGCCCCAGTTGCTCCAGTTGTCCCGAAAAAGTAATAGTGAACAGTCCTATAGCGGTTCTCGGTTGAGTGAGGTACAAGAACCCCAACCCCCTCCCCGCAGGCGAGGAGGGGGCTATGATGTACCTCATCTGATTAGGAAACGCTGTAAGTGTCAACTTAAGCTTTGGTGAATGGAATAGAGCCTCCGGCACGCTGACGCGAACGCGGCTACACAAACGACGTCCGTCTCCGCGGACTAAGGAGAAAATGAGGGTTTGAAACCCAGATCGGTGGGTAAAGCTTCGTGTAGACGAGCCAGTGCGTTGGGCGGCTCTGCCGACTTGAAGCATCTGGCGTGCAGTTTCTAACCGCCTACTCAAAATTGTTTGTAAACAAGGTTTTATAGTGTGAGGAATGAAGTGTGAAACAGCTTCACGGTAATAGTTTTATATTGGGTGCTACCGCTTTTGTATTTTTGGCAGTTCAACCAGTTTGGGCACAAATTAGTCAAATTACTGATGTAAAGTTAAATCCAGTTGATGGGGGAATTAAGGTTGTTTTGAAAACTTCTTCAGGGTCGCGCCCGCAAGTTTTCACGACAAAAAGAGGCAAGACTTTAGTCGCAGATATTATCAATACTCAATTACGATTACCAGAAGGTAAGAGTTTTCGTCAAGATAGCCCAGCACCAGGAATTACCTCCGTTGAGGTTAGTCAGCTTGATACCAATAGCATTCGGGTGACGGTAACTGGCAGCAATAACACACCTAGCAGTCAACCTGTGGTGCGATCGCTAAATGGAATTACACTCAGTTTTAGCCCATCCGCAGGCACTATAGCATCAGTACCAACACCAACAACACCAACAGCGCCAACATCCACAGCACCGCCTGTTACGACTCCAGCCCAAACTTTTCAAAAGCCAAGTGTTCTCGTTCCCAACCCGCAAATCACCATTGACGGACAACCTGCACAAGCTGCTGGGCCAGGTGAACCTCTGAGTCAACCTCCGAGTCAGGGTCCACCTTTCTTACCTAGAGCCGTCGCCCCACCAGTGGGAGATATTGCCATCTCTAATACTGATGCTTCTCCTAGCACCATTGACTTAGGAACTCAGGAACGTGTACCCCGTTTAGTATTGCGAGATGCGCCGGTGCGTGAGGTTTTGTCATTACTTTCCCGTGCTGCTGGTTTGAACTTGGCTTATGTGGGAGGTGAGCAAGCTGGTGCTGGACAAGCAACCTCTCAAACAATCTCTTTAGATATAGAAAACGAGCCAGTGCAAGATGTGTTTAACTACGTTTTGCGCTTGAGTGGTTTAGAAGCTAATCGCAGTGGTCGTACAGTTTTTGTCGGGGCTAAACTACCTAATGCGACCCGTGACATGGTTATGCGTAGCCTGCGACTTAATCAGGTAACAGTGGGAGTCGCCCTGAACTTTTTGGTCGCCTTAGGAGCAGAAAGTGCGGTCAGCCGCGAACGACAAGTTACCAGTGTTGATGCTGTGCCTGTTGGGTCTGGAGCTGCTCCTATTACCAAAACTCAAACGACCACAGAAACGAGAGTTGAAACTCAACGCGTTAATTTTCAAGACTCTAGCCCATTACTGAGAGGTTTACAGGTATTAGGAGAAGAACGCACCAATGCCATTACCTTAATTGGCGCTCCCAGGCTAGTTGAAATGGCGATGGCTCAACTAACTCAGCTTGATATCCGCCGTCGTCAAGTGGTAGTTAATGTCAAGATTATCGATGTTAATCTCAATAACACCCAGGACTACAACACTAGCTTTTCTTTTGGGATCGGCAACAACTACTTTAGCAATGATGGTGGTGCAGCATCTCTGAATTTTGGCGGTTCAAGGCCAGTTACTAGTGCCGAAGCGAGAAACAGTGTGACTCAGACGCCTACTATTACAAATCCAATTACAGGAACGCCATTCTTGAGCCAAAATGGTACTTTTACAGTTCCAAATGGAGGCTCAGGCGTGAGAGTCATACAAAACGGGATACTCACACAAAACACACCAGGCGATGCGACCTTCCTCCAACCAATTTCTCCAGCAAACAGCAATCCAACTACCCCTGGTCTTACAACTTTTACTCCAGGAACACCAGACACAGTAACAGTTACTACTGATCCTATAACTGGAATACAAACTTCTACTTATGCACAAGGCACTCGTGCAACAGCCGGATTCAATTTGCCAAGTCTTTACCAATTCCCCAAAAAGTTACTCACTAGCTTGCAAGCTCAAGTCACAAATGGCAATGCCAAGATTTTGACTGACCCAACCTTAATTGTGCAAGAAGGTCAGCAGGCTCTTATCAACCTGACTCAGGAAGTGGTGGGAAACATAACCCTTGATATAACGGATAATGCTGGTGGCGCCAGGACAGAAAGAAAAATTGATAAACAAAACGTTGGCTTAACCTTGAGTGTGAAAATTGAGCGGATTGACGATAATGGTTTCGTTTCTCTATCGGTTGCTCCTACTGTCAGCGCTCCTTCAGGTACAACAGATACAGGAAATGGAACTATTACTTTAGTGTCTCAGCGCTCCCTTACTTCTGGCTTAATTCGCTTACGAGATGGTCAAACGCTCATTCTCTCAGGCATCATTCAAGACCAAGACCGGACAAATATCTCCAAGATTCCTATTTTGGGTGATCTTCCACTGATTGGTGCGCTGTTTAGAAGTACAAACAGAACCAACCAGCGCAATGAGGTGATTGTATTACTCACACCTCAAATTATGGATGACTCTCAGAACTCGTCCTACGGCTATAACTACAGCCCCAGCCCAGAAGTGCGGCAAATCCTTGAGCGTCGAGGCTTGAAGCTTCCGCCGAGGTAATAAAGATAATGAGTAGGTGAGTCACCTCTGGCAAAGGCTCAGATCCCCGACTTCTTCAAGGATACAGCTGGCGAATAGGGGATCTGACCCCCGAATAAGGCTAATATACGGACATACGCTTGGGTTCGCGCCAAAAACCTTAAACTGTGTAGGTTGGGTTGAGGAACGAAACCCAACATTTGTCGTGGTTTGTTGGGTTCCACTTCGTATCCCTACGGGGAAGCATGCTACAACCCAACCTACAATTATCCTTAACCCAAGCGTATTGTAATATACGGCACTTGTTCAACGTGTGCCTCCGCAGCCTGTAATATCATGTCCGCTTGATTGCTTATTAAACCCGAAGAACCCCACCCCGCCAAAGCTATGCTTTGTCTCCCCTCCCCGCTTGCGGGGAGGGGTTGGGGGTGGGGTTCTTTTATTATGGGTAATCTGGCGGACATGATATAAGAATTTCCCTAGTGACATTACCCCGACCTAAAGGTACGGGGCTTCCAAGAATTACTTCAAGGTTTTTTTAGTTGCTCCCTTACGGGTTTTCGACTTTGACCTAGACATCTCAGTCCCTGGCAAACCGTCTGCATAGGCGTTTTGGATTCCGACGTGTCCCGCCGTATTAATTAGTTCTAACTATTTTAGCATATTTAGTGGCAGGTACGACGCTAGTAAATATAAAGCGGTGCTAGAAGCACGGGGTTTTAAACCCAATTCCCTAATAACTACTAACAAATGACAGATTTTCTATCATAAGTAAGAGCCATAAAGAAGCTAATATTTGCAACGATCGCTTCTGAAGGTACAAAAAGTTATTCATGCAAATTCAAACACCAGACTGGGTAAAGCACGCTATTTTCTACCAAATCTTTCCAGACCGCTTTGCCAGAAGCAAAAAGCCGCGCAAACGGCTGTTGCACGAAGCCCGTTGGGAAGATTGGGAAGCTATGCCCACACTTCAAGGTTATAAAGGCGGCGATTTGTGGGGGATCATGGAGCAATTAGACTATATCCAGGATTTGGGAATTAACGCGATTTATTTCACACCGATTTTTCAATCCGCCAGCAATCATCGCTATCATACCCACGATTATTACCAAGTTGACCCGATGTTAGGGGGCAACGAGGCTTTTAAGGAATTGCTCGATGCAGCCCATGAACGGAATATCAAAGTTGTTCTGGATGGCGTGTTTAACCATTCCAGTCGGGGCTTTTTCTTTTTCCATGACGTTTTAGAGAATGGCCCCCATTCGCCTTGGGTAAATTGGTTCAAAATAGAAGGCTGGCCTCTTTCACCATACAATGGTGAGTTACCTGCTAACTACGGAGGTTGGGTGGGAAATCGTGCCTTGCCAGAATTTAACCACGATAATCCAGAAGTGCGAGAATACATTATGGAAATTGCTGAATATTGGCTTAAATTCGGCATCGACGGTTGGCGATTGGATGTACCATTTGAAATAAAAACTCCTGGCTTTTGGCAGGAATTTCGCGATCGCGTTAAGGCAGTCAATCCCGAAGCTTACATTGTCGGCGAAGTCTGGGGAGATTCCCGCCAGTGGCTAGATGGGACGCAATTTGACGGCGTGATGAATTATCTATTTGCTGGGCCGACAATTGCCTTTACGGCTGGCGATCGCGTAGTCTTAGAACAAGTCCAAAGCCGCGACTATCAACCCTACCCACCCTTATTTGCCGCCGAGTACGCCACCAAAATCCAAGAAGTACTGCAACTTTACCCTTGGGAAATTCAGCTAACTCAACTCAATTTGCTCGCAAGTCACGATACAGCCCGCTTGATGACGATTGCAGGCGGCGATATACCCAGTATAGAGTTGTCAACTCTACTGCTACTCACCTTTCCCGGCGCCGCCAGCATCTACTATGGTGATGAAGTTGGTTTACCTGGTGGTATAGACCCAGACTCTCGTCGGGGTTTTCCTTTAGAGACTAACTGGAATCAAGAAATTTTCAATACTCACCGCCAATTAATTGCCCTCCGTCAAACTTACCCAGCCTTGCGTACAGGTGATTACCAAGTCCTCTATGCTCAAGGACAACTTTATATCTTTGCGCGAACTTTAGGGACAGAGGAATTGATAATTGCTGTCAACGCTGGCACAAGTTCGGCAACAGCGAATGTAGATATCGCCAGTTTGCGTACTCAACCGAATAAGCTGTTATATGGCACTGCTGAGGTTGAGTGGAATGGTGAAGGGGAAACTCAGGAGTTGTTATTGAGTCTTTCCTCTCGCAGTGGCTGCATTCTGGGAGTAGGGAGTAGAGAGTAGGGGAATAAGCAAAACAAGGGTAGGGCTATTTTATTCTCATCTAGTCCGCCTCAGAATGAATTCACCAGTCGAATGGCACTAAGTTAAGATACAGCCTCTGCCCTGACGGGTTAAGAGCCTCCAGGCTCTTAACCCATCTTGCGAGGTTCTGCCTCCTCTTTCTTGATCAGAGGCAGCAGCCCTCCCGGAATACATTCCCAGTCTGGAGGCTCTTAACGAGGCGAATACTTTTCAAACATCCTCTAATCGCAAAAGTCATCTAAAGACGACTGAGAAAAGGTTAAAGTCCGTTTTAACGGATTTTAGCTAAAAGCCTGTGAACTGAAGTTCTGGGCGGCTTCTGTGTAGAACGAAATAGCCGTTACCCAAGAAAGGCAGAAGGCAGTCTTGCTAGAGGCTCAGTTGGAAGAAACTATATTTTGCCCACAGAAGAGGGGGTTTAAAGCCCCTAAATTTATTTATGAGAAATATGGAAATATATATTTCGAGATGCGTAGCACAAGAAATATTGCCTCCTTATTGAATTCCCTAAATTTATTTATGGGGATTACCTTCTGCCTTCTGCCTTCTCAACTTCCCGCCACCACCCCAGGCATCAACACCGCATCAATAATATGGATCACGCCATTGTCTGCCAGAATATCTGTTTTGAGGATATTGGCGTTATTCACCTTAAATTTACCGTCAGCAGATTCAATGGCTACAATTGACCCCTCAAGCGTCTCTGCCTCATTAATCTGTACCAAGTCATCAGACCGAACATCCCCACTAGCGATATGATACGCCACAATTTTCTTGAGCTTGGGGATATCTTGTAGTAGCGAATCTAAAGTTCCCTCTGGCAGATTGGCAAAGGCTTCGTCAGTCGGTGCAAAGAGTGTGAAAGAACCAGGGCTTTTCAGAATTTCTATGAGATCTGTAGCTTCAGCAGCCTTCACCAGGGTAGTGAAGTTTCCGGCATTCACAGCAGTTTCCACAAGATCAGCCATAAGGATGTGTGACTTTAGTCAGGTAATATTATGAGTAACTTATATTGAATAAAACACTCTCAACCTCTATCAAGAGAGAGGTTGCTAGCGATTAAACAGACAGTAGCAGATTTATTAGTACTGCTACACTGGGGAATGACCCCAAGAACCACTGATTATGCTAAAGCGTTCTAAGTTCGAGACAACTCAATCTCAGATTATGCTCCGTGCTGAAGAGCTGATTGGTGCAGCCTCAAATCGTTACCGCATTACGGTTCAGGTGGCAAATCGTGCTAAACGTCGGCGTTATGAGGACTTTGAAAATAACGAAGATGTGATGATGAAGCCAGTGCTAAGGGCAATTATCGAAATGTCCGATGAATTGACTCAGCCAGAAATTATTGGCGAACTATAAAAATAGTGCTGAGTTGAGAGTGCTGTTAGCGGATAGCTAAGGTTTAGCCCGTGCTGAATGAAAAAGCAGTGTGATAGCACTTTCATTTGAAAATATCGTTCTATGAAAAAGAAAAAACTTCCACCTAGATCAATCCTCTCAAAACTCAGAACTCATTACTCACCACTACTGCTTGCCTTAATGGTAGTGGGTGTAATTCTTTTGAGTTCAGGGGTGGGCAAATTAATACATACAAATTTATTTAGTATCCAACCTGCGATCGCAGCGCCAACGCTGTACGCTCAGAGAATCACTCCTAGCGATGTTTGGCAGTTAGTATATCAGCAATTGCCAGATTTACCACGGGAAAATAAGTATATCAGCAAAGAAAATGGGAAAGTTGCCGAAAACAACACCTTAGTAAGTCGCCTGATTAGATATCACATTTATACCAAAGGGCGTGCCGCAATTTATCGCTTGGATTGGAAGTTGACTTTAGCTGATTACCTGGGTGCGAATGAAATTATGTATGATACTAGCTATCCAGGAAATGATTCATTACGGGAAAATCCGATAGAAGGCGATCGCAAAGCTATCACCCATCTCACCCGCAGCCAGCGAAATGCCCTAGTACAAGTCTTAGTCAATATATTTAATCCCCCTTCCCAAAAAACCCCATCGCCTAGCCCCAACACCACACCCAGTCCGGCTACATCCACTCCCCCACAGCCACCACAACGAGGAGGTGCCGAACTACTGAGGTAACGAGAGAGTTATGAATTGTAAATCAATATAGCGGTTCTCGGCCCTTGTTAGGTATAAGCACCCCACCCCCAACCCCCTCCCCGCAAGCGAGGGAGGGGGCTATGATGTACTACGAAACAACTCCTAAGTCTTGTACAGACGCGGTTAATCGCGTCTCTCCTAACTCCTGTACAGACGCGATTAATCGCTCTCTTTTTATGGAACGCGTTATCAAAACCGGATTTGGTTGGCGTATTGGCTGGAACCCTGATGCATCTGAGTTTAAAGGTTTAGTGGGTACAGATGATTGGGCAATTGAGTTAACGGAAGCCGAGTTAAATGATTTTTGCCGTCTACTAGCACAGCTAGCAGACACCATGAAACAACTCGCAACTGAATTAATGGAAGAGGAAAAAATTGCTTGTGAAGCCGAAAGCGATTTATTGTGGATGAAGGTAGAAGGCTATCCTCATACTTACAGTCTGCGCTTGATCTTGAAGACAGGGCGATGTGTAGAGGGTAAATGGGATGCTTCTGCTGTTCTGGAATTACTGCAAGCTACTGGGATACTTAAAGTTTTTTAAATTTGCCTCTTGATTATCGTAGAATTTTGCTGTATGATGATAAATCTGATCGGGGCGTAGCGCAGCTTGGTAGCGCGCCACTTTGGGGTAGTGGAGGTCGTGGGTTCGAATCCCGCCGCTCCGATTGATGATAAGCCATGCCTGCTAGTCTTTTCAAAAGATTGGCAGGTTTTTCAATGAGGTCTGCAAAACGATGGTCAATCAATTTTGGATTTTAGATTTTAGATTGACTTCTTGGCGCGTCTTTACCCGGAGGTGAAAGCGGTGAATCCTAACTTGCGAGTAGCGATCGCACCTAATATTTATGATTGGGCATTCGATGAATATCTGCAAGACTCAACTACATGACTGAAGTGGCGAATAGTTGATAATAGTTGATATGATTCACCCGCAGATTTAAGGGAAAAGGCGCGTGGAATTTAAATTGCCAGTGGAACGGATAATTAAAACTCTCAAACAAGATTTACCGACACTGTTTGAAAAAGATATTTCCTATGATATTTATACACAGGATATCTATTTTAAAGACCCAGTGAATACATTCAAATACAAATTTAATTATCGCATTATATTTTGGACTTTGCGATTTCACGCTCGGCTATTTTTTACCCAAATTTACTTTGATGTGCATGAAGTCTATCAGTCAGCCGAAGACACTATTTTAGCAAAGTGGACGGTGCGGGGAGTGTTGCGT
The DNA here is from genome assembly GCF_036919555.1 of Nostoc sp. Taxonomy (GTDB): domain Bacteria; phylum Cyanobacteriota; class Cyanobacteriia; order Cyanobacteriales; family Nostocaceae; genus Nostoc. Next base: position 295,088 of record NZ_JBALCS010000039.1, read on the forward strand.
GTTCCCTGGAAAGCAGGTTTGCTTTTTAATGGCTATTCAACTTATAAACTTAATCAAGATAATTTGATATACGAGCATATCGACACCTGGGATCGCAAACCTGGCGAGATTTTAAAGCAGTTTTGGCAAAGAGGAGAGATGGCTAATTAGGGATTTCCAAGTAAAAAAATATCCCATCGCTTTTATGGCAGGGGACAGGGGAGGGAAAGTCGTTTTGATTCGGTGAAATTGGATAATTTATTTTTTGGAGTTCCCTTAAATAACAAGTTCGGCGATGCTTACGACTGGCGACGCCTACGTATTTGCTATTTCGGCGACTCCATTTGCTATTTCGGCGATGCCTACGGCTGGCTACGCCTACGCATTTGCTATTTCGGCGACTCCATTTGCCAACGTTAGAAGCCCATAATACGCTTTTGTCTAATCTTGAAGAATCTCCTAAGACGATAACTCAGATGGACAAAGGACTCTCGGAACTGTCTGAGAGGATGCTCAGTGGAGTCGCTACTATCTACGGCAAAAACAGCATGGAGTATTCAAAAGCAGGCGGCTCTAGTCGAAAGCGAAGTAAAAAATCTATTTCACAAGTTCCTTCAGTTATAGCGATTCCCATCACTCAACCCGCCTAAACTGCAATTGCCAGTGAGTCACACAATCAGAGAATTTTAGATTTTAGATTTTAGATTTATTCTCGCGTTTAAATTCCCTTGCTCTAAGAGGATGTTTGACAAGTATTGTGCGAATAGAATTCCCGACTACACAAACTCTCATCCACCTCCCTGGACTAATGAAATAAGGGGCTTAAGCCCCTTGTTTTTAACCCACCTCCGTGGGTTTTGTCTGTGTAGCCGCGATTTTTAATCACCGGGGCTAATATTACAGCTATTTTCAGGCGAATAGACCACGCGGTAGGGGCACAGCATTGCTGTGCCCTGACGACAGATGTGGTTCAAATACTTGAATTCTGCTGTAATTTAGACTTTTCAAACTACTCCAAAATCCACCCACGCAGCCTGAAAAAAGTCGCGCTCACAAAACATTGCATAACGATAGGTTGAATCCACAACAGGATTAGTAGTGGCATAATTGTCAACTAAACTTTCTAATTGTTGTGTTAGTGGTTGAAAGTTTGCGCTGCTGTAAGTACGAATCCAGTCTGCATATTGATGATTAGGAATACCGTTACAAGCCAACTGTTCTCCCAAAAAGGCATACAAACGCATACAAGGAGACATGGCCGCAGCAGTTAAACCCACATCTGAACTCCAAGCAGTTGCTAATAAAAAGTCAGTATAGCGGCGGGTGGCAAATCCAGGTTCCACAGAATGCAAATTGACTCCCCACTCTGAAGCATAACCACTATGCAGCCGCAGTTCTTCTAAAACTCCACTAGCTAAGTTATGAAATGTGGTAAAACCTAACCAATCTGGTGCTTTAGCTGCGGCGATACTGTACGCACGGGCAAAAGCGTCTAAGAAAAAAGCATCTTGCCCTACGTAGTAAGCAAATTTCACCTGCTCAAGAGTACCATCGCCAATACCTTGAACAAAAGGATGCTCTAGGCAAGCTTCAGCTAAGTCTTGATTTGCTGCCCATAATTTGTTAGATAAAGTCATTTGTTATTTGTCATTTGTCATCTGTTATTATCCCTCTGTTCTTTCAAATCTCCCTTTTACAGCAGTTTTCATATATTTAAACTACATCTGTCGTCAGGGCACAGCATTGCTGTGCCCTTACCGCGTGGTCTATTTAACTGAAAATAGCTGTAAAAAGGCAGGGTCTATACACAAGTTATCCGATTACCCAAAAGCCCTCTAAAACCTCACCCTGTCCTATCTTTAATCCCTCTCCTTACTAAGGAGAGAGACAGGTTTTACGTAGTAATACCAGGGTGAGGTATCTGAGGAGCTATGAGACTTAACCGTAAATTGCGTCACCAAAGACTTGTGTGTACACCGTAGCTCAAAAAGGGAAGAACTGGAGCAAAATTGAGCCAAGACTTCCTAAAAATTCTACGAAACTGGGGCTACCAGCGCTTACCTTCTCATTTACGGGTGTTTGCAATTCTTTAATAAAAGCTTGAGCTGTTTGCGTTCCCAGGCTGTTGTTTTGAGATGTAAACAATTTTTGAGCAACTTGGGCATCCTGGAATGCACCTTGTCTATCTAGTATTTGGTAACGGGCGACACCACGAGCTAAATAAGCACCCGCATATTCTGGTTTAATAGCGATCGCTTGATTAAAATAACTAATTGCTTGCTGTTGGTTGCCTTTTTGCCCTTCTGCTACACCCCAAGCATAAAATTCTTCTGGTGAAGCAATTTGTGATGGTATACCAACTGCACCCAGAAAGTTAGCGCCATTCAGGTAAGCACCAGTCAGTTCTGCATTTGCTAAATAAGTATTTCTCAAATCAGCACCCGTCAAATTTGCCCCACCAAATTTAGCTTCGCTCAGGTTAACACCAAATAAACTAGCGCCACTCAAGTTTGCACCCCGCAAATCTGCGCCGCTTAAGTTTGCACGGCTGAGGTTAGCACCTGTGAGATTAGCACCGCTTAAATTTGCTCCAGATAAGTCAGCCATCACTAAACCTGCACTAGTCAAATCACACTTTTGACATTGTTTGGTTGCCAATAACTGTTTAACATGTTCAGAATTTGCTGCTTGTACAGTTGTTGTCAAAATAATCGTGGTTAAAAATGTGGCTGCGCCGATAATTTGATTTTTCATATTCGCGTAATATTTCTTACTCAATACTAAACATTGACTGAGACGGATTTATACCTCAGCCTATAATATGAGCAATCTTAACAATTTGCCCTCTGTAGTTGCCTATATCACTTATAAATTTGAGTATAGCGGTTCTCAGTTGGGTTCAATATGCCCGTTTCTTGGAGAGTCAGGATAACTCTAGATTCTAGCTCTTGGCTTATTGAAGTTAGGTGTACTTTATTCATCTAAGAATCGCTATAAACACTCGCCGGTTGTGCAAACTCACTTCTCCAGTCTTCTGGTTTGGAGAAGATAAACTCAATTTTGTAAATAAGCTCAAGGTGAATGTTAAAATAATTGCTGTCAAACTGCTAATTATTTATACTGAGGTTAACTCTTGATAGGCGTACTGTTGCCTTCAAAGGCTAAGTACAAAATTTAATTAATTCGTAGCGAACTTTCTGCGTGTTTATATGTTTAAATTTCAACTCTCAATTCGCCACGATTTTACGCCTCCACAATGTCTAAACAAACATTAAGACAATCAAAAAAACGTGAGTCAGCAAGACAAAATCTTAGATAAAATTCTCTCTGGGACATCTGATACAGACATCCCTTTTGCCCAACTTTGGCAACTTTTATATAGACTAGGCTTTAATGAACGAATTCGTGGCGATCATCGCATTTTTATCAAAGCCGATGTTGAGGAAATATTGAACCTGCAACATAAGAAAGGAAAAGCCAAAAGCTATCAAATTAAACAAGTTCGTGCAGTGATTCTCAAGTATAAGCTAGGAAATAAAAATGATGTTTCGCTATGAAATTATTCTCTACTGGAGTGAATTAGATCAATCTTTTATTGCCGAAGTACCAGAGTTATCAGGCTGTGCTACTGACGGCAATACTTATCAAGAAGCCCTGCATAATGTAGAATTAGTTATGCAGGAATGGATAGAAACAGCTAAGGATTTAGGACGTCAAATTCCTGAACCTAGACCGCGTTTGATGTATATTTAATTGATACGCAAGCTAAGTCGAATTGATTTTTTAGCAGCATCAGAAATATTTGACACCATTTTTAGATACAGACAATAAAAATTTTCGCTTAGAGAGATTTATCCTCTGATTTCTAATGCCTAAATTATCCCTAAAACTTTTTCTTTAGAAAAAATAGAGTAGAACTCAAAACTTGGTTTTGCTATGTAACTGATAGCAGTTGAGATATCCGAGGGAAGTTGGGAATTGCGATAAAAATTTTGATTCAACCTCACAAAATCGCATCGCTCCCACTGATCAATTGGTTTTTTACAATCAAAATAGGAGATAATTTTTCAAAGATACAGGGGTAAATACCATTGGTTCAGCAACCAGAACTCCAGGAAACTTCGTCGATACAGTCAACCGGGCGCGTCCTTAAAAGTTTGAGTACTTACCGATGGACTTCGCTGGGAGCATTAGCCAGCCTGTTGCTGTTGACGATCGCCAACGCACTCACCCCGCAACTATTTCGGTGGGGAATTGATCAGGGCATCAGCCAAAAAAACCTCCAAGTTGTGCTATACAGTGCCGCCTGGATGGTAGTCGCCGCGATCGCTCGTGGTTTATTTAACTTTGGACAAAGCTATTTGGCAGAAGCAGTGTCTCAGGGTGTGGCCTATGATCTACGGAACAGAATTTTCAGCCAGATTCAAAATCTCAGTTTTAGCTATCATGACCAGGCGCAGACTTCCCAACTACTAACCCGTGTCACCAGTGACATTGAGCAAATCCGTACCTTTGTTGGCACCAGCTTAATTCAGGTAATTGGTGGAGTTGTGACATTGGTGAGTGTTTCGGTGATTTTGCTGGTGATGAGCTGGAAATTAGCACTGATTACGCTGACAGTAGTGCCTCTATCTGGATGGGTGATGGCGCGATTCATTACCCAAAATGATAAACTTTTTCGGCAAGTACAAGAGCAACTGAGCGACCTCAATGCTGTATTGCAAGAGAACTTGCTAGGAATACGGGTAGTGAAAGCCTTTGTGCGGGAGTCAACCGAAAGGTCGCGTTACACGACCATGAATGATGCCCTAATCAAGGCAAACATCAAGACCATTAGCGCCATCCGTAATACCTTCCCGTTGATCTTTTTGCTGAGTAATTTGGTAACACTGGCAGTTTTCGGCTACGGGGGAGCGCAGGTGATTGGGCGCAGATTCTCCATTGGGGAACTAGTGGCGTTTAACTCCTACCTAGCGTTGATTCTCCAACCTATTTTGCTGATTGGATTTGCTGCACCCGCGATCGCTCAATCAGCTGCTTCCGCCGAACGAGTCTACGAAGTTGTAGATGCAGAAGTAGAAATTCGCGATCGCCCCGGTGCTGTCCCATTTGACACCTGCGGTGGGAGAATCACCTTTGAAAATGTTTCCTTTCGCTATCCAGGAGGAACAACCGAAACTCTCAAAGAAGTTTCCTTTGAAACAAAGCCTAACGAGTTGATCGCTGTTCTCGGGATGACTGCTTCGGGAAAAAGTACAATTATGAACTTAATTCCCCGTTTTTACGATGTCACAGGGGGAGCAGTTCGCATTGACGGACGAGATGTTAGAAGTTTCACGCTCAAAAGCCTCAGATCGCGTATTGGCATTGTATTTCAGGAAACCACCCTTTTCTCCGGCACAATCCGCGAAAATATTGCCTATGCAAAACCCAATGCAACTTTAAAGCAGGTGATTGAGGTTGCAAAAACAGCACAAATGCACGATTTTATTACCAGTCTGCCCAATGGCTATGAAACGATTGTGGGTGAACGGGGCGCGGGCTTGTCTGGTGGACAAAAACAACGAATTGCGATCGCTCGTACCTTACTGACTGATTACAGCATTTTGATACTTGATGACAGTACCTCGGCCGTGGACGCGAGGACTGCTGCTCAGATTCAAGCCAAACTAGATGACTTAATGCGCCAAAAAGCTTGTACAACCTTTGTAGTGGCTCAACGCATTAGCACCGTCAAGAATGCCGATCGCATTTTTCTCATGGATAAAGGACGATTGGTGGCACAAGGCACTCACGAGGAATTGATGGAAACCAGCCCGCTCTACGGTGTGATTTTAGAATCTCAGGTAAAGCCGAAGAAAAAAAATGACCGTTAGTAGTCTAGGTTTACTGGCGCTGTTTTCGTAAGAATTCACTCCGTCAGAATTCAGAACTCAGAATAGTTAAAGAATCAGACAAAGATTTAATGAATGAATATCCAAATCATACTAAACTCCTTATAAATTCTGACTTCTGACTCCTGGGTGCTGAATTCTTACCTGTTTTCTAAGGACTTCAAAAAACAATGGGTATTATTGATAATGATGAGATGTCTTTAGGCGAAACTAGAGACTGTGGCAGAAAAAGTAAAAGCACGCTTGGATGATTAAAAATGACAGCACAAGAAAGAGAACAGTTAATTAAAGATATCAACGTACTGCTACATCAAGCTTATGACAGTACTTTAGATGAAATTCACGCATACCTAAAAAGAATCGATGATCTAGACGATGAAGAAGACTCAAAAGCCATTCAAGAAGCAAGGATTGATATACGCATTAATGGCACTGTGTCTTGGGATTAAATTCAAAACGAAATAAATAAGGATGTTGCGTCAATCAATTTTGGGTTTTAGACTTTAGATTTTAGATTGACCCCATGTCTAAAGTCATTAGCTCTGTCAAGTAATTTTATATTTTGGATTTTAGATTTATTCTCGCGTTTAAATTCGCTTGCTCTCAGACCTTTTTAAATTTTAGATTTGGAATCTTCTTTTCCATTATCCAAAATTTAAAATCTAAAATTCGGTGGGGAAATATTAGCGCGATCGCTAATAAGATCAAGCAATTCCGGTTATCTGAGGTCAAAATCCTTGTAGGCTGTGGGTTACAGGGTCTACAGTCAGCGCGATGAAAATAAATCGGCACGGACGCGCTAAGGTTCTTACTCAACAATAAATACAGCTAAACTTTTATATTAGTGGGATATGTTCATAGTATTGCTTGAGATTTTTATACAGCCTTGTAATCAAGACAAAGACTTTTAATCCAAAATCCCAAATCTAAAATCCAAAATTTTTATGAGAGTCACAGTTCCCGTTGTTGCATCTGAGCAGGCGAGTCAGCAACTCTCTACCCTGCGGCGCTTTTTACAATACGTGCTACTTTATCGCAAAGAAATTCCCATCGCCCTGACATTAGTATTGATTGGTGCCATAACCCAGGCAATTGGGCCATTCTTTATTGGCTGGTCGATTGATCATCTAATTGCACAAGGGAATTTGCAAGGACTACTGCTGTTATTAGGGCTACTAGGGCTTAACTATGGACTTGGTGTTTTGGCAATCCGGGGTCAAATTATCCGAGTCGGCTGGATTATGCAGCGATTGCTGGCTCAACTGAGGCAAGACATTTTTATTAAAATCCAAAGTCTACCACTCAGCTTTTTCGATCGCAGTGAAGCAGGCGATTTAATGAGCCGCTTGCTAAATGATGTCAATACCGTAAATCAAGCATTTGGACTAACGATCGCTCAAATGCTGGGTAACACTTTTAGTTTAGTCGGCATAATCATTGCGATGCTCTCAATCAACCTGCAACTCGGTTTGTTGAGTAATCTAGTTGTGCCACTGATGATTTTTACCACAAGCTTATTTGCACGTTGGGCAAGAGCCAGATTCCGCGTCACCCGACAAACCATTGGGCAGCTTTCCGCCAAGTTAGAAGAAGATATTGGCAGCGTGCGAGAAGCACAGGCTTTTAATCGTGTACAGATGAACATCGCAGAATTCGATATTCTGAACGCCGCCAATAGAGATGCCAACGTTGAAGCTGTGCTAATTACTTCAGCTTTTCTGCCCTCCATTGATTTTCTCAACACACTAGCAACCGCAGGCGTGCTGGCCTATGGTGGCTATCTCGCGGTAACAGGAGCTGCAACAGTGGGTGTAGTGACATCCTTTTTACTTTACGTCCAGCAGTTCTTCCGCCCGATCCAAATTCTCAGCCAGTTTTACACCCAAGCTCAATCTGCCTTTGCTGGATTAGAGCGAATCTTTCTATTGCTAGATGAACCGTCAGAACTCAAAGACGCACCCGATGCAACAGAAATGCCGCCGATTCAGGGGGAAGTAACATTTGATCATGTTAAGTTTGGCTACAACCCAGATCAACTGGTTCTCAAAGGCGTGAATTTGCACGCCTATCCAGGGCAGATGGTTGCCTTAGTAGGGCCGACCGGTTCGGGAAAAAGTACAATTATTAACTTGATTCTGCGCTTCTATGATGTAACTGGCGGTGCAGTGAAAATTGATAATATTGATGTGCGTAGTGTTACTCAAGCAAGTCTGCGGCGTCAAATTGGCATCGTCCTGCAAGACAATATTTTGTTTAGCGGCACCGTCGCCGAAAACATTGCCTTTGGTGCTCCCCATACTACTCAAGCTGATATCGAAACGGCTGCACAAATGGCAAATGTGCATGAGTTCATTACCTCATTGCCACAGGGTTATACAACTCAATTGGGTGAACGGGGCGCACCCTTGAGCCAGGGACAGCGACAACTAATTAGTATTGCTCGTGCAGTGTTGATCAACCCGCGAATTCTGATTCTCGATGAAGCCACCAGCAGCATCGATACCCGCACAGAAGCGCTAGTACAAACTGCGATCGCTCGCTTGTTGCAAGGTCGTACCAGCTTTGTGATTGCTCACCGCCTTAGTACAGTTACTCAGGCAGATCAAGTATTAGTAATTCAGCAGGGACAAATTGTAGAGCAGGGTACTCACGCCGAACTGATCACTCAGCAAGGTGTTTATGCCAACCTGTATGCTCTGCAACTGGGTGCAGCAGACACAATGGTTCTTCAAAATTAAAAATGAAATGTTAGGACTTACGCACTGTACAAATTAATTTGCATTTACCAAAATAGGTTATTTCAGGGTTTTATTGATGGGAAATAGATCCGCGCTGTCGGTGCAATTCATGAATTGCCCCAACGACAGATGTGGTTTTTTAAATCATCCATATTTGGTATTTCCTGTCAATACAATTAACAGTTAAGTTTTATAGCCCCTGAGATACCTCACCCTGGTTTTACGTAGTAAAACCTGTCCCTCTCCTTAGTAAGGAGAGGGATTAAAGATAGGACAGGGTGAGGTTCTTTTATTATGGGCAATTTAGCGGACATGATATAAGTCTTACAGCAGAATTCAAGTCTTTGAACGACATCTGTCGTAGGGGCACAGCAATGCTGTGCCCTTACTGCGTGGTCTATTTACCTGAAAATAGCTGTAAAGTAAATCTTAAGCTTGTAGGGTACGTTACAATGCGTTAACGCCATTGATAATGCTTGGGAATGAGAGCCAAAATAGAAAATAAAGTGCTTTTTATCCACCACGAAGATTTGCCAGAGTTTAAGAAAGGTGGCTCTGTAGTGAGAAATTCATATTTTTGGGCGCTACGTTCAATTGCTGGTAAAGCTTCCCGTTATCGTGATTGGGAATACGAGATGGAGGTTTGGTTAGCACTTACGCGAATGCTTTTATCGTTTGCTGAATCTGGGTATTTGGGTTATAGAGAAACCTTGCTGGAGTTTCCCTTATCTCAAGGGGAAATTCCTAATTTGCTACGAGATGTGTCTACTTGGGAGTGAAGAGGCATAGGGAGCATCTCAGTTTTGCAAATACACCATAGATTCCTGCTCCCTCTCCTTACTAAGGAGAGGGCTGGGGTGAGGTTTAGGCTTTCTACGAAAGTGAGATGCGCCCAGATGTCTAGCTGTCGGGGTTAGAAAAACCCTTGATTTTACATTAGTCCACGGAGGTGAACTTTACTTGTCTAGTAGCAAATGACCTTCGGCAAATAGTTTTAAAACATCCTCTAAGATAGTTTTCCCGATCATTACCTTCATTTTAAATCTAGTAAACCTTCTTCTTTCAATTTAGGATTGAAGCGAATTTGCATTTGCAAACCACGCCCTTCTAGCAATAGCGTTGAAATTTCTGCTTCTACTCTCCGTGCCACATTTTTAATAATTTTTATTTGTGCTAATTCATCATTAGCTGGATTTTGATATTTTGCTTGTTCTTCAGGTGTCATGATCACTTTGACATCAATGGGATGAGTCCATTTTTCTTTGTTATCCCCATTTCCCCAAGGCACACTACCATTTTCAGCAATCCAAGCATTTTCAGTATTTTCTAAAATTGTGCGACTAGGACGTTCAATAGTTTGAACTTTTACCCAATAGCATTGCTGTGGCTGACGGACTAAATGCTGCTTGAGGCTGAGATAAACATCACGGGAGTATCCGACAAATTGAAGTATTTTTTCTTGGTCAAAGATAGCATATACCCCGATTTTACCCTGAAATTGTTCGGGTAATTGACCGCGATCGTCAATGTAAAGAATGTATTCCAGGGATACCAAAGAAGAAAGATTTGTTTCAAAAGCCATATATCAAGTATTAAACTTCTTATTTGCCTTAAAAATTGAGAATTGCTAACTAGGAAAAAATTATTTTGGAAATTCTTCATTACCCAATTTTTGGTAAATTGCACAAAGGCGACTGGGTTTAAAAATCTTAGCACTAAACATGAAATTTGGTGGGACGTTGACGATGGCATATTCATCAGATTCATGATACTTTTCAAATTCTGCTGGCATTCCTTTAGTGGTAGTTAAGCTGTAAGGAACTGGTTGGAAAAGTAATTCTGTAAATTTAACTTGCTCACACCGCAACTGTTGACAAATTTGGTTTAAGAAAGCAACGCTTGTCAATAAATTGAATAGAGTTTCTTGAGCTTGTGCTTCCAGAGTGAAGCTGCCATCAAAGTTCTGAACGATTTTAAGGGGCATTTTCTATATAGGTAGTTATTAACGACTAAGTGAAAAATCACCACTTTAAGATCAGCCTATTGGATTGTGGGACGTCTGTCACGCGATCGCTTGATCTATATTCTCATTTCATTGCCATAAGCAGGATATGAGCGCGTGTAATAGTTTTTGTCTTGTGCTTGCTTTTTTAATCAGCATTCATCCCCCACTTATTCGAGTCAGTAGGGGATGAATGCTGATTAAGCTAACTGGAATTGGGATGTTTTCAGACTTCAGCTACCACCAGTGACTGTTGGAGGCTTAGACTTGACAACTTCCGAGCGAAATAACAAGATGGATGCGATCGCTGCAAATAACATCACCCCACCGAAGATAGACAAGGCGGGAGTAAAGCCAAATCGCAGCACTTCTCCAAAAATAAATCCACCCGTACCGAAGCCGATAAACAACGTAAACACATTCAAACCCATTGTTTGTCCTGCTCGTTCAGCGTTGAGATTGGTAACAATCCCCGCCAACAGTGGTTGGGTGAGGTCGTAACCCAGTGACAAGGCAGTAGCAGCCAGTGTCGCACCTATCGGCGGTACATTAAAAATTAACACCAGTGGAGCGATCGCGGCAACAGTAAACCCAATCGGAAGTATTCGATTACGTCCCCAACGATCTGCAAATTTACCAATTACCGGGCCAAATAACACTCCCGGAATACCATAACCTAACAGAGTAAGTCCGATTTGAGTTTCATTAAACCCGTAGCGTTGAGACAGATAAAGTCCTAGCCAAGTAAACACACCGGAGTGAAAAATCCCATTCACGAATACATAACCATAGGTTCTCGCACCCCGAGGAGAAATGAGTAGGTCTTTGTAGCCAATCAATAAATTTTTTAAATCAAAGGGTGTCTTTGATTTAGTACTAACCCAAGTTGCTAGTTATTGATTCAGGCGATCGCTTTGTGCAATAAAATTCCCTCCAGAGATGAAAAACGGAGGGGAATATGTTAAGCGAAAT
>NZ_JBALCS010000040.1:0-15408 GCF_036919555.1 Nostoc sp.
TTCTATCGTCAGACTAGTGTCAGCGATCGCCTGTCCTAAATAATGACTCAAACCTATTACTAGCATAGATTTGGTAATTCGCGGATAGGTCTAATGACTATCGGCTTTTTACCAGGGGCATGTTTGACACATAGCAACCCACTTCGTCCCTGATCTTTATACCTTCTTAACCAACGAGTTACTGTTCCTTCATCCCGTCCTAAACGTTTAGCGATCGCTTGCCGACTTGTGACTTGACCACTTTTAAGCCAGTAGAGCATTTGTAATCGCTCTTTACTACTTGCTGTTGTCGCATATTTAACAGCTTTTTCCAATTCTTCAAGGCTTTCTTTAATCTCGACTTGCAATCTCAATCCCATCACGTTTAAACCAAATGCACCCTTTTGAAATTTAGCGCAGCTTCATACAGAAATGGTATAACTACTTTTTTAAAAAATGTCACGTTTTTTTTGATATATTCAAGTTATTAAAAACTCCAGGTTTAAGTAAGTAGATGTGAATAATTAAAGGCTATTAGCAAGGGTTTCAGCCCTTACTAATAGCCTATTTCATAACTTTACATTACGTAACATAGTTTAATTTATTCTTGCCTATTTACTTAGCTCTTTATTGAGTCAGTAAATACAGCAGATTGCAACAAGCGCCTCTGTACAGATTATTGTAAGGGCACAACATTGTTGTGCTCCTACCTGTTTACCTCATTTACCTAAAAAACGCTGTATATACAAAATAGTTGAGATAATTACTAAGATAATTTGATATCTCCGTTTAATTAGCCTTGACAGTGACAAGGATAAATTGTTAAGGCTTATAGTTAATAAGTGACTAATATCATGTCCGCTTGATTACTTATTAAACCCGAAGAACCCCACCCGCAACCCCTCCCGAAGAGCTCTTAGGGGTTGCGGGTGGGGTTCTTTTATTATGGGTAATTTGGCGGACATGATATAACATAGAACTTAAGACTTACGCATTGTACAAATCAATCATGGTATGTATTTACCAAAATAGGTCGTTTTAGGCTTTTATTAATCATTCTTTGATGCTAGACAGAATCATTACCAATTAACGGCAACAACAAGCGGCTAACTACCCGATTATCTGGTAATTGATAGAAATTCAACTCTCCTCCCAACTCCTGCATGAGGTTTTGGCAGATTAGCAGATGTAAACCTGGTGGTTGGTCGAGGTTGGAGTGAGCAAGCACATCTTTGGGTGTATTATCATGTAGCTCTGTGAGTAACTGTGGTTCGATCGCACCGTTGTATGTAATCGATAGTTCTAGCGATGTCTGATGATCAGTTTCTACACTTGCATCTAGTGGTTTAGACGTATCTAAACGGCGACACCAAATATCAATTCTGCCGCCGGTTTGAGAACGGTTACAGGCAGTAACCAATAATTCATGGATAACTAATTCAATTTTGACAATATCACCAGCGATCGCCATTGAAGATTGAGCGTTTAAGGTAGGAACACCTTTGGCTAATGAAGAGTTCTTTGGCGACTGTTTTTCCTCAATTTGTTGTCCCAAACCATGTACACCAATCCACAGCTTTTGTTGTTTAAGTAAATTATCGATGCGTTCGAGCGATCGCTTTAATAAACTGGCTATAGGCATAGTTTCCCAACTAATATGTAGCTGCCACTGCTCTAGTTTGAGCATTCCACTCATAGAGGTGGCTGTGTGGTCTAACTGCCGCAGCAATAGCTGGTAGCGCATCTGAGTCAGTTCATTAGTAGGAATGCCCAAATCATGTATTTGTTTAAGGGAATGGGTCGTTATTCTTTGAATTTCCTCTAGACGACGATGTTTGTACCAGTTAAGTTGTCGTAATTCCTCGGTTGTGGATTCTAGAAGTCGGGTAATTTGCTTTTCACGACGCCACCAGGCTAATTGAGAAATCAGAGTTGCTGTTGCACTGAGGCTTTGTTCTGACCAGCGACGCTCTTGATAGTCTGCCAGCAACACTACACCTGTGATTTCATCGTCAGCATTGGTACGTAATGCCATCACCAAAATTTGACCTTTGTCTGGAATATTCAACCATTTTCGGGTTCCCGTGGTTAAATTATCTACCTTCAAAGTCAGGTAAGTCTTCGTAGCAAGTGCCCACTGAATTAAGGCTTCAAACTGGATAGAAATAGATGCATCGGAAAAAATCCCAAATTTACTATTGTCAATCAGTCCAGGGATAATTTCTGCCCAACTTTCACCAGGCGACCAGGATAGGAGTATCGCTAGGGGACAGCCCAAAATGGATGCTATTTGTTCGAGTGCTGTGCGTTCTAAATGCTTTTTTTCGACCTCGATTTTGCTGTTCTGGGATTGTGACAGGATGCGTAGGCATTGCTCAAATGCCTGGGAAACTTTTTGCTGCTGGGTGGTGCGGTTATGTAATTGCCACTGACGAACAATTACACCAATCTGTTGACTGACAGCCCAGAGTAATTCCTTTTCCAAAGTTGTCCAAGAACGATGGGTTTCGTGAGTGATCACCAAAAGCGCTGCTGGTATATGCTCGTGAGTGCATTTACAAATAAGTAGCGATCGCACACCATTTTCTAGTAAAAGGGGACGCCAGTTAAAAAAGCGTAAATCTTCATCTAAGTTCTCAATTTCCACAGCTTGAGTTGAACGTTGCAAAAGCTGCCCATCTAATTCTTTGAGAGTATTAAGGGTAAATGTCAAGGAGCGGCGATTATAGGGCTGATTTTGGTAAATAAATTGATAATTATTCTGCTCTGGGTCATACTGCAACAGCAAAAATCGCGTCGCACCTAGTCGAGCTAAAACTCTTTTAGCACAGCTTTGTAAAGTTTCCTGAAGGTCATGTTCGCTATAAATACCTTGGGCAACTTGGCTAGTAAGTTGAGCATCCTCTTGAATCTGTTTGATAGTGCTTTCCATGCTTTCGGTAGGTGCAACCAGGGAGATTAAGCCAGCAACACCCTGGACGAAATTTTTCTCTGTCTCCATCCATATCCGAGGTTCATTGCTTTCTACCGCCAGAAAACCTACTAAGTCCTTTTGCCAGATGACAGGAGCTGCCAAGAGCGATCGTACCTTCAGCCGTTGCAGCAATTTTACCGTAAAATGACTCTTTAAAGAACTACGTGCATCACCAATCGAGACAATTTGGTTAACTGTCAAAGCATAATAAAAGTCGCTTAAGTCCTGTACAGTCATTCCTGCTGCTTGCTGAGTGCTGGAATTGCGATCAAGTTTGACAAGCTGATTGCTCATCCGACACCAAAAGTAGCGCCCTTCCCGCTCAAACCAGTAAACATTTGTCCGGCTAGGGGAGACAAATTTATGAGTTGCTTGCACTGCTGCTTCAAGTTTTTGATTGAGGTTAGTCAGGGTGCGTAAATTTCCCAGCAATTCTAATAATGGCTCGTCGGTTCTCTTGGTTTGCTTGTGCTGCAAATCCATCTCATTTTGATAAAGCACTGCCCCCAGCTCGCCTAAAACCATCATCAAACGTGCTTTTGCTTCCCCTGTGAGTAAGTAGCCCCAGCGTTCTGAACCTAGTAACAGCAAGCCTACGCAACGGTCTTTATAGCGAATTGGTAAAATAATCGTTCCCTTGATATGGAATTTTTGGGCAACTTTGTGCCATTGGGTGGCGCGGATTTCAGTTTGCAAATCAGCTACACCCAAGGGATGTTGTTCAATCACTACTTGCTCTAATAAATCCCCAGGATTGAGAACAACTCTTTGCCGTAAAAAGACCGTATCATTATCAGGTGTTATGCCTCCTTTGCCGAACAATATGTGATTCAGGCGATCATAAAGAGCAATCCAAATCAGTTTGTAGTCAAACTGTTCTTTGAGATAAGAAATAGTAGTTTCAATCAGAACGTCAACATTATCTTCTTCTCTGAGGCGTTGCAGGACACGTCCCAAGGAGATGATCTGCTGTTCGCCGGCTATAGGTTTTTGCGGCTGCCCCATCTGATTTATTGGTTAACATAGCTTGTAATATATCTGACTTTTCACGTTATATGGAAAAGTCAACGCAAAACCTAATCTCTTTGCAGGAGAGAAGGATGGAAGTGAGGTTTTCCAGATACCGTAAAAAATCAGGTAATTAATGTAGTATATAAGATGCTCAGAAAAGCATCCTGAGTAATATTGCTACGGGTGTTTGCTGAAAGTTCTAGCTAAGGGGTTCGTTGAAGTTAGATTATGGAGTACTAGGGAAATGGGCGAAACTTCGTCTGATGCTCTAGAGGAGCAGAGACAAGTCTCAGAAGAAAAGCGAGAGTCTGCTGAAGATTCCAGGCTCTCACAAGAAAACGAGCGAGAGTCTGCTGAAGACACTAGGTTATCACAAGAGGAGCAGCGACAGCTTGCTGAAGAAATGAGAAATTCTGCCGAAAAAACCCGGCAGTTTGCTGAAGAAATCAGAAATTCTGCCGAAGAAGTGCGGCAGATTGCCGAAGAAGTGCGGCTAACTAAAAAAGAACTCCTACAAGCTAAAGAGGAAGCACGGCAAGCTAAAGAGGAAGCACGGCAAGCTAGAGAAGAACTCCGACAAGCTAGAGAAGAACTCCGACAAGCTAGAGAAGAACTCCGACAAGCTAAAGAGTAAGCGCGGCAGTCTACTTAAAATAATTCGTAATTCGTAATGACGTTTGCGGACTCGCTAACGTCATTAAGTTTTGTAACGGGGATTTAAATTTACAGAATTAGCTGAATAACTTTTGCATGAAGTATCTTTTATGCCTAAGTGGGTAATTTTCTTGAAAAGCAAATACAGTGTAGCCTTGAGATTCATAAAATTCCTTAGCTTGAAACTCTAATGTTTCAAGATGAACCCCTACACAGTTTTGCTTTTGACCTTCTTTTTCAGCAATTTTAAGGATGTTGCTTCCAATCCCTTTGCCGCGTAAGTCTTCTTGAACAACTAGGATTCTTATATAAAGCCAATCGCAACCGATTTCACCCAGAACTCCACCCACAATCAAGCCTGATTCATCTCGTGCAAAAACTGCTATAGATTGCCACTCCGACAACGGAAAAAAATGTTGATTGAACTGGCGAATCATTTGGATGACTTTCATCCGATCCTGCTGAGTTACTTCCTGTTCTAACTGAACTGTAATCATCCTGATAAAAGCTAATGGATATTTATAAATTTGCCATTCGTCCGCTTTTGTTCAATGTAGTAAAAACCGATTCCGAGTGGTTACACCAGCAGACGATTCGCAGTTTTAGTTGGCTATCGCAAACAGGCATCCGCCAAAGAGCTAGTTGGGTAAACCAACGCCTAAAGCAGTCCTTATGTCTGTATGATTCACGCCTACAACAAAATTTGTTTGGGCTAAATTTCCCAAATCCCGTAGGGTTAGCAGCTGGTTTCGACAAGGATGGAGTAGCTACTGGCATTTGGTCTAACCTGGGTTTTGGCTTTGCGGAACTAGGAACTGTAACTTTTCACGCACAGCCAGGAAATCCGCGTCCCCGTTTGTTTCGCTTGCCGTTGGATAAAGCTGCTCTCAATCGGATGGGCTTTAATAATCGTGGTGCAGCAGCAATGGCGGCACGATTAGCACAAGAAAAGCATGAGTTAACCCAGTCAATACCTATAGGGATAAATTTCGGTAAATCTAAGGTAACTCCCCTAGAAGCAGCCGCACAGGATTATCTCGATAGTTTTCGCTTACTCAAGGATTTGGGAGACTATTTTGTTGTTAATGTCTCTTCCCCCAATACACCGGGGTTGCGATCGCTCCAAGATGCTTCTATGCTCAGTGGCATCTTAGAATTATTGCAACAAGAAAATACTACACAAAAACCGATTTTTGTCAAGATAGCGCCAGATTTAGAATGGTCAGCGATCGCTGATATTATAACTCTTGCTAAAACCTACCAACTGGCGGGAATTATCGCCACTAACACCACCATCTGCCGTGATGGACTAAAAACCCAGGTGATTGACCAAACGGGCAAATCACCCCAGGATGAAGCTGGCGGAATTAGTGGTGAACCATTGCGCGATCGCTCCACTGAGGTAATTCGTTTTATTTGGCAGCAAACCCAAGGACAAATCCCGATTATTGGCGTTGGTGGTATCTTTTCTGGTGAAGATGCTTGGGAGAAAATTACTGCTGGTGCTAGCTTGATCCAGGTTTATACAGGCTGGATTTACGAAGGACCACTGATGGTACGCCGGATTCTTTCAGGTTTGCTTACCAAGTTAGAAGAAAGCGGATTAAATTCCATCAACGAAGCTGTGGGTTTAGAATTCAAAAATCAAAAATATTAATTATTTTTGATTTTTGAATTGTTTAACCTTCTTCCTCCAGTGGGAAAAACTCCTTAGTTTTTTCTGAGTATGACCAGGCAATAGCATCAGGGTCTCTGCTGCGACTCCACTCAGGAAACTCTGGATCATTTCGCCGTTTATAAACAGTGCTGGAATAGACATTTAGCCGTTTGGCAAGTTCAGATTGGATCAGAGAGCCAAAAACTAACTGTTTTTCCAGTGATCGTTTAGCCTCCTCATGGTTTGGTTGTGGGAGTGATTCGGTTTCTAGTTGTTCCTCCTGTGGCGTTGGTGGTGGTGGTGCTAGGAGCGATCGCGCAGTTTTAGTAACTGGTTGAGTAGGAAGTTCTTTAACAGGCTCACTACTGTCAAGAATATTGCCGAGAATGCTGGCAGTTATAAAGTAATAAGACTGCCCTGCATCTTCAGAGTTGACTATACTCGCACCAAATTCCGAGGCTTTTCCATCCAAGTAGCGTTTTGCCGTTGTTCCAGGAAAATTGCCCTTGATTGCCAAGTCCATTGGCGTAAGTCTGCCTTGATTTTCGCGAACCAACTGATGAAAAATTGGGTTAACTCGCACAGTCCACTGTTGCCATTGATATTCCTGCCAAAGCTTGAAGCCAATTACCAGCAAAATTACCGCCAGTAAAATTCTCCAGGTAGTAACCAGAAAAATAATCAAAAACGAGATGGGCAAAAGTAGAACGAGAAAAGCCTTGCCGTAACCTTCTATGGGTTTTTCACTCATGCCGATTTTTGCCAAGTGAATTTTAGGAAATAATACTATCTATATTGGCAAAAATTAAGACACTTTTTTGTATCTTTTGGCCAAGTTGCGGCAAATTTGCCGGCAAAACCTTTATTTAGTGGGTGTTATATCCTTATCACCTTTCTGCTTATCTTCAATTAATTAGCGATCGGGCAGAAGTTTTTTCCAGAGAAAATAAGAGGGTTTTGACAAGAGCGATCGCAATCTAGTGTGGATAATAAATATCCCCGCAAAATTCTGAGCAGCAGCTCGCTTGTGCCGCTCATACTTCTCTTTGCAAAGCAATAATTCTAAATTAGCTTGCCAGCCCCTTGACAACAAATAATACATATACTACATTAATAATACAAGTCAACTTTCATTAGGGAGTTAGCTTTCACCAGTAGCGGATAGCTCAAATGACAGAGCGCCCACCTTGCCCGGAAAGGCCGACGGATCGAGGGTTATTGCATATAACTAAAACACCCTTGATCAAACTTCTGGAGGTGCAGGTAAAAATCCTGTTTCGCTACACCAAACTAATTTTAGATTTTGGATTGAATCTAAAATCTAAAATTTAAAATCTAAAATTTTTCATGTGGTGGGTAGCTCAGTGGTTAGAGCGCCTAAATATCCTTATTCACCCCTTGCCTGAAAAGGCCGATGAATTGAGGGTTATCGCCTGCCAAGCGGGAGGTGGCGGGTTCGATTCCCGCTCCACTACACCAATTAATTTTAGATTTTAGATTTTGGATAATGGAATTGAATTTAAAATCTCAAATCCAAAATTTTATGTGGCGGGTAGCTCAGTGGTAGAGCGCTAAACATCCTTCTTCACCCCTTGCCTGAAAAGGCCGACGAATTAGGGTTATCGAATAGGGTTCGAGAGGTCGCGGGTTCAAATCCCGCTCTGCTACACCAAATAATTTTAGATTTTGGATTTGCGATTTGGGATTAAATTTAAAATCTAAAATCCAAAATCCCAAATTTTCATGTGGCAGGTAGCTCAGTGGTAGAGCGCCGAAAAACATCCTTCTTCACACCTTGCCTGAAAAGGCCGACGAATTAGGGTTATCGCCTGTTAAGCCGGATGTCGCAGGTTCAAATCCTGCTCTGCCACATTTCATTTTTGCCCGCAAGGGCCGGGAGATGAAGCGATGAATTACAATTTTTTCACTAAAAATAAAACAACTACATCACAAAATCAGCCTATCCCCGGACGAGAAACAGAGATGATTCAGGGACGTTCCGGTGGCTTTATGTTTGATGCTGGCATTTGGAAAATGCTGCGCCGTTGTCTTTTGGTTGGCACAGCAAAAAGCACTTACTACGCTGGTAAACAGGAATTAACTGAAGATTTTGTGACAGTTGTCAGACAAGCCGTTGCCGAAAATCCCAGCCGTGTAGCGGAAGAAATTTTGTATGCTAGCGATGGACGCGCCATCAATAACAGTGCGCCTATCTTAGCTTTGGTGCTGCTATCGATGGGTGAAGCACCACAAGCAAAACAGGCGTTTGGTGAAATCTTCCCGCAAGTTGTTCGGACTGGTAGCCACTTCTACGAATGGTTGAACTACACCAAATCTTTACGGGGATTTGGCAAAGTAGTGCGGGAAGCTGGTAAAACTTGGCTCTCAAGGGAAGATGTCAAGGGTTTAGCTTATCAACTGTTGAAATATCAACAGCGTCAAGGCTTCTCCCACCGAGATGCGTTGCGGTTGTTCCATGTGAAACCGCCTACAGAAAATCACCGTCAACTATTTGAGTGGGTAGTTAGAGGCTGGGAAGAATTGCCAGCAGATATTCCCTCAGAGGCGTTGGCGCAGATTTGGTGGTATGAGTGGCTCAAGCGAAATCCTACCCAAACCCATGAAGCTATTTCCCAAGGACGCTTAACCCACGAAATGGCTGCACCTGTGGGCAAAATGGATCAGCAAGCTTGGCAGCTGCTATTTCAGGAAATGCCAATAGGTGCAATGCTGCGTAACTTGGGTTCTTTAACTGAACTGGGTGTGTTGCGAGCCGATGAAAGCGCCAATTTGCTGCAAGTGGAAGCAGTTCTTAATCGCAGAGAACATCTGCGTAAAGGTCGCATCCATCCGATTGATGTTTTGAAAGCACTCAAAACTTATGAATCTGGTGGAACATTAGGACGCAGTAAGAAAACTTGGAACCCAGTTCCTCGGATTGTGGACATCTTAGAAAAGGCGGTTGAACTATCTTTTGATGTTGTGAAACCCACAGGTAAAGTCTTCATGCACGCCGTAGACGTTTCTGGTTCTATGGGTAGCTTGGTTGCAGATATGGGGCTGAGTTGCTGTGAAATTGCCACCACAATGGCACTAGTAACAGCAAAAGCAGAGAAAAACTACATGATTCGCGGCTTTGCTACCGAATTTCGTGAATTGGGTATCACTGCCAAAGATAGTTTTAGTTCTGCGGTTCGCAAAGCTAGCAACCAAAACTTTGGTGGAACCGATGCATCTGTGGCTTACGACTGGATGATTAAAAATAAGTTCAAGGCAGATGTTGTCTGCTTTTGGACTGACTCAGAAAGCTGGGCTGGAAATAAGCATCCAAGTCAAGCGCTAAAACAGTACCGGAAAAAGGTGAATCCCAACGTCAAGGCGGTGTATGTCAGCTTGACACCTTACCAAATTACCTTGGTAGATCCTGAAGATTCGCTGTCTTGGGATTTGGCAGGGTTCGATCCGGGTACGCCTCGGATCATCCAAATGCTGGCTACGGATGAGTTGTAGATATTGCTGAAGGGTAAAGGATGAACACTTTATCCTTCATGCTTCATGGCGGGTTATCCCTGTTCGCAACTTGCCTTTCGGGGCCGAAGAATTTAGGGTTATCGGTTATGTCTCCACCATTGTGGGGATTAGCGGGTTCAATCCCCGCACCCGCCTTTGTTTTTCATTTTTACCTCACGCAAAGAAGAAGGCGATTTAATTTTTGAATGGTCGTTTTTCTATTTCAGCGATGCGTAAGAGTAGGGTGTCTTCGATGTGCGATCGCATTTCTCAAACTTGTGAGTTAAAATTCTGCTAATTAAGTCAAAAATTTTGCTATGAATGTACTGTAATGTTCTTCATTTATTCTTAGACTATAAATTGCTTGTTTTACTTCCTCAATTTGTTGATAAAATGACAGTTTATCAAATATTTGTACTACTTTTTCCAACTTTACTTTGATTTCATTAAAAGCTTCTTTACTTTCGTTACTTTTTGTAATTTGATGTAAAAATATTCCCGTAAAATCCTGACATTCAGCTAAGGAGCGAAGTAAATTAATCATTAATTTATCCTCTTTAACTCTTGTCGCTATCAGCAAAGCTGTTTCAAAAAAACATTGGCTAACTTTCAAACTTCTTTGGTAATACTCAAATTCCTTGCTACTTGCTATAAAATTTCCTTCCCTTTGATCGATTATTCCTAATACTTGTGTAGTTAATGCAAATTTATAAAGTGTTATACCTAAATTACTATAACAATCAACATATTCAAAAACCATATTTTTGATAGCTTTCAAGAAAGGATTATCTAATACCTTTGGGTCTTGTCTTAACTCTTCAAAAGAATCTGAG
Organism: Nostoc sp.; assembly: GCF_036919555.1. Lineage (GTDB taxonomy): Bacteria > Cyanobacteriota > Cyanobacteriia > Cyanobacteriales > Nostocaceae > Nostoc. Next base: position 10,619 of record NZ_JBALCS010000040.1, read on the forward strand.
CCATAAAATTCCATAGCATGATAAACAACTTCTAAAGCAATTGTTTCCTGTTTAGTAAGTTCTTGTTTTACTGCTGTTTCTGCACTTTCTATATTTAGATACATTTGTTCTTGAGTATCATTCACTTTCGTAAAATTAATTTTTGGGATAATTGTTTGGCAGTTATTAGATATTAATGTAGATAAAAATATTCCGGCTTCAGCATGAGATTGTTTACAATCATCTGTTAATTTAAGTCTTTCTATCGCTTCTTGGCGGATAACTTCATATAAATAGTATCCTTCACTGCTAAACTTCACTAAAGCTCTGTTTTTTAAATCCCTGATAAATCGGCGTTGATTTTGCTCATTTTGCTCATCCCAAAGTAAGCAAAAAATTCCTTTTTCAGATATTACAGGAATATATTGATAACGGTAACATCCTAAGCGACATAAAAGTTTATAGACTTGGGGATTATCTTGTTGAAGTTTGTTAAACTGGCGTTGAACAAGTTTTTCTAGATTTTCTAGAGTTGGATGCCTCAATAGATCATCACGATTATCCTGCCAGTAAACTTTTAAATTTCCTTGTGATTCCTTTAAAATTTCAGGACTCAGGAGAGACATAGCAAAGGCATTTCCGCCATAGGCTCGATTTATTTCATAAAGAGCATCAGTATCTATAGTAATGTTGCGACTAACAAAATAATCCCCCCAAGCTTCATGTTTCAACTCTTGTAGCCAATAATATTGAAAATTTTTAAGCTTGATTAAGTCGGGTTCATGCAGTAACTCACAGCTTGTGATCAGGGTGAATGACTGCACACTTTGATGAGCAAGTACTGTTAATAGTTCTATATAGTTACTATTATGAGGTTCTCTAAATTCGCCATTTCTCAAAGCAAATTCAAGATTATAAATTAACACGCCGATTCTTTGTTCTTGGAGCTTGCTTTTAAATTGCTCCATCATAGTCATAAAATCTTGTTCTGGATTCTCCTTAAAATGATATCTGAGCTTGACTCTAACCCAATCTTCTAATGAGTTCAGGTTTTGAGATGTACTTCCTACACGCAGTTCAAGATATTCTAAACCTTGAAGCTCAAACCATTTTGTAGCTAAGGTTGTTTTACCTATACCGCCCTCTGCGTGAATTAGAATAACCTTTGCACCTTCGTTAACAAAGTTGTCGAGGTGTGCGATCGCATTCTCACGCCCAACAAAATCAGGATTTTCAGATATCGTTTTATCTTCACCGAAATTTTCAGTTTGTGATAACTCTGAAGTATTTTGATTTAATAACTCAGGTTTGTACTTGGCAAATAAAGCAATCAATTCTGGAAACTTTGAACGGCGTTCGTCTGAAAATTCATTATTTAAGCCAAATAACTTACAAATTTCCTCACGATGTTTTCTGACAGTTGGTTTCTGAATATGTAAAGAATTAGCGATCGCTTCATCTTTTTCGTTAGCAAGTAGTTTCAGCAGTACCTCTCGCCGCCTTTGAGTTAAGCGATTAAACACTGCATTAAAATGTTGTTGATTCATAACTATCAGCCCATCACAACCACGGTACACATCTGTGTACTCGATATACTCGCAAAGACTCACAGCATGTGTATTACTTGTGTACTAGGCTAACGCAAAAGTTGATGTAGTAATTCACCACTCACAACTTATGAAATCTACATACATCAACGGACGATGCTACTATCAAGGCAATGGTGGCGTTCTTCTTCCTGGTGTCACCACAGTTTTAAAAGCAACACAGCCACCGCAGTCTCTAGCCGCCCTCTCTTGTTGGCGCAATAAAGTTGGCGATGCAGAAGCAAATCGAATCGCTGCTAACAGCCGTCATCGAGGAAATGCCTTACATCAGTTGATTAAAGAATATCTGCAAGGTTACTCGCCCAAACCTGACAACAGCCTGATTCAGCCTTATTGGGATAGCGTTCAATCTGTGCTAAACCAACTTAGCGATGTTCAACTGGTTGAAGAAGTTGTGCCTAACTATCAGGAAGTTTACGCCGGGAAAGTTGATTTAGTTGCTCGTTATCAAGGCGTTCCGTATGTAATTGAATGGACTACAGCCGAGGAACCAAAACTGAGATTTGATAAGCTTTATGACAAGCCTTTACAACTAGCTGCTTATGGTGGTGCGATAAATCGGTATTATAGCGATTGTCTTTTTAACTCCAAAATTAACCATGCTCTTATCGTTGTAGCCTTGCCAGGTGAAGAAGCAGAGATTTTTGAATTTGATCGTGCAAGGCTAATTCATGTCTGGCATCAATGGCTTAATCGGTTGAATTTTTTCTTCAGTGCAGTTGCTGCCTAGAAGCGCGATCGCAAAGCTCGTAGGTGTAACTCTGTTCAAATATTAAACCGAGTCGGATAGCTTGGTAGGTTGCAAAACCGAACAGTTGTATTCACCTTGGGGATATCTCACTACAGGATCATCTTGTAGACAACCAGCCGTCTGTTCAAAAAAACCAGAAGGCCACCCCAATTCTTCAGGTGTTTTTACCTGCACTGGTGCTTCAATGTGACCTTTTGCTGCAAACATCTTGAGAGCATCAACGATTACTTCCTCTGGCGAAGCATACTTACCACTTTCAATCTGAGTTTGGATGAATTGCTCTATCTCTGGATTTAAAAACACATTCATAGATTTATTTACAAGGGTGTTTTTCCATAACTATTTTAGTCTTAGGTGAGATTGTAACTGAAGATTAGGCTGTTATTTATATGCTTTGGATCAAAAGCGCGATCGCATACCTACCAAAACTAAGCGATGTCTACGACGGGCTACGCCTACGCAAACATTTACCTCTGGTAGAATAGACAAGATATTTTTTTAGCAAGATAATGTAATATAACTTAGCAATATTCGGGCGCTCGCTGTTCCTTTTGGATGTAATTACTATTAATGCGGCAATGTGCTAAATATCAGCCTGGTTTCATCCCAAATTGTCCACCCAAAGACAGTAGATGAAGTTTTGTCTGAATAACTATAAGGGATGAAATAGCTCTGCTTTCCAAAAAGTAAAAAAGGAACAGATTTTTATGACATTTGATTACGATTTGTTTGTCATTGGTGCTGGGCCTGGGGGATTGGCAGCAGCTAAAAAAGCAGCTAGTTACGGTGTCCGTGTAGCTGTTGCTGAACAAGAAGCCATCGGTGGAACCTGTGTAAATCGCGGTTGTGTTCCCAAAAAACTGATTGTCTACGCCGCTGACTTCGCCCTGCAAAATCAAATAGCGCACAGTTATGGGTGGAGTGACTGTCAAACATACTTTGACTGGACATTATTTATTAAGTCAGTACATCAGCATATTGACAGGGTTAACCAATCCTATTTTCAGCAATTGCAAAAAGCTGGAATTGAATTAATTTCTCAACAAGCCACTTTCATTGATGCCCATACTATCAATATTGATGGACGCAAAGTTACAGCCGACAAAATTTTAATTGCTGTCGGCGGACAACCCCTCAAGCCCAACATCCCAGGTATAGAATACGCCATCACATCCCGCGAGATGTTTCAGCTACCTTATTTGCCGAAACGTTTAGCAATTATTGGCGGCGGCTACATTGGCGTAGAATTTTCCAGCATGATGCACGCTTTTGGCTGCGAGGTGACGGTAATTGAAAAAGACGAGATGATTTTATCAGGGTTTGATAATGATATTCGCTCTGCGGTACAACAGGGTTTGAGTAAACGGGGAATTAAGTTATTCACCAACAGCACCAGTCAAGAAATCAAATTCTCAGAAGAAGGTTTGTTGTTAACTATTACTGGTGAGAACCGAGAAATAATTACAGCAGATACCATCTTAGTTGCCACAGGTTACGCTCCAAATACCAAGAATCTTGGTTTGGAAAATGCCCATGTTGAACTCGGTGAAGATGGTGCAATTAAAGTAGATGAATACAGCCGCACCAGCCAAGAAAACATTTTTGCTGTGGGTGACTGCACCAGCCGCGTGCAACTATCTCCAGTGGCTCAGGCAGAAGGTATTGCCTTTGCCGATACAGTTTTTGGGAACAAGCCGCAAAAACTAAATTATGATTATGTGCCCACTGCTGTTTTTTGCCGTCCAGAAGCGGCTAGTGTGGGGTTGACAGAGGCGAAAGCACGGGAAAAATTTGGTGAATCTGTACAATGCTACTGCACCCAGTTCCAACCACTGTTGTATCAGCTAATCGAACAGAATGAGCCAACCACTATGAAGTTAGTGTTAAATGGTGATTCTGGGCAAGTCTTGGGTGCTCATATGGTGGGTGAAGACGCAGCAAATATCATTCAAAGTCTCGGCGTGGCAATTCGCAAGGGCATTACCAAGGAAGACCTGGATGAAACAATAGGCATTCATCCCACAGCAGCAGAAGAATTCTTGTCGTTAAATTAAAATCATGTGCAGGGCTAAGTGAAAAAGGCACGAACAGACAAAGGGGCGAGGTGTATGGGAGAAAATCCTTCTTCTCTGCTCCCCGCCCTTGTGCCCAATTATCGTAAATTAAAGGGTTTAAGACCTGTACCATTACAAGTAGCCCCAGTTTCACAGGACTTATGCAAAAACTCTCTTAAACTCTTATTCCTTCTCCTTCGGAGACGCCAAGGGCGAACGTGTACTTCTCTACGAGACGCTACGCGTAGCTTGCTTCCCCGAAGGGGTACGCGTCCTTTGCGGTTCGTTTTTCCGTTACTGGTGCGTAATATCATGTTCGGATAATCACTTATGATAAAAGTAGGGATGAAAACGCTGAACTATGCCGAAACGAATCAGTATAACCACGCATTTAGATAT
>NZ_JBALCS010000041.1:0-59533 GCF_036919555.1 Nostoc sp.
ATTTCGTTTAACATATTCCCCTCCGTTTTTCATCTCTGGAGGGAATTTTATTGCACAAAGCGATCGCCTGAATCAATAACTAGCAACTTGGGTTAAGTACTGAATATACTGAGCTATTATATTGTCATTTTTGCTCGTCCATAATAGTCCAGCACTTTCCTGTATCAATATCCCAGAGGATGACCGTGTTGTGACCACCACCTTAGAAATAGTCTTTGGGATTCAGTTTAAAAGGATCATACTATCTATGCTCCACAGTCTTTAACTTTTCCCTAGTCACAAATTACGCTACAATCTTTAACCCCTGTTAGTTCTGTACGCTCGCCACATCCATCGTGAAACACTATCAACAACAAACCAACGCCTTCCCCAACGATTACCTAAACAACTTGTGGGGAGAAATCCAAGCTTGTCCTTACTTTGCTATCAACAACCTCAACCGCGATTTTGTCGCTACTAAAGGATTCTCCGTAGTATTTCAACGTTCTGGATTAGCAAAAGTAGAACAGCAGTTTCCGTACTTCAAGCCTTACCTCGATTTGGCTCTCCAGTCAAATTGTAATGCTTTTTACCTCAATCCTTTACAGCTAAAGGAAGGCTCCCGTGTCGATCAGCATATTGATCGCTCCTTACGTTCTTACTCCAAAACCATTGAACCGCCTGCGGTTGTCAGTGTGCTTTATGTGCGAGTCCCAGCAGATATGGAAGGGGGAGAACTGGTATTGCGATCGCACAAACGCCAACTTGGGCAAATTAAGCCCCAAATCAATACTTTACTTTATTTTCAAGGTGATTTAACCCATTCGGTTAACGCTGTGAAAACCCCAGGAAATCGCCTAAGTTTAGTTTGTGAACAGTATAGTTTGAGTGATGCTGAACTCCAGGAAATTCCAGAGTTTACCGTGGAGTCAAGAAGCTCTCAGTCTACAACTAAAAAGAGAAAGTATGCCTCATAGTTTAGTATTGAATTTACTACCTCAATCGCCCGTTTCACCACAGTTTCTCACAGGTAGACATCTCCACGCCCTATTTTTAACCCTCGTTAGTTCTGTAGATCCCACATTGGGCGATCGCTTGCACGATTCCACTGCTGATAAAGCTTTCACCCTTTCTCCCTTACAAATTAGTAACACAAACTCTCCCCTTTTAAAGGGAAATAGAGGGGAATCTAAATTGCAATACTCACATCAACAACCCATTCTTGCCAATACACCTTGTTGGTGGCGCATCTCTTTATTAAATGATACTTTATTTGGCAAACTTACCCAAGTCTGGCTAAATCTTAATCCCAATCGCCCTTGGCATCTTGGATCTGCTGACTTGTATATTACCAGCATTGAAGGCATACCTCAATCTATTCAACCTTGGGCAAATGCCAGTACTTATGTTCAATTATACGAAGAAGCTAGCGACCGCAATTGCTCTATTAACCTTACCTTCTCCACCCCTACCGCCTTCCGTCAAGGACAGTATGACAATACCCTTCCTACCAGAGAATCTGTTTTCAATTCCCTACTTTCGCGCTGGAATAAGTACAGTGGCATAGAATTTACTCAGATTGCGATCGAGTCAATCTTCGCTTCTTTTGTCAACATTCACACAGAAATATTAGCTGACTCCCGCAGCAAATTTATTGGCATTATTGGCGAAGTTAACTACAAGATTTTAGGACCAATTGAACCGATACAAATTAAACAAATTAACGCTTTAGCTGACTTTGCTTTATATAGCGGCGTCGGTAGAAAAACAACTATGGGCATGGGGATGACACGGCGGCTATATTCTCACTAATTTCAATAATAATTTAAAAACCACCTAAGTTATGAATAACATCGAATATACAGCAGATTGCAACAAGCGCCTCTGTACAGATTATTGTAAGGGCAGAACAATGTTGTGCCCCTACTTGTGTACCTCATTTATCTTAAAAACGCTGTATTTCCATTGCGGCGTTGAATCAATACGCTGGAAATTTTGGATTACAATTTATCAAAATTGGTTTGAAAGAAAGTTGCACACGGCGTTAAATTGGGGAAAGGGTGAGCAAGCAGCCCACCCCAGACCATTATTTATTTAGCAATAGTTTATACTGGTGCTTCAGTAGCAGTTTTGCCAACCAGCATTGCGGTATTTTCGTCGCTTTCGAGAATACCGAATTCAATCAACAATTCTTCTAGTTCTTCCATTTCGATGGGTGTAGGAATAGACAGGTTTGTGTTGTCGATAATTTTGGTAGCTAATGTCCGATATTCATTAGCTTGGTTGCTGTCAGGTGCATACTCGTTAACAGTCATCCGGCGCAATTCTGCGTGTTGAACGATGTTGTCACGAGGTACGTAGTGAATCATTTGGGTGTTCAAGCGTTTTGCCAGGGTTTCGATTAGGTCGATTTCCCGGTCAGTATTACGGCTATTACAAATCAGACCACCCAAACGTACGCCACCAGTGTGAGCATACTTGAGAACACCACGAGCAATGTTGTTAGCAGCATACATTGCCATCATTTCACCGGATGTGACGATGTAGATTTCTTGTGCTTTACCTTCACGAATAGGCATAGCAAAACCACCGCACACAACGTCACCTAATACGTCGTAAGATACAAAGTCTAGGTCTTGGTAAGCACCGTTTTCTTCCAAGAAGTTGATGGCGGTGATGATACCACGACCTGCACAACCTACACCGGGTTCTGGACCACCAGATTCTACGCAAAGAACGTCACGGTAACCCTTGAGCATCACTTCATGAAGTTCTATATCTTCTACTGCGCCACGTTCAGCAGCGAGGTGAAGAACGGTTGTTTGAGCCTTGCTATGTAGCATCAAACGGGTAGAGTCAGCTTTGGGGTCGCAACCGACAATAAGAATGCGCTTACCTATTTCAGCCATTGCTGCTAGGGTGTTTTGAGAAGTGGTAGATTTACCAATACCGCCTTTACCATAGAAAGCTATTTGTCTAATCTTTGGGTCAGTCATGGTTGTGTTTTCCTACAATGATTTAGTTAATTAATCTGAAGCTTGATGTGAAATTTTCACTCTTGATGCTATTGGGAAGTAGAGCCTATTGGCGTAGATATATAGCGATAAATTGCTATATATCACACCCTGACAAAAACAGTTGAAATCAGAATATATTTACCCAAAAAACGATTGCTTAAGGGATAGATAAATCTCTATCTCCTAATAACGAAGCCTTGAAAACTTTCACTTCAGCATTGTCAGTTGTTGTAACAAAATCCCAAATGGTTGCTCAAGCCTCAAGAGTGGTTGCAGCAGGAATTCAAATGAACGCAGATTTGTTCTCTGAACCACACAACCAACCAAATTGCAATCCACTCTAAATGGTCGCTACAACTTCTCTGATTTTGCTCATGTCAAGTCGCTAAGAACTTCTATAGCGCTTCTCGTTTCCTGATTCATGCAGCCGGATAAATTCCAGCCCAAAAGTGGTAGCTACAGGTGCAATACTATATATAATGTCTGCACAGGCAACCCCAAACATTTTGGCTTAGACTAGTATCTTGGTGACTTTTAACAGTATGGTTAAATTCCTGAAAATTTTGGAACGACACCATTCTGCTGAAAGTTTTCCTTCCAAAAGTCAGCAACTGCTTCAACTTAGTTCGCGGTTGAAAATATTTGCTCCTGCTTATACTAAGTTAGTAAATATTCTGTATTTCTATGGATTTGTCAGGCTGTACTAAGAGTCTTTCTTCCCAGACTCCAAGAGTAATTGCCTTTAGTGGGTAATGCTCTTGCTAGGTTAACCAACTATTATTGGCTGATACCCAGATAAATTTTGATTGACTTCAAGTTGTTACGGAGGCTACTATCTTACTCAATCTAGTTTTAGATTTTCGTGACAAACAGATGTAGCTAATTGAAGTGGACTTACCAGAGCAAAAAAACTTTCTTGAGATTGCCTCAAACTTGTCTTGAAGTCTTTTTGTGTTTTTACTTTTTTGATTCCTATAAAAACCATAACATACATCTCACTAATTTATTTGCCGAATATCCAATTATTTATCTACTCGCTAAAAGATTATCTTTAGAATCTTTAATAGTCATAAGTTACGCGCTCCCAGGTTGCCAGTTAGTGAAATTATTTATCATCGCCAATATGTGCAGTTAGATACTTTTGGGTATTTGATAAAAGTATTTAAAACTAATGTTTGACAACAAAAACATAATTTCTGATTTTTGCACTCAAAAATTTTTTAAAACCTCGTTTCTAGTCAAAGGCTGGAAATGCTCTTTATTGGGCTGCTGGCGCAAGTCTTGAGGCGGAACCTCAAAATAGGCATTCCCAGTCGGAGACTGGGAACGAGGTAAAACGAGCAACTGGTATGCGGTTTCTAACCGCTACAATCGATTAGTATCTTTTGTAACTAACTTCCAGCCTTCAGCTTGGTCAACTAGCTTCATCGACTCTAGTTGAAGATTGTTGAAAGCAGATGTATGAAGTAAAAAGTAGGGTTGGCCGTTGTAGTGCCAATAATATTGCAGTTCACCAACAGAAGCGGGAATGATGGTGCGATCGCTATAATAATCCAACGAGGGACGATGATAAGGAAAAGATGTGTAAATCTTCCTCGTGGCTGGATTTGCCCGCACAATCATGGCGGCGACTGGTTTAACTGGATAGGCTTCCGATAATTCCCAAACCCAGTAGTTAGATTTCATTAACAGCAGCAGCGAAATATAACTTCCCCAAAACAAAATCTTCAGAAATTGCCCATCGCCTCGTTCTGCCAAAATAGCTGCTAAGGTCATAGTTAAAGCTACTGCTGTAAAAATGAGTTGTAAGTCTGTTTTCGGTGTTGTACCCCAACTGAAATAAATACTACCAGCAGAAGCGACTACTGCAAGTATCGCCAAACCAGCCACCCAAGCACGGGGATAAGATGAGAGTAAAGGCGAATTTTCCGTCTCTGATAACTGGATACCAAAAGCTAAGGCTAAACTAGGGTAAATCGGGAATAGATACCAGGGAACTTTACTAATCATGAAGGAAATTACCAGCAGGTAAACACCACTCCACGCCAGTACTAATTTTGCCCAGCTAAGGTTACGATTTTCCCAGGTTAAGCGGACAGTTTGCGGTAAGAATAATAGCCACGGCCATGTATACTTGAGAAGTTCAATCACATAGTACCAAGGTGGTTGAGAATTCCCTTCTACAACAGAGCTAATTCGGCCTAGTGATGAGTTTGCAAGGCCAATTTGGGCGAAAGTGTAACCATAGTGAATTAGTTGAGCACCATACCAACCAGCTACGGGGAGAATGCCAATTAAGATTGCTATCCACAGATAGTGACAGGTGAGGAGTCGTGGCGTATCCCAAAACAGAAATGCGATCGCGATCGCACCTAATAATACACCTAGCAGTCCTTGAGTTAGGCAAATCAACCCAAAACTAACGCCAACACCAAGACAATAACGTAAATCTCGGCGCGATCGCAACACGCACAACATCATTACCATCAAAAAACTTACCATCGCCCCATCTAACATTGCTAACCGCCCATGACGCACCACAGGTAGCATTGTTAGGTAAATCAAGGCGCTATAAATCGCTGCCCAACGTTGGCGAAATATCTCTCTAGCAATGCAATACAGTAAAGGTACAGATGTCGCTGTTAAAATTGCTCCAGGTAGGCGCGTTGTCAACTCATTTTCGCCTCCTAGAGAATAAGCCCAAGCAATTAGCAAATGCATCAAAGGCGGCTTGTCATGATATGGTTCGCCTCCTAGTGTTGGGTAAAGCCAACGCATTGAACCTGCTGGTGCGTGCCAAATTTCACGAGCAACCTGTGCCACAGTCCCTTCATCCCAATCTCGCAGGGGCAATCCTCCCAGATTGATGCTAAACAGTAACACTGCTGCCAACAGCAACACTATTAGCCATACCCAATCAATCCATTTGCCAACCGTGCGATGCTGTTTTTCTAGATGACTCCAAATAAAGCTTCCTTCTTGCATATTCTCTGGTAATCATTTTACTTGCTGGTTTGATTACATAGAGATATCTAGCGAATCTCCAATGTTGCCACCCAGTAGCAACGTATATTCTTAACAATTGCTAGTTTCCAAGATTAACTCAACTTTCTCTAATTGGCGCTATTTTTTGAAAAATTTATCTTAGTTATTTCAAGAACATTTAAGCCGATAAATGATAAAAATAATACAGCCAATAAATTATTTATTACCTGCTGATTCGTCCGTAAATGAATTTGTATTTTATTTTAATGCCACGCTTAGTTTAATTTTTATCTACTTAGTTGTAAGCTAACTAAATTCCGAAAATTAGGAAATAATTGCTACAGAGTTTCAATGGGGGGAGCTGAACACTTCAAGGAATTATTTGTAATTTTTTTGCATAGTAATAACCAACATTTTTTAAATCTTCTGCTTAGTTCCCATCCCCTCTTGGAATAAATTCTGAGGCAATAGCTTGCATTCCTCTCAATGAGGACTAAATAAAAGATTTTAAGCGATATGAGCCAATTTTAGTATTTTAAATTTAATTAAGCGATTATTTAACTTAGATATCTGTGTTGTATAATTTTGTCAAAGCCTTTTTTACAAAAATAAGCAGCTATAAAATTATAGGAGCCTGTCAATGAATTTACCTGTAATTGTGGATATTACTGTTGGCTTAGTTTTTATTTACTTAATTTTGAGCCTGCTAGCTTCTGAAATTCAGGAGTTGATTGCCACATTTTTACAATGGAGAGCTAAACATTTAAAAAATTCAATTGAATTACTTGTAGCAGGTGGTAGCGAAACTGAAGAATCAGATATTACTAAGGCAAGAAATTTAGTACAGAAACTTTATAACGATCCTTTGATTAATACCTTGAATCAACAAGCAAAGGAGAAAGTAGAAAAGCAGTTTCGGGAAAATACTAAAAGCAGTAACAAAAAAGCACTAGGAGACAAACAAAGCGCCCCTTCCTATCTTCCTTCTGAAACATTTGCAATTACTTTATTAGATACCTTAAAAATCCCCCAGTTAATTAATTATGTGAAACATCCTAATGATGAAGTTCAAACCAATTTGCACATGATATTAGGATCTTACAAAGAACTTCAAGCCGGTATTAATGATCCAAATAGTGAAAGTTACAAAACGATTCAAAGAGTTTATGGAGATATTGACCAGAAATTTATAGATTTTGTTAATCAAGAGTTACCTAATGATGTACCTGATAGTTTAATTAACAGTCTTCGTGTGCTTGCTCAACGTAGTAGGATAAAAATTGGCGACCTCACAGAAGAAATAAATCAGTTTAAAAATGAAGTAGAAACATGGTTTGATCGCTCTATGGATCGAGCCAGTGGTGTTTATAAGCGCAATGCCAAAGGAGTTGGTATTATCATTGGAATATCAATTGCCATATTAACTAATACTGATACATTTCACCTCATTAATAGATTGTCGCAGGATTCGGTTATCCGCTCTGCCATTACTCAAAGTGCAAGTCAACGAACCGATTTCATTAAAGATCCAGAAGCCAGAAGTGAAATCGAGAAAGTTTTAGGAAATGCTTCTGTACCTATTGGATGGCAAAATATTAATCAACAGTTTGAGCCGAATAGTGGAAGCATTTTATTCATCAGAAGTTGGCAGGTTTTTAGATTAATTTGCGGTTGGATAGTCAGTGGTTTAGCTATTGCTATGGGTGCGCCTTTTTGGTTTGATATCCTCAATAAAGTTATTAATGTGCGGAATTCCGGGCCAAAACCTGTTGCGTATACTAAGGATCAACCCTCTCAGAAGTAGCGTTTTGGAAGTCCCTAAACTTAATCCAGATAAAAAAGCATATTTCTTATTTTCCAAGAAAAAGGTTAACTTTCCCTGCAAATAGAGATTTATAGCCGCATTCCTTATTCAGCCTCCAAAACACTTAACACTTTTTCTTCCAACCCAGTCAAATAAGCGCGTTTCAGCTTCTCCAACGACTCCAAAAACTTCTGCACCGACTCCTCCAATGCACCCGAATACACGCGACTGATGCGATCGTTCCTAGAAAAATGCCAAAAAAATCAAGGAGATAACCAGAAGTAAATTTATCACAATTCATCATACCCATTGGGGAATTGAAACTTTTCATCGAGCCATAAAACAAGTATGTGGAATTTTTCAGTTCATGTTTAGAGATACCTATGCAATCAAGACCCACATATTTTGTTCACTTCAAGCTTTTGTTAGATTGGAGTTTATGCGGTCTGAAAAAATAATTAGCAATTGGTACAAAGTACAACCGAATATGTTCACGTACAACTAACGTGAACATATTTTTGCAAACCTTAGCAGTGATGGCATTATCTAGACAACATCGATGATGTTCTTTGTCAATGCGCAAGTCCTATATTTAATAGGTGAGTTGAAGAAAAGCAGCCATCACAGAAAAAAAACTGAGGAGAGCGGCGACAAGAATGAGTCATCAGAACCAACTGAAGTTACCGCTTGTTTACCTTGATCAGAAGTGCTTCCAAATCAGCAAGTTGAACATCTTCGTTCAGAGGCTCTCCATTCAATGCCAGTCTAGGAGTACTATCAACTCCAATCTCTTCTGCGAATTGAATATCGTTATTAATAGCAGCAATAGCAGCACTGCTACTACGATCCTGGTTAAACTGCTTTATATCCAAATTCAATGCTTTGGCAGTTGCAGCATAGAACGAGTTGCTCAACTTGTCTTGGTTTTCAAACAGTGCATCATGGAACTCCCAGAATTTTCCTTGTTGACCCGCAGCCCAGGATGCTTTGGCTGCGGGCATTGCTTCTGAGTGAGTTGAGGTCAAAGGTAGATGCTTGTATACCAACGTAACTTGACCTTGATGTTTTGCCATAAACTGCTTGAGCGTTTGATGCACCTTTGCACAATAAGGACATTGAAAGTCAGAAAAATTTACCAATACAATTTTTTGCTCAGAGGCGCCAGTAGTTGGAGAAGAGCCAATCACCGATTTAGGGTTAGCTTTCATCCTTTTTAAAAAAGTCATTTGTGCTTTCTGTTGTTGTTCCTGTTTTTTCTGTTGATATGTCTTAACAGATTCCATAACAACTTCTGGATGGTTGCGGATGACTTGTATAACCTTGGCTTCTAATTGTGAATCTACTGGTTGAGAATTTCCAGCCTGTGTAGACATTGAACAGTTATTAAATCCCAAGCACAATAACAGCAACCCTGTGGCTGTAAGTACCCTGTTTCTAGAAACACCGTACCGACTGAATAATTCTTTCATAATAAATTTCCTAATTGCAAAATAAAGCTGGAGAATATTTAGCGACCGGCTTTGTCACTTTCAAAAATCATTTTTTGAGGAATAAAGATTGTCATATAACCTAATTTAATATAAGCATAATATTTATTATTCCTATCTATACTAGGCTGTAATGACACATTTTGAGTAATTTGATATGTATTAACTTCTCCAGCAGATATTGAAGCTGGAAAACCAAAAACAGCAGAAGCTAAAACAATAAGTGAGCTAAAGTGCCGCATAAATTTATTTTTAAGACTTTGCTAAAGGTTGCTAACTTCTAATAACTCGGGTTTCTTGACGATAAATTAAGGCTTTATAGCATAACCTTTCTCAACACACCCGGTTTCTGAATAAATTCTTTGAATAATCCAGATATAACCGCCCCTAGTGGGCGGTTATATCTGGATATATCAGAGGAATGAGGTATTATCAGCTAATGATGGTTAAGGGTGAAATTTTCTAGGATTAGTCACACACAATCACAAACCGACACAATCACAATACGAATTTTTGCCTGGGTCGAATGTATACCAGCCACCGGTCCATCGCAAACCGACTGAACTACAAACTTGAGGGCATCTTTGTTGTGCATGTTCATTGTTCCAGATAGGACCTGCAATAACATTTCCAGCTAAAGCTTGGTTAGCAAAGCTAAAGATAGCAGAACCACCAACAATCATTGCACTAAGTGGTAGTAAGAATCTCTTTGTAATTAAGTGACTAGAAGTATTAGACATGAATTTCTCCTTTGAGTTGTTTCATAGTTCAATTAATAGCCTTGAAAACTAGGATTAATAATTAAGTATTTTTTGGTAAAACTCAAACTCATAATTAATTATTTTTAGTTATTCATACCTGATTAACTTAGATATTGCTCCTAGAACACCGATTCAGTAATCGGAGAACAAACTAAAAATCCACTTTGCCGCTTAGTAAATAGTGAAGGATAAAATAGATGAAAAGCAGTCCAGGCAATGATTGTAGTCAAAAGCAAGGACTTGGCGATATTTAATAAACTCTCAAGATCAAGTGCGCTCTGGGTTCAGCTATATTCGGTACTTAGAGGGTGTTTATAAAATAAATATTAAGCAGTTGAGCAACGATGATTACGGGCTAATCGACGTAACATCAGATGTGTCATGGTAGCGTAGATCATGGTTTCACTGGTTTGCGGAAGATATTCGTAATCTTTACTTAGACGGCGGTAGCGACCAAGCCATGCCAGTGTACGCTCTACGACCCAACGTCGAGGTAAGACTTTAAAGCCAGAGGTGAGATCGCAACGTTTGACTTTTTTCTTGTCCGCAACCAATGAAATATCTGACCCAATCGACTAACAAGCCTGCATATGCGGCATCTGCCCAAATTAAATGTAACTTGGGGAACAAGTTGCAAATTTTATCGAATACGAGTTTTGCCCCGTCACGGTCTTGGATCGAGGCTGCATGTACAACAACCATCAAAATTAGACCCATCGTATCAACAACGATATGGCGTTTACGACCATTAATCTTTTTTCCGGCACATAGCCCTTTACTTCTCCTTTTTCAGTTGTTTTCACAGTTTGAGAGTCTATAATTCCGGCAGATGGTTCTACGTCTCGTCCTTCGAGTTGCCTGAGTTGCGTAGCTTGCCGCCGTAGGCATCGCAGAACTGAATGGATTTTTTGCCATATACCCTTGCGCTGCCAACGTTGAAAATACGAGTATGCAGTTTGCCATGCCAGGAAATCATGAGGCATCATTCGCCATGAGCAGCCTGCACGCAAAATGTAAAAAATGGCATTTACCACTTCCCGCATATCGACTTCGCGCTTTTTTCCACGTTTACGTTTACGTTCTGCTGGAATCATTGATTTCATCAAATCCCATTCGATATCGGAAATATCTGTGGGGTAAGGCTTTCGGCTCATTGTGCCCGACTCAAATATGACTACTTCTTGTTTTAAAATAAGTGTTCTAGGTGAATAACTGCGGTGTTCTTTATTTTTTATTTATAAATACCCTCTAAGTGGTTGGAGTGAAAAGTCAACCTTGAAAGTTATCGCAAAGTGCCAAATTCCAGATTCCAATTTTAAGACCCAAATAGACCAAGCGATCGCAGCTTAATTTCCGCACCTTTTTTATGCTGACGTGTACTAAGGGTGGATGCCATTCGTTGGGTCGTATACGTAAACTCTCGGTCTTTAATGCACCACTAAGTACCGAATATAGCTGAACCCAGAGCGCACTTGATCTTGAGAGTTTATTAAATATCGCCAAGTCCTTGCTTTTGACTACAATCATTGCCTGGACTGCTTTTCATCTATTTTATCCTTCACTATTTACTAAGCGGCAAAGTGGATTTTTAGTTTGTTCTCCGATTACTGAATCGGTGTTCTAGGAGCAATATCTAAGTTAATCAGGTATGAATAACTAAAAATAATTAATTATGAGTTTGAGTTTTACCAAAAAATACTTAATTATTAATCCTAGTTTTCAAGGCTATTAATTGAACTATGAAACAACTCAAAGGAGAAATTCATGTCTAATACTTCTAGTCACTTAATTACAAAGAGATTCTTACTACCACTTAGTGCAATGATTGTTGGTGGTTCTGCTATCTTTAGCTAAGTCCAAAGTTGCTACAGCCCAAGCTAACGTGGCTCAGGCTCAGGTAAGGTTAAATCGAGCAAAAGAAGAACTTCAGCGCAACCAACTGCTAGTAAAACAAGGAGCTATCTCCCTAAATACTTTGGGAGACTTTTCCAGTAAAGAGGGTGAGGCAAGGGCTAACCTAGAAGCACAATTAGCCCAGCTAAGAGAACAAAAGCAGACTTTGGAGAAAGTTCAAAACGGTACGCGCAAAGAGCAGATCGCTGCTTCTGAAGCCGACGTTACTCAAGCTCAGGCACAGTTGCGGTCTTACCAAACCCAACTGAAAGAGACTCTGATTCGTGCTCCTTTTGCCGGCACAATTACACGCAAATTTGCCCAAGAAGGTGATTTCGTTACCCCAACGACATCTGCTTCCTCCAGCGATGGTGCGACATCTGCTTCCATTGCTGAACTTTCCAGCGGTTTGGAAGTAGAAGCCAAAATTCCTGAAGCGAGTATTGCTCGCATTCACACAGAGCAGCAGGTAGAGATTCGCTCAGATGCCTATCCGAATAAGACCTTTAAGGGTAGCGTTCGTCTGATTGCGCCTAGAGCTATACAGGATAGTCAGGGAAAGCAATCGACTGGGGATGTTACCTCTTTTCGGGTCAAAGTGGTACTACAAACGGGTCGAGACTTGCTCAAGTCAGGCATGAATGTGAAATTGAACTTGATCAGCAATAAAATCCATAATGCCTTGATTGTTCCTCTAGCGGCAATTGTCACTCAAAAAGATGGACAGACTGGAGTGTGGGTAATGGATGAAAACAACAAAGCTCTATTCCGGCCAGTTACTACTGGTTCAGTTAGTGGCAATCAAATTCAGATTCTCAAAGGACTGATTAAGGGAGAACAGATTTTGCTCAACCCTCCGTCAGATCAAGCTATCCCTGGTGTTAATACTATGAAATAGCCACTTACAACTCATCATTGCAATATGGACATATTTGAAAGCGTCAAAATGGCAGTTACTACTCTGACTGCTAATAAGCTACGCAGCAGTCTGACAATGCTGGGAATTACGATTGGCAATGCTGCCGTGATTGCCTTGGTTGGCATTGGACAAGGTGCACAAAATTATACTTCCGAAAAGCTGGAGTCGTATGGGGCAAATAGTTTATTTGTTTACGTCAGTTTCGAGGATGCTGAAGGCTCAACGACGAGTGAAACACCCCAGCTAGTGTTGTCAGATGCGGAGGCGATCATTACTCAAGCACCCGCTGTCAAAGCAGTAGCTCCCCAAATCAGTTCCCAACTCTCAATCTCTTACCTCAACCGCAGTACAAAAACCAGTATTACAGGGACAACCCCAGGGTTCCTCTACGTCCATAATATGACTGTCGCTAAAGGACGGTTTTTCAATTCTTCCGAACAGCAACAGAATGTGCAAGTAATGACCTTGGGAGCAGAACTTGCCCAGAAACTATTTGGCAGTGAAGACCCGCTCGGCAAAAAGGTGCAAGTCGGCAACGTGAGCTTTCTGGTGATTGGAGTCATGAAAGCCAAAGGTTCCTTTGCTGGACAAAATTCAGACGATGCTGCTTATGTGCCAATTACCACAATGGCTGACCAGTTGACCGGACTGCGATCACCCTACGGTATTCCCATTGATAGCATGCAGGTGTCATAGTATCAAGGAGCATCCATTCCCAAGATTGCGTTCCTCCAGCAATACGTATGAATATCACCACAAGCAACACCATTATTCCTGGAGGTGCAGCTTGTGACCACAACCCAAATTCTTGGCGAATGCGATTCCAGATTCTCCTTTTCATCTCGCTTCCGGTTTGATAATCCTGTGTATTAATCAATTAAACCTTCTTCACGGGAACGAACTTCGGTTTGGATTCGCATATTCTTACCACTTTGCTTGCAGTCTTCCGGATACACTCCCAAAACATCCTGAATCTTCGTCCAGTAAGTACGTACTGCCCGCTCTGATTTATACATTCGATCTGCGATCACTTTATCTGTCAAACTCTCTTCAACAGCCAACCGCAATACCCCCAACCATTCCGGTTTGAGTTCGATCCCCGTTTTAATATCTTTGGTGTGAGTGGCACCATGAAGTGCCAAATGAACCCGCATGAGCATTTCCGATTCGGGTAATCCTTTGTCTGCGATCGCAAACCCAGCTTGATGATTATCAATCTCGTGTTTAATCCGGATTAACGCTTTCACATAACTACTTTGCACCATGAAATTGTGATCGGGATATTCTTTGAGCAAAGTTTGCAAAAGCTTAATTCCGGTATCAATTTCTGCTGTCTCCCCTTGCTGATTGGAAATCGACAAATCCATCACAATCAGGTCAAACGGTTGAGATTGAAGTTGATCAAGTGTCTCTTTGGCTGTCTGAGCCTTAAGTATATTAGCTTCTGGATACTCCCTACTTAATACATCTAGAGTACCAGTTAAAATTAATTGATGGTCATCGACAACAAGAATATGAAGCTTTTTTTCCACTGGTAAATGCTCATAAAGTTGATGTTTTTCTAAGCTTACTACTGCCATCGTATTCTACCCTTGTTCAGGTGAAGTTTTTTCTAACCTCAGTAGATCGAAAACTTTTAAGATTAAGAACCAAGGTAGGCAGCAGCCGCCCAATTAGGCATTCCCAGTCGGAGACTGGGAACGAGAATCTTTTGCTCCTACTGCGTGGTCTATTTATTTTAGGACTCACGCAAAATTGTCTTAAAAACCTGATTTGTCGTAGCGGTAATTTATGAATTACCGCTACTTCAGAACTTTTTTGCGTGAGTCCTGTACTTAAAAAATAAAAATAACTCGGAGTTTTAATTCTTTGTTCTGAAGAATAATCTCAATTTGCTTGATGAATTCTCGAAAGTAAAATCGTCGCTCTGTTTCCGACAAATCTAACCAAAATTGTGGAATAGAAACAGCTTGAGCAACAGAACGCAAGTTAACTGGGGGAAGAGTCGCCAACTTTGCTTCGAGTGCAGAAAGTTCTGTACGGAGTTTGTAAGCCCTTAACTTTGCTGTTTCAACATCTAAAATTCCAGTTTCAATTAATGCGGGTAACTGAGCAAGTATTTCTTGCTGACGTGCGATCGCTTGCCCTAAACTATTCTTGACTGCATCCAACTGAGGAAAATTCATCCCCGCTACAGCTAAGGGTAAGTCACGGCAAACGGTTTCAATTGTATGTTCTAAAACCTCTTGGTAGGGAATAGCCTTACACTTGGGGCGTTGGGGACAGCTAGTAGAACGTAAATAAAGATACTCCTTATCTTGGTTGCGTTGGGTGACACGAGTAACTGTCAGATGTGACTGACACTCAGCACAGACAACCAACCCAGCTAAAGAACGCCTAGCACTAGCAGTTCGGGATGGTAAACGGCTGTTACGGCGTAAAAGTCGGTCAACTTGGGCTGCTTCTTCTTTAGAAATTATCGGAATATGGGTATTGGAGATAATTTCACCATTTTGGTAAGCTGTATTGCCGCGATAAACTGGATTAGTCAGCCAGCGTCTTCCTGTGGTAACAGAGATTTTTTTGCCGTATTTTTTCGCCAAGTAACGAACTGAACCCCGCAGGGAACCATAGAGTAAAAAGTCTTCAAAAAAATCTTTGACTACTGGTGAAGTACTGCGGTCAATAGTATATTTTCCCTTACCTCTGCGATAGCCGTAGGGAACTTTTCCGGGTGGCGGTGCAACATCAAGACGATTACGGGCGTGTCCTTCACGGATGCGACGACTACGTTGTTGACGTTGGATTGTGTCTACCAAATTCAGCAAGTCAGCGCCCAGAGGATAATTTTCGGAAGTGTAGGGCTGTTCAGTAGCAATTATCGCTACTCCCATTGCTTCGAGTTTATGCAAGCGATCGCTAATTTCCTCTACAGTATCCCCTAATTCTTCCAACCGACGAATCAGGAGATAATCTGCTGGTTCAGTTTGACAATCGGTGAATAATTGTTGTAATTGCGTTCGCGTAGCGTGTCCAAAGGACTCTCGCTTGCCCAAATCTTCATAAACTCGATCCACCTCCCATCCCCAACTGGTTTGATCAGGAGAAGATTCTAATAGCGGATTGGTATAAGAGTAGGCAATGATTATCATTTATCATTTATCATTTGTCATGGTTATCGGAAATCGAAGGGTTGAAGACCTGTACCATTACACGTAGCTCGGAGGGGGAGTGTCTCCGACTGTGCTCAATTTCAGTCAGGGTTTAAATAAGAGTCTGAAATTGTCTAAAATGTTTGAATTTTGAATGCGTGAATTTTGAATTGTTAATTTCCTTGTCCCCTACTCCCCATTCCCTACTCCGCACTCCCTCTCACTGCTGACTCAACTCAATAATATTTCCATCAGGGTCTTGAGTAAATAGAGCAGGGCGACCGGAAGCACTGGGTTGAATGGGATAATTATGATTGAGCAACTCTTGTTTAGCAACGTCCAAGTAAGCAACTGAGAAAGCGACATGGGGGTTGCGTCCCCATTTTTCGTTTGGGTTTTCGGTGGGGACGGTAGGTGCAACTATCAAGTGAATTTGATAGTCGCCGACTTGATACCATGCACCAGCGTAGTTTAGCGAACGATCTATTTTGGCTAATCCTAATACTTTGCCATAAAAGTGTTCAGAGCGTTCTAAGTCAGTGACAAGAATTGCTGTATGGAGACTTTGGGTAATCTGCATTATCGGTAGGTGCGATCGCGTTTATCTAAATTTTGACGTAGTTTGAACCCTTGTGGGGAGTGGGAAAGCAGGGGAGCAGAGGAGAATAATAATAACCAATGCCCCATGCCCAATGCCCAATGCCCAATGCCCAATAACAAAAAAATGAGGATAAATGATGGATGCTCAACTAAGCCTTACAGAAATCAGTGTTGCACGGGAGATTTTACAAAATTACGACCCTGCACAACACGCTTTGAATCACTTGGAAAAACACAATGGCAAAGTTGAAACCGCTTTTGAGGATTTGTGGATTGAGAAAAATGGGCAACCGTTGATGCAGCAAAGTAAATCACTTTGGCAAGTAACACTAAAGGTATTGCGTGAGGAACTCTGTGGTGATGATGGTTTTCGTGGTCAACTTAAAGAATACACGAAGAATCCAGGGAGTTCGCCCTTGCTGACAGGGTTGATTATCTCTCTTGTGGGTGTAGCCACGGCACACGGCTTGCCAATTGATCCAGCGATCGCAACTGTTATTGTTTTATATATCCTCAAAATCGGCTTGAATATTTTTTGCGAATATACTGAATCACCCGTTAGCAATTCTGGAACTCTAGCGCCAGGAAACTGATGTCCTATCTTTTACGGTTTATCAAATAGCTTAAGAAAACCTCACCCTGGTTATGCTACGCTTTCACCTGTCCCTCTCTTTGGTAAGGAGAGGGATTAAAGTCGGGAGAGGGTGAGGTTTTTGTTTTGGGTAATTCGATGACCGAAGAAGACTCATGATACAGAGCAACTAAATTTATTTATGGACAATGTAGAGACAATTGTGCCGCTATGGCTTTTGCACAAGGCACAAAAAGTCCTTGTTTCAAGCCCCTAAATTTATTTATGGGGATTGTAATTTTGAATGCGTGAATTTTGAATTTTGAATTCCCCGAAGGGGTTGACTTGTGTGTATACCATAAATCGGTGTTCTAACAAACCATCCCCTGTGACTGATGGCTAGCAACGCTTTGCGTAATTCGTAATTCGTAATTACCATTGCATAAAGGTTTTAGGCATTCCAAATGGATGGTTTATTTACGCCGTACTGTACTAGTGCCTCAACAAGCGCCCAACTATTTATTAACGTCAGTTCGATGAACCTCTCCCCAACCCCTCTCCAACGCGGAGAGGGGCAGAAATATTCTTCGTTTCCAAGAGAAAATCATGGTTTCAAAGCCTCCTTGTGGGGGAGAGGAATGGAAGTGGGGTTTTTTAGATCCGTCCAGAATAGTTGAAGATGGGCCAATAATACTGGTTTCGCTAACCCCACCTAAAATGTAGATGTTTTTATAGTATTTTTAGGTGGGGACTGCGCGAAACATTTCTTGTTCAAATTCTCACTTTAGTCGCCTCTAGCAGCTTAACGCTGGCATAAATAGTATCAATATAAGGTGTGGGAATTTGAGTGAGTTTTCCCAATTCTGCCACCGCGCCAACAATAGCGTCTATCTCCGTGGGGCGTCCAGCTTCAATATCTTGTAGCATTGAGGTTTTATGGGCACCAACGTTTTCTGCCCCATTAATTCGCTGATCCATTGTGATGCCAAACTTTATACCCAAGTTTTCTGCGATCGCCTGAGTTTCAGTCATCATTTGCCGCGCTAGTTCACGGGTGAGGGGATAGCGACAAATACCTTCTAGAGTAGCACCAGTTAGAGCGCTGATGGGATTAAATGCCACATTACCCCACAACTTGATCCAAATTTCCGTGCGAATTTGATTGCGGATTGGTGCTTTGAATCCTGCCTGTTTTAAAGTTTCTGCTAATAATTGGATGCGTTCTGTTTTAGTGCCGTCGATTTCACCGAGACTAAAGCGATCGCCTTCAATATGCTTAATTACACCTGGTTCAATTATCTCAGTTGCCGGGTAAACGACACAACCGATGGCGCGTTCAGCACCGATACTAGCTTCAATAATTCCATCTGGATCAACAGATTGAATGCGTCTACCTTCATACTCACCGCCATGCTGACGAAAATACCACCAAGGAACACCATTTTGGGCTGTCACCACCATCGTGTGAGCATCATAGAGTCCAGGGAGAAAAGGTGCGATCGCAGACAGACTCTGAGCCTTGACAGTTAAAATTACTACATCTTGTAGCCCTGCTGACTGGATATCGCTAGTTGCCAGAGAGGGAGTAACAATTTGGCTAGAACCGTCTGCCATGAGCAACTTCAGCCCATTTTTTTGAATTGACTCCAAATGAGAACCACGCGCAATCAGCGTTACGGCTTCACCTGCCAGTGCCAGTTTTGCCCCTAAATATCCACCAATCGCACCCGCGCCAACAATACAGATTTTCATTTGATCTCCAGCCTTCCTTTAAAAGCATTTTCGCCTCGAAGGGCGTAAAAATAAATGTTTTGGGCAGGATAAATGACGATTACTGCTGCAAATTTACAGCCGAATTGCCGCTCGCTTAAAGATAATTAGCTGGGTTCACGGGTGTGCCATCTCGACGAACTTCAAAGTGGAGATGAGGCCCAGTTGATAAACCTGTGGAACCGACAGCAGCGATCGCTTGTCCGCGTTCAACAGCTTGTCCTTCGGTAACATACAATTCGCTGGTATGTCCGTACAATGTAGTAATCCCTTTGCCGTGATCGATAATTACCGCTCTGCCATAACCACCATACCACCCAGCAAAAATCACTATTCCCGAATCGGCTGCCCGAATTGTACTACCATAGCTAGCGGCAAAATCCAACCCGGCATGAAAGCGACGATAGCCGAGGATTGGGTGCATTCGCCAGCCGAAGGGACTGCTAGTAGGAGCATCACTAGGATATACCATTACACCAGTTCCCCGAATGATCAAACTTGTACGGCTGTTGGTTTTTACTTGCGCCTCTTCTGTTGCTTTGGCTTCTGCTACCTTTTGTTGAATCAAGACTTCCAGATTTTTGGATTCCCTCTCTAGCTGGTTTTGCGCTGCTTCCAAGGCGAGGCGATCGCTATTGAGGCGTTGAATCAATTCTGATTGTGACTGCGCCTGAGTTTGATAATCAGTTTTTTGTGCTAGCAGTTGCTCACGCATCAAGGCAATTTCATTTTTTTGCTGTTCTATTTCCGTTTTTTGTTTATTGATCAGGTTTGCTTGGGCGTTAAGTTTCACCAAAATTAGCTGGTCTGCCTGATACACTAACTTCAACTGATAACGGCGGCTGATAAAGTCGCTAATATTTTCACTTTGGAGCAAAACTGCCCATCCAACAGATGCTGGCGATCGCTGAAGATAACGCAATCGTGCTACTGTTCCTATTTGATGAGCTTCATAGTCACGTTCCGCTACAGCTAAATCAGTTTCCAATTGCTGGAGGCGTTGGGTAGCTCGTTGTAATTGCAATTCGCCCTCTTCAATATAGCTATCTGTGGTTTGCAGATTTTGCTCTAAACCAGTAAGGTGTTTTTGCGCCTCTTGTTGGATATTTGTTAAGCGATCGCGATCGTTAGCCCCACTCTGATGCTGCTGGTTCATTTGTTCCTGCTGTTGCCGCAGAGTATCAATAGATTCTATGGGCGTTGCCTGGGCTGGAATTAATGCCAAACAAATCCACAAAATGCAGCAAAATACAATAGATAAACAGCAATAAATCTGCTGTTTGACTCTAAATTGCGCTCTCATCCTGCGAACCTAACCAAAACGATGCTTTCAAAGAAGAGGCAGGGGGAAGGGGGCAGGGGGCAGGGGGAAAGAATTCTCTCCTTTTCTCCCCGCTCCCTGCTCCTTGTCCTCTTCTCCCCCAACTTCTTATAAGTGGTTCTCGTTCCGGTGGGATCAAATCCCTTTTCTGTTCTATCCCCCCTGCTCCCTGCTCCCTGCTCCCTTGCCTCTTTTTCAAACACTATGAGGATTATTTCCAAAATCTGATTCACCCACTCCAACACTATGTATCAAATTGGTCTGCCAAGTTTTAACACAAAGATTCCATTTGTGTCAGCATTCAGCAGGTATCTCTGCCGATGAGATGTGTGAACTATCTTTCAGTAAAATTTTATACTTATCATCTGGAAATATATTTTCTAAGCTTACGGAAAAAATTTTAATATACATTCCCATTCAGTATAATTTCTGTGAATTTTTGTGTGCTGAATCATAAATTAATAGTAAAAATTTTGACATCATATTTAATAGAAGAGTAATATTTCAAACAACATCAATCTTCAAAATGATGTTTATACTTAGAAATAAGCAAATGAAGGTAGGTGCATAATGAAACTGCAAGATTTCTTGGGAAAAGATGAGAAATGGGGATTTGAGGCGATCGCTAATGACGCAGACTTGGCTCGTCAGATTCAGACACTGTTAATCAGCTTAGGTTTGCTAGAACCTCCATCTGATGGGAAATTTGGCCCTGTTTCTGTGATATCTATCAAAAAATTTCAAGAATTAACAAAGACTGGAGAAAGTGACTTTTTAGGAGCAGTCACAGCCAAAAAACTAATTGAAACCAAACCAGATGAGCTTCCTAAACCCCCCTTAAAACTTGGTAATGACATTGCCAGCAGGATTGTGAAATACTTGCTATCTAAAAAGTATCAGGTATTCACCAATCCAAAAGAATACAACATTGTTTATATAGAGGGTATAAATGGAGACTGGACTCTCAATAGTGATGCACCCAATGAATTTAATGATCGGCGGATTGTCATTGAAGTAATAAATGATGTTCCCAAAATCGTAGATCACTGGGAAGCGACTACAGAACCAGGGAACTACTATACTTATAATCCGATGAATCCTAAAGGAGCAGCTAGGATTCAGTTTGGACAATACAAAGCTTGGGCTGTTGGCATCCACGGCACAGCAGAGCCTCACGAAGCATTAGTGCAAGTTGGAGATATAACTGTTTGTAGAGATTTCAACAAAGATTTTAAACGGACTGGGGACAAACTTGATACAGGTGATGATTTTTATGTGAATCAACACTACGGCTTTGATTTTCCCCGAAATGATATTCGCCTTGCCAGTGCGGGTTGTTTAGTGGGACGTAGCCGTGAAGGACATAGAGAGTTTATGGCGATTATTAAACAAGATCGTCGCTATGTCGCTAATCGCAAATATGTTTTCTACGCTACCGTGATTCCTGGGGATGATTTAGCAAAGATGTTTCCAGCATGAGGTCAATCAATTTTAGATTTTAGATTGACTCATAGCAATCAAGTCATTAGCTCTGTCAAGTAATTTACGATGTTTGGATAATAGAATTATTCTCGCGTTTAAATTCGCTTTTTCTCAAACAGGCATTAAATTTACGATGTTTGAATCTTCTTTTCCATTATCCAAAATTTAAACATCGTAAATTCGGTAATGGTTAATTGGTACGGGTTCTTGTTGTGATGCAACGTGTGGTATGGCAGCACATCTGTGTATTGGTGTCAACTTAAGTGCAAACCCTTTTAAAACCTTGTTTCCAGCCTCTGGCTGGAAATGCTTTTTCATTGCGGCTCTGCCGTAAGTCTTGAGGCGGCAGCCCCTACATTAGGCATTCCCAGTCGGAGACTGGGAACGAGACAAACCAAACCCCTTTCTACGAAGACGCGATAAATCGCCGTCTCTACGGAGGGCTGATTATTGTAAAGACGGCGATTTATAGCGTCTCTTGCCTTAACCGAACAGTAAGCTAAAAAACATCTAATTTGCATAATCGAATTAAACATAACTCTTGTGGGGTGGGCATCTTGTCCGCCCAACTTATGCAATTTAAATGTAGAACAGCTTATTGAACCCGAACTGAAGTTACTTAAGAAAAAAATCATGATTTTAAGAAAAAAATCGCGACTTTAACAAAAAAATCATGATTTTAAGGAAAAAATCACGACTTTAAGGAAAAAATCGTGATTTTAAGAAAAAAGTCGTGATTTTAAGGAAAAAATCGTGGCTTTAATGCAGAAATTTTGATTTTAAGAGCAAAATCGTCATTTTACTAACGATGGCTTCTCCATCCGTAGTGATGGTTCCTGAAATTTTGACAACTTGCCTAACAGCCAAGCAAACCCTTGTCTTGGGCTTACGAAATGTCGGGGCAATTCATGAATTATACGTGTCAACTTAACCAGGACTTACGCAAAAAAGTTCTGAAGTAGCGGTAATTCATGAATTACCGCTATGACAAATCAGGTTTTTGAGACAATTTTGCGTAAGTCCTATTAACGTAAAAGTTATGTTCCGCAAAGAACTGAAGTTCCTTGCTTATAGCAAAAGTAATCTAAAGATTACTAAATATCCGTAAAAATCTTTAGTCTACTTCAGTAGACTTTAGCTATTAGCCTTGAACTTTAGTTCAAGGCGGGTAACGAAACTAACAGTTAAACTATTTCTAGCTTAAGTTGACATCAATGACATCTGTGCTAACCTACTTTGTGTAAGACAGGAATTTTGTCTAACTTTGTTCTTGTGGTTGCCCTATCTCTGCCGTCAGCTTCTCTTTATCTTGCCGGCGTTTTTTGGCGTAAAGTTGAATAGTGACTGCCATCAAAATAATCATGGCGAAAATAGCCCAGGCAGCGATATCTGTAGGTAGATTATTCTTAAACACAGCCAGCAAGACGATCGCTACTAACATAACTGTGGGTGCTTCATTTAAAGCACGTAATTGCTGACTATTCCAGCCACATTCATCTACTGCTAACTTCTTCATCAGCCGAGCGCAGTAATGATGATAGCCAATTAAAATGGCAACAAACAGCAGCTTGATATGCAACCAACCCTCTTTTAAAATATCCGGTTCAGTACTTAATAAACCGATGGCCATTGCGATCGTCACGAACATTCCTGGATTAGTGATGATATGATAGAGCCGCTTTTCCATAATTTGATACTGATTTTTCAGTATTGTTCGTGCTGGTTCCGGTTCTTGGTTAGCTTCAACGTGATAGATAAAAAGACGTACCAGATAAAACAAACCGGCGAACCAAACTACAAATCCGACAATATGAAATGCTTTAAACCATGAATAAGCCATGAATTCTAATCTCCATCAGTATGGTTGTGATGCATTTTTAGTAGCAATCAAAAGTTCACAAATGCAGGCGCGGATAACATTTATCAATGTAGCAAAAATCCCAAATTTATTTTTTACCACAGATAAATATCTATGATTTATCTGTAGTAATCTTGGTTTCATTTTTATAATATCGATTTTTGCCAGAGGTATATTATCCGATGTGCGACTTATTGTTAAAACCCCACTTCCATTCCTCTCCCCGAAAGGTCGAGAGGCTTTGATTCTAGCTCCCCTTCCCTTGTAGGGAAGGGGCTGGGGGTTAGGTTTGAGAGAAAGTTGCACACCGCGTTATATTGTCAATGAGCATCTTTACGACGCACAAAGGGTAAAAGGTCTTCCAAAATCGCTTCGTGGTAATGTTCTTGAGGATAATGTCCGACGTTATTAAGTTTTATTAATTCGGCATTTGGTACCGCATTTGCAAAATTTTGGGCAATATCTACAGATAACCAAGGGTCAATCATCCCCCATTGAATCAGAATTGGCTGTTGCCATTCTTTAAAGCCAGATTCGATTTCTGTCATTGCTGAATCAAGCTGTAAATTCCGAATACTTGATAAGAGACTTCGACCAGATGCAGAAGTTTTCAAAAATGGTTTTCGATAAATATCTAATTCCTTATCTCCTATGCGATAACGGCTACCACCTTCTAACGTCCTGTCAACTAAAAGCGGGTCTTGGGTCATCACTTCACCTGCTAAAGGTAAACCCAATTGTTTAATTTTCCAGGGTAATTTGGCAGCAGTTGAAATTGGTGTATTTAAGATAGCTAAATTAGCAATTTGTTCTGGATGACGCAAAGCATATTGTAGTCCTACAGAACCTAAAAAGCCTTGGACAACTAAAGAAAAATGTTCAAGTTCTAAGGCTTTAATAAATCCTTCTAAAGCTGTGATAAAAGCATCAGGAGTGTAAGCAAAATCTCGTTTTTCTGGTTTTGCAGAAAAGCCATAACCAATCCAATCTGGAGCGATCGCTCTTGTCCCCTGATTCGCTAAAGCAGGTATAATATTCCGCCAACTGTAACTTTGTGAAACTAAGCCATGTAGCAACAACACAGGCGCTAAGTCAGTTCTACCGATTGGTAAAGATTCCCGATAAAACCATTCCAGTGAATCTACATTGATTTTATGTTCTGTTATTGACACGCTATATTCCTATGGATTGGGAATTGGGCATTGGGAATTGGGCATGGGGCATTGAGAATTGGGCATTGGGCATTGCATTAGTTATTCTTTTTTCCCCTGCTTCCCCTGCTCCCTCATCCCTCCACTCCCTGAGAAATAATCATCTCACGAATTGCATAAGCTGTGGCGGGTGCTAGTAAAACGCCGTTGCGATAGTGTCCGGTAGCTAGGAGGACGTTACTAAACCCTGGTAACTTACCAATAACTGGGGCTGGGCGTCCTTCAGGACGGGGACGGAAACCCGACCAGGTGCGGAGAATCTTTGCTGTGGCTAACTCTGGGCAAAATGCGATCGCTTGTTCTCTAAGAGATTCCAGCAGTTCTTGATTTGGCGTTATCTCATTTCCATTGCTGGGAAATTCCACTGTTGCACCCACCCAATAATCTCCACTGCCTACAGGAACAATATGGACATCGTTACCTGTAATCGCTGGCTGGAAGTCTGGATTGCCTAACGGATGCCCCACGCGCATTTGCAACGCTTGCCCTAGCACCGGGCGAATATCAACCATCTGATTGAATTTTGCTGTCAGTGGTGTTGAACCTAGCCCTGCTGCGACTACAAACCAATCTGCGGCTATTTTTCCTTCTGTAGTCTCAAGTTGAACGCAAAATTGAGGGGAAGACTCAGGTGGTGAGGTTTGGGCATCCAAAACAGCCACACCAAATTTGAAAGTCACACCATTTTGCTGGGCAGCCTCAACTAAAGCTAATGTGAGGACAGTCGGATCAAGCTGGCGGTCTTGGGGAGAATAGACAGCACCAGTAATTTTTTCGTGATCAACTTGAGGACAGATATTCTGGAGTTTAGCCGTGTCCCAGATTTCTAAATGCCAGCCTTGAGAGTGGCGAATTTCTACTAGCTTTTCCCATGCTGCTAAATTCTCCTCTTCCAAATAAAGACTGAGAATTCCCTGGCGATTAAAAGGGATTTTGCCACCTGTTAAAGCTTCTAGTTCAGGAATCAAAGTTTCATAGCGTTGAATGCTAGTATGTCGCATCTGCCAAGCCTTGCCCTTGACTTTTTGGCTGATTGCGCCCATCAAAACGCCAAGTGCAGCACCCGTGGAAGCTTGTGCTGGTGGTTGGCGATCGCAAACTGTGATTTTTAGCCCTTTTACTTGACTCAGTTCATAGGCGATCGCAGCCCCAATTACACCACAACCGATAATAACTACATTCATAACTTGTACTTAGAGTTAAAAGTGAGAAGTTAGGAGTCAGGAGTCAGGAGTGAGGAGTTAAAAATTTAAAACTATTAACTCTTAACTCCTGTACAGACGCGATTAATCGCGTCTCTCCTAACTCCTGTACAGACGCGATTAATCGCGTCTCTCCTAACTATTAACTCTTAACTCTCTTCTGTTTTAGGAAGTAGATCGAGAAATTTGTCAATGTCTGCAAAAGCAGCTTGGGAGTTACTCAAGGCAACTTGAGGATTGCCAGCACTAGTAGCTTTATCAAGTTTAACCAGGTCGTTAAACAAATTTCGCGTTATTTGACGTGCTGTGGGTTGGTCTTTGGGTAGAAGGTTGGGAGTCACATAAGTCAGGTTTAGCCTTGCTTCTGTTATGGGGCCATGTATAAAGTTACGCACATTGATCCAATCACCTTCTTGGATCAGGGTTTTCAACTCTTGTGAGCGATCGCGCACAGCCTGAATTTCAGGAACGTATGCCTGAATTCTTTCAAGTTGCGTTGCCGTATAAGTTGGAGGTGCCACCGCGACACCAGGACCGCCACAACTAAAGAGGAATGTGGCCAATAATACTAGAACGAATGAAAAAATCGAGTGTTGACGCACCATACACTGAACTTAATTGCTTTTTGTTTACCGATTAACAGTGTCATTTTAGATCGCTAGGGCAATTTATCGTTCAGGGGAACTGAATTATTTTGCACAATTCCTCGAACAACAAGTTTACTATTTTACTTATCAGCTTTAGAAAGGATGTGCTTACTCCCTAGCAACCTGGTTAATAGACGCGATCGCACTCGCAACCCAAAACCGAGCTTGTCAAACACGCTCATGTAGTTCCGATGATCATTGCTGGAACAGATATTCCTTATATAGCGATGTGGGCTATGCTGCTGGCAGTTCGCCACCATAACCAATACGGCGAGCAAAAAATTAACACTATTGCCTGTCCTGGATTGGGTACAGCAATAGGACGAGTGCCATATACTGAAGCTGCTAGACAGATGGCATTAGCCTACGATCATTTTCTCTATCCACCCAAGCATCTCAATTGCATAGTTGCAGCCCAAAGACAACTTCAGATATGGGAAGGAGGAGATTTTAGGTAAAGTTTAAAAAACGCCCTAGCGTATTATATTGCTGGGGCGATCGCTAATCTCAACTTGATGACAGGTAAATGCTGAGATGGAATGCGGCATAATATTTAAAATGGCAGGATTATAGAATTTTGCAACAGCTATTTGCGGTGTAGTTGCTTTGCATACTGTTAGTGAAAATCTCATGTTTTCACAAATGAGGTATTGCTGTTAAAAATGCGATCGTAACTGCTGTATAGGGAGCATCTCAGTTTTGCAAATACACCGATTCATGCTCCTTCTCCTTACTAAGGAGAGGGCTGGGGTGAGGTTTAAGCTTTCTACGAAAGTGAAATGCCCCCGATGTACATGCAGATGTAACCCTTGAATAAGCTCACAAATTTCTCTGATATCACTTCTTACTTAGTATACCATGTTTAATATTACTTAGATGCCTTTATCATGTCTTTACCTAATCTTTAATTTATCAATCAGTAATTCTATGTAATATGTTTTGAGTAAGATGGGATTTTATCTTATGAAGACACATAAATAAAAAATCACTAACTAACTTGAAAGTACAAAACTTGTGTGGATAGCCTAGTACTTTATTAAGCTAGTAATGAAGGGTTTGTAGTCAGGACTTTAGTGCTTAGAAAATAAGGACTAAAGTCCTGGCTACCAACTTGCTTACGCTTCAATTTAAACTTGACAGACTATTAGTACAGCAAGGCGTAAATAAACAGACCATTCAAAATAGACGAAAAGCTGACGAAAAATTCAGAGTAAAAATATTTTATATTAGGAGATTTGGTGATATGTCCCTAACTACCTCAAGCGTATTTGATGCCAATTTCTATCGTGCTGCCAATTCCGACTTAGCTGGTTTAAATGATGCTCAAGCTCTATCACACTTCCAGGCTTATGGTTTAAACGAAGGACGTTCTTTCTCACCACTTATTAATTTAAATTTTTATCGGGCTAGCAATTCTGATCTGGCAAAATTCAACAACAGCCAACTGTTAGATCATCTGGAGAATCATGGTGTAGCTGAGGGACGCAGCTTCTCTCCAATTGTTGACCTTAACTACTATCGTGCTAACAACAGTGACCTTCCAAGCTTTAACAACGAGCAATTATTTAATCATCTGGAAAACTACGGTATTACCGAGGGACGCTACTTTGATCCACTTTTCGGTTACG
Organism: Nostoc sp.; assembly: GCF_036919555.1. GTDB lineage: Bacteria > Cyanobacteriota > Cyanobacteriia > Cyanobacteriales > Nostocaceae > Nostoc. The sequence continues at coordinate 28,288 of NZ_JBALCS010000041.1, forward strand.
GGAATTATAAGTCGCTTAACTCTGATCTGGCAAACCTAAATAATTCTCAACTTTTGAACCACCTTGAAATCTATGGGATAAACGAAGGGCGTGACTTTTCACCCTATTTTGACTTCAACTACTATCGCGCTAACAACAAAGACTTAGCTAATTTGAACAACAGCCAATTGTTGCAACATTTTGAAATCTATGGGATAAATGAAGGGCGTAAATCCTCACCCTCATTTGATGCTGGTTACTATAAAGCAAATAATCTCGAATTAGCTTCTTTGAAAGGCATCAATTTACTCGAACATTTTGATTTTTATGGTGAGTTTGAAGGACGTCAGGCTGCGAGTAATTACGCTGGCAACACATTCAACACTGCTCGCAAACTTACGATAGGTTCAAATGATACTGTAGTCTTGGAACATGTCGGCTCATCCGAGCCTAATGATTACTATCAGTTTAGTTTAAATCAAACTAGTACTGTTACAATAAATGACTATGGACTTTCTAGAAGCGTAGTTGAGCAAATAGTTAATAGTAACGGTAAGATTCTGAATTCTAGAAATAGTGCAGTATTCAATCCTGATAATAGTGTTGTAGGCAATCCATCTCTAACGATTTCATTAAATCCAGGAACTTACTATATACACATTCAACGTCAAGCAGGGAATACTGATTACCAGTTCTACCTTAATACTGCACAACCTAACGTCGCGCCCGTGGTAGTAAATTCATATCTAACAGATCTAGAGAATCAAGCTTTAATAAATAGCCAGAATCTACAGAATCAAGCTATAATAGATAGGGCTAAGGCCATTAAATTCCTGGTCTAGTACAGCAGGGCATCATCAACTTCAAGAGTTGATAAACTGACACAAGACGCCGCAACAGATAGCGCTATGAGCAAAAATAATTCTCATGGTATCTGATGATCAAAACCATCGTCAAATTGCCTGAAATTTAGATATCAATTGGCAGATGGCTCTGAAGGGGCGAAATCGATGATTGCAAACTAATAATCAAGAGTTGTCTATTTTTCCGAGATTACAAGACTCTGAGCGTATTGGCGTACTAGTAAAATTTAGTACGGAGCAACTAATCGAACTATTAGCATACACACCTAAACATTCTTGGTGGCTCAATCAAGTTGAGATTTGGTTCAGTATTTTGGTTCGCAAGTTACTAAGAAGAGCAAGTTTTATCAGTCAAGATGATTTAAAAAATCGAACTCTCAATTTTATCGACTACTGTAATCAAATAATGGCTAAACGTTTTAAGTGGATATATAAGGGCAACGTTTTGGCTATTTAATGGTATGCTTATTTAGGCCGCGCTGTACTATAGCAATCCTAAATCATTCGTGAAAAAGAAAATCGCTGAAATGCTTATATCTACGTATTTTCTCACCTTTCAATTCGGATTGCTATAGACATAATACATAGACTATAGACAAAAATTATAACCCGAAGAACGCAAGGTGTTTGAAACTTTCTTGTAGTTGAGGTTGATAGATATTCCGTTTTTGTTTTAATAATCGTAAGCGTTCAGCACCAATTCTTACAGCTATTATGAATAATTTAGTTATTAAAAAATATCAGAAAAATTAGAGAGCAATATAACATGAAGAATGCTTGGAAGCGTTGGATTACGACCGTTAATTTAGCTGCGATGTTTACAACGGGCGTAACTGCGGCACTAGTATTTTTAGTATTCTCTCATCAGGCAACAGCTGACGATCCAGGAGCATGTTACATGATCACCTCCTCTGGTAAAACCGTTGGATTGGGAAGGCTTTGTGGCAATATAGCCGCACCTTCAGACAACAGAGTTTTTCGAGTCCCAATTAAACGCCGCTTTGGTGGAACTCCTGTGATTGATGTCACCTTCAACGACAAAAAAACCTTTGAAATGATTGTAGATACAGGTGCTAGTGAAACCATTATTACTCTAAATATGGCAAGTACACTTGAACTCCAGCCTACAGGTACAATGCAAGCCCAAATTGCCGATGGTAGCCAAGTAAAATTTCCAACTAGTAAGGTAAAATCTATTGCAGTAGGTGGAGTTACAGCCAATAATCTTCAGGTAGCGATCGCACCAAAAGCAAGCATCGGCTTACTAGGCCACGATTTCTTTGGCAACTACGATATTAAGATTCTGGAGAAAGAAGTCCAATTTCATCCCCGCTAATGTTCCCAGGTAAAAACCGCCTACCCACATTTGTACCGCCAAGCCACCGAAAATTGAATAGATGAGCGATGAGGATAGGTAGACGCGTAGCAACTCTTGCAGAAGATTGCCTATTTATGGTAGAGATTAATTAATCAAGTGGACTCAGGTAAATCAACAGTATCATATCTCTTATGTCAATCATGTTGAAGCTACTAAACGGTGCGATCGCGCTGATAAGACCAAGCCGCCAATAAACCAAAAACACCACAAGCCCAAAGTAGCCAAAGTAAATGTAGAAATAGCTGGTTATCGTAGTTCAAGTTAACCGCCGATAGTGCTTTCACTTCCAGTGCCAAAATAATTGCTTCAGCTTCACCCAAATCAATATTGTCTTGGTTTGTTTGAATTTCTGTGACTTTTTGAGTATCAGCAACTGTCTGAGTTTGAATCCAGGATAAGGTCTGCACTTCGACTGCGCCAGGAACAACCTTTCCTGCTGTCACCATTTCGTTATAAACCGCTAGAGGAATAACGATGCTTCCATAGAGTTGCTGCAACAGGTCTAGCTGACCAATAGCTGCGAGGTTTATGATGGGGGAAGTATCACTGACAACAATCACAGCAAGCCCATTGATTGCAAGGTTTTAACATCTGCTTGCAAATCTTCGACATCGTAGTTAATGCAAAGTCCCCGTTTTGCCAATTCGTGTTGAAACTCAATCACTGTCAGCCTAGTCCAAGCACGGGCTTTGCCAATACTAATTTTTTCCTGTTTGTATAACATGATGGCGATTTCGAGCTTTAATTCATCCTCAGTCATCTTGGTTGATTGGAGGATGTCATCAGGAATTACAACGCTCATTGGATTCTGCCGGAGAAAATTGATTTATTCTGATTTAAAGATAAACGATTCTATTGTGAAAGATGCTGGCAGCCTCTGAACGCAACCCTTAGCTGGCTGAGGTTAGATCGGTTTAGGCTTAGTGCTAAGAGGCAAGTTGCCACTGTTACCCACAACCTAACAATTCGGTTGCAGCGAATGATGGAGATATCTCAGTAGTGATACATAAGTTACCCGCCGCCGCTCAACCGGAACGGAACGTTAGTTGGCTTAGGTTATCTGTAGAGGTACGACCGGAAAGTTTTCTATGAGAGGCGATCGCTGGTTTAGTACTGAAACCGATGAAGCTCAATCCAATCAGCGACTCTAGATAAGTAATATCATGTCCGCCAAATTACCCATAATAAAAGAACCCCACCCCCAACCCCTCGCCGATCTTCGGGAGGCAGGGTGGTTTCATACAAACAGAGAAAAACTGTAACTAGCTTTCAAAGCCTCTCTCCGTTTCGGGGAGAGGTTTGGAGAGGGGTCAAAATCTATGGTCATACACGAGAAATAAAGGATCATTGAAAATTATCTGGTTTCCATCTCTAGAAGATTAACACTCTACTATATCCACTCTCGTAATTTTTTATGTACCTGCGCTAGATACCACATATAATCATCAATTTTGTAATTATCAGCAGCTTTAACTATATATTCCTGAGCTAAATCAACATTATTCTCAACTTCGTAATATAATCCCAAGTAAAGATGACTGTAAAAATTTCCCTTTATTCCTTCTGATTGACCAACAGTTAAAACATCATCTGGTGTACAATTTCCCGAATACAAATCATATACGCGCTGCATGATGCGTCGAGGGTCATTTTTTACAGTTAGCAAAGAATTACATGCCTCTTCAATACCTAACGAATGAGCTATGCAGAGATATCGCCATACTGTTTCTTCTACATCTTGAGCATTCACAGTCAAATCTATTTCAAATTGTTGAGCGCCCTCAGTAAATCTTTCTGCATAATAGTACGATAATCCCCGTTGCCAGAGGTAGGGTTTAATATGAGCATCCAATTGCTCTGCTATGTCAAAATCTTGAATAGATTCCTCAATCTTAGCTAGTTGAAAGTTAACCATGCCTCGACGTATGTAAGCATTAGGATTTTTCGGCTGATTGCGAATAGTTTCGTTCCAGCGCTGGAGTTGATTTTCTAGAGACTTTGAAAAAAACATGAGCTGCCAAGCCTATATGAGGATTAACTAACATATTTTCAGCTTTGGGGATAGTACGTCAATCTTCCAAATATTAGGCGTTGCTGATTTCCTGAAGCATTAACTCTAAAAAAACTGTTTCATGTCATAATTTTGATGCTATGTATTCATTTTCTCATGAGCAGCATTATCGAATTTCCTTGGCAGCAAGAGGCAATTATTCGCCACAGTCAGCGCCTAGTAAACAGTTTTCATCATTGGACGGGAAATTCTTTGTTGGATGTAAATAGTGTACCCCAGGAAATAGCGCAGGTATTATTTGAAGCACCTTTTGTCTTAGTTTCTCACGGCACTGAATCAGACCCAATTTTCAACTATGGTAATCGCAAAGCGTTGGAACTATGGGAGTTTTCCTGGGAGGAATTTACTAGAATGCCTTCCCGTAAATCAGCTGAAGAAGTAGTGCAGGAAGAACGCGATCGCCTATTATCAGAAGCAGCAACTAAAGGCTTTATCACCAATTATTCCGGTATCCGCACTTCTAGCACTGGTAAACGTTTCTACATAGAAGATACTATCCTATGGAACGTTTTAGATGAACAAAATTAGCACTGTGGTCGAGCTGCTTTCTTCTATAACTGGAAATTTATCACATGATGGCTACTGCTTCAGGGTCAGTCCTACAAATATATCTCAAATATCAAACTGAGATCCATCCATGAGGTAGAAGAAACTACTTGCAGAATTCAGTATTGTAGAATTTATGTCTTAAAATCAGGAAAAAACGCTCGTGGTTCCCATTAGAGATAATAATCCGACAACAATCACACCTTATGTAACTTATGGACTGATTGCTGCTAACGTCCTCGCTTTTCTTTATGAAGCAAATCTTCCTCCACAAGCATTAAATGGATTTTTACACCTTGCGGCTGTAGTTCCACGAGAACTGACTTTAAGCTTTGCTGGTAACTCTCTACATCAACCAGTGCCAGAGTGGGCAACTTTGATTACTTCACAATTTTTGCACGGTGGTTTCTTGCACTTAGCTGGCAATATGTTGTTTCTCTGGATTTTTGGCAATAACGTTGAAGATAAATTAGGTCATGTTAAATATTTGCTGTTTTATTTATCTTGCGGTATTTTGGCATCCTTAACCCAGTGGTTCTTCGCTCAAGATTCTAGCATTCCTTCTTTGGGGGCAAGTGGTGCGATCGCAGGTGTTATGGGTGCATACATTCTCCGCTTTCCTAACGCTGAAGTTCTCGGCGTTGTACCTTTAGGGTTTTTCTTCCCAACTTTCCGCGTCCCAGCATATTTCTTTTTGGGATTCTGGTTTCTCGAACAAGCCTTCTACGGATTTGCCAGCCTCGAAACACCTACTAACATTGGAATGGAAAGCGGCGGTATTGCCTACTGGGCCCATGCAGGCGGGTTTATCTTTGGGGCAATTCTCGGCCCACTGTTGGGTTTATTTAGTGATAAATCCCAGGAAGAATCTTGGTACAAGTAGTGCTTCATTGCATCATAATGCCCCTCAATTATACTGTTTGATTTAATAGGTGAAATTGCCTAAACTTCGCAACTCCCAGTCTTACAGGGTATATTGCAGTTAGTCAATAATTTAGGAAAAACACCTGTGTTTCCCCTCTACGACGAAAATCGAACGCGAATCACCCCGTATTTCACCTACGGGTTAATTGGCATGAATATTTTAGTTTTTATTCACGAGGTGAGTCTGTCACATGCACAATTGAATCAGTTTTTAAGTCAGTATGCGGTAATACCTCAAGAGTTAACCACCAATTGGAGTGGAGAGTGGATAACGTTATTTACGTCGCAATTCTTACACGGCGGTTGGTGGCACTTAATCTCGAATATGTTGTTTCTCTGGGTTTTTGGCAACAATATTGAAGATCGATTAGGTCATTTCAAATATCTGATTTTTTATTTGGCGTGTGGTGCTTTAGCTGCCTTGTGCCAATGGTTTATTGGCATGAATTCTGAGATTCCTTCCTTGGGAGCAAGTGGTGCAATTTCTGGGGTTTTAGGTGCGTACATTATACGCTTTCCGCAAGCTAGAGTGAAAACCTTAGTTTTTTTGGGGATTTTCATCACCACAATTAGAATTCCAGCACTAGTGATAATTGGACTTTTCTTTGTGCAAAATGTGATATCCGGTCTTGCTACCCTGCAAACAGCCGCTAAGATGAGCGTGGAAACTGGTGGAGTTGCCTATTGGGCACACATCGGTGGTTTTGTTTTTGGGGTAATTCTCGCTCCCCTGTTTGGGTTGTTTAGAGACGACTAAGTACGGCATTTCCTAAGACTCCTAATGCCTATCAAACCTCTGCGTATCCTCTGCACTAACCTCTGCGTTAAAATTTTCATATTTGAAAACTATTAGTTTTTGTTAGCACGGGCTGAAACTTCTTCTGATTCTTCTACCTGAGTTCTAAATGTTGGTGCTTCTACAACTTGTTCAGGTACAGAAACGATGATATCAGCACCATTGATAATTGTTCCCAATAACCCTAGTTCCGCTTCAACTAATTGATCAATAGCTTCACCTAACATGTTCTCTTGTGTATAGTGTGGTCGCGTCACTAGTACGATGCCATCGCTGTAGGGTTGGATTAACAACGGGTCATTGGATATGCTGAGAGAACTAGTGTCTAAAATAACTAAATCAAAACGTTCGCGGACATCCTCTATCAGCCGCCGCATTTCGCTAGATTCAAGAATGGCAGCTGATTGCCGCATAGGTCCAGGGCTGGGAAGAATGTATAAATTTTCCACATCAGGAACTAAACGAATACATTCACTCAAATTAGCGTAATAACGCAGGGGTTCAATAGTGGCGTCGGGGTCAGGAATTACATTCAGGGATGTACAACGGGAAGGCGATCGCAAATCTGTTTCGATAATCAAGGTTCTTTTACCAGCACGGGCTGAAGCTATACCCAAGTTATATGCACTTGCCGTTTTACCCTCTTGACTACTGGTGCTAGTAATCAACACTACCTTTAAGTTTTTACCACCAATCCGGCGCAGATTACTCCGGAATTTCTCATAAAATTCTAAATAAGGAGAATCGGGGGAAAGTACCACAGGCACCGCTTCTTGATCCAAATCATCAACTGGCATTAAAGGCAATTCTCCCAACAGTGCCACTTCCCGTTGCTTGAGGCTTTCGCGGATATCCTCCCTGGTTTTGAAAGTCCCTTCCATCGCTCCCAAGAAAAATATCACCCCGCCACCAATCAACACACCTAATAAACCACCTACAGCTAGGGTAATAGGCACACTCTTAGGAGGTTTGAGATCGGCAATGACTGTGGGGCGTCTGGCAATGCTGAGGCTGCTAGTAGTTTCTGCCTCTGCGGTTTTAGCATCGGTTAGCTTCACCTGCATTTGGTCATAGATGGCTTTTTTGAGTGTAACTTCCTGTTCTAAACGCGATCGCTCTAATTGCTTATTGGGTATCAGAGCATACTCTCGCCGGAGTCGCGCTTCTTGTTGAATTTCTTGGGCTAGTTGTTGTTGCAGCGTCTCCCCTTGGGTTTGCAACGCCACCATTTGGTTTGCTAACTGCTGACGTGCAGGATCTAAGCTACTTTGGGCGCGAATATTTGCAATGTTACCCGAAAGCGGGGCTGCTGTACCTTCACCACCTAAAACCTCTGCGGCACGTTGTTGGAGCAATTCCTCAGCAGCTTGTTTCTGACGCATCAACTGAATCATCGTTGGATGTTCCGGTCGCAAATCTTTTCTGAGTACGGCCATTTGCGACTCACTTTGATAAATTTGCGATCGCAAGCTAGCAATAATTGGATCGGCACTTAAAGCAGAAGAAATATAAGCCTGTCCGACTGTTAAGCCTAACTTATTTTGTAAACTGCGAACTTGACCATCAACCCCAGAAATAGTTAATTGAATTTGCCGTTGCAGATTTTGGCTGGTAGTAATAGCGCTTAACAAGCTGCCATTCTCTGCTGCTAATATTGCCGTTCGCTCGATGCGATCGTACTGTTCCAACTTCTTTTCAGCAATTTGCAAATCCCGTTTAGTTTGTGGTGTGCGATCGTTAATCTTTTGAATAATTGCCTGTAACCGCCCAGTATTGATATCACTGCTCAACTTAATCATTGATTGCATCAATTCCGCCAAGACCTGTATAGCTCGTTTGGCGTCAGTATCTACATATTTCAATTCCAATATACTAGATTCCAATTCTCCAGTCCTGGGGTTTTTTTTAGGTATTGTAATGGCAATACTGGTAGCGAGCTTTTTCGGTTGGACACCAGCTTTTTCTGCCACTGCTGCAATTATCTGGTTTGATAGTAAAACTTCCTCATTCAGTTCTTTGCCTTGCTGTTGGATTTGAGTACCAGTTGTAGAGAAAGAAACTGTTGGTCCACTATAGGTAAGTGCAGCAGATCCTATATAACTAGTTGGTGGCTCTGGTTGCATAGCCACCAGAGTTGACCCTGCTAAAACTAAAGCAAAACTAGCCAGTCCAATCCATTTATACTTCTCAAAAGCAATAAGATAGCGCTTAACAATTGGTGGGGTCATGGTCGCTTCGCTCCAATTAAAAATTAAAAATTAAAAATTAGGAAGTACCAACCTAAAGATAGTGGTTTTGAGACAAGATCGTTATCAACTTCCTACTGTATATATCGGTTGATATCTTTAATATTTTTACCTTAATTAATTCAAAGAGAAGTTGGAGATGTGGCTTCCTCCACTCCCAACTATTTCCAGATTGCATCCTTCTTTTAGAATTACTAATTTGATCCATTGCCACCGACGTTTCTAAAAAATTGGAGAAAGGATTGGACATTGAAGAAAGGTTGGGTAATGGTAGTCAGTAAATTAGTAATCTTACCGATGAGGTTCCGACCAACAACAATAACATCATTATCTTGAAGCGGCACATTTTGAGATGCATCACCGCCTAGAGCTTTTTTAGCATCAAGTTTTTGGGTAACAGCTTTACCTCGTTCAGAATCAAAGCGAACCAGAGCGATATCGCGGAGGTTCGCAGCGTCGAGATTTACTCCTCCCAAAGCATCTACAAATGTACTGCCGTTAGGCAACGCTTGAGTGGAAAGACCTCCCCCAGCGTAGTTTAAAACCCGGACTCTAATCTGTGGTGTCGCCAAGGATGAACGTGCTACCAAATTGCGGTCATAACCGTCATCATTACCAACTTCACGACGGGGCACGAGTATTGCATCTCCGTCTTGTAAGCGTAAATTAGGGATTGAACCGCCATTTTGCAGTGCTGCATATAAGTCAATATTTTGTGAAATCACGGAACCATCGATTAACTTCCGGCGTACTTGCACTTGTCGCAGGTCTGCATTCAACGTTGAACCACCAGATATTAGCAAGGCATCAGCAACGCGCGGTGTTGATGAATTAATCGGATAAATTCCTGGTTTAAATATTTCGCCGCTAATAGTAACTTGAACTGGTCGCGTCCCTGCCAAGGATACTACCACAATTGGATCTGGGAAAATGCGACTTAAACCCAAGCGAATTTTTTCTTGAGCTTCTTGCAAAGTTAAACCTTGTAATGACACCGTTCCCACTTGCGGCACTACAATGTTACCTTCTGGACTAATTACAGCTTGAAAACTGAAGTCTTGACGCTGCGTTGCTAAGGCTAAAACTATTACCGGATCAACTACATAACGATTTAAACCCAAGCGAATTTTTTCTTGAGCTTCTTGCAAAGTTAAACCTTGTAAGGAAACTGTTCCTAGTAAAGGCACCACAATATTACCTTCTGGGTTGATTAAAGCTTGAAAGCTCAAATCTGGAAAGCGCTGAACTGAAACGCTAATTACATCTCCTATTCCTAAGCGGTATGGGCCAGGAGGACGCTGAAGCACAACGCCAATTGTATCTCCTGGACCCAAGAGGTAGCGGCTGAGTTGGGGGGAAACTTCGTTATTTGCACCTGGAGGCACAACCTCAGTACCTGGCACAGGCGAGGGGGGTTGCCCTGGTGATTGTCCTTGAGATGGAAAAGGCAGGGCAACGACAAGTTGGATAGGTGTTGTTAAGAAAACTCCTACTTGAAGACTAACAAAACACAAGGCACTGAATCCACGCATATAAGAACTGGAATCTATAAACATCGGTGCAGAAAATGAAAATACTGATATAGAAATTAGTCGCGCGGAATGGTTATTCTACTCTATGAATGTCCTAAATGTCTCTTCTCTCTGCAAGTATTTACCAAGAAGAACAGGAGGGTTTATCAAAATTTTATTTCTAACTTCATAATATTGTTAACATCTTTTAGCTCAATTTCAGCCTGAACGCAATTTATTGAGATACTATTGATGAATTTCTGTACAAACGTATATGTAAACAAACGCTACAAAGGGCCTGCCATCAATACAGTTTGCACTGTTTCTCCGATAGACTGCGCTAAAGACCAAGATGTTTCTACTTGCCCCAAAGGTTCCATTGGAATCAGAATACTGACGGCCACCCAAGGAGTGCGTTGCTTATGCCACTGTGCCAATTGATCCGCCAAGAACCAGTGGAAAGGTGATGGATTTCCGCCGTCTGGCATAGCGTACCATTGCAAGACAGCGAAGGTTTGTTGTGGTGTGGAGGCGCGAAAGAACCTAGCTTCTACTTTAGTTTCGACATTAGAAGTCAACTTTACAGGCGGTTTGATAGTAAATTTAGCAGAGCGAGATTGAGCTACATCCCACTTTCCCCAGCGTGACCTTCCCCAGCCGTTAACCTCTGTCCACTCTACCTCTGGTTGATCCATAGGCCCGTTTTGTGGCAGCAAAAGCAGGATTGCCTGGGATGGGGAACCTTCTTTTTTAATTACCTGCAAAGACCATTTATGTTCGCCAATTTGCTGTTCTGCTTGTTCAATGGTTTTCCAACCAGGAAGGGTTAACCCAGTTTGGCGGATCTGTTTTAATTGGTTGAGGGTAGTAACAGGTGGCGGCTGTTTCCATTGCCAGTGTCCTGTCAGGTATCCGGGAACCCCTCCTATTGCTAGCAGCAGTAGTAATAACAAAAGTGCTGCTACCTGACTCAATTGGTTTTGCTTGAAAAACTTGGAGATGGAAATCATCAGTAAAATTTATAATACTTAGGCAAAATTTTACTTTATAAAATCAGAATATGAATTCAGTAATATTTATGACTTATGCATCACGAAAAATTTATCACCCAGCCCAAGAGATACCTCACCCTGGTTATGCTACGCAAAACCTGTCCCTCTCCTTAGTAAGGAGAGGGATTAAAGATAGGACAGGGTGAGGTTTTTGTTTTGGGTAATTCGATGACTTGTGTGTATATCGTAGGGATGGGGGATGAGGGAGATAAGGGGAATAACCCATGCCCAATGCCCAATGCCCAGTGATTCTAACTTTCTGCTTCTTGCTGTGTTTCTGGAGATGCTGAAAAATAGCTATTAATCCAATTCAGTAAGGGCACTAATGATACCAGCATACAAGCAGAGTAGAGATCACCACCCCAACCCTGATGCAACCATTTAAAAGCCGCTTCTTGACCTGTGCCGTGAAAGAAAGTCAGTAAAGTATTACGAATGATATTGGCAGTAGTACTAACGATCGCAGCAATACATAAAAACGATATAGTTGTGCGGCGTGAAGACAAACCATCTGTCCAATAAAGCAGCATCAAGCCTACGTAGAGAGTCGTAAACAACATTTTCAGCCCTGCACAATAGGGGGCAACTTCCACAATCCGTCCTCCCACGTAGAGATTTGTCTCATACACGGTTACTTCCATACCAAATTGATTCAGTATGAAGCCGGCTGTGCCAGCAATAAAGCTTTGGAGAGGGAAGGTATAGGGAGCAATGAGATAGGGTACTGCTGTTGGGGTTGCCAGAAATATTAATAGCAGGGGAAATCCTTGCGATCGCAAACCTGATATTCCCTTAAACCACAAGCATAATCCTGCCAATATAAGGGGCAAGGAAAGGTTAACCCACTCTGTAACACCGCTAAGATAAAAAACTGCTCCTAATAACAAGAAAACAGCGCCCAAAGGATGGCTGGTATCTGGCAAACGTCTCCACTTTTTCCGGTTCATCCAGCCCAGATAAGCAGCAAATGGTAAACCGATAATCCCGTGGCTGAAATATTCGTGTTCTGTGCTGATATTTTTGTTTAGCCAACCATCCAACCAGTGCAGCAATATCGGAGCATAAAGCAGCAGCAAAACGCCTAAAATGGCTAGATTTAATAAGCCTGATGCGTTTATGTTTTTAACCTGTTGCCGGAGTACCATGATTTTAAGTAATTTAAAAACTCTTAGTAGTCATTAGTCATTGGTCATTGGTCATTGGTCATTAGTCATTAGTCATTAGTTTTAGACAAAGCACAAATGACAAATTTCTAATTGTTTAGATGCATATTAGGTATGAATTAATTTCAGGCGACCACGCTGCCAAGGTCAGCAGGAGATAGGTTATCTGCCTTATAACTCGTTGAGACTGCATAAGCGATCGCTGCTACAACTTCTTTGATTTGACTACTGCTCAAACCAGGATACATCGGTAATGATAATATCTGCTTTGACAGTTTTTCGGCTTGGGGAAAATCTCCAAGCTGATAGCCTAAGTTGGTGAATGCTGGCTGGAGATGACAAGGAACTGGGTAGTGAATGCCAGTTTGAATTCCTACTGCTGTGAGCTTTTCCTCAAGTTGCTGGCGTTCTATTGGGCAAGAATCATCAACTTTAATTACATAAAGATGATAAACGTGTCCTGTACCACTTTGATTTTCTATAGGGATAATGCCAGCAGTTGCCAAGGGTGCTAGTTCAACATCATACTCCTGGGCAATAGTCAAGCGATCGCGATTCCATTGTGGCAAATATGGTAGTTTCTGGTGCAAGATTGCTGCTTGCAAAGTATCCAAGCGGCTATTCGTACCTGATTCAGTATGAAAATACTTTTGCGATGCACCATAATTTCGCAAGCGCCTCATCTTCTGGGCTATATCTGAATCTTGTGTCAGCAGCATTCCTCCATCCCCAAATCCGCCCAAATTTTTGCTGGGATAGAAACTAAAAGCTGCTGCTATTCCTACTGAACCAGCGTGATATCCGTCTCTTTCGGCGAGGTGTGCTTGTGCCGCATCTTCAAAAATTAGTAGTTTGTAGGTATCGGCAAAGTTGAATAGTTCACGCGGTGATACCATCTGACCATAGAGATGCACAGGGATAATAGCTTTGGTATGAGGCGTAATTGCCTTTGCTGCTTTTTTTAAGTCAATTAAAGCTGTTTGGCTGACGCAATCTACCAGAATTGGCTTGGCGCCAGCACGTAGCACCCCAATTAAGGTGGCTACAAATGTGTTTGCTGGTAAAATCACTTCATCGCCAGCACCAATATTACACGCTTGCAATCCCAGAGCGATCGCATCTGTTCCTGATGCCACACCAACTCCATATTCTGCCCCAGACACTGCCGCAAATGCTGCTTCAAAATCTGAGAGTGCTTGCCCTAAAATAAAATCTCCCCGTTCCAATACAGATTGGATTGCATCTTCCAATTGCATTTTAATTGGTTCGTGTTGTAACTTCAGGTCTACAAAAGGAACTCTAATAGTCATTTTATTCATTGCGAGTTGTCCTCAAAAAATATTTACTCGTATGGAAAAAAGAGAAAAGCCTGCACAATTTTCAGTCTGAAATTGTAATAGGTTTAATCTATCGGATGAAGAGTTCTAGAAACTATCTAGTATTGTCAGCGATCGGTACTAACTGTCATCAGTAAAATTGGCTATAAAAATCACATAGATATAGATTTAATAAGTAAAATCACGTTGATTTTTACCAGTGAAATTTTCTCTTCTGTACATAAAGAATGACAGACCTTTGATATTGTATCCTTAGCATTAGCTTACCCTGACTGAATCCAAATCTAACGCAGTCTGATTACAAAATCTCAAACAATAGAGATTACACCCGTGCTAAATAGAGAACATTCAGCACCAGTAAATAGTAAGTAGTAAAGAGCGCGTTACCGACTTAATCGAAGGGGTAAAAAAATTTTGTCCCAAACTTGTTTGTCAGAGGCAAAATTAGGGAATGCTTAAAGATAGGAATTGATAACCTAGAAATAGGACTTGTATCAATTACAGTATCGATAAATTATTAAGGTAACAGTGGCAATGGTAGAGCCTGAAAACAAATTATTTGCCCTAAAGGATGGTTGGGATTCTCCTGAATCAAGAGAACAACAACGCCTCAAAGCTTTGTCAGATTTAGGTTTGCGGCAACCCGAAACGATTCCGGTTTTTGAAGAAGCCACACAGACTGCTGCCCACTTTTTGGAAGCACCAATTTCCATTTTGGGATTTGTGGATCAAGAACGCCATTGGTTCAAGTCGGCGGTGGGCTTATCTAGGCTGGGATTAATGAATCATTTGGCACAAAGCCGCCAACTATCACGCCGGGAATCCTTTTGCACTCAGGTAGTAGAAAATTCTCAAGTATTTGTAATTAATGATACACATAAATTTACAGATCCAGTCCTTGCTAGCAGCAAGCTGGTGCAGGATTATGGTATTCGTGCTTACTTAGGAGCGCCACTGATTGATGCTGAGGGAAATTGTTTGGGTGCATTGGCGGTGATGGATTTAGTACCGCGCAGTTTTACACCCCGAGACATTGAGTTTTTACAAATCATAGCTCGTTGGAGCATGAGTGAATTTGAGCGTAACCGACTCTTGCAAGGGAAACTCAAATCAAGGACTCCCAAGAACACTCCGATATTTTCACTCAATGAGGAACGTAACACCGAGATTAAAATCACCCCACCCACTAAAGATAGCGACTCCCTTTCTACTAAGCAACTGAAACTGGAACTTTTGGGTCAGCTAACTCACGAGTTACGCACGCCCTTAACATCTGTACTCGGTATGGCTAGTGTTTTAGGACGTGAGATTTATGGGCCTTTGACGACTAAGCAGAGAGAATATTTGGAAATTATCCAACACAGTGGTCGGTACTTACTTTCCCTAGTAAACGAAATTACCGAACTAGGAGCTATGGATGAAAACTCTACTGTGCTGAATGTAGCTCCTGTGGATATCGAAATGCTGTGTCAACAAGCTATCAATACTCTAGAAGAAGTGGCTAATCGCCGCGAGCAAGATATTCGCCTTTCTATAGAACCGGGACGCAATCGCATTTTGCCTTTAGATAAAGACAAGGTGCGGCAAATCCTCTATCACCTGGTTTTCAGTGTGATTCAACTTGCGGCTACAGGTAGCATTGTTCGCATTCATGTCTCTTACAAGGAAGATATGCTCAACATTACTATTTGGGTTTCCCATCCTTGGCTAGGGGACGGCATAACTGAGGTTGATCCCTACTTCCGTCTGAATTCTTTATCGCTGTTGGATCTGACAGGTGAGGTAGCAACTTACAATACTCATACAGACAGTCAAGAGCAACCAGATACTTCATCAGTAGTGAACAATTCAAAAAACTTGAGTGATTCCCACTCAAAATTCTTTGCTAGTAGTTCAGGTATAAATTTAGCTAAATCACATGGAAGTCTTTCTCGTGAAAGCTTGGGTCTATTGCTAAGTTGTCAGCTAGCAGAGTTGCACGGTGGACAAATTTTGATTCAAGGTACACCAGAATCAGGATATCGTTATGTGCTTTCTTTGCCACTGCAACTGGCGAGTCCCTCACAAGCTAATTAACGGTGTCTGATTACAATCTATAGGGAACATCTGACAGGTGATAGTGTATGAGAACTGGGGAGTAGGGATTGGGAAAGAGGTATTTTGATCTATTTGCTGTGTACTAAGTAGATGAAGTAGTTTCGGATTAAAGGTAGTGGCTGATGGCTAAGAATAAGAATGCCACCACGGAGATTGCAATCTCCGTTATTACCTTTTTATAGCCATAGGCATTATGATCAATTCCAAGTTCTGCGTCGGCAGGCTAATTGATCGCAATGTTTTTTATGAATTTAGTCTGGCAACGATTTACTTTATCATCTTTACCGCTCAAAGAATATCTTGCTACCAGTTACGTACATCGTTCTCTGGTTGGACTGTTGAGTTCTTGGCGGCAAACCAGCGTCTTACTCCAGTGGGGAGATGCGACAGCAGCTGCTTTACTCAGCTTAATATATGCCCTTGCACCTTTTGCCTCAAGTACATTGGTGGGCTTGTTGCTGGTGGCTTGTGTGGGATTTTGGCTGTTGTTGACTTTATCTGATGAAGTCACACCAGCAAATGTCTCGTCAGTCACTCCCATTCACCTGCTGGTATTGCTCTACTGGGGAATTGCCGCAGTCGCAACAGCATTATCACCAGTGAAAAAGGCGGCGCTTAACGACTTGGGAACGTTGACCTTGTATTTGCTACTATTTGCCCTTTGTGCCAGGGTATTAAGGTCGCCTCGCCTCCGGTCGTGGATTATCATCCTTTACCTGCACATATCGTTAATTGTCAGTATATATGGGTTGCGGCAATGGTTTTTTGGAGCCACAGCACTGGCAACTTGGGTTGACCCAGAATCTCCTATGTCTAAGACTACAAGGGTCTACAGTTATTTAGGCAATCCCAACTTGTTAGCTGGATACCTCTTACCAGCAGTCATTTTTAGCTTAGTGGCAATTTTTGCATGGCAAAGCTATCCTAAAAAAGCTTTAGCATTAACAATGTTAATTGTCAATACTTCCTGCCTGATCCTAACTTTTAGTCGTGGCGGTTGGATTGGATTAGTAGTGGCATTTTTGGCTGTGATGGCATTGCTAGTTTATTGGAAAAGCGTGGAAATGCCTCGTTTTTGGCGTACTTGGTCGCTACCGATTGTCTTAGGAGGTTTGATCGGGGTATTGCTGCTAGCAGTGATATTTCTAGAGCCAGTTCGCCTGCGGGTGTTCAGTATTTTTGCCGATCGCAAAGATAGTAGTAATAATTTTCGCCGAAATGTGTGGGATGCTGTCTTTGAGATGATTCGCGATCGCCCGATTTTCGGCATTGGTCCCGGTCACAGCTCTTTTAATAAAGTTTATCCCCTCTACCAACACCCTCGTTACACTGCTTTGAGTGCTTATTCAATATTGTTTGAAGTGACTGTAGAAACTGGCTTTGTTGGTTTAGCCTGCTTTCTCTGGCTAATAATCGTGACATTTAATACGGCATTTTTGCAAGTGCAACGATTACGAAAATTGAGAAGTGTAGAGGGATTTTGGTTAATTGGAGCGATCGCTATTTTGTTGGGTATGCTAGCTCACGGCACCGTAGATACTGTCTGGTATCGTCCTGAAGTAAATACCCTTTGGTGGCTGATAGTTGCCTTAATTGCCAGTTACTGGACACCTTTAGCTCAAAACCACACATATTCATCTAACTTAGAACCAACAGTAAACTAACATCAGTAAGTTGTCAGTTGTTTTTATACTGAACAACTGACAAATGAGTTAATTTTGAATTGTCTAGTCCTTGTAGGTGGTGCCACCTGGAGCATTAGGGTCTCGATAAGCAGTCGGTTTGCCATCACGCTTTTTGCCAGCCAAACCAGCTAAACCTAATAGACCAATTAATCCTAGCCAACCCCAATCAAAATCCTTGTGATCATCGTAAGTCGTCGTTGTTGGAGCAGTAGTGACTCCGGGGTTAGCAGTGGTCTGAGCTTGTGCGGATAGAGTTAAGGGTAAAATTGCCATACTCAAGCTAAGAACGCCAGCGCCAACAGATGTAATGAAATTACTTTTCATAAGTTGTGACAATTCTTCATGCCATCCGAATTTACTCACCATTATATCGAGTCCCATCCTTAGCAAAATCAATCTGCGGCTATAAATTAGGCATTTTCATAACTCACGCTATAGAGATACAAAATGCTTTTCACCGCAATCCATTTCTGACTTTGGTGTGATAGTTTAGCCACACTGACCCTTAATAGTTTTTCATTGCCCGTTGAATATCACGCTGGTCTTGGCGTCGTTTCAGGTCTTCTCGCTTATCGTGGAGCTTTTTACCTTTGCCAAGGGCTATACTCACTTTTACCCAGCCTCGTTTGAGATACATTTTCAAAGGGATTAAAGTTAAACCCTGCTGTTCTACTTTGCCAATTAACTTGCGGAGTTCTTGGCGATGCAGCAGCAGCTTGCGTGTACGCCGTGGTTCATGATTGAAATATTGTCCACTAGCGGTATAAGGCGAGATATGCACATTGATCAACCATGCTTCGCCATTGCGAAGCAAAGCATAGCCATCTTGGAGATTAACTTTACCCGCACGAATCGACTTCACCTCGGTTCCTGTCAATTCAATTCCAGCTTCGTAAGTTTCCAGAATTTCATACAAATAACGGGCTTGACGGTTGTCGCTAATAACTTTGTAACCTTCGTTCTTGTCGCTCATTGATAATTTTGTGTGCTTTAAATGTACCTAAAAAATTATTTGGATTGGCTTATGAATTATAGGGTTTATCTTATAACCGCTATAAATGTTGAACTGTATATCACTAATTTAGCTTTTCTGAGTTCATAATTAAGAGTTTTCCGGCAAATTTAAGTTACCTGGAGCCAATAATAAGCGTGGCTAATGGTTTGGAATATCCGATAACGAAGTAGCAATAGATACCATTGTTGATTGCAGCTAGCTGGCCTTGATTTTGATTTCCTTAGTTAATTTAGCAATATCATAGCGATCGCTGCTGCAATGTCTTTTAACCTAAATATGCTCTTTACGATCGCTTTTTGAAAAGTTAACATTATTTTAGCCATTTCAAAAGAAGTTCAAGATAAGTTTTCTCCCATTTCTTTACCCTCAAATAGATGTTTAAGTTTCTGCGTCAAACCATAGACTGCAACTATGGAGTGGTATATAAAATTTATCTTACCTAAGCCTGGTTTGGATTGATTGTGGGTGATTCATCCATAAGCTAATTTTATGATTAATCCCAGCAATCAGCTTTTGTGCAGTCTCCAAAAAACGGTATCGTAAACTAATATTTTTTAGCGTAGGCGTAGCCCAAACTAGGCATCGCTGAACTTTTCGGTCTACTTACAATGAGATTCAATGTGTTTTCAGATTGCCGTAATTATCTACATACATGTATCATCATGAGAAACAAATTAGTTGTTCTTAGCATTGGATTGACCATGCTACTGACAGGAAACCGCAGTATGGCTGGAGTAATTACTCTTTATGATGGCGCATCAGGTGTCACACCCAATCAATATAATGCACCATCCCAGTGGCTAAATTTCGGCAGTGTGAATCCTGTCACTGGCACTACTCCTATTGGAACACAAAGTGTTAGTGGTGGGTTAACAAATTTAGATACCAGTTCTAGTTCTAGCAACGCTATATATGGTGGCTATAGCAACTATAATGTCGCTAACCCGCCAGTTTCGCCTTTTTCTGTCATTACCCCTACTACCCTGGTTAACTCATCATTTCCTTCTCTAGATAGAAATGCTGGTTATGACCTGAGTTTTACTGTGAAGATTAACTCTCAATTCAACGATGGAACTAATGGCCCTTATCGTGCTGGCTTCAGCGTCATAGTTCTCAGTAGTGACAAACAAGGAATAGAAATAGGTTTTAGAAATACTGATATTTTTGCTCAGGTTAATTCCTCTTTTAATTCTATTTCTCCTGCTGAACAAATAACTAGCGTTTCCAGTTTGCTATCAAGCCTCACTACTTATGATTTAAATGTTTCTGGTAATAACTATACGCTAACTAATGGTGCGACTACTCTCTTGAGTGGTTTGCTACGCGACTACACCGCAGCTAGTGGAGTTGGAAGTGATGTTTATAAAACTCCTAACTTTGTTTTTCTAGGAGATGATACTACATCTGCACGAGCTAACATCGGCCTTCAATCTATAACTCTTACCAATAATAGTGCTGGCGTACCCTACGAATTTTCACCGACTGCTGGAATTTTTGCATTAGTCGCTGGGAGTATTATAAATCATTTGTTAAAAAAGAAAAAGTCATGAAAGTATCTGGCTTTGATATTATAGAACAGCTAAAAAAATCTAACTTTTGGCTATCGGCGATCGCTGTTGGTTTAACAATCATTCAACTCGATTTAAATTGGAAATTTATTGGTAGTATTGATGCTCTAACTCTCAGAGGTTTATTTTTAACAATTATACTATATTTAATTTGGAAAAAACAGCATATCCTTAATCTAAAAAGCGACTTATTTTCTACTTTCATTGGCTTATTCTTGATTAGCTTTATTCTAATCAAAAGTTTATCTTTGTTCTGGTTTGAATCTTTTTTTATCAAAATATTTGCTTTATTTTCATTTTTAGGGCTGGCTTTAATAGCATCAGGAATTAAAGGATTAAAGCAATACTGGCAAGAATTTATAATTTTGCTTTTATCCTTATCTGATGGATTACTTCTATCGTTAGTTGCAGCCAAAATAGATGTTAGTTTGTTAGCTGCTAAGGTTTCAAACTTTGTGCTTTGGTATCTAGGTTTTGCCGTCTATCGTCAAGGCGTGAAAGTCATTCTTCCCACAGGAGGCATCGAGATATATCCTGGTTGTTCTGGCTTAAATGCCATATTATTATTATTACAATTATCACTGGTTTTTATTTTAGTATTTCCTCTTAATATATTTCAAAAAATCATGTTACCAATTGTGGCTGTATCTCTAGCATTTATTATTAACATTTTCCGATTAGTATTGATGACATTGCTACTAGCAAACTCCAATCATCAAGGTTTTGAATACTGGCATGGGGAATCTGGAAATCAAATATTTTCTACAATTTCGATTTTAGCTTTTGGATTTGTCTGTCATTGGACACTAATGCAAAAGAAACCAGCATGATTAAATTTACTCAATGGAAAAAAGAAATGAAATTTTGGGTACATATCCGAATATCATTGCTAGCTATAACTTGTATTGGGGTTTTTGTTACCTTAGGAAAGTTAATATTTGATGCCGATGCTGCGAGTCATCAAGTTAGCAAGTTTGTATTTCCAGCCAATGTCTTATTAACAGACGGGAAAATCTTAGAAAGTCAATTATTAATTGATAAAGTGGTACAAGAATCAAGAAAATATGATGCTATAATTGCTGGTAGGCGCTATCGATATAGCTATAACAGCATTCCTGTGGATATAGAGATGCGTTATGTGGTAGGTACATCAGGGGACGTTGAAGGATTAATAATAAATAATACGACTATAAATTTGCCTCCTGGTAAGGTATTTAAAACAGTACGCCAGCAGCTAGGGATAGGATATTATGGTTTGTTTACCTATCAAAATAAGGCATATCTAAGTAGCTGTATAAATCCCCAAGGTGATAGTACATTTACTACAGAACAATTTCTTCACAATAGACACATTTATAATATTCGCTTCAATCGTTTTCTACCTTGGTTTATTGGCGAGCAAAGCTTTTTAGATAGACGTTGTTTATGGGCACATTTATCCATTGCTGTAAATAATGCTGACTATCAAAGTGCCTATAAATTATTGGAAAAAGCTTGGTTATCTTGTTATCGTTGGTGGAGTCCTCGCTTTCCTAAACATTAAATTTTAACAAATATAAATAGTTAATTATGAATAACTTAGACAAAGATTACTGGTCTTCTATTTTTAATTTGCGTTTTCTTGGTTACATATTATTAATATTGTCTTTTATTGATGTTGTCAATATTTTTATTCCCTTTCAGTTTACTAATCCTGTCTGGGAATTTCAAATGATAGGAGCGCTAGTAGAACATGCACCTTTACCTTTAATAGGATCAATGCTTGTATTTTTTGGAGAAATAAATTATCGGAGACAAGTAGAGATATATCTATTAAATTTTATTTCATGGGCTGCTCTATTAGCTGGGATTTTATTCTTATTGCTTCTGCCTTTAGGAATTAATAATACCTGGCGTATCGATAATCAAAATCGGGCGCAAATTATAAATCATTCATCACAACAGATTACCCAAATGCAACAAATTAAAAAAGTGTTGAGTAAGGCGACAACAAACCAAGATATCAATCAAATCATAAAATCTTTAAATCCCCAAGAGAATACGCCAGAGTTAAAAAATCCTCAAGAGGTGAAAAGTCAACTTTTATCACAAATTTGGCAATTAGAAAAAAACACTAATAATCAATCTCACGTAGTACAAAATAATACACACAAAGAACTCATTAGAAATTCTATAAAATGGAATTTAGGTGCTTTCATTTGTTCATTTGCTTTTATTTCGATTTGGCGTGTTACACACTGGGCACGTTGATCTTAGTGATGTACCTGTTTATAGTGGCTGCACATTAGGGATTGGAAGGGGGACAAGGCAGACAAGAGAGTTGTTAAATTCGGGAGTCTAAGTACACAATGAAAGGAAATCCGTGGCAATTGAGGGTTGAAATTTAAATGCATAGGCGCTTCGCCTTACCCCTGGCTAGGGGCGCAGAGGAGCGCAAAGTTTGTTTGATTCCATTCGCTATGAACTTAGGCAAAGCCATACTTAGCTTTTGAAAAATTATTAATTAACTTAATAAAAAGTTACACTATGATCAGCATTTACTCTGCCTTATTGATGAGTTGTTACAAATTACAAAGCTTTCTGTGCCTCCCAAGCAGAGGGAGTCAAAGGTAAATTTAACTTCGTTAACTCATCCTACAGATTTAAGATTTTCTTTATAAATCAACCTTGAGGCATTTCTTAGCTGGTCATGCTTTCATGTATAAAACATAAGAACACTATTCTTGCCTGTGTTCACTGATGAAGCACGTAGAAGCAAATTTCTGAGTAAAAAAATGTTAGGGATGTATTGTCCATGCCATTGACGATCCTTGTAGTGGATGATGATTTGGGCACTCGTCTGTCTGTTAGCGACTATCTTGAACTGTCTGGCTACTCGGTGATCACGGCTAATGACGGTCAAGAGGCTTTGTTCATGGTGGATGAATATCATCCTGATTTGATTGTCACGGATATCGTTATGCCACGGATGAATGGCTATGAATTGGTGCGCCGGGTGCGTCAACAACCAGTGTTTCGTTTATTGCCTGTAATTTTATTAACGGTACGCACTAAGACCCAAGAAAGAATTATGGGCTATCAGTCAGGGTGCGATTTATACTTACCGAAGCCTTTTGAACTGGAAGAGTTAGCAGCAGCAATCCGCAATCTTTTGGAGCGATCGCAAATCATTCAATCGGAGTATCGGTTTTCTCATAAACAGAGTTTGGGCATTTCCGCCTCGACAAAAGCGGTGGATGTCCAGAATTCTCTGTCCACTCAAATTCAGAAATCCCACTTGCACTTATCCCTAACTCATAGAGAACAGGAAGTCCTAGAGTTATTGACTCATGGTCTTTCTAATGCCGAAATGGGTCTTCAGCTACACCTGAGTCCTCGAACAGTGGAAAAGTACGTTAGTAGTTTATTGAGAAAAACTTCAACCAGCAATCGAGCAGAATTAGTGCGTTTTGCGATTAAGCATGGACTGGTGGAATGAAAGTTAGGAGTTAAGAGTGAGGAGTTAGGAGTTAAAAGTGGGGAGTTAGAAGTTTTAACTCATAACTCATAACTCCTAATTTTTGTCAACAGACCTTCACAAGCATCGATCAGTAAATCAATAACCCGATTAAATCCCTCTTGACCACCGTAATAGGGATCTGGAACTTCCTTTAAAGTGTGTTGAGAGCAAAACTCGCACATCAAACGCACTTTATGCTGATATTGCTTAGTTTGGTCAAGAGTGAGGATGTTCTCATAATTTTCTTGATCCATCGCCAAAATCAGATCAAAGTCTTGAAAGTCTGACTTTTGAAACTGGCGTGCTCGACCACGCAGTTTAATTCCCAACTTTGTAGCAGCCGCAGCACTCATGCGTCTGTCAGGTGGGCTACCAATGTGATAACTAGATGTACCAGCAGAGTCACAGAGGATGTGTTCGCTCAAGCCAGCCTGCTCAATTAGATGATTCATGATGTTTTCTGCCGATGGCGATCGGCAGATGTTACCTAAGCAGACAAATAGCAACTTGTAAGGCATAGATATTTTTTGTCCTTTGTCAATAGTCATTTGTCACTTGTCCTTTGACCAATGACCAATGACCAATGACTCTTGACTAAAATCCAGGAAGTTCCAGTCCACTGGTTAATTCTTCCATACGTTCCCGCATTGTTGCTGTGGACTTGTTGTAAGCTTCTTTCATTGCTACTGTCACTAGATCAGAAAGTACTTCTGCACCTTCCCCTAGAGCATCTGGAGAAATTTCCACCCGCTTGGGTTCTTGGTTCCCACTGACAATCACCTTCACCAGACCACCGCCAGATTCTCCTAGAATCTCCATTTGCTCCAATTCTTCTTGGAGTCGCTTTGCGCCTTCTTGAACTTGCTGCGCTTTCTTAAAAGCTTCGGCCAATTCTTTCATTTTTCCTAAGCCAAAGCCGAATCCCTGTCCTTTTCCTGTCATAATTATTTGTACGCGTGTGCGTTGAATAACAAATCAAATTCAATTATAGATGCGGTAAGTAATTTGCCTCTTTTTTTACCAATAATTAATGCATCCTAGAATTGGGCATTGGGCATTGCTTACACGCCATCTCCCTGATATCTCTCATCTCCCCAGTTCCCAACCCCCATCCCCTGAATTGAAAGTTTCAACAAGCAGCTTGAAACTCTCCGAGCATTTTGACTTCTGGCTCTAAATTAATAGACCAACGTTCTTGTACTTGATGTTGGATGTGGCGAATAAGACAGAAGATATCACTAGCTTTGGCTCCACCACGGTTAACGATAAAATTAGCATGGAGTAGTGCTACTTGTGCCCCACCAATTTGGTAGCCTTTGAGACCAGTTTGTTCAATTAACCAGCCAGCACTGTAAGGTTTGGGATTGCGGAACACACTGCCACAACTGGGGAAGTTGTATGGTTGGGTGCTTAACCGATGCTTTTTGTGTTGTTTGGTGATTGCCACAACTTTTGCTGGGTCAGTACCTGGGGTGAGTTGTAAGGTGGCTTGGGTGACTATGCGTTGGCGACGCCTCTCCGTTCGCGCAGCGTCTTTGCCAGGAGAAGGAGACTCGCCACCTTGCAATAATGAAGTCCGATAGCTATAACCTAACTGTTCTGGGGTCAGAGTTTCCAGTGTACCATCGGGTGAAAGTACCTGGGCGCTAACTAACATATCTGCGATACAGCTATTATGTGCCCCGGCATTCATCACCACGGCGCCTCCGGCTGTTCCGGGGATGCCAACAGCCCACTCCAATCCTTGCCAACCTAATTCTGCTGCCGCCCATGCCAAGCTGGGAATTGATTCTCCCGCAGCAACGGTTAATTGACCTGTCTCTGGGTCAAAGTAGCTGAAGCGGAGATGACGAGTAGCAATCACTAAACCTGTTATACCGCGATCGCTCACCAGCAAGTTAGAACCTGCTCCGAGTGTTGTCACCTTTAAATCACGTTCTTTTGCGTATTTAAGACTTGCTTGCAGTGCTTCTAAGTTTCGGGGGGCAACATACAAATCAGCTGCTCCTCCAACTCTATAGGAAGTAAACGCTGACAAGGAAGCCTGGGACTTGATCGCACAATCAGTATTGGGTAAGTAAATTACTTCACTATCTACCGAATTAGTTGTTTGGTGTTTCTTTGTATTCAAAGCAGAAACTGTGCAGACGTTTCCAGCTGCCTGGGAAATTGTCATCTTTACTTTATATTGGTAAAATTTTTACATTTATTTACCGCAAAGATACGGTAATAGAGTTAACCTATGGAATCGTTGCTAGACGGGCGCTTTGCTCAGAAATAAAACTTCGCAAAGTCTCCACTTAGGATGTGGCTTTAGCAGGTTCACAAAGTGTCGTCATTACTTCAGGAATCACCTGATTCAAGTTCCCAGCCCCCAAAAACAGCGCCAAGTCACCTGGGCGTAGTGTTTGCACCAAAAACTCACACACTGAAGGTAAAGTTGGTTGATAAACTACCTGCGAATGCTGTTTAGCAATTTCCGCCGCTAGATGTTCACCACTAATTTGCCCTAAATTTGGTTCACCTGCACTGTAAATATCAGTCAGCACAATCAAATCAGCATGGGTAAAAGACTCGGCAAATTCTTTTAAAAAGGTCAGTGTCCGGCTATAGCGATGGGGTTGGAAGATGGCAACCACTCTTTGCCCTGGTCTTGCTTGTAAACGGGCTGCGGCGAGAGTTGCGCGAATCTCGCTGGGATGATGAGCATAGTCATCAATGAAGGTAATACCATCAACTTCACCCCGGAACTCAAAACGGCGTCTTGCTCCTTCAAAAGTGGCGATACCTTTGGCAATTTCTCCAAATTCTAAGCCCAAAGCGCGACCAACAGCTACTGCTGCTAAGGCATTACTGAGATTGTGCCGACTGAGCAGCCGCAACTTCAACACGCCCAAAGCTTTGCCTCTTTCCCAAACTAAAGCCGTGGTCCCATCAGCACGATAATCAATATTGGTGACGGTGTAATCAGCGTCTGTATCTGAGTGTAAGCTGTAGCTCAGGGTAGGTTGCAAGCGATCGCGCACTGTAGCACAGTCAATGCTACCTATTAACGTTTTACAACCCTTAGCAAATGTCTGGAAGATGTCAATGACTTCTTCTAATGTATCGTAATGGTCAGGATGATCGAGTTCAATATTGGTGATGATGCCAATCTCTGGAGCGTGTTTTACCAAGGAACCATCAGATTCATCTGCTTCGGCTACCAAATACTGGCTTTGTCCCAATCGAGCATTACCTTCCCAAGCATTTACTTCGCCACCTACTAAAATCGTTGGGTCTAAACCAGCTTGCAGAAGCATATAGCCAATCATACTACTGGTTGTCGTTTTGCCGTGTGTTCCTGCCACTGCAATACTGTAGTAATCGGCAATTAAAGCTGCCAGTACATCTGAACGATGTAAGATTGGACAACCTAATTCTAGCGCTGCTTTGTATTCTAAATTATTCGTGTTAATTGCTGTTGAACAAATGACTTGAGGCAGTTCTGACTTAGTATCAGTAGGTAATTGTTCTTGCGAATTTAATACTACTGCATTCGCCAATACCTGAGGGCGAAAGAATTCGAGATTGCTGGCCTCTTGTCTATCAAAAATATGAGCACCGATAGATTCTAACTTGTGCGTAATGTGGTTTGGACGAAGATCCGAACCTGATACTGGAAATTGACGCTTGGCGAGAACGTATGCCAGAGCAGACATACCTATGCCACCGATGCCAATGAAATGAAATGGTCTACCACTAAAATCTACAGAATTAGTCATTTATTGCTCCTTTTACACCACACCACACCATAATCGCAAATGACACGCGTATCATAACAGGAATTTGATTTATTACCGTAACTGCTCCTATATGATGTTTATGTTTGATGCCCGAAGGATGTTTCCGCCCTGGCTTTCCTTATTCAGAATGATTTTACCTTGGTTGGAGGTTTTTGCTATTTTTGAACTGTTCTTAAGATTATTCTGAAAATTTTCGCCGCATCGGGAAAGAAATTCTTGTAATGTCAAATACATATTTTTGGCTACCTTACTGGAATTGGCTACATAATACATTGTTGAGTGAAACTGATTTGAAATTGCATCAAGTCTAGACGTGAATTGAGTACAATAGTACATTGGTAGTGAAACTATTTTTCAATTGCATAAAACCCAGGCATAACTGGATGCAACAAGTTGCAATTTTTGGTGGCACATTTGATCCAATTCATTGGGGACACCTGCTCGTAGCCGAGACAGCTTTGCATCAAGTATCCCTTGAAAAGGTAATTTGGGTGCCATCTCTAAATCCTCCTCACAAAGAAGCAGCTTTGTTTGAGCATCGTGTGCAAATGCTGCAATTAGGCATAAAAGATAACCCAGCGTTTACTGTCTCACTAGTGGAGGCAAATCGCTCTGGGACTTCCTATGCCATTAACACCCTGTTCGATTTATCTGCTTCTTATCCAAATACTCACTGGTACTGGATTATGGGCTTGGATGCTTTCCAAACCTTACCCCGTTGGTACCGTGGACACGAACTAGCACAAATGTGTGATTGGTTAATCGCACCCCGACTGCTAGGTGGTGAGACTATAACTCAAAGCAGATTAATCTGCAAGCAAGTGGAGGAACAAATCAGGGAGCAGTCACATGCCATTCACTGGCAACTCTTGAATATACCTTTAGTAGGAGTTTCGTCAAGTCTAATTCGCAAATCTTGCCGCAAACGCCAGTCAATTCGTTATTTAGTCCCGGAATCGGTTAGATCATATATCACTAACAACAACCTCTACTCTCACAAATCTGAATAAATTATGTGTTTTTTTATTGATCTAACAGTTTATGGTTAAGAGTGTTTCCCCCCTTTGCGATATGATTGGGGTCAATGATATCAACATATAAGCATAAATACAGAGGGCAAGACACTGTGATTAGAGTTGCAATCAACGGTTTCGGGCGGATTGGACGTAACTTTACGCGTTGCTGGGTGGGTAGAGAGAATAGTAAAATCGATCTTGTCGCTATTAATGACACATCAGACCCTAGAACTAATGCTCACCTGCTGAAGTATGACTCAATGCTAGGGAAGATCAGGGGTGCTGAGATTAGTGCCGATGATAACTCTATCATCGTTAACGGTAAGACCATTAAGTGCGTATCCGATCGCAACCCAGAAAAGTTGCCCTGGAAAGATTGGGGAATTGACCTAATTATCGAAGCAACGGGGGTGTTTACTAGCAAAGAAGGAGCGCTCAAGCATGTGAATGCTGGAGCCAAGAAAGTTCTGATTACCGCTCCTGGTAAAAACGAGGATGGCACTTTTGTGATTGGTGTGAATCATCACGACTATGACCACAACAAACACCACATTATCAGTAACGCTAGCTGTACTACCAACTGCTTGGCACCGATCGCCAAGGTGTTGAATGATAAGTTTGGCATCATCAAAGGCACGATGACCACCACCCATAGTTATACAGGCGATCAGCGCTTGCTAGACGCTTCTCACCGGGATTTGCGACGGGCGAGGGCAGCAGCGATCAATATTGTACCCACCTCCACGGGTGCAGCAAAAGCAGTAGCGCTGGTAATCCCAGAGCTTAGAGGCAAGCTAAATGGAGTTGCCTTGCGTGTACCTACCCCGAACGTCTCAATGGTAGATTTCGTAGTTCAGGTTGAGAAGCGTACTATTACTGAAGAAGTTAACCAAGCTCTTAAAGATGCTGCTGAAGGTTCACTCAAAGGTATTTTGGATTATAGCGAACTAGAACTGGTATCGTCTGATTATCAAGGTTGTGATGCTTCTTCGATTGTTGATGCCAACTTGACTTTTGTCTTGGGTAATGACCTAGTGAAAGTTATGGCCTGGTATGACAACGAGTGGGGTTACAGCCAACGAGTTTTGGATTTGGCTGAATTGGTAGCTGAAAAGTGGGTTTAAGTGAACTACCCCGCCGTCTTACGGCGGGGCTTCCCAATTCATCGGGAATAGCATCTAAAACTCCGTAGCTCTATTGGTCTGACATTCCCTCCAAGGGCAGGAGTCCTGGTTCCCAAGACGCAAATCTTTTTCTTGCGACATATACCCTTACGGGTTCGGCACTTCCTTCAAGTCGGGGAACCGCAAGGGCGGAGTGCCTCACCTATTAGCTTGGTTTTCGCTTGTGGCATTGATGGTCAAGATAGTACATATCTTACCAGAAAATCCTGGGGATTCGTCATACATCCAGAATTTGTTTTTGCAAAGCAAAAAATCAATTCCAGATGCAATCCTCAAAGCTTGGCTCACAATCCCCATCTTAGGAGTACCTTGAAGATGGGGACTTCCGCGATTCGTTAAAAAGTTAGGAGTGAAGAGTTAGGAATTAAAACTCATAACTTCTAACTTCTAACTCTTGAAGTGTTGAAATCCCTGGCTAAGACTCAGAACTTGGTCAGGAAGTTTTTTTTGTTCGTCGTGCAATAATACTGTTGATCCGGCTGTAATCCTGCCCACGATCGCAGCACCTTCACCAAGATGTTGCACTAAGTCTGATGCTAACTCTTGTGGTAAGCACAGCACTAATTCAAAGTCTTCGCCACCGTAGAGAGCATATTCTAGCGCTTGCTCTGGTGTCAGCCAACGGTTAAAAGTTTTTGGTACGGGAATTTGTCTGCGTTTTAGAACAGCGCCAACGCCACTGGCGCGGCAAATTTGGATAATCGCATCTGCCAAACCATCACTGCTATCCATACCAGAAATGGGCATTGGGCATTGGGCATTGGGCATTGGGTATGGGGATGCTAAGATTTTCCAGAGGATTGGTAAGACATCTAATCGGGGCTGTGGGCGCTGGTGTGCGCGGATTAGAGCCGTGCGTTCTATATCTTTGAGGTTTTGTCCTACTTCGGGATGCAAGAGCAGTTCTAAGCCAGCGTGGGAGGCTCCATGAACGCCTGTAGCAACGATCGCATCTCCGACAACAGCAGCAGAACGGCGGATAATTTGACTAGGGTTAACTTGACCAAAAGCGGTAATTGCCAGAGTGGTAACAGGCGATCGCACCACATCACCCCCAACAATTGAGGTATTGTATTTTTGCAGGCATTCTGTCATTCCCTGGTATAATCGCTCAACCCAACTCACCCTAACTTCACCGGGGAGTCCCAACCCGACAGTGATTCCCAATGGCAAAGCACCCATTGCTGCTAAATCTGATAAATTGGCAGCAGCCGCTCGCCAACCAGCATCTTCTGGGGAAGTGCTGAGGTTGCTAAAATGTACGCCATCAACCAGCAAATCTGTAGTTACCACCAAAAATTGCTCTGGTGCAGTCTCAAGTATTGCTGCATCATCGCCGATAATTTCAGGAGGACAGAAGCGCTGCAATCTTTCTAAAAGACCTTGTTCACCAATGTCTTTTACTTTTATGGAAGATAACTCACTATTCATTGGGTCATTGGGCATTGGGCATTGGGCATTGGGCATTGGGCATTGGGCATTGGGCATTGGGCATTGGGCATTGGGCATTGGGCATTGGGCATTGGGCATT
>NZ_JBALCS010000042.1:0-22082 GCF_036919555.1 Nostoc sp.
GTAGGGTTTGGGCATATTTACAGCGATCGCGTTTTGCAGGATAACGAAAGG
Source organism: Nostoc sp. (assembly GCF_036919555.1). GTDB lineage: Bacteria > Cyanobacteriota > Cyanobacteriia > Cyanobacteriales > Nostocaceae > Nostoc. The sequence continues at coordinate 52 of NZ_JBALCS010000042.1, forward strand.
GACTACTTCTAGTTTATGCCCAAACCACCTTGGCGGTTGCTATAACTATAACGAGAGTGATGATCGTGACTATCCTACGTTCCCGAAACTAGTTTTTGAGAATGGCAAAATCAAACAACTAGACTTTTGGTTACAACCAGAAAAGCGCGTTGTCTGGTGGAATTTACCTGGATGGGAAGTTAAGTATTCCCAGCGTCAAGCTTCTACCCCTACCATTCTAAATTGCCAAAAACGCTAAAGCGATACCTACGGTGAGCTACGCTAACGCACTTTATTGGTAGTGCCAGCGTAGGCGCAGCCCGTCGTAGACACTGACTTTTCCCGTTAAGTGTTGAAAAGCTTGCTCGCAAAGGATTTAGGAAACAGCACAGTAGATATGGTACACAGTATCATAATCAAAAACACCGCCAATAACAAACGTCATTTCTTCCTCTGTCAATTCTTCAATCTCTGATTGCTGATTTTCAATTTTAATTTTAGCTTTCATAAAAACCCTCTTAATCGCTTATTCCTCAAACTACTGAAAAAATACTAGCAATAGCTTGATAGAAACATCCTACTAAACCTACTTTTTTACTGAGATAATTCTGCGTGTGAAGTGAGTTTAAGCACCTCATGCCAATAAAAAAAGACTGCAACTATGATAAAGCCTGCTGTTGAGTTTATTGCTCCTTTTATACATTTACAGCCAATGATTTCTATGCTTTCTCACAAGCCAATTGTCTAACTGTGCTAACACTTCGCTGCAACAGATTGAATCGATATTTGGGTTGGGATGCAAAGAAGCAAGCGTATGGCCGCATTTGCATTCTTGGTAGGTTATGGAGAATAATCACAAATAAAGCAGCTTTGGCCTCTTCGTGCGAGATAATAAATATAAAATATGGCGATCGCAATCGATTTTGGTACTAGCAACACAGTCATTGCTCGTTGGAACCCCGTAACCCAGCAGCCAGAAACCCTGACTCTACCAGGTTTATCAATTAAACAAAGTCTCAATCCGCCACTGATTCCCAGCTTGGTTTATGTTGAAGACGCAGCCCAAAATAAAGTTTTAGTCGGGCAACAAGTACGCGATCGCGGTCTTGACCTCAAAGGCGAAACGCGATTTTTCCGCAGCTTCAAGCGGGGCATCGGTGCAGATATCCAAGGTTTCTTGCCCGAACTAGATGGGCAAATTGTCACTTTTGAACAAGTAGGGCAATGGTTTCTTACTCAGGTGATTGAGCAACTAGCACCTCTGCAAGGTGGGTTAGATTCTCTAATATTAACCGTACCCGTAGACAGTTTTGAAGCTTATCGTCACTGGTTGGGAAAAGTTTGTCAAGCCCTTCCCGTCGAACAAGTACGGATGCTGGATGAACCCACAGCCGCCGCCTTGGGTTATGGCTTGGCAGATCAAGAAATTCTTTTGGTGATTGACTTTGGTGGCGGGACTTTGGATTTTTCTCTTGTCCGCTTGGATCAAGGCGTGCAAGCAAGCACAAAGCCATTGGGATTTATCCTCAAGTGGGGTAATAAGTCCCTGGCTGAAGATTCAAAACAAAAAGTCAAAACAGCCCGTGTACTGGCGAAAGCTGGGCAAAATTTGGGCGGTACTGATATTGATAATTGGTTAGCAGATTACTTTGCCAAAACTCAAGAGTTGGCGGTAAGTCCCTTGACAACAAGATTGGCAGAACGGGTGAAAATTCAGTTATCAACCCAAAACCAAGCTAGTGAAGTTTATTTTGACGATGAGACATTTGAAAGTTATGAACTGGAACTAAACCGCGACACTTTTGAAAATATCCTCAAAGAACACGCATTTTTTGAGTTATTGGATGAGTCGATGACGACACTATTGCAGCAAGCAAAACGCCAAGGGATAGAACTTCCAGATATTAATGCAGTTTTGTTAGTTGGTGGGACAGTGCAATTACCAGCAGTGCAGACATGGATCAAACAGTATTTTGAGCCAGAAAAAATCCGTTGCGAACGCCCCTTTGAAGCGATCGCTCAAGGTGCATTACAGCTAGCTCAAGGGATACAAATCAAAGACTTTCTGTATCATAGTTATGGTATCCGCTACTGGGATCGCCGCAATCAGCGCCACAAATGGCATTCTTTAATTAAAGCTGGACAGGCATATCCAATGAGTCAGCCAGTGGAATTAGTCTTAAGCGCGTCTGTGGAAAATCAGCCCAGCATTGAGTTAATTATGGGAGAATTGGGAGCAGATACAGGCAATACTGAAGTTTATTTTGATGGCGATCGCTTAATTACTCGCCGTCTGGATGGTAGTGAAACCACCGTCAAACCCCTCAACGATCAAGAAGGCGCGACGACAATTGCCCAACTGACACCAGCCGGATATCCTGGAAGCGATCGGATCAAAATCCTTTTTGAAGTCGATGAGCAACGCTTTTTGCGAATCACCGTTGAAGACTTGTTAACGAATGATACGCTTTTGGAAAATCAACTTGTGGCACAGTTGAGTTAATTAACTAAAAGGATTTAAAAGTGGGATGCCGCAGCCATCAAAATCCCGGATGTTGCGTGTTACTAAGGTCAATTGATAGAATTTGAGCAGTAGCAGCAATCATCATATCTGCTTGGGTGTGTGTTTTCCCACTTAATCTTAGTTGATCTCGCAATTCACCAGAGCGCTTGGCAATTTCAATGGTGATGGGCAATACTTCAGAGTTATTTTCCAAAAAGCTCTCGAACCATATTTGAATTCTAGAGTTGGGCTTGAATGTCAGTCCGTAAAATATTTCTTCAACGGTGATTGCACTCAGAACTATTGAAGGAGCTAATGCTGCCCATTTCAGTACACCAGAGTTAGGTTGGAGTCTTACTAATTCGCTGATAATGTTAGTGTCACAGAGAAAAGTCATCAATGGCATCAGCGAAAGAGTTAGGACGGTCTTGGCGGGAGGGTACTTCGAGGATATAATCTTCTTCCGCAGCTATCTGACGTAGTTCTTTGAAGGCATCAGCTAAAGAAATCTTTTCGCGCTGCTTGCGCCACGTCAAGAATTCTTCAAACATCTCAGCTTCAACAACAACAGCTACCAGTTGATTTCGGTTGTAAATGAGTTGTGGTTCTTTACTTACAGCATGAATTAGTTCGGAGAACCTCTGTTTCGCTTCTGCAATTCTCCAGTTCATTCTCCTACCTCTTTTTTCATAATCATGTCTATTATAGACACGATTTATCAGAAAATGGGGTCTAAAACCCCGTCCTTACAGGACGGCTTTATATTAATTTGTTCTCTTACAGAATATATGGTATAATGTAAGAAGTATCTACAAGGTATATGGAACAAGCCTTCCGCTATCGTTTTTACCCAACTACCGCTCAAGAAACCTTGTTGCGGAAGACTATGGGATGTGCGCGTTTGGTTTACAACCGAGCGTTGGCGGCGAGAACGGAAGCTTGGTACTCTAAACAAGAAAAAATCGATTACTTGAAAACAAGTTCATTGCTAACTGAGTGGAAAAATCTTGAAGATTTGCAATTTCTGAATGAAGTTAGCAGTGTGCCATTGCAGCAAGGATTAAGACATTTACAAAAAGCCTTTGCTAACTTTTGGGCAGGTCGGGCTAAATATCCAAACTTTAAAAAGAAGCATCATGGTGGAACTGCTACGTTTACCAAGGCTGCTTTCCGGTGGAAGGATGGGCAAGTTTGGCTTGCTAAGTGTACTGAAGCCTTGCCTATTCGTTGGAGCCGACAATTGCCTGATGGATGCGAACCATCTACGATAACTGTCAAACTCAATGCAAGTGGGCGCTGGCACGTTTCTTTACTTGTAGACAACCAAGGTATTCAGCCTCATGCAAAGTGCGATAGATCTATTGGTTTGGATGTGGGTATAACTAGCTTGATAGCTACTAGCAATGGGGACAAAATTGCTAATCCCAAGCACTTTAAGCGCCTACGTTCTAAACTTAAAAAAGTTCAAAAATCTCTCTCTCGCAAACAAAAAGGTTCAAATAATAGACATAAGCAACGACGCAAGGTAGCAAAAGTCCACGCTCAAATAACCGATAGCCGCAAGGATTTTTTGCATAAGCTAACTACTCAACTGGTGCGTGAAAACCAAACCATCGTAGTTGAGGATTTAGCTATCAAAAATATGGTAAAAATCCCAAGTTGGCTCAAAGCATCAGCGATACCAGTTGGGGAGAATTAATTCGTCAGCTTGCCTATAAATGTGAGTGGTACGGTCGAATTCTTGTCAAGATTGACCGATGGTTTCCTAGCTCTAAAAGGTGTGGGAATTGTGGGCATATTGTTGAGAAATTACCGTTAAATATTCGAGAGTGGGATTGCCCTAAATGTGGGACAAATCATGATCGAGATATCAACGCCAGTAAAAATATTTTGGCTGCGGGACTCGCAGTTGCAGTCTGTGGAGCGAACCTAAGACCCGATGAGCAAAAGCTTAAAGGGCAGTTGCGAAAAACCCGTAAGGGAAGGAAACAGAAACCTAAGTCGTGAGTCTTAGGAATCCCTGTACGTTTACGTCAGGGAGGATGTCAAGTCTATAATTTGGTTTCCGCCAGAGATCGATGTCTACGACGGGCTATTCGGTGTCGCACCTTCTCATTCCAGCCGAGTTATTTCTAGCCACCCATTTTTAACCATCCAAAAACTTGATTGACGCTTAGTACAAGTTCAATTTCTGGTAATACAGGTAAAAAATCTTCTCCCTGGAGTAGCACTGGCTGTTGCTCTGGTAGAAATACCAAAATACTGAAGTCATTAGGATCAAGAAACCATCCCAGGCGGCTGCCATACTTCAGACAGTGAAGAATATTCCCAATTACTTTGTTGGGTTTTTGTTCGGGCGAAAGAATCTCAATCGTCCAGTCTGGTGGAAGTTCAAAATTATCAGGTAGTTCATTATCAACGGTGAACGGTATGCGTCCCCACTGAAATACAGCCACGTCGGGTACTATTGACCGCTCCCCAAAAGTACACCGTAATTCGGGAAATGCATAGGCAATCTTCTGATTTTCCGTGACTTCATTAACAACAGCACCGAGTTTGCCTTGCAAGCGGCTGTGTCTCCCTTTCGGCATTGGCTTTTGAATAATCTCACCGTTAATATATTCGCTTGCAGGCTTTGTTTCTGGGAGCTTCAGAAATTCCTTCAGGGTAAGTCGTTGAGTAGTTGTGGCGCTCATGGCTCCTGAATCCCTCGAAGATGTGTTTTTAGTCTAACAGTATATATGAACAGGTGCCTTTACCGAGTGTAACGCACCTGTCCATACATCAAGGTAAGAATTCCAGCAATGATTAATTCATGATCACGATAATTCGTAATTGAAACTCTTAATTACGAATTATTTCCGCACCACTACTAAAGTTCCCGTTGAAGCCCAGCTGTAAAGATTGCGAGCTTGTTTAACAGGTAAATTTACGCAACCGTGGCTGACTGGAGTTCCAAAACGGTTATGCCAGTAAGCACCGTGGATGGCATAGCCTCTGTAGAAATACATTGTGTAAGGAACGTCAGGAATGTTGTAGCCACTGCCTCGCATTCGGTGAGTGCGATACTTAGAATTAATCCGAAATCTACCTATGGGTGTGGGAGTCGATCGCTTACCTGTGGAAATGCGGTATGAATGAATAACTTTATTACCTTCCCATGCACGTAAGCGTTGCTCTGACAGGTCAATTTCAATCCAGCGAGGTTGGGATCTTTGCCTGATATTATTAAATGCAGTGATGTTATTTTCATCAACTGACGTGGCTGTTGCTGTAGTCGAGTTGGGTGTACCAGTTAACGGTGATGACCAAGAGAATAAAGTCACCACCATCAGCGCCACGCTTGTACAAAAATTTCCAGAGGAACGAATTCCACCACTGCGAATCCAAGTTTGCATTGTGCCTCATCTTATAAACTACGCAAAAATCATGAAGTGAAGTAATTTTCTGGAAAACTACAAATTTCCAGAGTGACTACTAGCTTCCTGTCGAGGATTTACGCAATTCATCCGCTAATGCTTCTCAAGACAAGTCCTAAGCTAATCTGCGTCCCATTTGCACATTTGTCATTTGTTATTGACTAAGGAACACAGATTTATTCGTAGGGTGTGTTATGGCTTCTGTAACGCACCAAAAATCTTGTGATGGTGCGTTATGCCCTTGGTTAACGCACCCTACGAAACAGAAGTTTTGCATTTTGTTTAATCCACATTCCTAATGACTAATTACAAAGGACAACCTTTACAAAAAATCTGTCATTTAAATGCCTAAATGCAAATTTTCCCCGAATTCATATTTGCATTTGTAATTTCACACAGGAATTGTCAGGATTTACGCTTATTTTTTTGGGACAATTGTTGAATGCCCTCTTTTTTATTTTATTTCAAGTTCAGTAATTCCGACTCCGAAGATTCCCAGCATAAAATCTTGCTAGGAATCACTTAATTGTCTTGATTTATTGTTATTTATGATTTTACCTAAATTGCTTTTTGGCTGCTTCACCTACTATTTCTGGATGACTACTGGTGTCCCTACTGATGCCCACTCGAATAGCCATTTAGCATGTTTAGGTGCGATATTCACACAGCCGTGGCTCACTGGAGTGCCAAATTTCTTATGCCAGTAAGCTCCGTGAATAGCGTAATTACCTTGGTAAAACATCGCATAAGGAACGTTGGGAACATTGTAGTTTTCTCCCTGCATCTGTGTAGTTTTGAACTTAGATTGAATCTTAAAAGTACCAACAAGAGTAGGAGTAGCTTTTTTACCAGAGGAAATAGCACTTCCATAAACCACTCTGTCACCTTGCCAAGCTATTAACCGTTGCTTTGAAAGATTAATTTGAATCCAGCGTTGATCCGATTGTTGTAATGTCTGGATTGTTTGTGCAATCATTTGATCTTTGGGATTCGCCCAAACTTCACTCGTTCCAGTAGTAGTAAAAACACTTAAGGACAGTGCTGTACCAGTAAGGAGTATTTGTAAGCGACGCACCCAGTCAGGAGAAATTAGTCTTTTCATTTTAGATACACTCACACTCAAATCATGGGTCTTGGAAAACTTATCAGTTTTCACCTTTATTTCCATATCTATTACTTTAATAGACATGAATTTTTGATGATTTGATTCTAAGTTAAGCTAACTGTCGCATCAGCTTTCTTGCTCCAGATGCGATCGCTTCCCAATTTCCCTCTGTGACAAGCTTTTTGGGAAATAATTCACTGCTCAAACCGACTGCGATCGCTCCGGCTTGCAAAAATTCTTTAGCATTTTCCAGAGTGACACCGCCCGTAGGAATTAAGGGAATCTGACCCAGTGGCCCTTGCAAACTTTTGATATAGTCAGCCCCTCCCACTGCTTGCACGGGAAACACTTTTACACAACTAGCGCCCTGACTCCAGGCGGTAACAATTTCTGTAGGAGTCAGCGCTCCTGGGATGATGGGCACATTTTTTTCTTGTGCTGCTTGAATCATTGCAGGGTCAACGTGAGGTGTGAAGAGGAATTGCGCCCCAGATGCGATCGCTTCTTGTAACTGCTGCACATTGAATAGCGTACCAGTGCCAATGATACAGGCTGGTAATTCTGAGCGTAGTTGACTGATTAATTCCCCGGCGCTAGCGCTATTCCAGGTAATCTCTATTAACTGCATTCCCCCAGATGCTACAGCCATTGCCATTTGCTGTCCCACTTCGATTTTAGGGGCGCGGATGACTGCGATCGCTTTATGTTTTTGCAACTGTGATAACCAAATTTGATTAGGCATTTTGACTGGGAATTAGGGATTGGGGACTAGGGATTCCTAATACCTAATTTTCAATACTAATGCCCAATACCTCATCCCCAATGCTCTTAAAACTTGCTTCTTGCATCAAGCTATGAGATATTACATACAAACATCATAAAATCTATCGTTTTACCGTATTTTAGGATTAAATACCTCAGTGTTTAGGTCTAAAGGAGTAATTAAAATGACAATTGCGCGACAAAACACAGCAGCATCCTTAGCAATTAGCATTCAAGATTCCGAAAGTGTCGATATAGGCAGCTTGTGGAAGCTTGTGCGACTAGGTGCAGGATTTTCGTGGCACACTAAGGCATATGGAACGATTTTCGGCGTTATGCTGCTCACCTTGGTAAGCCTGCTTTTCTTAAGTATGCATTGGTCTTACCGCAGACTGTTCCCATTTCTCAGTCATCGAGTCATTGAGAGTAATTGGGATAAGCAATTAAAAATTAAAAGTTAGAAATATTCGCGTAGCGTTTCGTAGAGAATAAATACGATGCCCAAGTGGAGAATGCTGGTAAAAAAGTTGCTACAACAACGCCTGTGGTATATATCGCCTGATTTTGCTTCCTTTACATTACTTTAGAGACAGTCTTTGAAAACTCAGCTTAATTCTTCTAGTAGAGGAGAGAGCTAATTAAAAGGCATATACTGCAATTACCAAGCAATAGTTTGTTTGATAAGCCCCTAGTTAAAGACCTACTAGGAGCTTTTTTTTAATTGATTATCTACTTCAAGTGGGTTATATTTTAAAAAACTTAGTATCGGTTAAACTATTCCTTATGGATATAAATAATTAATTCTGATGATAGATGGAATCAAAAGATTAAGATTGCTAATATAAATTCATTGAAGTGAAAAACGTTTAGCGAATTAAGAACAATGAATATTCTTGCTTGGATTGTTTTAGGTCTAATTGCTGGTGCGATCGCAAAAGCTATCTACCCTGGTCATCAAGGTGGGGGAATTCTGGGAACAATCGTACTAGGAATCATCGGTGCTTTTGTTGGCGGTAGTTTAGGTGTATTCTTTAGTACGGGGACTTTAGCTCTGGCATCTCCTACTTTCAGCATTCCAGGAATTGGGGTGGCAGTTCTCGGTGCAATTGTCGCAGTCTTCCTGTGGAATTTATTAACCAACCGCAGTGCTGTATAGAAATAAGATTGCGGTGAATCTAACGAGAAAGATTTAGCAAATTTATCTAACTATTTTTAACTGTGAATTAAATCAAAAAAATAGTGCAAACCTGCAATGAGGTTGGCGCTATTTTTTTAATTGTTTATAAATAAAATAATAATTGCTGGTAATCTAATGCTGTGCGAGCGCTAAGTGTAATTTTTGTTTAAAAGTCTTAATTAGCTCTAAGAATTCCTATGCCAGCTTGTCTTTCAATGTAATCTGCTAAGTTGATAAAATCTTCACGCGGGTAGCATCTTCCACCAACCAGATCAAATGCTAATCTACTGGCAGGATTTTCTGGGTTTTCGAGTATATGTATACCCCAGTAGTAAAGTAGGTCCCTAGCCCGAATACAAACTTCTTCTGGATCTATACAATGAAACTTATTATCTTTTTTGCTAATTTCCTTATAAGCATTAGAATAGACTTCTTTTAAAAGCCTTAAACGCTTAATTCCAGGATCTTTAAAATTGTTAACTAGCACAAATAAATGAGCTTCATTATTGATTTCACGTATTTGTGTAACAGTTTCTTGAATAACTTTATCATGCTTACTTATTCCCAGTGGATTGAAGGTTGTTGGGATAATACAATAATCCAATCGCTTAATGATATCTGAGGGATTACGTTCTAGTGCAGGTGAGCAATCGCAAATTACTATTTGACAGTCACGGGCAGAATCTTCATTCCAATCATCTCCATCAAATACTTGAATAGTTGTACCTACCCCTTTAGGATTGGGCACAAAAACCCCATCACCTACTTATTTTTGCAGATTTTGTTCTGGATCTAAGTCCACAAGCGCCACATTAAATCCTTGCAGCGCTAATGCTCCTGCTAAATGCCCTGCTACAGTTGTTTTTCCTACTCCGCCTTTACAGGTAAAAACTCCAAAATAAACTTTTTTTGGCGGAGGTGGGGGAGGGTATACGGTGTCATCAATCGTAATCAGCTTATTTTCATGGGCAATCCCACAGCGAACTTTAGTATCTTTACCCCAGGTTCTCATTAATGCCAATGCTGGGCCGCCAAATCCTTTTGTAGTTATGAACCAACCAAAATTAAATTTTTTACCTTCGTCAGAATCTAAAAAGTCAGCAAACTTTAAAAGCTGCGGTGCTGTTACGTTACCTTTTAGCCATTTAACCTGAACAACACCAACTAGGTTTCCTTTTTTGACCACTAGATCATAGCCAGGTTGATTAATCTTTGCAGTTTCAACTGTCCAATCTGCTTTATGGATCAGTTTTGCTACGTGCTGCTCAAATTCGGGAAAACTCCTAATGAATTGTGGCTCTAATGGTGATGACATAAACAGCTTTAAGTGTTTTGGTTCAATGCGGTAGTATATAATACAGTATACTCTACCAAAATCAACCTTCACCGTATAGTTTATTCACTATCCCCACTCTTTCAGAGAAATGCACCATACTCTGATATAAAATAACAGCAAAGTTACGTCTCATTTAAATAAGTATAAATAGGCTAAAGTCTACAACTTTCATAAAATTTTCAAGAAGTTGCACTGGCCGCTACACACAAACCGACAATGTTCAGTTAAGCTGTAAGCGCTATGATTGAGCTTTATTGAACGTCTTATGCATTGGTTGTTATCTGGGCCGTTGAGTACAGAGAAATTGACGGTTAACATTGCAGGGTTGCCTGCATCGTTACAAGGTAAAAAGCTGGTGCAGTTGTCAGATTTTCACTACGATGGTTTGCGGCTGTCGGAAGATATGTTAGAAAAAGCGATCGCAGTTACTAACGAAGCTGAACCAGATTTAGTTCTATTAACTGGTGACTACGTAACTGACGATCCGACACCGATTCACCAACTGGTACTTCGACTCAAACATCTGCAAAGTCGCAGTGGTATATATGCTGTTCTTGGCAATCACGATATACATTACAGACACGCAAAAGCAGAAATTACAGATGCCCTTACTAGCATTGGAATTCACGTCCTTTGGAACGAAATTGCCTATCCACTAGGAAAAGAATTGCCACTCGTTGGACTGGCGGATAGTTGGTCACGGGAATTTCACCCCACACCAGTTATGAACCAGCTAAACCCCGACACACCCTGCATCGTTTTATCCCACAACCCAGATACTGCGGAGATATTACAATCCTGGCGAGTCGATTTACAATTATCTGGTCATACTCACGGTGGTCAAATCGTGATTCCCGGAATTGGCCCTGCGATGTTTTTTTACGAAAAGCTTGTAAAAAAAATACCCCGAAAAGTGCGGCGTCGAGTCCCATTTTTGCAAGTCAATGTTTCTGTAGTCAGCCATTGGGAATGGGCACAAGGTTTCCATCGGCTAGGAAAAAATCAGCTATATGTCAATCGTGGTTTGGGAACTTACCTCCCAGGACGCTTATTTTGCCGCCCAGAAGTTACTATAATCACGCTACAAGGTGAATGAGAAGGCAGCAGGAAAACCCTATAACTAAATTCAGCGATTTCAAATAAATCAATTAGTTAATTGTATCTGGAGTATGTGACATAAATTATTGCAGTTACTCAAGTTGCATTTTGATTTTTGGTAAGCTGTAAACGCTGGTATCAGGAGTATCGGTTGCTTTATGCATTGGTTGTTTACGGGACATTTAAGAGTAGATAAAATAACGGTTAAGATTGCGGATCTTCCTGCATCTTTACAAGGTACAACGCTAGTGCAGTTGTCAGATTTTCACTACGATGGTTTGCGGTTATCGGAAGATATGTTAGAAAAAGCAATCGCACTTACTAACGAAGCTGAACCAGATTTAATTCTATTGACTGGTGACTACGTAACTGACGATCCCACGCCAATTCACCAACTGGTGCTTCGACTCAAACATCTGCAAAGTCGCTGTGGTATCTACGCCGTACTTGGTAATCACGATATCTATTACAGCCACTCAAAAGCAGAAGTGACCCAGGCGTTAACTAGCATTGGGGTGCATGTGCTTTGGAATGAAATCGCCTATCCACTAGGAAAAGAATTACCACTAATAGGACTAGCTGATTATTGGTCACGAGAATTCCACCCTGCACCAGTCATGAATCAACTAGACTCCGTTACACCCCGCATCGTTTTATCCCATAACCCAGATACAGCCAAGATATTGCAACAATGGCGCGTAGATTTGCAACTATCTGGTCATACGCACGGTGGTCACATCGTAATTCCGGGCATTGGACCTCTAGTACTCTATTATAAAAAGCTACTCAAACAAATTCCCAAAAAATTACGGCGTTGGGTGACATTTTTCCTGGGAGACTGTTCTAAAGTAGTGCGATATTGGGAGTGGGCGCAAGGGTTTCACAAGGTTGAAAAAAATCAACTATATGTCAATCGGGGTTTAGGAACTTATAAACCAGGACGCTTATTTTGTCCGCCAGAAGTAACTGTGATTACCTTAATTAGTCATTAACAATTCTGAACATTTTAATTAACTCAACGCAGAAACCGCCGGAAGCTGCGATGGATAAATCTCAGCAGCTTGGGGCGGTTTCTTGAAGATTAGAGAATTCAGAAGTAACTAACTCAACTAACTAAGGTGGACAGCATTGGCGTAGGCATCGCTTGTCGTAGACATCGCTATACTCAGAATTGCACATCCTTACATTTGAAGTTAGACAGGCATTTTCCGGCTGTGCGTTCTCAAACCTCCCAAACAACTTATTGAACTCAATGTAAAAATACATTCAATGGATGCTACAACTTCAGAGCGATCGCAAGAACATTAGAGCAGGAGGCACAGGCTCTAACTTGAAAGTTTTTGTTTAACTTTTAACCTGTTTGTACCTTGCTCTTAATCTAGCCTATGTTTGTTCAGCTACACCCCATCTTTACTAAACTTAAATACCATTAATTTATCGCAACAATTCCGAAATATTGATTAAAAAATTGTCCCACTTGATATGTTGGCGTTAATGCCAGGATATCAAGTGGGCTGAAAGTTCAGAAGCCGTTATTGAGCAGAACTACCATTAGATTTACTGTTTGACTGGTCTGCTTATTGAGGTGGAGTGGTTTTAGAGGTATCACTTTTCGTACCTGGAGCGACAGTATTAGTAGAAGCATCGTCCTTGTTCTGCGAAGTCGGAGTAGTACTAGTTGGACTCGTCGTCGGAGTTTGTACCGCTTTCGGGGTTGGCTGGGTTACAGGTGCTTTTTCTGCCGCAGGCTGCTGGGGTGGAACAGTAATGTTAATATTCGGTTGGCGAGGTACAGATGGAGGTGTAACCTGCTGTTGTGGAACAGGAACAGGAACAACAACAGGTATTTCTCTGGTTCTTTCGATGATTGTCGTTCGTGGTTGAGCAGATGCACTAGGAGTTGGACTACTCTTACTCGGTACAGGAACTACGACTGGCACAATATTGTTAACCGGTGCGTTATTTTGCTGGCTGAAGTACCAGACCCCACCTATAACTAAAGCAAGCACGGAAGTAATAATAATACCCAACAACAAACCACCATTGGCATTGTTATTATCACGCTCGGCTAAATTAGCTTGCTGATTCCCATGCTCAGTATTTCGACCTTGTACGTAACCTTTTTGGTAAGAGTTGGGATCAGGTGTGTTGTTTTTAGATGTTTCAGTGGTTCGTATCACGTGGCTGTGAGTATCACCATTACTATCGGTGTAAGACTCTTGCTTGACTTCACTATTTTCACTTTCGCCTTTATTGGTAGGAATAGGCATAACTGTTGATTTAACTCCTTGATACGATATTGAGAAACTAAAGCTTTGTAAAAACGAGAGGTTTTAATGAGTCCAAAAATGTATGTTGCTGATGAATATCAGTTTTATTTGCTACTCAAATGTTAGGAGTTTTCAGTATAACCTCTGTGATCAGCAAGTGGCTCTATTTCTAAGGAGTTAATACTTAATCTAAAGAAAAAGTATCCGAAAGATGGATGTTATTAAGTTATTATCTGATGTTTTTATACAAAATCTAGCAATTTACTGAAATCATCTAAATTTTTAATTTCTCGTTAGACATCGCAGCGCCAAAGCTTGATTGTCATGTCTCGACTACCACTAACCAAAGTTTTGCCATCAGGACTGAAAGCGACAGAGTTAACCCAATCTGAATAGTTATCCAAAGTATAAAGATTTTGTCCGGTGTTAATATCCCATAGTTTCACCGTATGATCTGCACTACCACTAGCGAGATGCTGACCATCGGGGCTAAAAGCGATCGCGCAAACATAATTATCATGTCCGGCAAGTGTGTTAATTAGCTTACCTGTACTGATGTTGCATAACTTGATAGTCTGGTCATAACTGCCACTAGCTAAAATTTGTCCATCAGGGCTAATGGCGACACAAGTCACGTAACCTGAATGCCCGTTGATAGTTTGCAGCAGTTTTCTACTCTTCAAATTCCACAGCTTAATGGTATTGTCTGCACTACCACTGATTAAAATCTGCTGCTTTGAGCAAATAGCAAGGGAGTAGACCAAGTAAGAATGACCTTTGAGGACGTGTAGTAATTGTCCCATCTCTATATGGGAAATCTTGATAGTGGTGTCTCTACCGCCACTCAGGACAGTCTGACCATCTGGACTAATGATTACAGAAAAAACTGGGGTTGAATGTACTTTGAGCGTGTTGAGTAATTTACCTGTAGACACTTCCCAAATCATCATGCTGCTGTCATCACTGCCACTAACCAGAGTTTGACTATCTGGGCTAAAGGCTAGGCATCTTACCCATTTTGTATGACCAGTGAGAGTATGTAGCAATTTACCTGTGTCGAGATGCCAAATTTTGATAGTCTTATCACTACTTCCACTAGCCAGAGTTTGCCCATCTGGACTGATTACAGTTGTAAAAACCCAGTTCAGATGACTCAGGGTGTGTACACATTTCCACGGTGAAGGTTGAGACTGCGATTTAGGTGGTGGTGGCGGCGGCGTTGCTGGCTTTGGCGGTGGCGATGTAGGTTTGGGTGCTGCTTTTTTCTGTTTCAGTTCCAGTTGTATAGAATTTTTGAAATCTGACTCGGCTCTATTTTCATATCCTAGTTTCGAGCAAGCAAGCCCTCTATATTTATAGGCTTCAAAGTAGTTGGGATTTAGACGAATTGCTTGGGTAAAGTCTTCAATTGCTTCAGTATATTTTCCTCTTTGAGCTTTATCCATGCCCAGTTTGTAGAAACTTTCAGCATTGGATGGAGTGAAATCAATTTTGGTCGAAGTGGAAGCAGATTGATTTATCTCATTTGGCTGATAAGATTTTAACGCTGCATAAGCTTGATTAATTTCTTTGATTTTTTCTTCTGCTTCTAGCTTTTGCTGCGGTTCTAGAAAACAATCTGGATGCCAAGTTTTAGCCATCTGGCGATAAGCTTGCTTGACCTCATCAACAGATGCACCTGGTTTTAACCCAAAGATATCGTAAACATGATTTATATCAAAGCGATCGCTCATACTAGGAAAACTAAGAAATCAGCAGCAAATCTTACTAAACTTAGTATTCCCAATTACAAGTACTATCTAACTCAAGGTATAGTGTCGCCATCTGAAGCAACACACAGTAAGGGCACAGTTAAAAGGGCGGTTATAAACCGCGTCTACACGAGGCTTTACCCACCGACCTGGGTTAAAAAACCTTAATTTTCTCTTAGTCTGCGGAGGCGGACTTCGTTTGTGTAGCCGCGAATTCTATTCGCCAAGGCTGTGACCCTACAAATGATATGTATTCCGCTTCTTATCTCCAACGCCGATTTAGCCGCAATAAACTTTTAATCCCTTGACAAAATCTTTTTACCAGAGGTCTAGGTTTTGATGTATATCTAGGTGATCGTGATGTCCGCACAGCACCCGGATTTTTTAACTCTTGTTCTATTTGTGCGGCTTTATTTAAATCTGAAGCAGCTCTATATTCGTATCCCAGTTGAGAGCAAACTAGCCCACGATATTTGTATGCCTCAATATAGTGTGGATTGAGACGAATTGCGTGGGTAAAATCTGCAATCGCATCCTCATATCTTTCTTTTGTAGCATTCTCTACTCCCAAAGTATAGAAAGTTTCTGCATCCCAACGATTGACAGATATTTTTGTGGGATTTGTAGGCGAAGATGAAGATGGATTTTTACTAGTGGGAGCCTCAGATGTACTTTCAGATTTAAGCTGGTTATAAGCTGCGTTGATTGATTTGATTTTTTCCTCAGCTTCCTGCTTTTGCTTTTGATCAACAAAGCGATCGGGATGCCAAATTTTCACCAGTTGACGGTAAGCTCGCTTCACTTGTGCTTGTGATGCACCAGGTTCCAGCCCAAGAATTTCATAAGCATAATTGATATCGAGATCATCGCGCATACTGAGAAATAAGCAACTATATAAATCTATGTTAACTATTCCCCTAAATCTTCTCCAATCAACTCAAACGCCCCATTCTGGTTATCACTGGGATGGTAGTAGTCGCCGCTTCTTTGAAGGCTGGTATTATCGCGTCACCTTACCGGAAATTGGGCAAACATTCGCCTTTATGTACTCCATTGAAGACCCCATCGGCGGTAAACCCTATAGCGGCGGTGCAGCCCAAATCCTCGGCCCGGATGATGGGTATTTATGCCGTACTTTTCCTGATGTGAAGAAATTTTGGGGTAGTCGAGATGTTCTGGGTTTAGGTCATTGGGGTAAAACGGATTTGCAAGTTTCTCCCCTATACCTGCTTCCAGCAGAGTTTGAGCATCATGTTCAAGAGGGATATCAAGCCACAGCCACCTTGAATCAGGGAATTATTTGCGATCGCGCCACCAATAATTATTGCCGTTGGCAGTATGAAATTCAACCCGTATACGGTTGGGGTAATCAAAATACCATTCAGCAATCAACCGCAGGCTGGGTGTCATTCTTGCAGATTTTTGAACCTGGATGGCAAATTTTGATGGCTCACGGTTTAGCCAGTGGGAAGATTGACTGGAATGGCAAAATCTACGAATTCACCAACGCCCCAGCCTACGGCGAGAAAAATTGGGGTGGTGCTTTTCCCCAAAAATGGTTTTGGATAAACTGTAATTGCTTCGAGGGCGAACCCGACTTAGCATTAACTGCTGGCGGTGGGCGGCGCGGTGTGCTGTGGTGGATGGAATCTGTAGCGATGATTGGCTTGCACTATCAAGGCAAGTTTTATGAATTCGTTCCCTGGAATTCACAAGTAGACTGGGAAATTCAGCCTTGGGGTAGATGGCAAATGAAAGCTAGTAACTCCAATTACGAAATTGAATTGACAGGAACCACCGATTTACCTGGTACACCTCTGCGTGCGCCCACAGAGGATGGTTTAAGATACTGTTGCCGAGACACCATGCAAGGAAAGTTAAATTTAGAGTTACGAGAACTAAATGGCAGAAAATCTCAAATAATCCTGAAAGCAGAAAGTTTTCTTTGTGGTTTAGAAGTAGGTGGCGGTTCTTGGGATAATTGTTGGCAATCTCGCTAAAACTCCTGCTATGATTATATATGCTTCCTATTTGGGGCTGTAGCTCAGTTGGATAGAGCGGACGCCTCCTAAGCGTCAGGTCGTGCGTTCGAGCCGCACTAGTCCCGTAAGTAAAAATCCCTAATACCTTAACTAATAGCAGGTCATAGGGATTTTATTTTTCTATCGTAGTCGCTGGAAAACGCCTCTTTTAATTTTTCTACATCACGTCATTTTACGAATGCGAATACTTTTAGATGAAATAACAGTAAAAGCTCCTAATAATTCATCTGCATGTTGATTAATGGCATTGGCAATAATTTCTGCTCTATCATCTGGAGATAAACCGAATAACCGAATTAACACGACACCTGTTGCAATTCGACGCAAACGGAAAACTAACTCACCAAAATCTTTATCTGATGTCAATAGAATTGCACCTTCACTATTAGCCAAGGTTAAAACTTCATCGTCACCAATTCCTGGTTTCATTTCCACAACATACAAAACTTCGTGACCATCAAGCCGCAGACGTTCAACAATTTGCCAATCTAAATTTTCGTCTCCTAAAAACTTCAAGAAGCTTTCTCAATTGTTGGATAAACCACATCATACCTTAAAGCTTGAGCCGCAAATGCCAAAGCTGCTTTAATTCCTTCATCGGTAAGTCGCGGATGCGCTTCAAGTATTTGTTCAGGTGTTTCACCAGCAGCAAGTTTTTCAAGAATTAACTCAACTGTAATACGAGTTCCTAAAATGACAGGTTTACCCATCATTATTTTTGGATCGGATACGATTTTTTGCATGAATTAAGATTATTTGGATAGATGATTAATATATAATGCGGTATGCCCTTATCGGAGCGTGTGCTTAGACGTTAAGGAACGTGGATTTATTAACTTACAATTCTTGCTCATCGGCTAACCTGCTATTTAAAAGTCTTTAAACCAAGTTTTGCAGTTTATTTAATCCACATTCCTAACCAACGTACCACCGACTGCATAAACAGCATCATAGCCAATTCGCTCTGTCCAAATGATTGCGTTTGGCTGTTTAGCTTGCAGCCGATGACAAGCCACGATGAAATCGTTATCGATTTCGTAATCACCTGTAGTGATGTTAATTGCAATGATTTTGCCGATATTATCTGCTGTTTCGACTTGGGTACGGATACGCTCCTGGTAAACTTTTTCGCCACGTTGAGCAATTTCTTCGCGGCTGAGGTTGGGATAAGGCATAGAAGCAACCTCCTTATTCAAGGTATCCAATTTCTGATTCTATCTTAAGACAAAATCGAAAGCCCTCAGAGGCGTTAATTTGGGAATATAGGAATCCGATTTGATTCCTGAAATTACTTGCGTATGTAGGGAACAGGGAACAGGAAAGAAGGTAGTAGACATGTACTGAGTTTTTTCAAAAATAAAATATGAGTCCTATATACTTTCATAATTCTTCTGCATCACCTACCAGAACACAAGGCGCGATCGCCTTTGGCGTTGGCTTTCACGCAGCATCTGGTAGAGAAGCTGCTGCCAGCCCGAGTTGGTAGCAGCTTTTAATATGCTGAGATTGATGAAATACCATTAACTAAGCCATCTGCTCAAAGTGTTGTGTGAATTTGAGCCTGACTTTTCACGGTATCTATCTGGAAAACCTCTCTCCTACAAGGAGAGAGACTTTGAATTTTCCCCCTTCCCGTGTCGGGAAGGGGGCTAGGGGGTTAGGTCTTTCGTGGGTTTTTCCACATGACCTGAATTGTCAGAATTTGAGCAATCTCAGAAAATCATCCAGAAATTCCAATAATAGAAAATGTGGAGCCGCCAGAAGTTAGCCTGACGGCTCCAACATTATCTGAGACAGTAATACTAATCAGCGACTCATTGCAAAAATCTGTTCAGCTGTTAAGGGAATGTTCGGAAACAATCTAAAATCAATTCGATCCTGCCCTCGAAACACCTTTGGGGGTAAATACTCTCCATCTTCAAGTTGGTAGATTGTAATGGTTGGCTGCTTGGGAGAGCCAATGAACCGAATACCACCAAAAGTAGCATAGTCCACAATGATGTACTCGAAAACGCCCAAGTCCTCTCTTCGAGACGCTACGCGAACATATTCAGCAAGTTTTGTCAGATAGTCGTCCTTCCAGTTGTTGCTAACGACCTCAATGATTCCGGGTGGTGGAATATATGCAGCAGCAGAACTAGAGCTAGTTTTCATCCTCAGCCATTCTTGTCTAGCAAATATGACAATATCTGCTTTCCGGCTTTTTTCCTTTTCTGGTGGTGCTGTTTTGAGCCGAACCTGCTTGGACTGGCGCGAGATGTAAGGCAGGTCATTTTCTTGGCAGTGATTTTCTAAGTAGGTACACAGGCGCTCGATCAAATCCTCATGATTTGCATTTGGTTCTGATAATGGCACGGGAATCCCATCCAATAGCTCAAAGTCTCTGCCTGAACCATCGTCCCAGGCAAGAAACTCTTCAAAAGTCAGTGGTTGTGTGACGGTTGCGTACATCGCCCTCGCTCCCTTGCTGACGGGTACTTCACTCAATGCTACCAAGATGTACAGTTTTGGCTATAAGTTCTGGCTGATTTTCCTGCCGTAGTTCTGAAACAACGGCTTGAGGTTTGGTAACAAAAGGCGATCGCACCTTTGGTTGGTGTCAAGAGCTATCACTTTTAAGTTGAGTTATTGTAGAGCGACAAAATATTTGTCAAATTTCGTCGTTGATTAATTAGTTCTAAAGCTAGGTGGCGCTGGGGTAGTTGGCGGACATCTGCTAAAAATTCATCGGAGAGGATGGAAATATCAGGATTTTCCACCCCAGCAGCAGCGAAAATATCTACCACCTCATTACTTAGAATAGTCGAAACCGGCTAACAGTACTGTGACGTTTTCGTACTTTGATAGCATGAGAGCGATCGCTTGTTCTTGAGAAATGCCTATTTGACCTTGACTGTCAGCAGTATAATCTCTCATAACTGATCTGAGTTGTTCAGCAATGCCCAAATAGCCTATAACTCAACCACCTGGTACGATAATAAAAAAATATACTTGATGCTTATGTTTAGAAATTAAATAATTAAAAATTATGAAACTAAAATCCGTTTCGTTTGAAAATTATAAAGCATTTTCTGAAAAGCAGACAATGCAATTAAAGCCAATTACTGTTTTAATTGGCAAAAATAGTTCAGGTAAAAGCTCTATTGCCAAACTATTTACCTTATTTGAGAACTCACTTATGGGTAATATTGATATACCGTTATTACTAAATAATAATGGGGTAGAGTTAGGTGGAGAATTTGACAACTTATTTTTTGAGAATAACCCAGGTGGAATTCCTTTAATTTTTAATATTGTATTTGATAATGATGTCCAAATAGAAATTAGTTTACTGAAAAAACCAGACAGCTATGGATTAGATATTTTTCAATAGAAATATAAAGATAACATACATGAATTTGAGCTTGAGCTTAATGATGATGGATACTTTGACGCTATTAGTAAAAAAATCTATGATTGCGAATTTAAAGGATTTATTCCTAATAAGTTTTTTAAAAAAATAGTACTAAGAATTTATCTAAAAACTTTGAAATTGAGCAAATTGTTGTTGATTATATTGGCCCGTTTAGAATTTTGCCTAAAAGATATTTTTATTTGACGGGGCAGACACAATTTCGATACACAGGTATCATAGGTGAAAATGCTTATGCAATGCTTGGAATAAGTAAATCAAAGAAAGACGATGAGTTATACAAAAATGTAGGAAAGTGGTATAAAGACCATTTTGACGGTTGGGAATTAAAAGTAGATGATAGGGATAAAAAACCTCTTATTCAAATTTTACTTTCTAAAAATGATACTGATGTAAATATTGTAGATGTTGGGCAAGGAATGAGCCAAGTTTTACCTTTGGTAGTTCGAGCCAATATTACGGATAGACCCAATTCTATGATTGTTATAGAACAGCCAGAACTACATTTGCATCCTGCCGCACATGGCGATCTAGCAGAGTTATTTGCTAAATCTGCAAAAGAAAATAATCAGACTTTTATCATCGAGACTCATTCTGAAAATATGCTCTTACGTCTTCGTAAGCTAATAGTTGAAAATGATTTTGGTTTCACAAAGGATGATGTAATAATTTACTGGTTAGAAGATGCTGAAATCAAAGGTAAAGAGTTAATGGAAATTACAATCGATGAAGATGGGGTTTTGAGCGATTGGCGAGATGGGGTTTTTGATGAGGGATTGAAAGAAATATTAGAAATGCAAAAGGTACTTAATAAAAAAGACGAGAAAATAAATGATAATTTATTTTAATCCTATCGTTTTTCAAATTCAAGATTATGAGATACAAGCTTCCTTAGCTGAAATACTTGTAGCTTTGATGAAGGCTAACCTTCACTTTATAGATATCAAAAGTATTGATGCAATTTTTTATAACGAGAGGCGCGAGTATATTTTTGATTCAAATGCAATTTCTACAACATATCTCTCCCCCAATAATCGGAGGAGTTTAAAAGACTTTTTAAATAAAAAAAGCCAAAAGCCTATCACTAGTACAGTACGGCGTAAATAAACAGACCATATTAGTGGGAGAATAAATAATCAGGTTAAAACCAGTTTCGCAGAGCATATCAAGGAATCAG
>NZ_JBALCS010000043.1:0-68223 GCF_036919555.1 Nostoc sp.
TTGTTATTAGAAAATAATCGCGCGATCGCTTCATATACAAAAGCTCTAGAATTCAGAAATGGCAAAAGTTTTCGGAGAGTGACAGAAGAGGGATATATTGATTTATATACAGGAAAGCTTCTGTTATTATTCGCCAGTAAATATCATTATCGCGCTGAAACTGTACCTCAACAAAATAGATTGTGTCTTCTGGGAAGTCAGGTTTGGGTAAGAATAAACCATCGATGCGACGTGCTAACTCTTTGATTTCTACTGAGGTAAATTGGTAGTGCAATGCCAGAGATGGGGATTGTTCCAAAATTTCAAATAACACACCTAGAAGAGTTTGGAATAAGGTGTAAAAAATCGTGTCTGTTTTCATTGAATCTCGATATTTGAATATTTTCAGATGATCGGAGATGATTTTTATAAATTTAATCTACTTAAATTAAGTCAATATTAGATTGTAATATTATCGTCCCCTTGCTGATTAATAATTAATCGCAAAATTGATAACCCCAAAATTATCAAAAATAACACTAGCCCAATCGTACAAGCATAGCTAATTTCCAAATTATTGAAGGCTTGTTCATATAGATAATAAACAATCGTTTTCGAGCTACTGAGTGGTCCCCCTTGAGTCATAATGTATACTTCTTCAAACACTTTGGTTGCAGAAATAGCCGAAATTACTGCCACTAATGCTAAATATGGCTTCATCAAAGGTATGGTCATATCCCAATGTTTGCTGATACCATCAGAGCCATCGATCGCAGCAGCTTCGTAGACATCAGCAGGAATTGATTGCAACCCCGCTAAATAAATCACCATGTAGTAGCCTAGTCCCTTCCACACGGTAACAGCCATCACGCTGGCAAGAGAAATTGGTACAATACCAAAAATTTTGGCTGGGCTAGTTAGCCAAGGAATACCTTCTGGAAAAAAACCTAAAGCTTTCAGGAACTGATTCAGTAATCCGTTTTCTGCATACAGCCATTTCCAAGCTATTCCCGCAACCACCATTGAAATTACCACTGGGGTGTAGTAGGCTGCTCTAAACCAATTCATCCCCCGCAGTTTCTGATTTACCAAAATTGCCAGCACTAAGGGAGCAATTACTAAAATTGGTACTACACCCACAAGATATAAAAAAGTGTTTTCCAAGGTTTTCCAAAAAACTGCATCTTTCCAAAGCTTGAAGAAGTTGGCAAAACCTATCCATTGTGGCGGCTGGGCAATATCTTCATAGCGAGTAAAGCTAAGGTAAAATGCTTGCAGTGCAGGCCAAAACACAGTTAAGCCCAAAAGAACCAAAGCGGGTAGCAAAAACAAATAAGGAGTTAGTCTTTGTTTGATAAATATCCACTTTTTAGGCGTTAATTGATTCATAGGAAGTCTAATAGCTGTTTTGGCTTTGTCAGAATCTTTAAGAGCAAGAATTTGGAGATGTGAGTAAATTTAAGCTTCAATATTTTAAGGGCATATATTTGCTTGCGTAAGGGTACCCCTACGGGGAAGCAAGCTACGCGTAGCGTCTGGTAGAGAAGCTCGTCGTAGACATCGCTAATTAATAACTCGGAGATCAACTGCAATGGAAACTCAGCACAACTCGCCAATTGAACATCAAAATGTCCCCATAAACCACCGTGGACTACATGACTTTTTGTACAGTTCCGACGACGAACACGCCGCCATTGAGGTGAGTATAACTCCTGAACTGGCAAACAATGGTACTGAAATCATTGACCTTCAGGTTTGGAGTGCGGCTGCTCAGAACGCGAAAATTGCAGGTGTTTACGCCGTATTGGACGCAGAACGCCGCACGCAGCAAATTGGCTATTCTCGGAATGTGTTGATTTCCTTAAATGGCCATGTCACCCAAAATGGTCAGCAAAAGTGTGCTTTTGTCCGCGTGCAAGCATTCAAGTTCCCGAAGCGTCAAGAAATGGAAGATTTGCGAGATGTGTGGATAGCAGAACTCGAAAGTACGCCACCTGGTAATGCTTCCGAAAGCGCAATGTGGGCTAGCACAGTAGGCGAAGCTACGAAGGCGGTAATGTCAGAGGTCCAACGTCAAGCCTATGAGGAGAAAAAGCTAAAACTGCGGAAAGCAATGGCTGACACAACCCTCTCTAAAGAGTCAGAAACAATAGATGCGAGTGAAGCCGAACGTCAGCGTCAACTTGAAGTTGCGGTGAAAAACGATGACTGGAGTGTAATCATCGACGCACAGACACAGGAAACTAAGTCTTAGGTGTCAATTAAATTAGTTGTTTGTATTGAGAAATTAGTGTTTAGTTTAAATCAAACTTAGATCGTAGCACTATAGTAAAGTTAATCGTCAAACCTAATTTCTCTTCAATTCCTATAAAAATTGGCATCCCATAGGCAAAATACTGAATCTAGGGACTTCCAAATAAAAAAATACCCAAGAACCAGAAAAATTACCTGAACCGCGCTCCGCTCCTGAATTCTGCTGTAAATTATTACTTTTTCAGCAATACCCTATTTAGGATCGCTGTTTGCCAATTTTTCGTTGCTTGAATTCAAGTTCAACATCACTAGACATCTCCAGAAATTAACAGGACTTACGCAAAAGGTAGTGAAAGCCTTGATTTACCGTAGTGGCAATTCATGAATTGCCACTACATTTCGTACTTGATGCGTAAGTCCTAATTAAATATGCGTTATCTAGAACCCTTGTAGAGACGCGAAATTTCGCGTCTCTACATTCTTTTTCGGAGATGTCTACTTAAAAAACTCCCTTAATCAAAGCAATAAATTTTACTATAAAAACATATTTCAGTGTATGTACGGTGGTTGTGCAGATTTAGCATGAATAATATGTAACAAAGAATATAGCATTAGCGACTTAAGCTAGTGAATCAAGTTTAGAAGTTAAATGACTATCAAAAAACCCTTGGCTATCAACCAGCCAGAGGTGGGGCAGATCGTTCGTGATCTGCGACTTTTGGCTGGGCTTACGCAAGAACAATTTGCAGCCACTCTAGGCGTTACTTATACCACGATTAATCGTTGGGAAAATAGACGCTCTAAACCGTCGCCGCTAGCGATGGAGAAGATTGAGAGAATGTTGGACGAGATGGGCGGTCAGGGCTAGGATTTACTGGCGAAGTATTTGCCGAATTAGTTCTGGCAGTAGGTTTCTTTAGAAGAGCAATGCTTGCTCGGTTTTGATGTGAGCGATCGCTTGTCGTCCGTGCAGATTCGCGCATAGCAACTACGGTTTGAGAATATTTACAGAATATGAATCCTAAAACTATATACAGTAACTTTAAGTAAAGTGAGTGTTACAAATGGCCGATTATATTGGAATGACTCCCACCGTAGTAATTGGACTGGGAGGAACAGGAAAGGAAGTTCTGATCAAAGTCCGCCGAATGATTGTAGAGACTTACGGCTCCCTGGATGCTTTACCTATTCTGTCATTTTTACACATTGACACCGAACAGAATGCAAAGGTTTCTGAACCACAGGTTGTGTTAAAGCAAGACATTTCACTTCGCCCATCTGAACAGGTGTGGGCCAAGGTGGAAGACGCTAAAGCTATTCTAAATAAGCTTTCTGCCTACGAATATTTAGCTGAATGGTTTCCCAGTCAACTCAAGGGCACTGATTCAATCCTAGCTGGAGCCGGACAAATCCGATCGCTGGGAAAGTTTGCCTTCACTTTGAACTACCAAAATATTAAAACTAGCTTCAATAACGTTAGATCCAGGATTGTTGGTCATGAAAAGTTTATGCTGGATCGTTGGGGAGTCCAGCTAGATAAAGGTGTCAACATTTTCATAGTCTGCTCTCTTTCCGGAGGGACTGGCTCTGGTATGGTGCTTGACATTGCCTATAACTTGCGAGATTGGGTTCCTCCTTCTGATTTGCCCCAATCCTCAGCTTATTTAGTGCTTCCAGGAGCCTTTGCAGGGCTTGGTGATCGGGTAGTAGCTAATGCCTATAGTGCCCTAATGGAGCTAAACCACTATTCGCGCAACGATACTCGTTTTCAAACTCAGTATAGCCCGAATCCGAGCGATCGCATCAGTTCCCAAAGTAGTCAAGACGTACCTTTTAACTTCTGTTACCTAGTTGGTAACAGCAACGATAAAGTAACTTTTCCTAGCCTCAACTCTGTTTTGGAAATGGTTTCCCAAAACATTTTTTTGGACTTTAGCTCTGGGTTCAGTCAATACAAAAAACTTGTCCGTGACAATATTCGCAAACATTGGGCTAGTCCTGATTCCAAAGGTTATCCTCAGAATTTTATTAGTTTCGGGCTTTCGAGCATTCAATTTCCTGTAGAGCGGGTTCTCAATGCTTGCGCCTTACGATTAGGAGGTCAGTTAATTACTTGGTGGTCTAACCCTACTCCCACTCCAGCGGCGATGCGTGATGTGATTAAAACAGAAATCCTGCCTAATCTACGATTAGCGGAATCTGAAAATGAGCATCAGTTACTCAACAGTATTAGCCTTGGCGATAATATGAAACCCTACAGCAAGGAAGTGGCTGATTGGGTAGCAGGCTTACGCAAACGTCGCAACGACCTAAATATTCCCTTCGAGAACCTACAGCGTTTCATATCAGTAGAACAAGATAAATACAAGTCTCACTTTTACGACAGTGATACAGACCCAAGGCGCTGGAGTGATTACTTTCAGAAGATGTGGGATAACCTGAGCCAACTGATTCCCCAAAAGCGCCAAGAACTGCGTCAGGTTGTCTACAAAATCATTGAAGACCGTTTTCGCGGGCCAAAATTTGCTCGTCATTTCCTAGAAGTACTTCTAGACATCTTTACAGAGTATCGTAGCCAGTTTGACCAAGACAGACAAAAAAACTGGTTGCCTAAAGAGCATTCTGCAACAAATACTTTACAAGTTCTACTGAAGCAGATAGATGACCATGCTAAACAACTCATTTATGCACTGAATCGCAAAAATCTGATTGATGAAGACTTCAGGGGAATTACACAGGCTTTTGAGTCGCTGTATATATCAAAAGTAGAAGTAAAAGCCCGGACATTGGCAGTAGATCTGTTGGATAGTTTGAAGGCAGAAATTGAGCGTTTGCTGGTAGATTTGACTGCTCTAGAACGCAACTGCGAGATATTGAAAGCTCGATTTCTCGATCAAGAACAAGCTTATATTCGTGAAACTGGAGTACTAACAGTTAACGGAATTTTAATTTATGACAGCAAAGATGTAGACCAAATTTATAACAAGACCATTGCCGAAAAGCAGGAGAACATCTGTCAGGTAATTTCGCAGCAGATATTGGGAGAGTTAGGGACAAAACTGTTTGATCTATACACTTTCGACAACTTGAGGCTCAAGGATTTGTTTGAGCGGATTTTGAATCGCTCTCTAGATGAATTTGTCGGCAGTGGTAAGATCCAAATCTCCACAGCTCGCAAGTTCCTGGAAGAATACCCAACTGTAGAACAGCAGGAAGCTCAGATTAAGACTATCTTTGAAAAAAGTGAGCCTTTCTTACGCTTCAGCCAAGAACAAGCTCGATTAGGTTGGGAAGATAGAGCCGAAAAGCGGCAAACTATAGTCGGTATTCAAGGCGGTAATAAACCTACAGATCCGGCTGTAAGTATAATACTCCCGATGATTCGCAAGACCAGTACACTTACTGATAAAGATATTCGTCCTTTAGGTGACTCTCACCACATTTACTTTGTTCAAGAAATAGGAGCCTTTCCTCTCAGGCTAATCGAGGGAATGGATCGGATGCGGACAGTTTATCGGTCTGTGTCTCAGTCAGACAAGAATCCTTTGCATACCCATCAGGATTATCGCCAGTTTCAAGACCATATGCCGGCAACTCAAGCTGAAGTCCAGGCGAAACAAAACCTGATTCTGGCTCAAATTTTTGGGTTAGTGGTTGAGGAAGAAAATTCAATTAGTAAATACTCGGAAATACGTTTTCACTATCAAGACAAATTGACAGGGTTAAAAAAGACCCAGGTTCTGGGAAATGACTGGCAAGAAGCCGAAGAATATCTTGTTAGTGACCATAATCGCAGAGTACGGGAGATTTTGGAAGATGTACTCCAAAATGTCGGTCAACAAGCGGTTACAAAAGCCGAAAAACAGGGGCTTTATCAAAAACTTATGGCACATCTGAGAGAACTAGAAAAGACTCTTGCGGGTGGTAAGGACAATGCTAACTACCGTAAGCAGGAAGTAGCGATCGAGGGTTACGTAAAGACTTACAGCTTGTTTATCGCTGCTGAGACTATATCTGCATCTGTACAAAAATCTGCTGAACTTCCCAAAACTTCACCAGCAAACTTTAAAACACCTGAACACCTGGATAGTAATTTGGAAAAGTTCACGAAGTTAGTAGAAACCTGTTACCGACGCGGCAATCCTTCTGAAACTCAAGTACAAATGCTAGAGCATTTTCGCCAAAAGTATGGCATTTCTCAAGCAAATTCTGACCAAATTATTGCTAAATTCTCCTGTGGGCATTCTCAGCAACAAGCTCTCTATGAGTATGGTTTGATGTATCGAGCTTTTCTAGAAAGCAATACTGAAATTGATTTTGAGCAACAGACACAGTTGCTTGAACTTCAAGAAGAATTAGGGCTGACTAACAAACAAGTTGCCACTATGGAAGCCAATATACAGGCAGAACTGGGATTAACAGAAGCGAGATAAAAAGATGCTAAACGAACACAACTATATTACTTGCTCTAAGTGTGGTCATGACCGTAACTCTCCAAGTTTAAAAAAGTGTGAAATTTGCGGAGAGAAGCTAATTCAGCAGAATTCATCTGTAAATAGTAACTCTAATAATCCATTAGTATTGATTTTAGCTATTGCTATTACTGCTGGTTTGGGCATAGGTGGTTTTTGGTTACTAAGTAAAAAATCATTCAACTTCATTCCGAATGTACAAAATAACATTAGTAAAACCGAACAATTAACTCTTTTAGGTGATACCTTTAGTGGCTACAGTACCTTTCGGAGTAAAGAGTTTCAATCTAACAAAGAATCGGGAGTTAACCTGCATTATGAGGATGAATTCGATCAGGCTAAACGATCTGATCTTTTGAACCAGGGGAAAGCTAACTTATTAGTAACGACACTGGATCAATTTCTCAAACAAAAACCTCAGGGGAAAATTGTCGGACTAATTGATCGCACAGTGGGCGCAGATGCGGTGGTTTTGAATACAAAAAAGTATTCTAACTTGAAATCACTTCTGGATCTTAATCTATTAATACAGCAGATGCGATCGCAGGGAAAGCAGTTGAGCATTACTTTCGCTGGTGATACCCCCAGTGAATATCTAGCTCTGATGCTAAGTACTAAATTTGATCAGTTCAAGTTGTCAGATTTTCAAGTGAATAAGGTAGCAGATGCATCTGTTGCTTGGAAACTTTTGCAAGACCCCAATCAAAATGTAGCAGTTGCTGTTCTCTGGGAGCCTTATATCACCAAAGCTCGACAGCAGGGGTATACAGTTGTCTTATCTAGTAAAGATGTACCTGGGGCAATTGTAGATGTGATTGTTGCCTCCAATCAGCTTATTCAATCTCAACCTGAGAAAATTTCCGAATTTCTAGCAGCTTACTATCGTCGCATTGATAGCAATCTTCGTGATACCTCGCAGTTCCAAAATCAGATTGCTGAGGATGGCAAACTATCACCCAGCGATGCAAATTTTGTTTTACAAGGTATTGACTTTTTTCCCGCTCTTGAAGCTAAAGACTGGTTAACAAATGGCACGTTAGAGAAACGAATTGGTTCTACGGCTGCGGTTTTGACGTTGGCAGGTAAACTGAATCAGGTTCCTGAGAATCCCAAAGATTTGTTTACCTCTCAGTTCATTACTAAGGCTGCGAGCAATAGCCAAAATCTGATTGACTTGGTGCGTGCCGATAACCCAGAACTAGCAGACAGACTAACAGGGAAAGGAAAAGTTATTGCCTCCAATAACAAACTCAATGCTAACCAAATTAAAGCTGCTCCTAATATTGGCAACTTGCAAGTACGAGGAGATGTGAAATTTGCCATTGGCTCTGCTGAACTTGTGGACGAGGGTAAGCAAACACTGAATCAGTTGGCTCAGGAAATTTCGGAATTCAACCTACAAACTGTAGCTGTGCGAGTAATTGGGCATACGTCTCAGATTGGCTCTGCTGACTTTAACCAAAAACTTAGCCAACAACGAGCGCAGGTAGTAGGTAATTATCTCCGTTTGCAAAATATCAAGCACAATATTGTGGTTGAGGGTCAAGGCTTTAGCCAACTGCTACCCGGCATTTCTCCAAATGACCCCCGCAACCAACGCACGGAAATTCGCCTAGTTCGGATCAATTAACTGAAGTCAATAATCCTAATTGAGTTGTTCAGTTTAGCTTGCAAATTATAAAAAGGAGACTTAATGAAAGTTCTGACCATACTATCTTGGTTTTGTATTTTTTTGGTCAGTTTAATAGTTACAGTCAGTTGTACTGCCTCCCAAACACCTACTTCAAACATTACTTCTAATCCGTCAACAACTAAGTCAATTCAAATTGGGTTTAGTGCTTGGCCTGGTTGGTTTCCTTGGCAGGTGGCTCAAGAACAAGATTTATTTACAGCTAATAAAGTCAAAGCAAATTTGAAATGGTTTGATGGTTATCTTGATTCCATCAATGCCTTAGCTACAACTCAACTTGATGGTAATAGCCAGACT
The DNA here is from genome assembly GCF_036919555.1 of Nostoc sp. Classification (GTDB taxonomy): domain Bacteria; phylum Cyanobacteriota; class Cyanobacteriia; order Cyanobacteriales; family Nostocaceae; genus Nostoc. Next base: position 8,692 of record NZ_JBALCS010000043.1, read on the forward strand.
CTCAATGACACCATCAGTTCAGTGGCGGCTGGAGCAGATTTGGTAATTGTGCTGACGAATGATAATTCTCAAGGCAATGACCAAATTATTGTGCGACAAGGAATTAATTGTATCAAAGACTTGAAAGGTAAAAAGGTGGCAGCAGAAGAGGGAACGGTAGACCACTTTTTATTACTATTAGGATTAGAAAAAGCAGGTTTGACCCAAGCAGATATTCAGTTTCAACCTTTGGAGACTGGTGCGGCGGCGGCAGCTTTTACGGCTGGTAAATTGGATGCAGTTGGCGTATTTGCTCCCTTTACTAGCAAAGCATTATTACTTCCTGGAAGTAAGACTTTATTCTCTTCTACTGACTTTCCCGGTGCGATTTCTGATCACTTGGTGGTTACACGCAAGATGATTCAAGAACGACCCCAGGATGTACAAGCTTTAGTGAATACATGGTTTGAAACCCTCAAATTTATCGCAGCTAATAAACAGAAGGCAACAGAAATCATTGCCAAACGAGCGGGCACTAGTCTAAAGGAATACCAACAATACGAAGCAGGTACTATTATTTTCACCTTAGAACAAAATCTTAAAGCCTTTGCTCCTGGTAATGACAGAACTTCCTTATCCTTCACCGCTAAGGAAATTAGTAAGTCTCTATTAAAAAGTGGTCTGATTAAGCAGAAACCAGACTTAAGCAAACTATTTGATGACCGCTTTGTCAAAGCCTACGCTGATAAAGCTGGAAAGGTTTGAGGATGTTATGGGTAAGACATATGGAGGAGCAATCGCATGAGTCAATCTACTGATGTTCAGCCGCAAATGTTACCACCAACAGTATTTTTGCGGATTGCAGAAGATATTCCTAAAAGATTGACTGGGATTTTGGTCATTCTGTCCCTTGTCATGCCGATCTGCTTGTGGTGGATTGTCTCTAGCTGGGTTGCCACTACGCCTGGAACTAATTCTATGTTCCTACCAACCCCTGTACAAGTTTTAGCGGCAATTCAGACACTCTGGTCAGATGGAACATTGCTCAAAGACATCGAGTTCAGTATGTTTCGGGTGCTAACTGGTTTTTTCCTAGCAGCAGTCATTTCAATTCCTGTGGGGACACTCATGGGAACATTTGCTAGTGTGCGTCTTAGAACCGATCATTGGCATCATTCGCTATATGCCTGCGCCTGCCTTCATTCCACTGCTAATTTTATATTTTGGCTTGGATGAACTGCCAAAGATTCTACTGATTTTTATCGGCACCCTTTTCTTTAATACGTTGATGATTATGGATGGGGTGAAGTTTATTCCCAAAGAATTGATTGAAACTACATATACCTTGGGAGGAAGGCGCAATCAAGTTTTGTTACAGGTAATTTTTCCCTACCTCCTGCCTGCGATCATTGATGCCTGTCGAGTGAATATGGCAGCAGCATGGAACTTAGTTATCGTAGCGGAACTAGTAGCAGCAACCGAAGGATTGGGAAAAAGAATTAGTGTTGCTCAACGTTTTCTCAGAACTGATGAAATCTTTGCTGGACTAATTGTAATCGGTTTAATTGGTTTGGGAATTGACTTGTTATTCCGACTATTACTGAGAGTTTCTTGTCGGTGGGCAACGAAATAATTTGTCTTTTATAACTATAGGTTTATGCATCTAGAAGTTGCTAATCTTCATAAACAATTTCAAACCCACAACGGTATAATTGTTGCCCTCAAAGACATCAATATCCATATCAAAGAAGGTGAATTTGTCTGTGCTGTCGGGGCATCTGGCTCAGGGAAAACGACTTTATTACGCCTGATTGCGGGACTTGATACTCTCACGGCTGGGGAAATACGGGTTGATGGAGTGAAAGTCACAGGTCCAGGAGCAGACCGGGGTATGGTGTTTCAAAACTATTCTCTCTACCCCTGGATGACTGTAGCAGATAACATTGGCTTTGGGTTAAAGCTGAGGGGCGTACCCAAGCTCAAAAGGCAACAGCAGGTTTCTTACTACCTAGATGTGATAGGCTTAACTCAATTTGCTAAGGCACTACCCAAAGAACTATCAGGAGGTATGCAGCAGCGAGTAGCGATCGCTCGTGTTCTAGTATCTCAGCCTAAAATTCTCCTCATGGATGAACCCTTTGGTGCCTTAGATACCCAAACAAAAGAGATGATGCAACAATTTCTTCTGGAGTTGTGGAGAAATACAGGTACAACTATTTTTATGATTACTCATGATGTTGAGGAAGCAGTTTTTGTATCACAGCGAATTTATATCCTCACCTCACATCCTGGAAGCATTAAAACTGAACTAATTATAGATTTACCCATTGAGAGAACCTACCATATCAAAAGAAATTCTAATTTTAAAGAGTATAAAGAAACTGTGCTAGAGCTAATGCGTTTTGAAAATGGAAAAAATGTATTTACAGTAGCGTAATCACAATAAAGCGCTTAATCGCAAGCGGGCAAACCCTACAACTTAAATTGGAGATGCTATACCTCCACGCTTAATTAACGTGAATTCGATGCCTCATATAGTGTTGAACAAAAGACCTCTCCCTGGTTTTAAGTAGTAAAACCGTCCCTCTCCGACTCCCAGAGGGACAGACTTGAACTTTAGTTCAACGCAGGGAGGGTTCGTCGAACTCACGTTAATTTACTCAAAATAAACGAACAGGCTTTTTTTGCAGCTTGGAACTAATCGAGCTTACCCGATCAACCAGAGAAATCATGTATTTGTAATCTGGTACTTGTCCATTGGGTACATACCCCACTTCTTGAGCTAAACTTGAAGGCGAATCTCTGATCACTTTGCGGATAAACTCTTGACGGTTACGTTCTATATTAGGCCCAATTAAGACCACACCTAATGGTACATAGTGAGGGTCTTTAAATAGTATGCGGAATTCGGTTGGGTCTAATTGTGAACCGTAGAGACTCAATTCAGCCTCCGAGACAGCACAGGCGATCGCTTTTCCTTGTGCGACCAATTCTAGCGCGGCTTGGGGTGTGGGTGCAAATAGTATCTGTGCCAGTGTTGTACCATAAAGATTGTAAAGAGGAAAATAATATCCTGTTGCGGAACCTAACTGACCTAAAGCCACTATTTGACCTTCTAGCTGTTTTAAGTCGGATATTGGATTGTCTTTGCGAACAACGAAAATTGAACGCAAATTACTAATACCTATTAAAGGAAATAGGGGAACATATTGGTAGTGTGCGATCGCGATCGCCGCTAAACCCGGTGGAGCAAATACCAATGACCAAGCACGAGCCTCAAGGCGCTCAACCGCTCTATTTTCATTAAAAGCAGGCTCTAGCTGAATATATGTATTTGTCTTTTCACCCAAGTAACTATTGAATTTAGCATATTGGTTAATTATCTGTTCGCCTCCACCATAGTTGATAACACCAATAGTTAACGTGCCCTCAAACTTTTTTGTTGGTTGGCAGGCAGCAAATGTCAAACCTAGCAGATTAAACAGAAATAAACGACGGGGAAATCGCACAAACATCACTAATTATGGTTAAGGAAATAACTTGGCTTTCAGGGCTAATTTAGATAAGTTTGACTGCTGCCTAAATAGGTTATATTACAGCAAAAAATTAATATTTATTTAAATATTCTTGAAATGCTTTCTAACAGGTATAAATAAATATTGGACAAACTCAGAAACCAGCTTCGTTGCTTAGGTTATGTTAAACAACATTACGTTAAAAAAAGTACTAATATCTTGACGGGCTGCAAAAACAAGACTGACTACTGTAAAGGCTGTGCTAAAGGCAGCAAGAGCCATAAAACCTTTCAACATTTAAGAAACACTCCGCTGAATATTATAATATGCAGAAAATTATAAGATATAAGCGTCCGAGGAAAGCGATCGCATTTCCTATGGATGTTAAGAAACATTTCTGTTTCTTAGAAGAGGGTAAATAGCCGTCTGGCAGTTTCGAGAAATTCAGGGCTACGAGTGACGGGCTTTAGGTGTTTAACAACGCATTTCGGGAAACCTGGCCGATGGGTATCTTGGGCTATGTAGGTTTGACCGAATCCACCTCTACCTAAGACCTGGAGGACTTGGTAACGTCCGTCTAATAAATGTCCTAACATTGTCTCACTTGCCTAAGATCCTCAAATTAATCTTGGCACAACTACCAGCTTTGGCAAGGTTTATTGAGAAAGAAAGTAGGTAGCTAGTGCTGAAATTCCAAGGTTTTTTGAGGATTGTACTATAAGTTCATGACTTTTTAAACTTCAGATCCGCTTGCTGCTATATTATTGTTGAAGCTTTAATAATTCCTCAGAAATCGGCAGTGCCCCAACTTTTGAAGTGCTTGCTGGTTGACAGACTACGGTAACTTCTTCCTGTGCAGTTTTATTTACAAAGTAGGTAATTCCCCGAAAGCTCAATTTATCGGCTAGTGGTGCTAGAGGAACTTCCGCCGGTTTGGAATTCGGATCAAGACTATAAGTAACGCCACAGTACATTAGATTATAAGCTAGCCCAAGTTGAGGAACTGGCTCAAAGGGCTGTTCTGTTTTATTGCTAACCTTGCTTCGGTCGTATTCGTAGTTTAGACCACGATAGTAAAGTTTCATAATTTTCGCTTTCTGAATAACTGTTGTTCAACAATGCCAATGAGTTATCAGAGCTTAATTGGAGAGTTATGCAAGAGCTAAAAAAACTTACATTTTTTAACTATAGTAAAGCAACGATCGCATGGTTTATCCTGGCTCTCTGGTTAAGAGGATGTTTTAAAAGTATTATTGCTAACATCAAAAGCTCAGAAACCTACCCCCCTAGTGCGTGTTTTCAAACTCGTTATATCCTAAAAAATAGGCGATCGCAGACAGGGTGAGTTGATGAATCGAGGAGGCTTAAGTAACGAACAGTGGGAGAGGTTAAAACTGCTACTGCCACCACAAAAACCCAAAACGGGTAAACCAAATCATGAGCAGACGCTCGTTCCTCGCTAACGCTACGCGGCATCCTCTGGATACTCAGAACAGTGGCACCGTGGAGGGATATGCCAGAACGTTATGGAAAGTGGGAGAGTATCGCAACGCGGTTTTACCGATGGCAAAAAGCCGGAATTTGGAACCAAATCTTGGAACATCTGCAAGCGATTACAGATGAACAGGGAAACCTTGATTGGCAGGTTCATTATGTCGATGGAACAGTTGTACGCGCCCTTTACTCACGCCGCAGGTGGAAAAAAGGGGGCGACGAAGATGAGAAACTAGGTCGTTCTCGCGGTGGGTTCAGTACAAAAATACACATCCGTTGTGAAGGTAAAGGCAAACCAATAACTTTTCTCCTCAGTCCAGGTCAACGCAACGAGTCCATTTTTCACAGAACGCATATTGATTCAACGCAGGGATAGAAATATAATCAGTTTTATTCATAACCTAATTTGTGTAAAAGAATAATTTATACTCGGCGTACCATTCCCATCGTTGTTTTCCGCCCCAAACCTGCATACAATGCATAATCTGCTAAAGCATTAATTTGCTTAATTGCGATCGCTTCAACATCACCCAAAATCCGATAGCTAATTCTTCCAACACAACCTATAAACTTACTTTCATAGTTGCTCACAACCTCAGTATTTATATCAAAACCGCTTGAATAAATTGATTCAAGGGGAATACTAGAAATTTCTATCCCACTGTATTTATTCCAACGACTCAAAAGGCTATTGAACACACATTCTTTGATAGGAAGGACATTATCATATCCACCTTGACGAAATGATACAGGTGTAGTAAAGGTGAAATTGAGAGTGCGATCGCTATCTGATGCTTGCTCGTACAATTGTGCGTAGGTGCAAGCATTTGCCCAAGGTTGAGTTGATTGTGGTGTGCCTTGAATACTAGTAATACACAAGTTGGCAGAACCTAAATGCCAAAGGTGATTGGAGTTTAAATTTAGCCACAATGGGGTTAATTTTTGGAATAAAGTGTGATCAAGCAGGGAAATACGCCACCAGCAAAGAGTACCAGCCACGATAGGTTTTTGATGACTAAATTGTAACGTGTAGTAATGTTGCTTATGTTGTCGTTGTATTTGCAGTGGCGAGAGAGTGAAGGCTTTATCTGCGTTGGAGGAGTGTAGATAGTCCTCAGAATTATGGTTTAGATGTGTCTTCTTGACATCCTCCCTGACGTAAACGTACAGGGATTCCTAAGACTCACGACTTAGGTTTCTGTTTCCTTCCCTTACGGGTTTTTCGCAACTGCCCTTTAAGCTTTTGCTCATCGGGTCTTAGGTTCGCTCCACAGACTGCAACTGCGAGTCCCGCTAAAGATGAAATCCAAACTTAATTGCAAAATTAGGCAAATATTCGCGTTATGACATTAGATTTTATTACCCCTGCTTCGAGCAGTTGTTTGTTGTACTGGGAGCTACAGCGTTTTGTAATATTAAGTCTGGTTTGATAATGGCGATCGCTTTACTAGCAAAGTTGTTGGTTTCATTGCTCTCAGTCACATTTCCTGCACACTTAAGAAGCGAATGGAGTTAGGCTCCATTCGCCAAAGACTATCCTTAAGCCGCTTTCTAGACATCAAGTAGGCACAAGTTAAAAGCTAGTTAAATCTACTAAATGTTTGCTTGCTGCCGTTGATATAGTGACCAATACAAACCCTTTTGTTGCAACAACTGTGAATGAGTACCACGTTCGGCAATCACACCTTGCTCCAATACCAAAATCAAATCAGCACGTTTGAGGGGGGCAAAGCGATGAGCAATCAAGAACACGGTACGATTAGCGGAAACTTTTTGCAGGTTTTGCAGTACTTGTTGTTCAGTTTCACTATCCAAAGCGCTGGTAGCTTCATCCAAAACTAAAATCGGCGCTTGGGAAAGAAATAGCCTTGCTAGGGCAATACGTTGTCTCTGTCCGCCAGATAAAGCGGTACCACGTTCACCAACATTGGTTTCGTAACCGTAGGGTAATTGACTGATGAAGTCGTGGGCTACTGCTAATCTTGCCGCCTCTACTACTTGCTCTGCGGTAATGTCGGGAGTACCGAGAGTGATATTTTCCAAAATGGAACCGTTGAATAAAAAGTCTTCTTGAAGAACTACACTAACTTGTTGCCGCAGTGAAGCTAAATCGGCACTTTTAATATCAAAACCATCAATCAGGATGCGTCCTGATTCAATTTGATAGAGGCGTTGCAATAGTTTAGACAGGGTACTTTTACCAGAACCGCTACGTCCGACAATGCCAACAAATTGCCCTGGTTCGGCATTGAAAGAGATTCCCCGCAGAATTGCTTCAAAGTTGGGACGGTAGCGGAAAAATACTTGCTCGAAGGTGACTTGTCCTTTCAGGGGTGGTAAAACTAAGCCAGTTCCCAGTTCGGCTTCTGGAGGGACGTTGAGAATATCACCAATGCGATCTACAGAAAGTAGCACTTGTTGGAGGTTTTGCCACAACTGTACTAAACGCAAAAGTGGGCCTGTGACTCTACCAGACAGCATTTGAAACGCAACTAGCTGTCCGATTGTGAGTTTTTGATCGATGACTAACTTGGCACCAAACCAGAGAATCAGCATGGTGGACAAATTGGTAAGAAAGTCACCAATGTTGCTGCTGATATTGGAGGTAGTAGAGGCTTTAAAACCTGTGCGAATGAAGCGAGCAAATAAGCCTTCCCAGCGATCGCGGGCTACTGGTTCTGCTGCATGGGCTTTAACGGAGTGAATCCCGGTGATTGTCTCCACTAGAAACGATTGACTATCGGCACTCCGGTTAAAGGTTTCGTTGAGCCAGTTACGCAGAATTGGGGTTGCAACTATCGTCAATGTGGCAAATAGCGGCAGTACTGCTAAGGCCACAAAGGTGAGTGGGATGTTATAGTAAAACATCAATGCTAGGTACACCACAGCAAAGATGCTATCTAGAATCACAGTTAATGCTGTACCTGTGAGAAACTGACGAATTTGTTCAAGTTCCTGGACTCGTGCTATTGTGTCTCCGACGCGCCGCGACTCAAAATAAGCCAAAGGCAGACGCATCAGATGGCGAAATAGCTGTGCTGATAAACTCAAATCCAGACGACGGGCTGTATGGGTAAAGATGAATAGGCGCAGAATGCCCAGTATCGACTCAAATATGGCTACACACAAAAGTGCGATCGCCATCACATCGAGAGTCGGCAAACTCCCCTGCACCATCACTTTATCAATGACGACTTGGGTAATTAGCGGTGTTGTTAACCCCAAAAGCTGCAAGGTAAAAGATGCTAACAATACTTCTGTTAGCAATCCCTTATACTTCAAAACTGCTGGGGTGAACCAACTGAGGTTAAATTTTTCTTGCTGGGATATCAGTTCTACTTGCCACAATTGTCCATCCCAAGACCCCTCAACTATCGACTGCGGCAAGCTTTCACAAGTCCGTTCGGGATTTAGAGGGTTAGCGATAATTAGGCGATCGCCCTTAACTCCATAGGCCACCACCCAAGATGGACTCTGGGGTGAGTCAGAATTCCACAACAATAAAGCTGGAAATGACAGCTGTCGCAACTCACCCCAACTCACTTGTAACCGCCGCAACACTAACCCTAACTTTTCTGCTGCTTCCACAACCTGTTTTGGGCGTTGTCCTCTGAGTTGACGCTGCACCCATTCCAGTTGCACAGAATTTTCTAACTGTTGCGCCACCATTGTTAAACAAGCAGCAGCGCTGTTCCAACTGGCAACAAACGGATAATTTGAGACGATGAGATTGGCGGCTGGGAGTCCTCTTTGGGGTTGGAGGCTGTGGGGGCTAGAAGTCCCCTTCGAGGCTGGCGGTAGTAAAGGAGTGGAAGAGAAGGAAAATGTCTCCTTTTCTCCCTCCATGCCTACTGGTAACACTTGCCAGAACTCCCGAATTTGTGGGTGAGAAAATTCTGCCCACAGCGCAGTATCCCAACACACTACTATCACTTCTTTACTAGCAGCTACAGCTTTAAAATCTGTAGACACCTTTTGTAAGTCACCAAACCAATCCCCCACTTCTAGGGCTGCTAAAGGTTTGCTAACCCCTTCTTCTCGTAAGCGGACTTTCCCAGCCACAATTAAGAATTGATAACCGCCAACATCGTTTGACCAGATTTTTTCTCCAAGACGATACTGACGGGTTTGGGACTCATTTTGCAACTTGGATTGTTGTTCGGGAGTCAGCCAACATAGCGGTGGCTGATTCCAAGGCAAAGAAGCTAGCACTTTTAATCGTAAAGATTCATTATCCAGAATTTTTAACTCACTTGTAATTTGACTGTCAGTTTTTGAATTTTCTCTGCTAGCCATTTCTCAAACAACTCATTTTGTAGTGCTTGCTTTAATTGAGTATCTTCTAAAGACGCGGGCAGAAATTGTTCTACTCGAAACAAACCATAAGGCCCTTCTCCTTGGGGAGAGTCTTTGCCAACGATTTCTATTGGTCCTACCAATTCTCCAGGACTTGCCACATCAATAGCTGCCCGTAATATATCCGGCATACTGCCTCGGCTGATGATTCCCATCATGCCGTTCACAATTCGGTCGTCTGAAAGTGAATACTCTTTAGCTAGTTGCTCAAAACTACCTCCTTCTTCAATTTGGGTTCGGAGTTCGTCTGCCAATTCTCGATTATCAACAACAATTCGGCACAGTACTAACCGATCCAAAAAAATTTTGCGTTCCATAAAATATTCTTGAAGTTTTGGTTCGGTCACTACAGCTTTCAGCTTTTCTAACTTGTAACCAAAACTAACCGATGTGTAAAAGCTAGCGTAATCTGTGTTATTGGTTTTTAACCACTCTTGAAAAGTTTGGGGATCAGTCAGTTGATTTTTCAGCCTAAAGTCAATTATTGCCTGTTCAGTTATTGCTGTACCAATCTCAATATCGTCTCGGATTCGGATTTCTTCCTCAATTACGTACTGGCGGAGAACATCTCCAATGAACTGTCCTAATTTTCCAGAGGCTTGCAGATACTTTACTGCTTCCTCAATAGAAATTATTTGGTCATTGATTGTCAAAAATGATAAAGATTCCATAAACTTTTTATGTGAAAATGATTAAACACCTATAGAACTTTTAAATTAAATCATATAGAGATCATCTGGTGATTGATGGATAAATATGATAAAGATTCTATGAACTAATTACATCTAAATGCTCAAAAAATTATATAAACAAGAATTCAGAAGTCAAACAGGCTTTGAAACGAATCGTTGTGTACTTCACCTTCCTTGAAATCTGCTGTGACTAGGAAATAAAATAATTTGCCATGATTAGTTTTACGGTCTAGCGGCGACAAAACAGGATTGAAAATATTCAGTTGTCAGGCAAAGCAAGTTATGTAAGCAAATCTTTATGGATTCAGAGAAATAATCAGGTAGGTAGATAGGCAAAAATAAACCAAAGTATATTAAATATTGTTTATTGCCCGTTTTCTACGCCAGTTACTAAAAGTCGAGCTACTGCCTTGCTTTTGTTACCAAAGTTGTCGAAACTGACGTAGAAAAATCGTCCCATACACGACCTTAATCAGTAATTGTTTATGCTCACAGGTTTACTTAATAATACTTATCCATGTCCAGGCAAGTAGCACAGCCGCGATCGCACCGATTAATGTATTGAAAATATTTACTACTTCATTGGTCAGCCAACTATACTTAGATTGCAGTGTTGCCCCAATTACACTCTCTAAGTTGGTGGCAATAAATGCCGCCAGCACACACCAAGCCACTCCCAATAGATCAATTAAACCAACTCCCCAACCAACAAATGCGATCGCTACAGAAGCCACGATCCCAGCTAAAGTTCCTTCCAAACTTATCGCTCCTTCTGTACCGCGAGGCACTGGTTGGAGTGTGGTAATTAGAAAGGTGCTTTTACCATATGCTTTACCAACTTCGCTAGCAGTGGTGTCAGCCAGCTTGGTACTGAAACTCGCTACATAGCCTAACAACAATAGGGACTGGGGATTAGTTGCTAGAAATTGAGGACTAAGTACAATAAATCCCGAATTGATCAACCCTACGCCTAAGGCACATAGCGCCCCAGTCAAAGCCGAACCCCAAACATTTTCTGGGCCTCTTGCCCCAGAACGCTTTTCGGCAATTCCTTCTGCCTCCTTCTGCGCCATACCGATGCGGGTAACGCCAGAACCAACCAGAAAATAGAACATTACTATTGCATATCCTTGCCAGCCTAGAGTTACCCAAATTAGGATGGACAGAAACCAGGCGTGGAATAATCCAGCAGGGGTAAGCAGCTTTTTCGGAGCAATCCAAGCTAAACCCAATAGAATTGTGTTTAATCCTACTGCCACCAACCAGGGATTTACAGAATTAATTAAGGATGACATCAGCTAATCATGAGTAATTTTGTCTAAACATCAACAGAATAACGAATTTGTCATGCTTAGTGCTTAATCTCTGATACCTCCCCAGCTAAAGTAATATGTTTGTATTATTAACTGAATAGCGTCGGCGTAGACTTGAAAGCTGAGTGCAAAACCACAAACAATATCTTAGATATACACTGCAATATTGACTAAAGAACGTGGATTAAACAAAATGCAAAACTTCTGTGTAGTTGGGTGGATTCTTCGAGTACCTAACGCATCCAAAGCACTCTAAAAAAGTTGTAAGTTATTAAATCTACGTTCCTAAGCCTCTGCCCATGCAAACGTAAATTAGTATAGCTGGATGTCCAGCAACTCAAGTGTTACTCAGTCCCCAATCTTAGTCATCAGGATAAAGGATATAAGTTAATGTCAATTAAAACTGTGTTCAAGTTGACCACAATTAAGACTTAACAGCATAAATTATAGATAGCATCAACCCCTAGCCTTTTCCACACAAGCTATGAGCCAAACTTTATTCCATCTTGCTTTCCCTGTGACTGACATTGCCCAAACAAAAGCATATTACGTGGATGGCTTGGGCTGTATTCCTGGTCGTGAAAACCATCACGCCCTGATTCTCAATCTCTACGGTCATCAATTAGTGGCTCACGTCACCAAAAAACCATTGATACCGCAAAACACAATCTATCCCAGACACTTTGGGCTAATTTTTACCCAAGAACGTGATTGGCAAGACTTACTAGAAAGGGCAGAACAACAACAGCTACTTTTTCGGGAAGGAACCAAAAATCGCTTTGTTGGTTCTCCTCTTGAGCATCGCACTTTCTTTTTAGAAGATCCTTTTTATAACCTAATGGAGTTCAAGTATTATCGTCACGCAGAGGCGATTTTTGGGAGTTACGAACATACGCAAATTGGGGATAGGACTTAAGAAATTCAAAATTCAAAATTCAAAATTAAGAAATGCAAGCGTGGGGAGCATTCTAGCTACTGACTGGATTTTTTGTTCAGCAAGGGTAGCTTAATAGGCTTTGCTAAAGCTGCTGCGACTACTGCTAAACTCCTGGAGTCTGTCAGCATCCAAGGGTGTAGAGCAACTGGTACTATTACTTCGCGTCCTACAGACATTTGTGAACTATTCCCTGGGACAATCATCAAATCATAAGGTGTCCAGATAGACGTAAAATCTAGCTGCCCCAATATTACAGCATCAGAATTTAAATCCTTGATAAAAATGCTGTCAGGGCGCATTTGTATACAACCAGGACGCCAGGAACCATAAGCAACTACAGTTCCATTATGGGGCGAAGAGATGGTGATAAACCTCTGTACGCGGTTAATTCCTCCCAGTCGCTGGACATAGTAACGGCTGACAATTCCTCCCATGCTGAAGCCTACTAAATCTAGGCGTTGTTCTGAGGCAAAGGTGGTTGTAACATAATCAGCTAATTGCTTTGCCAACTCATCCAGACCCACATCACCATTATTGGGAACCAGATCCAAGCTATATACAGACCAACCCCTTTGTATGAGATATACCCTCATTTTATGGAAAACTGCCTCTGTGTCGTCAAGACCGTGTACCAATAACACAGGATTGCGCTGCTGATTTTTAGTGTTCATCTCTAAACTCTGGCTGAATTAAGTATGTAAAAAATATAACTAAGTAGCGTTGCTACCTACCAACAGGCTATGACACTCCTCCCACTGGTTGAAAGTTAACTGCTTGCTTCACTTCAATTAGATATTTACCAAACAAAGAAATGTTAATTTTTGTCAAGCTTGCTTTCAGAATCTTGCTCTTAGCTACAGTAAAATTTAATAATTAATTCTCGGTGTGTACAGGTTGCAAGTGTCTGCAAGAAAACATTTGCCCTATAGATTTACTACAATGTTGATTAAGCACAAGCCTATAAGCGTTGTCACTATAACGATGTGACGCCAAGCAAAAAATGTAACATTTTGTCGTAATTTTTAATAATTACGGTCGAGTTCTAAAAAAGGTAAAAGGCAGGAGTAATTGTAATGGATTTTCTCAAAAAGTTAATTTCGGGTCTTCAGGGTTTTCTTGGCGGTATTCTGGGTTTCATTACCGGACTGTTACCAGGCAAGAAGAAAAGCAACGGCTACTTCTTAGAACTGGACGAAGCCAAAGATTCTGTCAAAGATGCTGCTAAAGAGGTAGCATCGAACGCAAAAAAAGTCGCAGAAACAGTTGCATCGAATGCTAAGAAAGTAACGGCAACAATTGGATCAGAAGCACCAGCTTCATCGAAGCCAGATTCATTGAACGGAACAAAAACCGCCGCAGATGAGGCTAGGGCAAAATCAGCTAAAAATCCCAAAGCAGCCGATGTGCAACTAGTCCAAACTGCTGAAGGTCTTAAAATTGAACCTGGCAATAATGCAAAAGCAGCAGCAGCCAAAGTACTCAAAGAGCAGCCAACTGAAACCACCTTTGCGCCAAAATATCTTGCTCCTTCGACTACTAGCTCTAATGGTCGTCGTCGTCCAGGAGCGAATATGAGTGCTTACTTAGAGATGGCACGTCAGGTTAAAACGCCTAACAATTGATAGAGGACGTAAATTTACGATATCTAGAGATTAAACGTAAATATGCAAGGTTAAGATAACTTTGCCAGTTGTAGATGGAGGAACTCTCCAAAGTAGGAGCGATCGCTTAATTTTCTCCACTACAATTGCATCTTTTAGGGTTGAGGCTTTTTCATCCAAAACTACCCGTCCTACCCGACCTTTGTTAAGGGTGAACTCAAAGACGATTTCACCACTGAAGCCGGAAGGCAAGTTTAGTTGTTGAAGGTGTTTGGTTAGGTCAGCAATTCCTGTTTCATCTAAGCCGGTGACGCTGATTACTTCTAACTGATGGTTGATGGCTGCGTCTGATTTTTCACCTTCTTGCATATCCTGGGAATCAAAGCTATTAAAGCTCAAAGAGATATCGACTTCTTTCGCTACTGGAGATTGTGGCGATCGCTTTTGCCGGAGAAAATCTGGAGCTTCTGCTGAGGCTGGCGCTGCCGCCTTTAAGGTTGATATTTGAGGTGCAAAACCACCAGCAGGAAGACCACCAACCACTCCTTGGTAACTAACAGCTTCAGGCATTTCTACTGGCACTTGCATAGACATGTATTCGCTTCCTGGTTCAACCCGCACGTCATCACTGACAGCCACAAAAGCGGTGTATTTAGAAAGCAGTTGATAAGTTAAGGCGGTTTCTGTAACTGCTTCTACACCAGCTTTTGTTTCAAAGCTCACCATTTGATTCATCAAATCTTTGATGCAAGCACGTCCCCATAACTGCGCTACAGCAAGATTTCCTGTTTCCTCAAATATGAGGTTAAACCTTTTTTCGTAGTGCTTACCGCCTGCAGCAATACCGGAGAGTTGAAGATTACCGCTAGCTCTATCCTGTTTGCGACCAAACAAAACTAATGGTTGTTCGCTGAATAAATCAGGCGTTATGGCTGGGTAAATAACAGGCGATTCTGTGTCACCATCCCAAGAGATTTGAATATTTGTAAGTACAGGATTGTTGATTTGCCTGTAAAACTTTTCGGCAACTTCTTCTGTGGGTTCATCATGACGAATAATTCGGGATATTCCCCGGCCAATTTCGGCGATGCGATTCAGTAAAAAACGGTTAACTGAACTACCAGCACCGAAACTGTAAAGGCGATTTCCTGGTTGTAAGTGCTGTTGTACTTCTGCTAAAATCTCATTTTCGTTGCCGATGTATCCATCAGTTAGGAGTACAACACTCCGTAATCTTTCGGCTGGTGTGGGGAAATTTATGGCTGTACGAATGCCACTGAGCATTTCTGTGCTGCCAGCAGCTTGTAAATTGTTAATGTAAGCGATCGCTTGGGCACGATTTTCTGGTGTATTCGGCAGAGGTGTTGGCGACAACTGTCTGACAATATCGGAAAAATCGATAATTGTGAAAGTATCGTTGGGATTTAACCCATTGATAAATCGCCGCATCAATTCTTGACACTTCCACAACGGCTCGCCAGATTGGGAACCAGAAGTATCCACCAAAAATACCACATCTTTGGGGACAATTTGATCAGTGGAATATTCCAAAGCTGGAATCAGATATATTGCAAAATGTCCGCCGCGATCGTCGGCTTGAGTTAATACTGTGGATTGAGTTTCTTTACCAGAAATTTGATAGCGGAGAATTAAATCTTTGTTAGGAATTGTATCTTCTCCGGCTAATTGAATTCGCACAATTTGACCTGAGTGTTCAATTTTTAATTGATGTGAAGGAGAACGCACTTCAGAAATTGGTAAACCTGCATCAATTTCTACTGTGACATTAATATTGTGACGGGTTCGGGTTCCCTCTGGGACTACAGGCGGTGTAATGCGGGAAGCGTCAGGAACTTGGTCTGTATCACCGCTATCATCTATCCGCGTTCCTGGAATATATCTTGGCCCCACCACCATCGGAAAAACAAATTCGTAGTTTCCCGCCTCAAATTTTAAACTTTCGGTGTAACGAATTGTGACATCAATTTGTTCACCAGGTTTGATGTTAGCGAGAGATTGGGTAAAGATGTTGTCTCGTTGCTGTTCTAGAAGTCCAGCAGTGCGTCCTTCTTGTTTTGCTTTTTCGTAAATTGCTACAGCTTCTTCACGTTTTTTAATATTACCTTTGATAATGCGTACACCGGAGGGGTTGCCGAAGGCATCGCCTATTTTGATTTCCATGTCATCCACCGCCGCCTCATCGGGTAACGGAAAGATATACACTGCTTCTAAAGGCTGCGTGAACGGATTTTCAAAGCTTTGGATCACCTCAATTCGTGACAAGTTACCTGCAATTTTTGCTATAACTTCCGTATACTTGAGCGGAAAAACTAGCTGCTGTCCTTGAGGGGATTGGACGTACAAACCCCCTAACTGCTGATTTTTATTACTTACTGTATTCATAGATTTGATAGCTTTCTTTATGTGGAATATAAACCTAGACTAACCATATTTAGATTTTTTCAAAAATCCAATCCGATTGCTATAAAATTGTGATTCGCGTCATTTTATACTTGTCTATGAATTATTTAACCAACACCAGTCCACTATATAAATGAAAAGCTGAGTCCCAATTAGTCTGTTCCCTACGAAACAAATGAATGTGAGACTTGATATGACCCAGCATTTCTGTTTGATCTAATGTTGTATCTGCAAAGGACGTGAAATCTGACCAAATTTTGACTTGAGGTAGTTGCTGATCAATCCAATTCGATAAACTATTCCAATGAATTCTGATTGTATTTTGGCTACCTTGGGGAATGATTTCTAAACCTTGCTGGAATTCATAGCCGTTATCATCAAGTCGGAGAATGCAACGTCTACCAAGTAGGTGTAAATCACAAAACTGGGCATAGTCTTGTATTTGAGTTTTCCGTTCCAGTTTACCGCGCACGTCGAGGTCTACTACTTCCTCAAAAATGGGCAAGAGTCCCACTACTCTTGCTGTGATTTCTGACCATTCAAAGGTCAGAGTTCCGAGTTGATTTGCCTCGTTGCAGCAAACAATAGTAGCTTGTGGAGTAGATTCTTGGAAATATTTGACTTGATAAACTTGAATTTGCTGAATTTGAGCTATTGTTGCCCAAAAGCAGGGAATACCAGCCTGCTGTAGCTGTTCGCCATAAAATTTTAATTCTCCCACTTTTCCAGTGCGGTACAACCTCCAGCCACGACTTGGTAGTAGCAGCCGTGCAGTGTAGGGGTCTAGCTGCATAATCTGGGCAAATTTTCGAGATGCTTCTGTTTTCAGTTCGGTACTGAGTGGCTCCAAGATTAGTACGCCAAATTCGGTGTTATTTGGTTGGGCTATTGCTTGGGAAATGGCTCTTTGTCTTTCTTCTAGCTCCATTTCTTGTAGCCGTTGCAAACCTTGACGTGCAAGCGTCAATATTTTGGTATTCGTTGTATCTCGCAGTAGTTGGCGATAAATTTTTTCTGCATCTTGGCGCTTTTCAGATACTTCATGTAGCCGACCGAGATAATATTGTACCCAAGGATTTTCGGGCGATTCTTTTTGCAGCTGTTTGAGTAATTTAGCAGCTCTTTGATAGTCTTTATGGTCAAAGGCGATCGCAACTTGCTCAATCATTACTTTAAATGCACACTGGAGGAGTATCTCACGCCAAAGTCATTTTGCGTGAGCTATAAATCATTTATACTTCACAATTTGCGGTAATCAAGGATAATGCTACTACTGGGGCTGTAACTGCTCTCAGAATGCGCCGACCAAGGGAAACAGGTTGAAATCCAGATGACTTCGCACTCTCAATTTCTTGTGTTGTCCATCCTCCCTCTGGGCCAGTAGCAATGATAATTGTTTCTTGTCCTTTGTCATTTGTCATTTGTCCTTTGTGCTGTAAACAATCTTTTAAATGGGGAAACTCACCACGCGCCACACAGATATATTGCTGGCTGTTTGCAAATGACAAATGACTAATAACTAATGACAAACCCGTACTAAAAGCAACAGGCTCTAAAATTGTCGGCACAAAAGAGCGCTCTGATTGCTCGGCGGCTTCTGTGGCGATGCGCCGCCAGCGTTCGAGCTTTTGAGGACTAGGATGAAGCAAAGTCCGATCGCTCAATACTGGTGCAATACAAGCTACTCCCAACTCAGTACAACACCGTACAACTTCATCAAATCCATTACCTTTGGGCAACGCCACCATCAGCGTAATCGATACAGGTAATTCTGTTTCTACTGGCAGTGGTTCTAAAACCTTTGCTTGTTCCCCTGCGAGCTGCGCTAACCACCATTTTCCTTTACCATCCATTGCAATAAAGCGATCGCCTTCATGCAAGCGCAACACCCGCCCCAAATAATGTTGCTGTTCTTTGGTGAGCAAAATTTGCCCTTGTTGGAATTGGGAAGGTGCGATCGCAATTCTTTGCAGTTGAGACATTTTTCTTAATAAATTACTGTCCTGCTGTAGATATCTGCTGTCTAACCCAGGTACGGAAAGCACGAGTTGCTGCTATTTGTCTAACTTTCTTGCTTTCTTGGATAAATCGGGGAATCTCCGTCACCAGCACAGGCGCAAAAGTTGGACTGCGATCGCTCTGCGAGTATTGCCCACCATTGAGGGTGTAAACGCGCAACACATTTCCGTTATACCGCCAAAATTCTGGAACTCCCATTGAAGCATAAAGAGCCAATTTGTCTATCTTGGATCTGGAGTATTCTACTTCCAATACTAAGTCTGGTGGTGGGTCTGTACTCAGGTCAATATTTTCTTTGTTGCGGACTAACAATTCATTTTGAATGTAGTACCTACTGTCTGGCTCGGCTCCTCGTTCCAAATTATCTCGCGTCATAGTCAACGAGCCAGCGCTTTTAACTTCTAAACCAAATTTTTCACACAGCACCATAACAAAACCTTCAATTAGACGGTTTGAATTTTCGTGTGGCATCAACGGGGTGATAATTTCTACTATTCCGTTGTCATAAGCTAGCCTTTTATTTCGCTCACATCCCATATCTGCCAGCATGGCTTTGAATGTGTGCCAGCTAATGTTTTGCAGCACATCCCTAGTTTCTGCAAATTTTGCTGTTGTTACCATAGTTCAGTTTTCCTGTGGATGTGTTACCTAACTGCATTAGGATTTACACAAGATAAACACAGATGGATTTATCAAAACAGAATTCAGCAGTCAAGAGTCAGAATTCAGCAATGTTTTCTGACCGAAAAAGCGGATGAATAAATGGGTTTAATATCATGTCCGCTTGATTACTTATTAAACCCGAAGAACCCCACCCCGCCAAAACTATACTTTGTCTCTCCTCCCGAAGACCGGGGAGGGGTTGGGGGTGGGGTTCTTTTATTATGGGTAATTTGGCGGACATGATATAAGACCCCCACGAAATTGAAAATTTGGTGGTGCAACAATTCAGTGGCGGGTCTGAATCCCCCACTGATTACATTCTGACCAGAGCTAACGGAAACTTCTCCGGCTCCGCTCCTGAATTCTGACGCCTCGGCGGAGCGTCTCCGGCTCCGCTCCTGAATTCTTCTTCAACTGTGTCTATCTGTAATTTAATTATCTTCAATTTTTCAGCTTACGAAAGATTCTGGAAGTATGCCTCTAGCGCTTCACTCACCAACTCAGTCATCGGCTTACCTTGGTTTTGGGCTACTTCCTTTAACTTAGTATAAACCTCTGCTTTCAAATTCACCCGATGGCGTGATTTGCTTGCACTATTGGCTGTTTGGGGTTCGTAGGTCGCAGTAAATTCGCGGATGGCATCAAAACCAACGCGATCGCAAAAATCACCGAAGCTTTCCTTCGATTTCCGAGATTTCTTAAAGTAAACAAAAATCGGCTCTAGGAAGCTGTCTAAATCATTATGGTGCAGCTTTTCTGTGTAAGGTTGCGCCAGTCGCGTTTGATTTGGCGAACCCCCTAACCATAATTGGTAAGATTCTGGAGCGCTACCGACAAAGCCCAATTCTGCTAAGTAGGGACGAGCGCAACCGTTGGGGCATCCTGTCATTCTTACCACAAAATGCTCATTTTGTAAACCTATTTTATCTAACAGAGCGCGAACCCGCTCCAAAATCCCCGGTATTGCCCGTTCTGATTCTGTGATTGCCAAGCCGCAAGTGGGCAAAGCCGGACAAGCCATTGCATACCGCACTAAAGGTTCGATTTTACTAGGGTCGTCTCCGACACCGTGACGGCTGAGAATGTCTTGAATAGCTTGCTTGCTATCTGGTTCGATATCGTAAAAAATCAGGTTGTGGTTGGCTGTCAGGCGGATAGAGAAGTTGAACTGCTCGACAATTTCCCGCAAGGCGGTTTTCAGTTGAAACGAACCTTCATCCTTGATTCGACCATTGTCAATGGAAATTCCTAAGAATAGCTTGCCATCACCTTGTTCATTCCAGCCGAGGAAATCGTGATATTTGAATTTTGGTAGTGGTTTCGAGGCTTCAATTGATTTACCGAAATATTCTTCAACTTGGGTGCGGAATTTATCTACACCCCAATCGTTGATTAGATATTTTAATCTGGCATGACGACGATCGGTGCGATCGCCATAATCTCTCTGAGTAGCAACAATCGCTTTCACTATGTCGTAAACGTCATCCTTCGCCACATAACCGATGGGGTCTGCTAACCTAGCGAAAGTTTCTTCTTTACCGTGTGTTCTACCTAAACCACCACCAGCAAAAATATTAAATCCTTCTAATTGTCCCTTCTTATTAGTAATTACTACCAATGTCAGGTCTTGGGAATACAAATCAACCGAATTATCCCCTGGCACCGTCACGCAAATTTTGAACTTGCGGGGCATATAGTGCGTGCCATAAATCGGTTCTTCGTTGTCATGGATAATGGTGCCATTGCCATTGCGTTGTCGGGCTGCCTTCACCTCTGGGTTCTCTTCAGCACTAATTGCTTTTTCCCCATCTAACCAAATTTCGTAATAAGCACCGCTTTGGGCTGTCAGCAAGTCAGCAATATTCTGGGCATATTCCCAAGCATACTGATACTCTGGGCGATTCTTAAAGGGGGCTGGTGGTGCCATCACATTCCGGTTGATGTCACCGCAAGCTCCCAAAGTCGAACCCAGGTTGTTGACAATTGTGGCGATTGATGTCTTAAGATTCTTCTTTAAAATACCGTGCAGTTGGAAACCTTGACGGGTAGTTGCTCGTAACGTCTGGTTGCCATACTCATCAGCTATTTTATCTAAAGCCAGATACAGCTGCGGCGGCACCAAACCACCTGGATTTTTTGTCCGCAGCATAAACTGGTAATCTTTTTCCTGTCCCTTAGTGCGATTGTCGCGGTTATCTTGCTGGTAAGAACCGTGAAACTTTAATAGCTGCACCGCATTTTCGGTAAAATGGGTAGTCTCTTCAAGGATCTCACTTGCTACAGGTTCACGCAAAAAATTACTATTTTCCTTGATTCCTTCTACTTTGGAAGGCTTACGGCTAGCGATCGGGGAAGGAGCAGATTTAACCATTAGACTTGTATAGTATTCTCAATAAATCATTACGTAGATGCCGAATCAGCACCCTTCGGCTACTTGATCCCCGGTAATCCGGCCGGAATAAAGAGGAATATTTCAATTTTACCACGGCAAAAGCCGGCTTTGTCAGTAATGTAACACTTAACAAAACCAGCTTTTGGGAGTAGTGAGTTTTGAGTGTTGAGTCCTGAGTACTTAAGTAAAGTATAGAGTAACTTAGGACTCAATAATTTTTTATTTGAAGCGATAACCAATACCACCATTAATGCTAACAGCAGAAGCATCGCTATTTTGGTAAGCACCAAGTCCGACTTTGGCATTAGTATAGACGAGGAAATTGTTAGCAACTTCCGATTCAACACCAACACCTAGCACTACTGAATCTCTGTTACCTATGGGAGTTGGTGATCCATCTTTCTCTACAAAAGAATAACCACCAGTTAGATAGGCGTTAGTTCTATTAGCAATAGGCACATCCACAGAAAGTTCTGGGATGATGGCACTTGTCTGATCACTCCAGAGGACATTACCGCGTGCAGAAAAAGGCGTATTTCCTAATTTCATGCGGCCTGTTATATTACCACCAAATGTGGCATCATCGTTGATACCTTGTCCACCACTGGTAACGCCAGCTGCAACACCAGCACCAATATAACTAGCATCAGTACCCTTTTTGGTTTCAGCAAAAGCTTGACCAGCTGATAGAACAAGAGGAGCAACTATTAAGGAAGACAATGCATAAATTATCACGATATACTTGAATAAGCGCTTCATAATTTTTACAAAACTTTGTATTTTTTACTTGTATATTCTAGGTCGAAAATTGTGCGGTAATGTTTCAAATGATTCTCATATTTTCTGAAATTAGTGTTGCTATTGATGCAGAAAGCTTACAGGCTAACTATCCCTTGTAATAATAAATAAGCTGTTATAATTAAATTTAAATATCTTTTCATCCTCGTTCTTTATCTCCAGATAGACGCTTTTTAAACTGTCACAATATTTGGAACTTAAATTAAGTCGGTATCTGGTAAATAAAATACCCGATTAACAATTTTTCGTCGAGCTTTTTACATAGGAAGAAAAGTAGGCTGTAGCATCTGTTGCAACAAGCTATAGAGGGAATCTATAAAGTTAATTTTGAGCAGTTATCGTGGAGATTGAATAATGCTAACCGGTGCAAAAACGTTGTCTGGTTTGATGGGTTTATGTGTCGGTGATGCGTTGGGTGTGCCAGTGGAGTTTACTAGCCGTGCTGAACGAGTAAAATCTCCAGTGACAACGATGCTGGGTTATGGCACATGGAAGCAACCACCAGGAACTTGGTCAGATGATAGTTCGTTAAGCTTTTGCTTGGCAGAATGTCTTTGTAGAGGGTATTCGTTGGATGCTATAGCCAATTCCTTTTGGCGTTGGTACAAGGAAGCTTATTGGACTCCCCGTGGCGATGTCTTTGATATTGGTCAAACTACTCATACAGCAATTATGCGCCTGAAACAGGGAGTTGTTCCTCATCAGGCGGGTGGCAAGGTTGACAATAATAATGGCAATGGTTCGTTGATGAGAATCTTGCCGATGGCTTATTGTCACAGGAACTTAACTTTAGGTGAATTGCTGGCGCGGGTGCATGATGTTTCGGCGATTACTCATGGCCATGCGCGATCGCAGATGGCATGCGGCATTTATATTAGTATTGCAGTGGCGCTCTTGGAAGGGGCTGACCTGCAAACAGCTTATCTACAAGCATTGCAGGACATTCAAACAATTTATTCTGTTAGGGAATTTTTATTAGAGAAGCCGCATTTTGGCAGAGTTTTCAGTGGTGAGATTGCCAAGTTACCAGTAGAAGAGATTAATTCTGGTGGCTATGTGATTGATACCTTAGAGTCATCCCTGTGGTGTTTGTTAAATAGCTCGTCTTATTCTGAGGCGGTACTGAAAGCTATCAACTTAGGCGGAGATACCGATACTACCGCCGCCGTCACTGGTGGGTTAGCGGGAATTTATTACGGTGTGGAAAATATTCCTCAAAAATGGATGAACCAAATTGCTCGTAAACAAGACATTATTTACTTAGCAGAGCGTTTTACAAGGGCTGTCTACAGTTGAAGTTAGTGGGGAGTAGGGAGTGGGGACTGGGGACTGGGGAGATAAGGGGAATAACCAATGCCCAATGCCCAATGCCCAATGCCCCATGCCCAATACCCATCTTAAACAGTAGACAACGAATAAACCTGACCATCAATCAGCAGTCGCGTGATGCCCTTAGCTTGCAAATGAGTCCGAGCCTTATGGAGCATTTTACTATCAGGAACTTTAATCACACGATCGCGCTTCGTAGAAAAACGCTTGGCGACGCGATGGTTATCAAACACCGGCAGAGTTTTTTGCTGGGTTTCCAGACTGGGAATTTGCCCCAAGTCACCAAAGTCCTTCAGAGGTCGCGTAATTAATTCCGATGAACGGTCAATCACCAAATAGCAAGTTTTAGGCAAATTGGCTACAGACAGAGGTAAAACTTGAACTGATGCTTCACCTGGTCTTCGTTTTGTGACTAAAGGTCTTTGCTCATCCAGGTCATCATCATCAAAGTCTTCTTCCTCAAAGTCGTCATCTTCTAAATCATCATCTTCTAAATCGTCCAAATCCTCTGATTCGTCTAGCAAATCTTCGCCCAGCAGGTGCGCGATGACGGCCGCTCCTGGATGTTCATCCTTTAGCGGTGGGATAGGGATGCTGACTATTTCTGGCGGCTTTGGCTCTGGAGTTTCTAATTTCTCTGTGACTCGTAGCTTCGGTTTTTCCGCCGCCGAGGGACGTCGCCGCACCCGTCTACTAGCGGCGATTGACTCCGCCGTTTCCTCTGAGTAAAGCTCCTGTTCTACATGAATTACCCGACGTGTTAGTGGCTCAACCTTTGGCACTTCCAAGGGTTGGCTTTCGATGGGTGGAACTTCTATCTCCGGCTCTGGTTGAATCAGCAGAGGTAACTGCTCGTAGCTTACCTGCGCCCTTCCTTCAGGAGTTCTTGCAGCTCGCTTTAAAGAGACTAAGTATTCATACTCGTCTTCTGGCAAAGTGCTTTTGAGCAGGCGACTAATTGTCGAGTTACTCACACCATAGCGGTCTGCCAAAGTTGAGGTTGTTTCGGCAGTCTCTCGATATAACTTAAGAATTTCTTGCTTGTCAGAGTCTGTTAATTTTCTCACGGTAGATACCAAAAATCTTTACTAAGCTCGTTTCCGTCCGCCGGTACGCCGCGTTCGTCTTAGTGATGCGTCATATTCTAAGACAGCGCCCATGCCAAATAACACTCCACTAAACACCCAAAACACTTCTAATATCTCCCCACTTTGATAATTGGGGCCTTGGGCGTATTTAAACCACATATCTGCAATGTAGAGCGAAAAGGCCGCAGCTGCAATCATTCGCCAAGACTGGGAAACTCTTCCCCCCCAAAAGGCTAACAGCAGAGTGGTAGCAATAATTAACAAAACCACATCGCTAACTACGTAAAACCAGTTCAAAATAGCGATTAGCAGTACTGAGGGTGTTTCTTGTTGCATAGAAATCCACCATGCCAACAAACTACCGAACACTGCAATTCCTAACACAATTAGCCACTGCCATTTTTCCAGGTTGATTCGCCTGGAAGCCACAGCTAAAATCATGCCTGCGCCAAGTAATAGATAAGTCAGTACAAAAAATATATCGCCTACAGACACATCCGGTTCATCTTTTAAAACTATTTCGGTATAGCCAAAAATTATCCCCCCAACGAAATAGGAAAGCATACCTAAGCCTATTAAGAGCCAAACATTCCGTCCACTGACGATTTGCGGACTCAGCCAGTTCCTCAAGCATAAGATACTGGCACCCAAATAAGCTAAAGCTTCAAAAATATTTGTGCCAATCACATACCACTCGGCCCGGCTTTCTATGCCATCTGCTCCGGGAACTTTGGCACTAAACAACAAAAAGTATAGCAGTGCTAGTACGCCCCAGCCAATATTGGCTAAGACAATGTTCTGAGTAGTGAAAATTGATTTAGAAAGGAACGAATTCTCGTAAGAGTTATTCATAGGGCTTGACTATGTAGATGCACTCTGGCAGTATTTTGAGTTAAAGGACTGTATATCTAGCAGTGTGTCTGCCAGGTAATACACAATCGGACACCAAAAGCAAGTGCCAGTGGCAGGAATTTTGTTAAAGAATTTCCATGCTACTGCCATAGTTTACCCAGTGGCGATTGATTTAGCCAACTGATAAACAGCGAGCGCTCGCCTTCTGGCATATCTTCTAATTTATAAATCACTTGTTTGGTAAAATTGGCGTTGCCAAAATACGCCTTTCCTAATCGATGGAGTTCTTGTAAGAGGGTAACTACATGATTTTCTTGCCAATCAGGTATTTTGGCTATCGGCAAAGGATTCGTAGATACCAAATATTTAACCGCTTCTAGGGAAGATACTTGGGGAAATTGCTTCTGCTGTAATACTTGGGCAATATCTTTCTCAAATAATGCGGCTTGTTTAGCACCTAAAAACTCTTCAATGTCGATATAAACACCTTGCAACAGCAAAATACTGGCTTGGATTAAAATTCCTGTTTTCCCCTGACTACCTGTGTCACTACCCAGCTGCTCTAAACGGATTTTACCCCAGACGCTAAAGCGTTCCGGTTCCTCCAGTAAAACACAGGCTTTACCCCGGTTATCCGTTAATTCTCTCCATAAGGCTCTAGCTTCTTCTTCTTGACTAGCTTTGAAGATGCTAATCAAGCGAAAAGTCTGCCCTTGATAACTGAGAATCGGCACCTGCTGATCCTTTTTTGGGTGCTGAATGCTTGATATTTCAACATCCTGCCGTTTGAGAATAAACATGGCACTAGCAAATAACTCCTCACAGGGGCACTCTTAATATGGAATATATAATGGCATTTGGCAGCATCGCCAAGGCTGAAATTACCTAGCTTACTGTAAAAATGGGTCTAGCGATCGCCAGATACTTCCCGAAGGTAGCCGCCCAGAGGGCGTTGGCGCTAACGGGCAAATAGCCTCTTGAAAAGACAATATATCTAAACCAATACCCCATCTGTTTCGTTTTTAGTGTAAATTGACTAGCTAGCGACTAGCATCTTAGCCTTGCTAGTGGTAAATCTGCAATTTTCGATTGCTTCTTGATACGCCCAAACGATATAATAGTTTAGATGACTCCTTTGGGAGCCATGATTTTATTATGGGCGCGTAGCTCAGTGGATAGAGCAATTGCCTTCTAAGCAATCGGTCGCAGGTTCGAACCCTGCCGCGCTCGTTTTAACTCAATATGAACCCTCAAGCACCGTGAAGTGATATGATAATTTCTCCGTTTGAGGGTTCGCTATTGCTACATCATACCAAGAACAAAGGCGATATTGCTGCTACGAAAGCGATCGCCGATTTAACGCTTAAAGAGTATTTAGTCCTCACGCCACTTGTTTGTGAGCATTTACCTTTTGATTTTGTTGCTTACAAAGACGATAAATTTTACAAAATACAAGCTAAATACGCGGGAGATAATAGAGTAGTCAATAAAACTATTTGGTTAGATAAGAATGGTACTCATCAGAAAAAGTATAAAGTAAATGACTTTAACTTTTATGCTGTTTATCTGCCTGATATAGATAAAGTTGTTTATCCATCAATTAACTTTAAGGGTTGCTACATGACTACCCAGATACCTAATTCAGCTACAGCGTTTTACTGGTAGGAGGATTTTACAGATTTAACTGAAGCAGCGTCTAAGCGAACCTACAAAGATTTTGGCGTTGATTTAACAACCAGAAAAGTTAATCCCGACTCTAGAATTCATACCAGAAAAGTTGAAAGGCCATCAAAAGAAGAACTAGAAAAATTGGTGTGGGAAAAGCCAACTGCACAAATTGGGAGAGATTTTGGCGTGTCTGACAAGGCTATAGAAAAGTGGTGTAAAGCTTATGGGATAGAAAAGCCACCTAGAGGGTATTGGGTGAAGAAAGCTTATGGGAAAGTGGAAGGACAGTTAACAATCCATGACAAAGATTGAAACTTATTGAGTCTGCTCAAAAAAACTAAATAAATGAAAACTTTTTTATATACATCAGATATTCCATCTAATCGGAGTGAGGTTTTAGACTCCCTTAAGGGACTTGCGATACTTAATTTGACTAGATATAGTTGGGAGCCACCTGATAGGGCGGTTCTGGAATACGGCATTGAAGCAAAAGAAGTTTTTTCACTGACAGCTGGCTGTCTTATCATGAGCTTTGACTCAGGGCTAGTTATTGGATATGAGAAGTCAACCATCAAAAAACTCAGTTACTATCTGGGTTGAGAAAAACGAGGCTGGTGAAACAAGTGAAGAACTAGCTGAAGAAGATAACGAGCTTTATCCAGTAGATGCAACAGATGCAGTATACAGTAATAATTTTTGAGCTAGGTTTTTAGGACAATGTATATTAAATATAACTATTTTAAAAAGAAGCTACAGCAGCGCACTATACGCAGATATTGCAAATGAAATTGGATTACTGTTTGAGGTAGAAGATGCGAGTAGATTTATCCTTTCTCACGGACTAGATGACGATTCGGATGACTTTTCGGTAATTCAGGAATCACAGATTGATAATGAAATTCGTAATGATATCCAAGGACTTAGAGGAGAGAGTGAAAAAAGGGTATTGCTGAATAGTAGGATAAATGTCCCTATCTCTGTGCTTGTACTTAGCCAGTCTTTCATCTTTTGTTCTACTAACATGATACCCATTTGATACCCAAAATTTTGGATTCATAGTCAAATCATAGTCAAAATAGCAAACAAGGGATTCAATATTCTCATATTCAAATCCCTGTGCAAACCTGAAAGCCTTAATTTTGCGTGGATTATTTTGTTAATGTAAAAAGCCCGTGACGAGGATTGAACTCGTGACCTCACCCTTACCAAGGGTGTGCTCTACCACTGAGCCACACGGGCGAAATGTAATCTTGATTTTTCAGTTGTAAGTTACAATGCTGGGAGCTTTGCTCTTTACCCAGTCATTATAACCTATAACTTCGTAAGTGGTGGGCCGGGCTGGATTTGAACCAGCGTAGGCGCTAGCCAACGGATTTACAGTCCGTCTCCATTAACCACTCGGACACCGACCCAATTTGTCTCACGATTTAAAATCTTAGCACCACCTTTTATAAATAGCAAGTGGTTAGAAAAAATAACTTGTGGGTAGAGATCGCCACAAAACTGCGTCTCTACCATCTAGATAAAAAATACTAGTTACACGCTCATCTCCAGCATTCGTTGCATTGGTCGCAGTGCAGCAAGGCGGATATCCTCTGACATGGTAATTTCGGGAGTACGATTTTTCATTGCCCAATAGAGCTTTTCTAGGGTGTTTAACCGCATAAACGGACATTCGTTACAAGCGCAATTATTCATCGGCGGTGCAGGAATAAAATGCTTGTCAGGAGCTAGTTTTTGCATTTGGTGAATGATTCCTGCCTCCGTAGCAACGATAAATTCCTTGGTGGGGCTGTTTTGACAATACTTGAGTAAAGCTGCCGTGGAGCCAATAAAGCTGGCGTGGCGCAATACACTACTTTCACATTCTGGGTGTGCGATCGCCTCTGCTTCTGGGTGGGCAATTTTTAACTGAACAATTTTCTTTTCTGAAAAGGTTTCATGGACAACACAGCTACCTTGCCATAGCACTAAATCTCGTCCAGTCTGCTCCATGACATACCGCCCCAAATTCCGATCTGGGGCAAAAATAATCGGTTGTTCCTTCGGTATTTGCTGCACAATTTTCACAGCGTTGGAACTAGTGCAAATAATATCGCTCATCGCTTTAATATCAGCAGAGCAGTTGATGTAAGACACCACGAGATGATCTGGATGCGCTGCCTTAAAAGCTGCAAACGCCTCTGGTGGACAACTGTCGGCTAAAGAACAACCAGCATTCAAATCTGGTAAAAGTACTAATTTATCAGGATTAAGTATCTTTGCTGTTTCTGCCATGAAGTGAACACCAGCAAAGACGATCACATCCGCATTGGTTTTTTCGGCGGCTTTCGCCAGTTGTAATGAATCCCCAATAAAGTCGGCAATATCCTGAATATCTGGCTCTTGATAATAATGTGCCAGAATAACTGCGTTGAGTTCTTTTTTGAGACTCTCAATGGCGGCAAACAAATCTAGTGGTAGTTCACCCGGTTGGGTTTTTTCTCGTTGAGCTAGTGCAGTGGTAAACACAGTTAAGGGGTGCTTTAAGTTGCAAATTTATGTCCTGTGGAATCAATTATAGTAGTTTTTACCAAAAATAGTGGACGGTTGATATTTTGGGGTTGTGTCCAAATCGGGCTGAGTTTCATATCCTGGAGATAGACGGCAAGGAAAGTGGCATGACCAGTCAGAAAACTCAATCGATAAACCTCAAAATTGCTGTAATTGGAGATGTTCACGACCAATGGGAAGTGGAAGATGGTATTGCACTCAAGCATCTGGGTGTTGACTTAGCGTTGTTTGTTGGGGATTTTGGCAATGAATCGGTGGAAGTGGTCAGAGCGATCGCTTCTCTCGATATTCCCAAAGCAGCCGTGATGGGCAACCACGATGCTTGGTACACCGCCACCGAATGGGGACGCAAAAAGGCTCCTTATGACCGCTCTAAGGAAGACTGGGTACAGGAACAACTCGATTTATTAGGCGCGTCCCATGTCGGTTACGGTAAGTTGGATTTTCCCGCTTGGAATTTAACTGTAGTGGGGGGTCGTCCCTTTACCTGGGGTGGCCCAGAGTGGAAATTCGCGGAAATCTGTCAAGAACGTTACGGTGTGACGAGTTTGGAAGAATCTGCCGATCGCATCGTGAAAGCAGTTAAAAGCGCTGCTTACCAGACGATTATATTTTTGGGTCACAATGGGCCTAGTGGGCTAGGCGATCGCCCTGAAGACCCATGTGGGAAAGACTGGCACCCAATTGGCGGCGATTTTGGTGATCCAGATTTTGGCGAGGCGATTTCTCAAGCCTTGACTGCTGGTAAAACCATTCCCCTGGTGACATTTGGTCACATGCACCGAGATTTACGCCATACCAAAAAGGTGCAGCGCAAGCCCATCTTTAGAAGTCCAGAGGGGATAATTTACTTGAATGCAGCCACTGTGCCCAGGATTGTGGAAAATGACAGCGAAAAGTTGCGTAATTTTTCCATTGTCACCCTAGAGGCGGGTGTGGTTTCGCAAGTTTCCCTAGTTTGGGTAGGTAATGACTTCCAGGTGGCGGAGGAGGAAATTTTGTATGAGCGATCAAATCCAGTAGTGCAATCTGCGTAGATGATACGGTATAGTATTATCTGTCAGCTTTAGTGCTAACCAACAAAAGCGCCTAAATAGCGTCTGAAAGTAGGGTATGCACAAGTTTGACAGATTTACTGGAGAGGTGGCAGAGTGGTCGATTGCGTCCGACTTGAAATCGGATGAGGCTAAAACCTCCGGGAGTTCGAATCTCCCCCTCTCCGTTGGATAAAATTTACGTTTAGCAATGGTTCATAAATGAGTTAAGCCATTACCCAGATGCTCTGAAAATGGCTTAACTATATTTGGTGCTTGAATGTCTTTCTTGTTATGGAGTAATAATAGAACGTGCTATCTGAAAAACTATAGTTTATCGAGATGCTTCTATAGATTTATTAGCTTCCTCGTAGAGTGCATTTAAGTAATCACGCTGACGTACACCTTGAATATTAGTGCGCTGTTCTAACAACCGATAAAACACTAACCGAGCATCATTTTCACGCAATAGTACATCATTTCCAGCATGCAATTTTTGATCTCGTACAGATTTTATTGCTTCTCTTTTGGCAGATTCTAGGTAGAATTGGAATAATTTTACAGCTTCTTCATCATTTCTTATGGGGGAAAGAGGAACTTCATTAGCAAGACGACCTCTAATAGCTGGAAGCATCTCACGGTAACGATTAAGAGCATCTGTAGTTAGAGCAACCATTAAGAAAAGATATTTAGGTAGTGCATCAATTAAAGCTCGCAGAGCCGATAAATATCTTAAAACTATAGTTTTTGATAAGCTGAAATCTTGCTTTTCTAATTCATCTAGAAGAATAAAAATACCTTCTAGAGTTTTCATTTGTGAACCTAAATATACAATATCTCTTAATGCTCTTGTTTTTGCTTCTACAGTATCTAGACGAAAATTTACTCCGAGTTCAGTATGATGGTTTTTCCTTACAGGTAATCCTAAAAGCCATTGATATGCTAGAGATATACGCTCGTTTAGTTTTTCTTCTGACTTAACCTCTAATAAAGCCTTAAGCATTGTTTTAATTTCACTCATTCGCACAAATTCTAATAATTTATCAATATCCCCTATCTTTTGTTTTTCCTTAGCAAGTGCATCAATTGAACGACGTAAGTATTCTTCTCCTAAATTTTCAAATATAGATCTAATAAGTGGATCAAAAAATGGTTCTGGATCTGGAACGTATCTAATAACGAAAAAACCATGTGGAGAAAGTTTTTCACGCAAAGCATTTTCATACGCATTCAGAAGGTTAGTCTTACCAATTCCTTGGCTAGCAGTTATTGAAATTACATGAGACTTGCGATCTGAGTAAAATGTTTTTACCGCAGCATCAACTTGTTTATCTGCTTCTGTTGACATATGCGGATGACCACTGGTTTGTCCAGCACTGGGAAAAGGATTACTCAATACACCAAACTTTCTGTAGAGCAATTTGGGTTGCTCTTCTGGTGCGTTAGCAGTTGCCTCATCTGTAAATAGATTTTCAAGAGGCATTTTTAACTCCTTCTAGCTTGATACGTACAGCAGATGTACCAGGTATAAGAAAATCTCCATGATACAGATAAACTTTTTCTAACTGGGGAAGTCTGTCACTTGTCTTAATTATCCACAAATCGTGCTGTTCAAAACGAGTATCTGGAGTAGACCCTTCAGCATAGACATTCACTAAGTTTTGTTCTTGCGCTTCTTTCACCAATTTTCTAGCCAATATGGGATGAACAGCATATTTAATAGCTAGTTCTTCTAACCAGCGACCAGTAAGTATCCATTCTGTGTCTTCCTGTGAACGAATTAATTTATAAATCTCTACTGCTAAATTAGCAAAATTTAGTGAATTAGGTCTGTTATCAGTGGCAACAATTTTTTGATTTTGTATATTCAACCAAGCACAGGCTGCCTCACCAAGCTTGATGTAGGTTGGTTTCGCTTTATTTGAAATTGGTAATGTGCTATATTCAACAGTTTTACCTTGATTTACATAGTTACATAGTGCTTCAAATGATGGTATTTTTTTCAAGAAATATAAAATTTTAATATAATCTTCATTCAAGATACTTTGCCATAGAAACTTTAGTAATTCTGTACATACAATTTTATTATCATTAACCTCAACAAATTTTCCACTATGCAGAAAATTCTTATACAAACTATAGCGGGATTGATGTGTTAAACCCAATTTTTCTTGAGCCTCTTGATTAGTTAACTCTCCTTTGTCTACTAACATTTTCATTAGTAAGAACATCTGATCTGGACTAAATGCATATGCCTTAGCTATTGTTTCTATATTCTGGCTAGAAACTGGATCAGTCTGATCTTGGTTTTCTATGTCGGTTGATAGCGCAATGGAGGTATTATCTGTTATTGCAGAGGATGTTCCAGAGTTAAAATTTCCCCAAAGAAGATCATCTTTGGCGTGACGTGGTTGCCAAGTATATTCCCCACTAGGTATGCCCCATAGTTCTAATGACTCGTTAGTATTAGAATTTTTTAGGCGAAGGCATCCAAAAGATACGGCTAATTCCCAAAGGACATCTGTTAGTGGTACTGTATATATTTTTTGACTGAAAGGATGAAAAAGAGAGCCTGTAAGTTTTCTAGCATCAAATTTAGGAACAGAACGAGCTTGAAAAAAGAATACATCCATTCCTTCAGCCATCGTCATTCTAGCTAGACCTTGATCACTAGTAAGGAGGGCAAGCGGATGATCCGGTCGAACTAGGGTTTGAAAGCGTCGTGCAGTTTCTAAAATGAGACGATCAGCAAAACTTCTAGAAACGCTTTGTAAGCCTAAAGATTTATCTTCAGGATCTGGGCTTGATGTCACTATTCCACGTAGAGGATCAGCTCCTAAATCACCACGTTCTATTTCTGCATCTGAATGTAATTCTAGACGAAGTAGAGTTCTTTGCCCTCCTTGACTAAGAAGATGTTGACGAAGTGTTGCAGGGTTATTCTTGGTTTTGTTCTTATTTTCATTACTCCAGCGAATTTTAGAAAGATAATTATCTACTTGTGTAACTATTTCCATATGAACTATCGCTGGTACTTTAATTCTTACCCAAGGCGTAAGAAAGCGACATAAAAAATCAAGTCCTCCTTGGTGAACGGCTGATGTATCTGTAACAACTGTGATCGGCTTGTGTAAAGGTATTTTGGAAATAGTTTCAACATCAAAAATTGGTAAAAGTAGGAGAGTCCTCCGCAGTACATCCTGTAATCCTTCCCTAAAAGCTTTTTGAACAATAAAAATATCTTTCTTCTCTGGATTATCAAGAGCTTTAGTAATATTCTCATTGAGCTTTTCTAAGGATAGTAGTTGCCATTCAAAGCCACCAAATTTAGCAGCACAATACTCATCATATCTAGTCTCATTCTCAGTATATTTCCCTCCCGGTTGTAATGTAATAGTCCCAATATTTACCCATTTGTCACGCCCAAAACAAATATCTTCACCAATAAATATTTCAAATGGCTCTCCATTCTTACCTATTTGAGCGATATATTTTAGTGCATCTTCTTTACTGAGCAATTTTAATTCCATATGCTTATTTTTTTAATAAAGGGACACATTGACATCTGGAACATTAACAAACGTATCACATACCCACTGAATATGCTGGCGTAAGGACAAAAGTTGATGTTGACGAAGGTTGACACTATCATTATTAGATAAGCGTCCAAGCTGTTCTAAATCACTCCAAGATGATTCGTCGTTAGATAATATCTCGTCTATTACTTGGATAACTTGCTTAAACTGTTTAATACCACGTTCTTCTGGTTTTGTTGCTAGTGTAAAATTTTCAATTAATTCTTCCCTTAGTCGTTGAGTTTGCTCACTGCTAATCACTGAACCAAAGGGATCTCCAAATGGTTCCCAAGAATAAATTTCTTCTTGATAAAATGTCGGTTCAACTAAAGCACTTGTGTTGGTATCTAAGGATTTTTTTTCCCAGCGACAAGGTTGCCAAACAACAAGCTTTAATGGACTTGAACTATTGCTGCTCACAATAATTAATTCTCCAAAGTAATGATTCATGAATATTTAGATTAAATCTAACCGTCAAATTACTTTCCATTTATGAATTATAAGTTTTGAGGTCAAGTCAAAATTTAACTGATTTTTTTGGGTATTATAATCATAATTGCAACTTGGTTAAACTTTATCAAAAGAGAGATGCGATCGCTCCTCTCTTCCCATGCTTGCATCGTGCTAGCATAATAATCAATTCTACTTTCAGGTAAAGCGATGGCTACCCTTTATGTCAGAAATTTACCCGATGATTTGTATGCAAAACTGCAAGAGTTAGCGGCATCTGAACACCGTTCCATTAACGCCCAAGTTATAACTCTGTTAGAGCAAGCTTTGAATACGGAAACACAGCAAACGGAAGACGAAAGGCGAAAAAATGTCCCAAAACTTCTAGAGGAAATCCGCCTTCGTCGTGAGAGTCGCTAGACTGATGGCGAATGGCCTTATAGTACTGCGTTAATCCGAGAAGACCGAGACAGATGACTATCTTTCTCAGCTGTGTTGTAGACGCAAGTGTAGCTATTAAGCAATTTATACCAGACGATCCACTAACTCCGAAAGTTAATCAACTGTTTGCTCATCTTGCCAATCCCCAAACTGCAATCTTTGTCCCAGACCTGTTTTACATTGAGTGTGGCAACATCATTTGGAAGTATGTCCGCGCCAGACTTTATGCTATTGCTGATGTGCCAGCAGATTTAGCAACTCTCAAAAGCTTCCCTTTGCGTGTTGTCTCTACGGCTGACTTGATGGCGGATGCAGTTGCGATCGCATCAAATTATGGAATCTCCGCCTACGATGGCTCTTATGTTGCGCTTTCACAGCAGTAGATGCTACTTTGCTGACTCTCGACGGTAAGCTGGTAAAAGCTTTAGCAGCTTCGTCTTACAATGTTTCCTCGTTTAATGACTTCGAGGTTCCGCCGTTATAGTCAACATAATTACTAATTCGTAATTCGTAATTCGTAATTCGTAATTCAGTAATTCAATTGTCAAAAATGTCTTTTACTTATAACCGCACGGTTCGTTTTCAAAATACTGATGCTGCTGGGGTAGTTTATTTTGCTAACGTTTTGGGTATTTGCCATGAAGCTTATGAAGAATCTCTGGAAGCATCAAGTATTAATCTCAAAGATTTTTTTACTAATCCATCTGTAGCTTTCCCCATTGTTCATGCTAGTGTCGATTTTTTGCGCCCTATGTTTGTAGGGGACAAGTTACTGATTAGTTTAATTCCCCAAAAAATAGGTGGTGATAAGTTTGAAATTAGTTACGAAATTACTGTGGCTGAGGTGGTAGTTGCTAAGGCTATTACTAGGCATGTTTGTATTGATGCAAGTAGTAGAAGTAAGCAGGAATTACCTGAAGAGATAATCCAGTGGTTGGAAACGAACCACAGAGACGCAGAGAGCGCAGAGAGAAGAAAGTCGAGAGAGATTATGTGATGGAATTTTGAAGGAATTCTGTGGCTATTTGCTGTAACTGTTGGCGGTTAATTTTACCTTGGGAGTTACGGGGTAAGTTTTGCTGGGAAATCCAATATTTTGGGATTTTAAATTTGCTGAGTTTGTCTTTGAGTAGAGTTTGGATTTTTAAGGGAGAGGTATTTGATTGTTTGGGAATGTAAATCGCTATTAAGGCTTGTCCCCAGTGTTTATCTGAGATGCCGATGACACAAATATCAGCAACCATTTGAGTTGCTTGTATAGCTGATTCAATCTCTGCTGGGTAAATATTTTCTCCACCTGTAATAATTTTGTCGCTGTTACGTCCGACAATATTTAAATGACCTTGGTTATCTAAAAAACCTAAATCATCTACTTGAAAAGTATCCTGATTTTTTCTGATTATTGGATAGTAACCAAGAGCTAGAGATTGAGCATGAATGGTGAGATTTCCGATTTTATTTGAATTTAAAATTTCGCCTTGCTGATTGCGAATAGTTACTTTGGCATGAGGAAGAATTTGACCACTGCTAATTTTACCGCCAAGAAAATCATCTGGTTTGAGAGTAGCAATTTGAGAGGCGGTTTCTGTCATACCATAGGTTGGTGCTAACCGGATGCGATGAAATCTGGCTTTTTCTAGTAGTTCGTTCCATGCTGGCGCACCTCCCAAAAGTACAGTATTAAATTGGGATAGCCATTGAGTTAATTCTGGATTTTGTAGGAGGCGTTGTAACTGTGTTGGTACTAAAGATATGAAAAATTCTGATTTTTTAAAATTCAATATTTGATTAGATTCTACTGCTTTAAATAGTTGAATAGCTAGTTTACCTCCGGTGGTGAAAGAGCGCATAAATTGCATTAAACCACTAACGTGATATAACGGCAATATGCAAAATGAATTTACTTGCTTGATTTGAAAGTATTCTGTAAATCCTTGTACTGATGCTATGAGAGTTTCCCAAGTATGGATGGCAAATTTAATCTGCCCCGAGGAACCACCTGTGGGAATCATTATGAGTGGGGAGTGGGGAGTGGGGAGTTGGGAGTGGGGGAGTAGGAGAGTGGGAGTGTGGAGGAGTTCTCCCAAAATAATGTCTGGCTGTACTAAATCAAAGACTTGTTGCCATTCTTGTGTTCCCCAGTCGGGGTTACAAAGAAAAACTGGACAATTAGCTGCACAAGCGGCAATAAAACTTGCTAGAAACCGTAATGGTTCGCGTTCAGCTAAGATGATTTTTGGTGGTGTTCCACATGCTGATATCTGTGTTAGTTCTAAATACAATTCTTGAGCTATTTGATTAAATTGATGGCTGTTGTAACCGATAAGCCAATCATTTTGAGCCAGGTTATTAAAACAGTCTAAAGGTCGTTCCATAAAGTTTGAAACCACGTTTCTTCTTGTTCAAAAAAATGGTCGATGCCAAAACCAACTGCTCTATTGTTTCGGGATAATTCCGCCGCGAGTTGGAGTGCTACAAGTCTACCGATCGCAGTTTCAAATACTGATGAAAATACAGTATCAATTTTATGCTGGTAGCAGAACTTTCTCAGACGAGATGGTGATCCAACTATCCCAGGCTTAATCACAAAAATCCCTCGCCAACCTTGTTGATGACAGGCGGCGAGTTGCCCAAGTGTGGCGACAGATTCATCTAAAGCGATCGCAGTTTCATAACTCGTACTCAATTTCAACATCCCTTGAAATTGCTCAACGGGTAGCGGTTGTTCGATAAATTCAATTTCTAGAGGTATTTCTGGATTTGCTTTGAGATTGTCGCAAGTCCACAGCCATAAGTTAGCTTCCTCATAGCTAAGTCCACCGTTGGCATCTAATCGCAGTTTGGTAAAGGCTGGTAAGGTGTGTATCAGTGACTCAAAAATTTTTAGTTCATGGGCGATCGCATACACACCAATTTTCCATTTAAACGTGCGATATCCTCGCTTCCATAGGGTTTCCCATTGATTTAAAGCTGCTTCCCCAGCTGGTAATAAGCCACTGTAGGGGAGCAGTGAGGAGTTAGGAGTTAGGAGTGAGGAGTTAAGAGTTATGAAATTATTTTCTTCATCTCCCCCAGTCCCCATTTCCCACGCTGACTCAAAGCCAAATTGACAAGCAGGTAACTCATCTGGGATTGAAAAAATCGTGTCGTCTGTGATTTCTGCTGGGAGTTGGCGACAAAAATCTAAGGCTTGTTCTAGGGTTTCGGAACCAAACCAGCTAATGGGGGCGATTTCTCCCCAGCCAACTTTACCTGATTCATCGGTGAGACGGAGGATAATGCCCTCACGAATATCCCAGTTCCCATGATTGGTGGTGAGCGATCGCAAAAATCTTCGCCGATAAGGACGAAATTCAAATCTGTAAGTCATTAGTCAAGATTTATTAGTTATTCTCCCTCTGCTCCAATGCCCAATGCCTTAAAGCATAAATCCCAAACCGAACAACAAACAACTCCAGAAATGCACGGCTACGGCGATGAATTTACAGTTACTAACTTTGTCCGGCTGGTTGTGATTTTCTTGGACGTGGCGACATAATTTGAAGGCAAAGGGTAAACTCACCCAACTCAGCAATGTCCAAGGTGGAGAAATTCCCCACAGCACAAACAGCAAGGTGAGGGGATAAATGCTACCAGTAAACCAAACGAGGAGTTGAGCGCCTTTTTGGGTTCCTAGACGGACGATAGGCGATCGCTTGCCTGCCGCTATGTCATCCTTAACTTGGTGAAAGTGTGAGCAAAACAAAATTAAGGTTGTGGCAATCCCAACAATCACTGAAGCTGCTAAACTTGTCATTGACCAAGTTTGGGTTTGGCTGTAATATGCTGCCTCCACTGCTAAAGGGCCGAAGGCAAAAAAGCAAAGAATCTCGCCTAAACCCTGATATCCTAAGCGAAAGGGAGGCCCTTGGTACATATAACCTAAACCGCAGCAGAGCAAAATTATACCGATAACAGTTAAGTCTTGTTGCCAAAAGGCGATCGCTACTATGCCCAGCAACCCCAAACTTAAACACAAATTTCCTATCCAAAATATT
The DNA here is from genome assembly GCF_036919555.1 of Nostoc sp. Taxonomy (GTDB): domain Bacteria; phylum Cyanobacteriota; class Cyanobacteriia; order Cyanobacteriales; family Nostocaceae; genus Nostoc. The sequence continues at coordinate 47,899 of NZ_JBALCS010000043.1, forward strand.
AATGGCTTATTACCTGTTAAGTTCACCAAAGAATGGTGCTTATTTTGATCAATACCTGTTTCGGAATCAAAGACATCATTAGTGATATTTTCCCAGGCAAGAATTAAGATTGCCGCAGTTACAAAAGTAGAAAATACTACACCGTTTAAAACTTTAGTTTCGGCAAATGCTACTGCTGTTCCTACCCAAATGGGCATAATGGCAACGCTATACATTGGCGGTTTAATCGCTGCCATCCATAACTTAGTGTTGGGATATAAAATCTGCTTGGTAGTCATCAGTGGTGATTAATTAAATTGCTGGAATATTACTCACACTTGAGATTTTATGATGTAAAGAGATGCTAGATATTCATCACCTAAAAACAACTGCCACTTTTACTGTAGCTGGTTAATCTTGCGTTGTTAACACTCCACCCTCACGGTTGCAGCCCAAGGCTGGAACTGACTTGTCAGGGTCTAGGAACACCACGAACAAGGCAAATCCTACGCTGGTGAAATGATAACTTAATATGTTACCTGTAGAAATACGACCACGATTAATTAGACTTTAGGAAGTTAACTTAAAAAAAATTTACTATCGTTAAATCCATGACAGTTTCACCATGTCGTAGCAACTTCTTTGTAGAGCACAAAGATTTATATCAATTTCTGGTAGCAGTGCAAGAAAAGTGCCTCAAAAATAATTCCAGGCAAATTGTCAGTATCTCCCAAGAGATCGATTTAGTTGATCCTTTACTTGTATTAGATAAACTTACACAAGCAAATGAAATAAATTTTTACTTTGAGAACAGAGGTAAAGGAGAAGCGATCGCGGCAATTGATGCTGTAGCAAAATTACAGATTGATGGCGCAGACCGTTTCACTCAAGCAGAATATTTTATCAAATCTTGTCTAAACAATATAATTAATTTTGGTAACGCTAACCAACCTTTTTCTGGGCCTCACTTTTTTTGTTATTTCAGCTTTTTTGATAAAAATACCCAAGTAGATTATCCATTTCCATCTGCTACCATCTTTCTTCCACGTTGGCAAGTAGCTGTAAAAAATCAGCGCTGTATATTAGTAACAAATATAATTATCAATGCAAATGTAAATATTCAAAGATTGTTAGAGAATCTGCAAAATAAAATTGAATTTATCCAATCTTTAGAATATTACCCAGCTAATATTGATTATTTCCCAGGAAAGTTCTACAAAAAATCTGTCACGAACGCTGCTCAATTTAAACGTTCAGTAGTATCTGCTTTGGAAAAAATTCGGTCTAGTCATTTAAGTAAGATTGTCTTAGCAGATATATTAGATGTCAAGTCAAGTAACCACTTTGATTTAGTTAAATCCTTAAATAATCTTAGGCAAATACATCCTAATTGTTATATTTTTTCTACCAGTAATGGCAAAGGACAAAACTTTATTGGTGCAAGCCCAGAAAGATTAATTAGTATTAATAATCAACAGTTAATCACTGATGCTTTGGCTGGTTCTGCACCACGAGGTAAAACCCCTGCTGAAGATGCAGCTAATGCCAATCGCTTACTCAATAGTGAAAAAGAAAAGCATGAACATTTGCTGGTACTTGATTTCATTACACAACGCCTATGCCAGCTAGGTTTATTACCCCAAATATTAGCACCCCGCCTGCGACAATTATCTAACATCCAGCATTTATGGACACCAGTAAGTGCTATGGTTCCTCCTAACATACATCCATTAAAGATTGTCGGACAATTGCATCCTACACCAGCCGTCGCCGGTGCAGCACGAGACGTTGCTTGTGCGGAAATCCGTCGTTATGAAAGCTTTGAAAGGGGTTTATATGCTGCGCCTCTGGGTTGGATAGATTCTCAGGGGAACTGCGAGTTTATTGTGGGAATTCGTTCAGCATTAATTGATGGCGATCGCGCGAGATTGTATGCTGGTGCTGGTATCGTGGCTGGATCTGATCCTCACAAGGAGTTTGCAGAAGTGCAACTTAAACTTCAGGCATTACTTAAAGCGTTAGTTTAAAAAGATTCCAAATTAAAAAACATCCAAAGATTTCTCTGTATGAAAATAGAAGTAGTAAAAGCTACTCAAGAACAGAAGTCAGTCCTATGTAATTTAATGGAACTATACCAGTATGACCTGAGTGAGATAGAAGCTAAAGATGTAGATGCCTGCGGCTTGTTTGGCTATCGATATCTTGATTACTATTGGACAGAACCTGAGCGACACCCATTTTTGGTTAAAGTTGATGATAAACTGGCAGGGTTTGTACTTGTTAATCAGCACATCTACCTTCATCGAGATAACCATGCTATGTCTATTGCCGAGTTCTTTATCCTCAAGAAGTGTCGAAGTCAAGGCATTGGTGAACAGGTAGCGACTGAAATTTTCGACCAGTTTCCCGGTAATTGGGAGGTACGGCAGACGGCTTTGAACTTAGGCGCACAAGCCTTTTGGAGCAAGGTAATTAGTCAATACACTAAGGGAGCCTTTCACGAGGTTTTCTTAAATGATCACCGATGGCATGGCCTAATTAAAACTTTTAACAGCTCAGAGTTGGAGTGATTAATTGGATAATATGAAAATATTGTGGCTTTTTACGGAACCCTATCAACTAGAGATGCTGCTCCACCACCCTTAATTAAAGAAAATAAGCAATATGTTAGATATAAAGCTTTCTAAAAGTAGTGAAGAAGGGCTTTTCCCGCCTCAAGAGTTCTTTAACGAACAGTGGAAACTCTACCAGAAAATACTCGATAACAATTACATGGGACACCGTGAAATTTACTCTACACTGCGCGAGTTGCTGCTTGGACACTTCCAACAACCCTTTAAAATGCTTGATTTGGGATGCGGCGATGCTAGCTTTACTGCCCAGGCTTTGTTAAATAGCACTATTACTTCGTACCAAGGCATAGACCTATCCATACCTGCGCTAGAGATTGCTAAGAATAACATGGCAAAGATTCAGTGCGACACAACCTTTACCCAAGGTAATCTTTCCCAATTTGTTCCTGAATTGATGTCAAGTCAGCAAAATAGCTTCGATATTATTCTAAGCTCTTTTGTTCTCCACCATTTAAGCCTTGAAGAAAAAGACTCGATTATTGGTCAGCTTAAGAATCTCCTCACATCTAACGGTGTTTTTATTCTCATTGATGTTGTTCGTAAAGAAGGAGAAGATCGAGAAACCTACCTTAGATGTTATTTAGATAACCTACAAAAATACTGGTCTTTAATTACTCCCCAAGAGTATTTAATGTTAGCAAACCATATTTCTTCAAGTGATTTTCCTGAAACTCAGAAAACTCTTGATGAAATTTCGCAGAAGTACAATTTTACTCGCTTAGATTGTCTGTATAACAATCCACTTAATGCCACACAATTTTTGTGCTTTTACCGATAATCATAAAAAATTAGTGGAATTCTTTATATGGAACAATACAGTTCAGTTAAGCAATTTTTTCCTTCTCTTTCTTTTCTCTGTGTCGCGCCAGTTGCTACAAGTCGGGGAACCCGCAAGGGCGCACTGGCTTCTCTGCGCCTCTGCGGTTCGTTAAAAAAAATGACTTTGACAAAGAGTGCTAGCCTTAACCCAAGCGTATTGTTATAGTGAAAAAGAAAAGCACGAACATTCGCTGGTACTTGATTTTATAACTCAACTTCTATTCCAGCTAGGTTTATCACCTCAAATATTAGCACCCCGCCTACGACAATTATCTAACATCCAGCATTTATGGACACCAGTAAGTGCTATGGTTCCTCCTAACATACATCCATTAAAGATTGTCGGACAATTGCATCCTACACCAGCCGTCGCCGGTGCAGCACGAGACGTTGCTTGTGCGGAAATCCGTCGTTATGAAAGCTTTGAAAGGGGTTTATATGCTGCGCCTCTGGGTTGGATAGATTCTCAGGGGAACTGCGAGTTTATTGTGGGAATTCGTTCAGCATTAATTGATGGCGATCGCGCGAGATTGTATGCTGGTGCTGGTATCGTGGCTGGATCTGATCCTCACAAGGAGTTTGCAGAGGTGCAACTTAAACTTCAGGCTTTACTAAAGGCATTAGTTTAAAAGAGAATACAGAATACAGTATACTGTATTCTGAATGCAATCAGTGGGGGATTTAAAATATCCCAAAAAAAGCATCATCTAATTCATAACCCAGCATTTGGGCCATGGACTTCAGCCGTGATAGGCTGGGGATGTCCTGCTGTTTTAGCCAATCACCTAAAATAAAGATTTTGTGCATCAAAAATATTTCTAAGGCTTCAGGATTGTACTGAATGCCTTCTTGGGAACTGAACTGGTGTGGTACAAGCATGGCGGCATAACGAGCGAATTCCCCAGCTTTCCAATCTAGTAAAAATGGCAACCAAGGGTATTTGGCATCTAGGCGCACAAACCACAGGCGCACTTCTGGGATTTCTGATAGTTCTCGTGGATCGGTAGGTTCGAGATCGTAATTGATATCAAAGCGTAGCTGCTGTTCATGGGACACCACCCCATCTTGCAGCAGTTGTTCAATCACCGTTGACGCAGGCGAGAGATCCAGATTGTTAATGAAGTCGTTATTGAGTGCGATCGCAATTGTCATTGATTCAGCAGCCACTTTCTTGATGCTCAAGTGTAGGATCGACAATCTACAGTAGCAGCTTTCAGGGATTGACGCTAGATGGACTTTCAGTAACACAAAGTTTTCTTGACGAATTATTAGATACCACTTTGCGCGGCGTCAGGAAGGCAAGGACAATTGCCACCAATAATAATGCTAGAACATCACCAAAGAGGTGTCCACGTTCAGCAGGATCAATTACTGCTTGTACCACCATAATTAGCCCGTGGACTAAACTTGACCAAACAGTGAACCAGATTAAACTGAGGTTCGCTTCTGGTTGTCGAGAAGCCAACAGCAAAAAGACACCAAGCGTCGCATAAACACCAACGATCATTTGTTCATATTCGTACTGACCAGGTTGCCATAACCAGCCTGATGCCCATATCTTCATCAGAGGATAAATCAGTAAAAAGACAATTCCGACGACAATAATTAGAGCGATTTGTAAGTAACGATGACGCTCATCCATTGCTCTAACCTCTACTATTTTCCGGTGCAGTCTCTTTGAACCTCGCATTGACGTGAAGTCACGCGAAAACTGCTTAGTTTGTAATAGTATCCCCACTAGTGACACTTCAGTTTTGAAGTGTTATAAATTTTAATGCTTTAGCAAAGAACTCTAGCCTATTAGGCGGTGTTGCATAATAGAAGTACCCGTTTACGTCATTATCTCGCACGACTAGATCGAAAAACATTATGCTATTCCAAATCAGTAGATATCCTTAAATACTCAATTTATTTATACTTAACTATTTTGAGTATACGGAAATACCCGTATTTAACTGATTCATCCCGCATTTGTGCAACGCCAACAATTACTACACGATTAACATGGTATGCCATTAGAATTAGCCTACTTGGGAAAGGCAACGCCTGCGCCAAGGTGGACATTTACAGCAATTTTAAGTTAAAGTTGTAATGAGTTTGTTTTAGATTAAGGTCTGATAAAGTAGCCGTCAACAAGCAAAAAAATCATTATCGCCACCTGTGACTTCCGCAGCATCAAAAGCAAAAACACAAGTACAGGTAAAAGAGCGGTGTGCAATATCATTGCATATATTAAATAACCAATAAACATTTAGATGGGAAAATTCCCTCAACAGTTAACAAGCTGTAAAATATGCAAAAACAAACAATTTCTACAAAACCAATTCGTTCCCTAGAAGATGCGCTTGATCGGTGTCAAGTCCTGGGTATGCGCGTCAGTCGTCAGCGTCGCTTTATTCTAGAATTACTTTGGCAAGCAAATGAACATCTTTCTGCCAGAGAGATTTACGATCGCTTGAATCTAGAAGGTAAAGAGATCGGTCACACTTCTGTTTATCAAAATTTAGAAGCATTATCTAGTCAAAATATCATTGAGTGTATTGAACGTTGTGATGGCCGTTTATACGGTAATATCAGTGACTCTCACAGTCATATAAACTGTGTGGATACAAATCAAATTCTTGATGTTCATGTGGAACTTCCAGAAGATTTGATCCGCAAAATTGAAGAAGAAACAGGAGTGCGAATTACTGACTACAGTATTAACTTTTTTGGCTACCGTAACCCGCAAGAAGGCTCATAAGAGTTAGGAGTTAGGAGTACAGACGCGATTAATCGCGTCTGTACAGGAGTTAGAAGTTAGGAGTCTTCTCTAGTTGGGATTATAGCTTCACTAGGCAATAAAACTTAATAACCATTAGTCTCATCAATGGAGTTATTGCCAAAAACTGTCTCATCATCATCATCATCATCATCATATAAATCTACTGGTAAAATCGCGCCTTCGCAGCTTTCAATTAGTCCGCTCGCAGGGGTGTTGTTCCAATTAGCATCTGTGTTTTCTGTGATTTTTACGGTGTTTAAGGAGGGCTGCTGCGATGCCTGCGGCGGTAAACTACGCAAATGTTTCTGTCTTTGAAACGACTCTTTGGAGAACAAAGCACCATTATCAGCGGCCATTTTTTTGTCAGTTTCAGCGAGAATGGCATCAAATAAACAGGCGTTGGTAAAATTCGCCCAATCAAGATTCGTCCCCATAAGATTTGCCTGTTGGAGGTTTGCACCTGTAAGGTTTGCCTGTTGGAGGTTTGCACCTGCGAGGTTTGCTTGTTGGAGGTTCACACCTGCGAGGTTTGCTTGTTGCAAATTGGCTCCAGCTAAATTCGCCCCGATTAACTCCGCATTAGATAAGTTTGTCTGCTCAAGATTTACCCCAGTTAATATCACTTGCAACAAAGAGGCTCCTGATAAGTTGAGTCCAGCCAGAGACTTAATTCGGATTGCGAAGGCACTCTTATGCAAAACCGTTGTCCTAGAAATTAGCGCACTCAGCGCCTCTGGATTGAATTCTGCCAAATTGACTGGATTACCACAAGGCCAAAAAGGAACTTTTGTTTCTCGGTAGCAAGCACAAAGCAATAAAAACACATTCAGTCCCACAGCAGCATTCACCTGCTCAACATTCACCGGGTTTTGCAGTGCGTGAAAATGAGTCAAAGCTTTGTGGGCTATGCCTTCATCTAACCAACGACCTTGACAGTAAGCACGCCAGAAAGACAAAAGACGTTGAAACAAAACTTCAAAGGAAAATTTTTGCTTTTGTTGCTGGCGCAATCCTGCGATCGCCAGTTCTTCAATTTCTTGGCTAAGTATCCCGTAACCTAGTAAATTGTAAATATGCTGGGCTACGCTATTGGGAGAATCAAGCACAAAAGTGAGCGTACCATAAGCCTCATCTTGGCACTGAGTCAGAAATTTAAGTTGGGCAGCAATAGCTTCTGCACAAAGAGATTCTCCTAATTTGATATGCGAAAACTCAATTAAACTACTTTCTGTTGCGGCTTTGCCTGAGCTTTCTAAATCCCGAATTTTAAAATAAAACCCTGGTAGAGTATTTAATTCCTCAGCGACATTAATTTGATGACGTTGCGAGTGTAAAATTTTCAGAGCGATCGCTTGCATCTGCTCAAGTAAATCTTGGGAATGACGACCAGCGAGTAAATTAGCGATCGCTTCTGGAGTTCGGTTGATATGAGCCGATCCTGAGCGCAGTAGCATTGTCTTAATACCGCCAATTAGCGGATAGCCCAATAACCATCGACTCAGGCGATGATAAATTTCCCATAGTAGAAAAGACTTTGGGGTATTAGCAGCTAATTGCAATAGTTCATCATCTAGTAGTCCGTCGCGGTGTAAAATGCCCAATAAATGCAACATTAGAGGTTGACGGACAAGGACAGATAAGTCTTTTGATTTTGATTGGCTCACAAATAAGCCTGTCTGTTTTAAGAATGTAAAGAAATTTTGGGCAATGGGCAACGATTGCACTTTTGCCCATTGCTGAAACCATTGTTTGAGTTCCTCCGCATCCAACGGCTGAATTATAATTCGCCTCAACAATTGCGGTAGTTCAGAGACGATTTCCGGTAATGTCGTTGAGCGACTCGTCAACACAATTTTGTGTCGGTGCTGAGATTGAAAGTTCAGTAATTGGTGAATAAAAATTGCTTGTGCCTTTATACCCTGGGCAGAAGGAGGTAGTTCATCCAAACCATCCAGCAGTAACAGACACCGGGGATTTTCTTGCTCTAACCAAGTTGAAAGATTAATCGGAAAAGCAGAATTCAGGGTTTCGATTAAAGTTTTACCATATTTTACATCCCGTAACCTAATTAATACAGGCATCCAAGTAGGGTATAATTCTTGTGCTACCTGTGCTGCCCAAAGTTGGCAAAAACTAGTTTTTCCATAACCAGGTTCCGACTCAATGACAGCGATCGTTTCTAAATCAGTTAGCTGTTGCTGCGCCCATGTCTTTAAGTCAAGTGGTTTAATAGTTTTTTTATCCTGCTCAGAAATACTTTCCTCTATTGGTAAGCCTTTTTGTGGCACATAGATATCCTTAAGGGCAAAGGATTCCATCAGCAACGGCATACTCAGGTTTTGAATCAAACTGGCACGGTAATGTTCTCGGTGCAAATCAATTTTCTCACCGACTGTAGAACCAACTTCTGGGGTGGTCAAACTGGGGGATAATGAAATCCCCAAACGGAAAAATTTTTGCAGTTGGGCTAAAGGTGCAGCATTCTCGGTAACGACTACCAGTAAATGACCAGGAAGTGAGTTGACTAAACGCTGTGTTAAGAGTTTAGCTTCAGGTTCCTCTGCACCATTAGCAACTAACCAAGCTATCGCAGCATTATTTATTTGTTGTACTAGTAATGAATCTGCAACCAAAGATAGTGCTTGTTCTGCTTGAGTGTCAGTCAATTTGCCTGGGCTGAGAGTTTTCAGTAATCCTTGCAGTTGCGGATCTTGGAGGACAAGTTTACCCACGTCCTCTTTAAGTATTTGTGGTTGAATGGGTATACTTGCCCGGTCTAGCCACGGTCTTTGTAGCCTTTCTTCCTGCTCTAGAATTGCTTGCAAAACCTGGAGATAGGCAATTTGAAACGCTAGCCATGTGCCTTCGTTACGTTTTAATGGTTTTTTTTGGCTGAGGCTACGCAACAGGTTTTCTGTCAACTGAGAAATGACACTGATTTCTTCCCGAACAATCCCAAAAGGCAGTTCTAAAACCTCTACCAAGGTACAGATATCAAAAGGCATCAGGCTTTTGACTTCCATATCCTGAACAATTCGGTAGGCAATACCTGCCAATTGCCCTGTTGAAAATCCGCTGATTTGATTGATTACGATATGGCGTTCTGCCAACCAGTGCCGAATACTAAAGTTCATTTAATTACACAGTGACGGCTGCCTATGGCAATTATGATCGATTTATCAGTTTGCGAAAACAGGTAACAATGGGAAAGACAAAGTTTTGGATCAAAGCTGTTTTCTGATTGCTAAAAAACAGTGCTTGTGTAACTGAGTAAATTATGAGCGATCGCCCTCTAAAATTATTGTTAATCGACCAAGACCCAATTTTTCTTTTGGGATTACGGGTAGGTCTGGAAGCAATTCCTAACCTGGAAGCGATCGCAGTGGTAGAAACTTACACTCTTGCCTTGCAGATTTTAGCAGAAATTGCCCAAAAAGACCCTAACCAGGTAAATTTAGTGGTTTTGGAATTCGGTAATGGTCGCTCCACCACCAGTCAACAGCTAGGTTTACAATTCTGTCGGCAACTCAGAGCCTTATATCCCAACCTGCCAATTTTGCTCCTCAGTTCTGTGCAAGAACAAGGACTGCTATTGGCTGCGAAATCTATTGGTGTAAATGGCTACTGTCCCAAAGGCACACCACTTCCTGAGTTAGTCGCCGCCATGCAAGAAGTTGCAGATGGTGGTTCCTATTGGTTTCAGGATACCGAAGCAATAATAACTCCTAACTCCTGTACAGACGCGATTAATCGCGTCTCCTCCCCACTCCCCTTTTTTAGACTGCGAAATAATTTACGTTTGTCAGGAATTGCTTACATTGAGGCTACCCTAGCCGTAGTCACAGCACAATTACAAGTTCCCGGACTACCAGTATTAGATCGAGCAATTCTAGCTGGACGGCGGCGAGAACTGCTAGCGGCTGGTTGGTTGCTAAATCGGTTGTTGGTTTCATCACAAGAAAGGCAACAGGAACATACCCCCATTGCTGATGAGTCGCCTCTGACTCCTTCCTTGAGTAGAGCCATTCAACAAAGGCAAACTGTATCACCTTTACTTAGTCCAGGAACACTAGAATCTGACTTATTTGCATCTTGCGTTACCAAACTTCAATTTTCTTTACAAAATGTAACAGATGTACCTTTAGAAATTGACATCTTTCGTGAAGATAAAAAACGGGAATTACTTTATCTGATCCTGCAAAAATTGGCTGAACAGTTGGATGAACTGCGTGCTTCTCAAATAGAGATCAATCAATTATATGAAGTTAAAAATACCTTAACAAGCGATTTATGGCAAGCAGCAATTACAGATTTTTTTGGAAAGTTTTCTCGGATAAAATTAGGTGAGCAAAATATAGAAATTGTTAATTTATTGTTGCGAAATACTGAGGTTGTGCAAAGAGATATTCTCAATAAAATTCCGCTAGTTTGTGAGTTGTATTCTTATCTACTATTTCAAACAGAATTAAACATTGATAATACCTCCTATCCAGTAGTCAGCGCTGAAGCCAAGTCCCAAGCATTAATGATTTTAGAGAACTTGTTGATTCAGGTAGCGAATGGGGTAGTGCAACCACTGCTAAATTCTTTAGCAGATGTAGAAGAGATTAAGCAAAATTTTTATGGACGGCAATTGATTTCCACAAGAGAGATTGAACGATTTAGAAATGATTTGTCGTGGAAATATCGATTAAGAAATTATATAAATGAGCCAAAAGCAGTTTTTGAAAGTCGGTATGAGTTATTTGTAATTGCACCTCGCGGCATTGCCAATAGTTCAGTTTATGCTCCTCGAAATCAGGAGTTAGTAAGACTTTCTAATATTCCTTTAGTAGTGACATTGCTCCTAGAATTTAGTGATGCGATCGCACCGCGTTTAAAATCACTATTAGCATTTGTAGGTAGCGGTATAGTCTTCATTCTTACCCAAATAGTTGGTCGGGGTTTAGGTTTAATCGGTCGTGGTATTCTTCAAGGTATTGGCAGCGTTTCGTTAGTAGAAAAGAACCTGAGACGAAATAGCGATCGACCTAAGTGAAGAAGCAGACTTTTCACGGTATCTGGAAAACCTCACTTCTATTTCTCTCTCGTACAAGGAGAGAGACTTTGAATTTTCCCCCTTGCCGCATCGGCAAGGGGGTTAGGTTTAACGCGAGCTTGAATTGTCAGAGTGAAGAAGGTGCAAAGACACGGAGACGCGGAGAATGACAAATGATTTTATCGGGCTAGCAATTTCTTATGTTTACGCTACTGGTCTGCTTGTTATTGGCGAGGGACTGCGTAGACTGTTTGGTGTGAATCCAGATTTGACCCGCAAAGTAATCCATATTGGTGCAGGAATGTGGGTTTTCGGCGTGCTGCTGCTGTTTAACCACTGGGAAATCGGAATTATCCCTTTTGCTACCTTTATCGGACTCAACTACCTATTTTACCGCTACCGAATCATTGGCGCAATGGATACCCAAGATAGCTCACCTGGTACGGTTTATTTCGCTATCTCAGTAACGCTGCTGTTCGGGCTACTGTGGCGACCAGATGGGCCAGTTGATAGCGCCCCGATCGCTGTTGCTGGGATAATGGCGATGACCTGGGGTGATGCATTGGCAGCATTAATCGGCAGACGCTTCGGGCGGCATAAATACCAAGTGGGAAATTCTGTGCGTTCCTGGGAGGGTTCAGCAGCAATGTTTGTAGCGAGTACAGTGGTGATTTTCTTGGTGCTGTTGCTGCTACCTAGTTCGTCGCTGAGTCCCCTAGCAACGCCTTTAGGTTTAGGATGGGCTTTGTTAACGGCGGTAGTAACTGCTACTTTCGCAACCCTAGCAGAAGCAATCTCACCCCACGGTACAGATAACCTCAGCGTACCTCTAGTAGCGGCTGGGGTAGTGTGGGTAGTCACACAATTTTGGATTTTAGATTTTAAATTTTAGATTGACCCCATGCTAAAGTCCTTGTCGTTACCCATATCTTTTTAATCTCTCGCTTCGTTACCAACCCGCCTTGTCATAAATTCCGAGGCTAATAGGTTAAGTCCTCTCAAGAGGAATAAATACAAGGTTTTAAGTCATGTAGATGGTTAGATGTGTGTTAGGGAAAATTTCAGTCCACTTAAGTGGACTTAAGCTATGAGCCGCAGAACTTAAGTTCTGGGCGGGATATCGGTGGACGCGATACTTTGACTGTTACAAAAATGTGGGTAATGACAAGTGCTAAAGTCAGGGAGTTAGGGGCTTGTTATTTAATTTTAGATTTATTCTCGCGTTTAAATTCGCAAGTCTCAGACCTTTTTAAATTTTGGACTTCGGCGTGAGCGCTCAGTCGAACGCTTTTGAATCTTCAATTCCATTTTCCAAAATTCGGTGATGCAGGGGTTGTTAATTGTTCAAGTCAGCACGTAGGGCTTAGGTGGATCTTTACTGCTTGTGCTGGCGTAATTGCTCTATTATGTAGTCTTCCAGTTCTTGTCTTTCTCTGTTACTGGCATTTCGTTGATAAGTTCTTCCGGTTTCTTGAATAAATTTACGTTTCTCGCTTGGAGAAGATTTGAGTTTACCTCCAGTGCCTTGCAGCTTTTCCTGTAATTCTTCCCAAGTCTTTTCACCTACACTTTCACCTAGTTTTACCAGTACCTTTGGTAGTAATATTTTTGCCTCTCTTTGAAAATCCTCTTCTGTCTCAAGGGAAGCTAAATCTATATTGCTGAAGTCGATATCGATTTGAAACTTACTCATGGAATTATATTTATTCTGTTCAAAATTATTACCACAATCGGGGGAAGATGGCTTTTCAATTTTCAGCTATGAGTCTAAGATAGTATAATTGTACTGTTTAACCTTGGTAACTGAAGTTGAAAACATCAATTCTGAAAGTTGATTGAATACTTCCGGTAGTATAGCCCTACTTAATCATTCACAACAAGATTCCCGACTTCTTAAAATCAGTGGGGAATCTCAGCCTTTTGATTTTCACTTATAAAATAAAATTGCTATATATTCAGAAAGAATACATATAATTAATGACCGTACAAATAGGTTAGCAATGTTAGAAATGCTATCTTAAAAGCAAGGTCATTTGCTCAATTTTTGAGGATAATACTATGACTACAACGCTCAAAGAGGCTAATTCTATTGAGTCATTACTAGGTAAAGAGGCAGAAAACCTGCTTACCTACAAAGCAAAAGTTTCTCAGGATTTACTACATTTGCCAGGGCCAGACTTTGTTGATCGAATCTGGCTCAACAGCGATCGCAATCCCCAAGTATTGCGTAATCTCCAGCTACTTTATTCTACTGGTCGTCTGGCAAACACAGGTTATCTGTCTATTCTACCGGTAGACCAAGGGATTGAACACTCAGCAGGTGCGTCTTTTGCGCCTAATCCAATTTACTTTGACCCAGAAAATATTGTCAAGCTAGCGATCGCCGCAGGTTGCAATGCTGTTGCTACCACTTTGGGGACATTAGGTATAGTTTCGCGCAAATATGCCCACAAAATTCCCTTTATTACCAAAATCAATCACAACGAATTACTGACTTTCCCCAATCAATTTGACCAGGTATTGTTTGCTGATGTGGAACAAGCTTGGAATTTGGGGGCGGCCGCTGTAGGTGCAACAATTTACTTTGGTTCAGACCAGTCTACTAGACAAATTCAGGAAATCAGCAAAGCTTTTAAACGCGCCCATGAACTGGGTTTGGTAACTATTCTCTGGTGCTATCTGCGGAACAACGCTTTTAAACAAGATAAAGATTATCACCTTGCTGCTGATCTCACCGGACAGGCAAATCATTTGGGTGTGACGATTGAAGCCGACATAATTAAACAAAAGTTACCAGAAAATAACAATGGTTACGGTGCAGTTGCCAAAGCTACTGGTAAGAGTTACGGCAAAACCGATGAGCGGATTTACACAGAATTAACAACCGATCACCCAATTGATTTAACTCGTTACCAAGTACTGAATTGCTACTCTGGGCGTGTGGGACTGATTAATTCTGGTGGCGCGATTGGTAAAAATGACTTTGCTGAAGCAGTTCGCACGGCTGTAATTAACAAACGTGCTGGTGGTTCAGGATTAATCTCTGGGCGAAAGACCTTTCAGCGTCCCTTTGAGGAAGGTGTGAAGCTATTTCACGCCATTCAAGATGTTTATTTGTCGCCGGATGTGACGATCGCTTAGGGAGTGGGGAGCAGGGAGCAGGGGGCAGGGAGCAGGGAGCAGGGGGCAGGGAGCAGGGAGCAGAGGGAAAGAGGTAATTTTTAATTTTTCCCCATGCCCATGCCCCATTCCCCATTCCCTACTTCAAACCCAGAATATTCAAGACTATGTACAAGCTCCCGGCGTATGTAGCAGAACCAAGCAGTACGCAAACTGGCAGTGTCAGCACCCAGGCTAGGAGAATATTTCTCAAGGTGTCCACTTGCAAACCAGAATGGTTCGCCGCCATTGTACCCGCTACACCAGATGACAAGACGTGAGTGGTGCTGACTGGCAGACCGAAGTAATCCGCAGCACCTATAGTTGTCATAGCTACTAACTCGGCGGAAGCTCCTTGAGCGTAGGTAAGATGGTCTTTGCCAATCTTTTCACCCACTGTCACCACGATGCGTTTCCAACCAATCATTGTGCCAAGACCTAGTGCAATGGCAACGGCAAATTTCACCCAATTGGGAATGAATTTGGTTACTTTATCCAACTGCTTCTTATAGCTGGTAAGCACCTCTTCTTGTTTGGCATCAGTTAATTTTTTCTGGTTGTCTAGCTTCCCAATTGTTCCAGCGACTAGATACATATCGGTTCGTAATGAGCCAAGCTCATCCTGTGAAAGCTGCTTGAAACTAGTCTTACCAGCAAGCTTGTCTCCAATTGTCCGACTCTGGGCGGCTAGGGCTGCGAATGTTTTATCGTTGGCTTCGCCAGTTGGTTTGAGGAAGTTGGAAAGCTCATCTGTGATGTTTTGGCTTTTTGAGAATGTTCCAGACACTTGTTGTTGCAGCACTGGAATCACAGAGTTGGACGTAGCGGCCAACTGAGCGATCGCTCTGGCATCGGTATCCATATTCAGTGCAAACATACCCGGTATAATGCCCACTAAGATCAGCATGATCAGACCCATACCTTTTTGACCATCATTTGAACCGTGGGCGAAGCTCACACCAGTACATGTCAAGATTAACAAAGCACGTATCCAAGGCGGTGGTGTTTTATTCCCTTCTGGCGCACGGTACAACTCTGGTCGGTGGATCAGTCTCTTCGCCAGCAGTAATAGCAGTCCGGCGCAGGTGAATCCAACAATTGGCGAAACCAGTAGAGATGTGAAAACTTCCTGCGTCTTTGCCCAATTCACGCCCTCGCCAAAGACATGACCCGAAGATAACAATGAATTTGCTAAACCAACACCCATAATCGAGCCAATCAGCGTATGTGAACTGGATGCAGGTAAGCCCAAGTACCAAGTTCCCAAGTTCCACATGATCGCCGAAATCAAAAGTGCAAACACCATTGCAAACCCTGCACTTGAGCCAACATTAATTACCAACTCAACGGGAAGCAGGGCAACAATGCCAAAAGCAACCGCTCCAGTTGATGTCAGCACACCAATTAGGTTCCAACAGCCTGACCAGACGACGGCGATGTTTGGCTTCAGGCTATGAGTGTAAATAACTGTAGCAACTGCATTTGCAGTATCATGAAAACCATTGACAAATTCAAAGCTGAGTGCTAGACCCAGCGCCAAAGCCAGAAATAAATATTCCATTTAGCACTCCCAATAAAAGACAAGAATGCAATCTGACAAAAACAAGTTGTGTGACAAAAAAAACTATTAAAACTAAGAAAAAAACCTGGGATTATTGCAATTGTGCGAACTACTCAAAAAATTATGGTTATAAATATAACCTCTCCTTGAATAGATTCTCTGATTGCGTCTACTATCTCGAAATAAAAATGGGTTCTAATTACATTTGAAGATTAGGATAGATAAGTTAAGAAATAAATAAGGAATGGTAAAAAGTAAATTAAGTAACTTCAAATCATACTTGTTGGGAGTGGGGAATGGGAAGGCAGGGGCAGCAGAGGAGAATAACCAATGCCCAATGCCCAATGCCCAATGCTCAATGCCCCATGCCCAATTGTTATCTAACGTTTCTCAGTAAAAAGTCTGGTTGACCACAACTTTTTTGCGATCGCTTCAAAATCTCGGCGCTACAAATACCAGCTTCACCATTTTTGGAATAACAAAAGAAGACTTCTTGCAAAAATCTTCCCGAACCAGAACAAAAAGGTGCTATACCATCAGCAGTAATTTTATTATTAGCGTTCACAAATGAATTTTTAAAATTTGTAATTGTGGTACGCAAGGGTTTATTAGGGCGATTATAAGCTGCGGGAATAGCGATCGCATCTTTTAACTTTTTACTCAATCCCAAGTATTCCGCAGGAGTTTTCCCCGAACAAGTACCATGTTTTTCCCATTCATGATCGTAAAGTTTATTGCTAGGATACAAATTGGGAAACTGCTGCTTTACTTCCGACGGTAATTTTTGCGTGGAACAATTAGCAGGATAACCAGTTTGGTACTGCGGCCACAAACCATGCAGTACAAAACCAAGTTTCCTTCCAGAACCACACTGCTGCGGGTCATGGCTACCGTTTGCTGCACAATAATCTGGCGACCAAGAGAGTGTCAGTACATAAAAATCAAATTGACCCGGAGTACCGCGATTTTGAGCAATGGCAGCATTAGGTATAAAAAGACCAGTAATTAACAGAGAAGATGCGATGAAAAGTTTATTGAATCGCATATAAACAGTTAGTTTTTCCTAAAATTAAAACACTACATAGATTATATTGTTAAGAGTCAAGGGTCAAGAATTGGTAATTATTCGTAATTTCGAGTGACTGATCCCTAACTATGGCAAGCACATCCGAAAGTTTCAGACTTATCTAAACCCTATTTAAATCAATGATCGAGTCCTAGAATTCTAGCTACATAATATTTTTGGCTAATTGAAAATAGATGTTTGTGTAGAGAGGTTTAATTGAGATATTCTATTTAATCAATAATCTTAATCAAATAAATAAAACCTCCAATTATAAATGTAATATTTCCAACAATTCCTAATATATCAGAAGGCGGGGTTATTCTAGAAAGATATACACCCGGAAATAAAAAAACAAGTCCCGTTATTAGTTGAGTTAACTTTTTAATTTGTTGTGTCAATCTGTCTACAGCTTTGACTAACCCTTGATTATTCTCATCATTCATAGATACTTATTTTTGTAAATTGGTTGCTGTATATAATCTACCAAATACTCTAAAACCTTTATGTAAAAACATTTTCACACCGTAGGTATTAACCACGGTGTGCTTAGGCATCAGGTTTCATCGCTGCTAACAATGATGTAAAAACTATGGATTAGGTAAATTTGCTTGAACGGCTGGCAAGAGGTCGTTATTTTCCTCTATCCTTAACATTCTTATATCTCTTACTGATACTGGAAACCAAGGTAGTCTTCTAGATAAGTCTTGAACAGCTAAAACACAAGTAACAGCGTTAACACTTTCATTACCAAAATAAACACTTCATTACTGTCTAGTAAAACCGTGTGAAGAAAGTAATTTTTTAATTTCACCATAGGCATTGTTGTAAGGGTCGCTATAGGATTGTCTCAAACTTTCAATATCCATATCAAAAGAAATTGCGTACATTCTTACATTACCTGGCGGGAATTTATCATCATCGATTGTAATGTAAGAATTGGCGTTAAGCTTTTTATTTTGAAGACTATTTTTTGATTTTGTGTACATAGTTTTACTCTCACTTTTGTGCTCTAACTCAATTTTAAACAGTGCTGACGTTCTAGACCCTACCTTTAAATATTCCTTGCTTTTTAGCGATCGCTCATATAGCATATTCATCCATAAATTTCTCTAAAAGCAGTAATATTAAGGTTTCTAAGAGTGCAAGCAAGTTTAAATCTATTTCTTAATTCTGGATATACATGAACCTATCCCACTATTCAAAAACCCCCTACTTCTTTTCGTAAAATGTGCTTGAAAACCTTGATTTTTCGTTTTCAGTTCTCAATAAGCTTAAGCTTTGTAGCACAAATATTATTAGTGGGATAGGTTCATTAAATTCTTCTGAGTCCTTGTGTCAAGCTTAATTGAGATGCTTTTACTCTGGAATCTCCAACGAATTCAGAAAAAGCAAATCTTGGTGGGGATTCTGGGATATCCTTAGATCAGTGAAAGATTTGCCAAAAATAGTAAGAATGAAGCTGGCAGCAAGAGTAAGTCAGGTAACACCTTCATTAACCTTAGCGATCGCAGCCAAGGCTAAGGCACTGAAGGTAGAAGGAATAGATGTTTGTAGTTTTAGCGCTGGAGAACCAGATTTTGATACTCCAGCGCATATTAAAGCCGCAGCAGTAAAGGCTTTGGAAGAAGGCAAAACCAAATACGGTGCAGCAGCTGGAGAACCAAAGTTAAGGGAAGCGATCGCCCGTAAGCTTAAAATTGATAACGGTCTTGATTATAAGTCAGAGAATGTCATCGTCACCAATGGCGGTAAGCATTCTCTGTACAACTTGATAGTGGCACTGATCGATCCAGGTGATGAGGTAATTATCCCTGCACCCTACTGGCTAAGTTATCCCGAAATGGTGACTTTGGTCGGTGGAGTTTCGGTGATTGTCTCTACAGATGCAACGACGGGTTATAAAATTACTCCCGAACAACTCCGTAAAGCAATCACGCCGAAGACGAAGTTATTTATCCTCAACTCCCCATCTAATCCCACAGGGATGGTTTATAGGCCAGATGAAATCAAAGCACTAGCGAAGGTAATAGTTGATGCAGATATCTTTGTCGTCTCTGATGAGATTTACGAAAAGATTCTTTACGACGGTGCAGAACATATCAGCATCGGTTCTCTAGGGAAGGAAATTTTTGACCGCACTTTGATCAGTAATGGGTTTGCGAAAGCTTATTCGATGACTGGGTGGAGACTTGGTTATTTAGCAGGGCCAGTGGAAATTATTAGAGCCGCGAGTACCATTCAAGGGCATAGTACATCTAACGTGTGTACCTTTGCCCAATATGGTGCGATCGCGGCTTTGGAAAGTCATCAAGATTGTGTCGAAGAAATGCGCCAAGCCTTCGCCAAACGGCGACAGGTAATGTTAGACAGACTCAACGCCATTCCTGGATTGAGTACCGCAAAACCAGATGGCGCTTTTTATCTGTTCCCTGATATCAGCAAAACCGGTCTAAAATCCCTAGAATTTTGTGACGCCTTGCTGGAAAAACATCAAGTTGCAGTCATTCCCGGAATTGCCTTTGGCGCTGATGACAACATTCGCCTTTCCTACGCCACAGATATGGCGACGATTGAAAAGGGAATGGATAGATTAGAGAAATTTGTCAAGTCGCGTATTTAGTTAGTTGTCATTTGTGAGGAAAATTTACCAACTCTCCAACTTATTAACTCCACCTTTTGACTCAGAACGGGTGGAGTTCATTTTCAAACCTGAAGTTTCGAGTTCTGAAGTTCAAGTTCCGAGTTCCGAAGCTCAAGTTTTGAGTTCCGAACTTGAAGTTTTGAGTTCTGAAGTTGAAGTATCGAGTTCCGAAGCTCAAGTTCCGAGTTCAAAGGCTGAAGTTACGTTATCGTATTCTTGATCTGTTCCAATAAAACGAATAAAAATAATTCTAATATTATAACTGCGGATTTTACGATGACTGAACGTCACTGTCCCCCGATCTTAAACCAAATGAATTCTAGACATTCCGCAGCTATTTCCAAATGAAATTCGCTCCCGCCGATATTCTGCGGGAATTAGGGGTAACTTTAACTAAAGCAACAATCAATTTACCTGTCGCTGCTTCCGAATTACTGACTCGACTACCAGACTTAAGCCAACGCCTAGAAGATGCGATCGCTCGTGTTAGTCTAACTAGTGAAGCGGCTAGACGGGAGGTAATAATCGCACCCATCTTATTAGAAGTAGCCCACATCACAAAAGCAATAGTTACAGCAATTTGATATCAAACCAGCCACAAAGATTGTAAACTTGAAAGATGTAAAAAAACAGATTATTTAGAGATGGCAGCATATTCGATTGAC
>NZ_JBALCS010000044.1:0-30615 GCF_036919555.1 Nostoc sp.
GGATTAAAGTGCGAACTCAATCCTGGTGGATTACCTTACTAAAGCTCTCATCCTTGAGTTTTTTATACCCATTTCTGAGAAACGAATCGCACCCCCGCTTTAAAAAGACGGGGATTCTTTAATCAATGAGCCAACTTGCCCATGCAGGATTACTCCAACAAGAGTAGAGGTCGATTCTCCGAAAGCGTTGCTCATGTCTAGCATGAACGTTCCGGTATGCCCTACCGTACCCAATCCGTAAAAGTTTTAAGGTAGACCGCTCCCGACACGAGGTAGACCGCTCCCGACACGAGGCAGACCGCTCCCGACACGAGGTAGACCGCTCCCGTCACGAGGTAGACCGCTCCCGTTTGTTGGGGAGTGCGTAGAGGCAAAGCGATTTGTTGGTAGATATCGCTGCATAGGCAAAACTCAACTTAAGCGATCAGCAAACGAGAGTGTCAAGTTAAGAATAATCGTAGAGTAGTGTATGCCATCCACACGAAAACTGCTGTATGAGTCGTCCCCGAATCATTCAACCTGGTCAAAGTTATACATTCAGCAAATATTTTGAACTTCCGTTTTCCCCAGAAGATATTCTTGCTGAACTTGGCTGTTCTTATAAACGCGAACGGTTGCAATTACCAAAAACAGAATTTCCTCCTGAGATAATTACAGAATTACACCGAGTGATTGAGCGAAACCTCCGACGTGTCAAGCTACTTAGTGAAGATGCACGCAAGCAAGCAATTATTGCACCGATATTACTAGAAGTTTGCGAAATTGCCCAAACGCAATTGAATATTGAGTATCCCATTAATGTAAGTGACCAACTAAAAGGCAGCTTAGATTACTACATTAATAAAGGTAAGGGATTGTTAGTAATTGAAGCTAAACAAGCAGATTTAAGTAGAGGATTTACACAATTAGCAGTTGAGTTGATTGCACTTGATCAATGGATAGATTCAGAATTGCAACTTCTTTATGGGTCTGTAACTACTGGTGAAGATTGGCGATTTGCAATATACAATCGTCAGCAAAAACAGATAACGGAAGACTTCAAATTATATCGGGTTCCTGAAGAATTAACTGAATTAACTCATATTTTAGTTGGCATATTGAGTAATTAGATTTCACATCTTGTATCTACAGCGTTTTTCAGGTAAATGAAGTACACAGGTAAGGGCACAGCACTGCTGTGCCCTTAAAATCAACGAAGAGGCTCTTGGATGGGGGCTATTATATCATGTCCGCTTGATTGATTACTTATTAAACCCAAAGAACCCCACCCCGCCAAAACTATGCTTTGTCTCCCCTCCCCGCCTGCGGGGAGGGGTTGGGGGTGGGGTACCAAAAATAGATGTTCTAGATTATGCTAAAGAATTTCTGGGACATACTTAACGAGGAAGAAATTTTTCATAAAGTATCTTACAAAGAACGCAGACATTGAAGAAAGGCGAGGCTTTCTGGGTGTTGCGATCGCATAAATTCATCTGTTGTCCCCAATACTACCAATTCTCCGCCACACATTAGACCAATTCTCGATGCCAAAATAAAGGCTTCTTGAATATCGTGGGTGACAAAAACAACTGTTTTGCCTAATTCTTGCTGCAAATGCCGAAACTCTTGTTGAAGTTCTAAGCGCGTAATCGGATCGAGTGCGCCAAAGGGTTCATCCATCAACAACACTGGCGGATCTGCTGCTAAAGCCCTGGCTACACCAACTCTTTGCCTTTGTCCTCCCGAAAGTTCATGCGGGTAACGTCCGGCAAATTGTGCTGGTTCTAAACCCACCAATTGCAACAATTCATAAACCCGCATTTTAATTTGTTTAGATTGCCAACCTTCCAAAGCCGGAACTAACCCTACATTGCGTTCCACAGTGAAATGGGGAAATAAACCAATTTCTTGAATTACGTAACCAATCTTTCGCCGCAGTTTAATTTCATCCCATTCAGTTGTCGGAATACCATCAAATAAAACTTCGCCTTGTGTAGGTGTAAATAAGCGATTAATTAACTTCATTGTTGTAGTTTTACCGCTACCACTGCGCCCAAGCAATACCAGTGCTTCTCCTTGGCGGATGGTGAAATTGAGATTTGACACCAATGGGCGATGATTGCGGCTAAAAGTGACATCGCGGAATTCGACGGCAGTTTGGTTATTTTGCGGCATAAGGAATTTGTTGAATATCAAAAAGATATTTGGATTCAGTTAAGGAATGTGAATTAAATAACGTCCAAATATGGTTTTTAACCTCACCCCGCTTTTGACATTCGTCAAAGTCTCCCCTCTTTTTACTAAGGATAGGGGTTGCGGGTGAGGTTTTGTATTTTATTAAATCCGCGTTCCTAAATGATTTAGGACTAGTGCCTGGAGTTTCTTTATTTATCAAAGGAGTTAAGGTTAGGAAGACTCGTATTTTTATCAGTTTTAATACCGCTATATTATAGCCATTTTCAATCCGGTGAGGTACAGGTATGCAAACAGACCTAACCCCCTAACCCCCTTCCCGAAGCGGGAAGGGGGAAAAATTCAAAGCCTCTCTCCTTTTAGGAGAGAGGAATGGAAGTGAGGTCAAAATTGTACCTCACGCTTGTCGAGAACCGCTATAAGATGGTGCGTTACAGCTTTAGCCGTAACGCACCATACTACTACTAAATCTAGTATTTCTCAGAAGTGCTTATTTTACAGCAGCAGGTATCTTTTGAGTTTTAGTAGTACCCGTTTTGCCATTCTCTGCATTAATTTCTGCTACTTGCAGATGAGCTTCCAAGAACCAGAGTCGTTTGTCAATAGTGCGGGAAATTTCGGTGTAAAGATCGGCGGTATCGAGGTCGTCTAATTTATCAGTTTTAGCGATCGCTTGCCGGAGATGTTTAGCATAAAGTGCAAAGCGATCTGCTAAGGCTGTCACATGGTCTTTACCATCCAAAATATCAAAGAGATATTCTGGCAAAATCGAATTACTAGCTGCGGCGCGGGCTGTTCCTAAAGCATATCCGCCTAAAGCTGTGACGCGTTCAGCAACTAGATCGATGTACTCTTCCAATTCACCAGCAAGTTCATCAAATAATTCGTGTAGCTGGTAGAAGTCAGTGCCTTTAACATTCCAGTGCGCTTGTTTTGTCTGGGTTTTCAGATCCAAAGTAGCTGCTAAGGTTTGGTTGAGAAGTACTACGATTTGCACTCGCGCTTCGGCGGGAATGTCAATGCGGGTCGGGTACAGACGTGATGAAATGGTGTTGTCGCTCATAGTTCTACGTTAATGCCTTTTACATCTAACTTTACAGATTTTAGTTGGGTGTGGGAAACTCTCTGACGATAGATTGAATTAACGGCTGAATGTGTTGCTTTTTATGACTATTGCGTTAACTACGATGGTTTTCTATGGTATTGAATGTACCACCGAAAAGGCGATCGCGAATTGCATCGCTTTGCAAAAAGTCATGGGGAAAACCTAATTCAATTTTACTCACTTCATTTAAACGTTGCAAATGTTCTGGCGAGAGGGTGACATCTAAAGAGGCTAAATTATCTTGAAATTGCGTTAATTTACGTGCCCCAATGATCGGAATAATCACGCTACTTTGAGCGCGTAACCAAGCTAATGCTACCTGTGAGGGTGTGTGTTCAATTTCTGCTGCAACTTGGCTAACAACTTGAGCGATCGCTAAACTCCGTTCTGAAATAGTTCCTAACGCTGCATTTGCTAATCGTCGCTGTTCGCTACTTTCTTCAGGAGGCTGATTATACTTACCTGTTAGCA
Source organism: Nostoc sp. (assembly GCF_036919555.1). Lineage (GTDB taxonomy): Bacteria > Cyanobacteriota > Cyanobacteriia > Cyanobacteriales > Nostocaceae > Nostoc. The sequence continues at coordinate 3,749 of NZ_JBALCS010000044.1, forward strand.
CACCACCACCCAAGGGCGACCACGGCGTTACTGCTAAATCAAAGGCTTTAGCCATCGGTAGCAAGTCTCGTTCTGGTGTTCGCTGAATTAAACTATACTCAATTTGCAGGGCGACAAACTGCGTCCATCCTTGGTATTGAGCGATGGTATTTGCTTGGGAAATGATCCAAGCAGGGGTATCTGAAATGCCGATGTAAAGTACTTTACCTTGACGGACGACATCATCAAGCGATCGCAAAACTTCCTGAATCGGCGTTGTGAAATCCCAAGCGTGCAACCAGAATAAATCAATATAATCGGTATTCAGCCGTTTCAGGCTACCTTCTAAAGACTGAATTAAATTCTTGCGATGGTTTCCACTGGCGTTAGGGTCGCCCTTTTTGTCCTTCATCTGCAAAGGAAAGGAATATTTTGTCGCAACTACAAAACGTTCCCGTTGTTTAGCGATCAACTCACCCACAATTTTTTCACTGCTACCATCGGTATAACCGTTGGCGGTGTCAATGAAATTACCGCCTGCTTCTACATAGCTATCAAAGATTTTACGACTTTCGTCAACAGATGCACCCCAACCCCAATCTTCACCAAAGGTCATGGTTCCCAAGCAGAGTTCAGAGACTCTTAACCCGCTTTTTCCCAAGAGTTTGTATTTCATGAATATTTTCTCATTAACGAAAAAACTAAGCAAATACCATCCAAAAGGCATGATAACTGGAAACCGGGGGCAATGTTTGAGGACAAGCCCTTATTAGTATTGTTGTGCTATGGTATTGTCGTGCTATCTAAAAGGATGTTGGACTCTAGGAATTTCAAACCCACTTTCATGGGTATTGTTTGTATAGCCACGAATTCTATGAGACTGTTGGCTAATTGATAAGGGGTCTAACCCATCAGCCCCAATCCGTCCTAATTTTTTTAATTTCAGTGCGTTGAAACGCACTTTAGCTATTAGCCCGCAATTTATTCCAGCACGGGAAAGCAACGTCAAATCGAGGTTTTAGGGGTGGGGGGTTTAACAAGAGAGTGAATTGAGTAACAGTCTCATTCTATTCGCCCAATACTATTAAATGACCCTTTTAAGCCCCTTTTAAGCCCCTTGTTAAAGGTAGGCAAACTTCCGCCGTATCGTACTAGTTTATCTATGAGTTAACTTTCTTGACATTCTCTTTTGCCAAAAAATAATTCCTGGCTAAAAATCTTGGTGCAACCATACCCGAAATTTTTGATTGCGATCGCTATTTTCCAGTCTAGTATTTGAAAATTTCCCCTCACGGACAACTATCTAAAGAGTGAGAGTTTTTCCTCGAAATCCAGCCATTAGTTAGTTGTATAATTTTTATCAAAGAGGCATAATATACATAATTACCAAGAGATATTTTCTTTCTTAAATTTTGCTAAATATTATGATACATTTAGCTTGACGACATTAACCTTGCTCGGCAATTATAAAGAGACGGCTATTAAAAGCCGATCATTCTACTGCTTGACTGCGATTTTATCAGTTATAAAATTGCCTACTTGCACTAATATATCTTTATTGTTGCAACATAGCAGATTACCACAGTATCCCTGCTTATCCTTATTTAGTTTAGTGTCATCTGTGGTTCTTTAAAAATCAAATAGGAATTCTAGACTATGTGTGGTGAAAATTTGGATAAATGTTATGAGATGTTAGCGCAGCTACTCATAATGTCCAACATTTGACTTTTCCAGAGTTAACGGTTGTATTTGTGGTTTTCATATCGAGGCAAACAAAACAATTATCTCGATATTTGTATTCACTTAACCTTGCATCCAGTATTTTGCAATAGTCAATCTAAGAATTTGAAAAGAGGAGATTTCCATGTCTAGTTTCTTTCGTTGGTCATCAGCAAGGGTTACTTTAGTAGTTCTGGGAATGACAGCTGCGACAATAACTCCCATCTTAATTTCTACCCCAGCTTCATCTCAAAGTACTGTTCCATCTACGACACCATCGCCTAGTACTGTTCCATCTGCGACACCATCGCCGACTTCAACAGTTAACTTGTCTGATGTTTCCTCAGATTATTGGGCGCGTCCCTTCATTCAAGCCCTAGCTGACAATAACGTGATTGCTGGCTTTCCTGATGGCACCTTTAGACCGAATCAAGCTGTGACTCGTGCTGAATTTGCTGCCCTAATTCAAAAAGCTTTCGGCAACCAAAACCGAGTTCGGCAATTAACCGCAGGTGGATTTAGTGATGTTCCTGCTGGCTATTGGGCGGCTTCTGCAATTCAAAGCGCCTACGAAACTGGGTTTTTGGCGGGCTATCCTGGGAACGTATTTTTGCCAAATCAACAAATACCCAGAGTACAGGGGATCGTTTCTTTAGCAAATGGTTTGGGTTTGACTAGTAGCACTACTGGAGCAAGTAGTGACCTCAGCACCTACTACAATGACGCCTCAAGTATCCCGAACTACGCTGTTAGTAGTGTGACAGCAGCAACACAATCTAATATTGTTGTTAATTATCCAGATATAAAACAACTCAATCCGCAACAGCCCCTGACTCGTGCTGAAGCGGCGGCACTTTTATATCAAGCTTTGGCTAAACAGGGACGGCTGCAACCGATTGCTAGCAATCTCCCAGCTACTCAGTATATTGTCGGTGGAACTCAAACCGGTAGCGATATTGTTTCTCTTGCTGCATCCAGTCGTTCTCTGACAACTCTGACTTCTTTATTAAAAACAGCTGGTTTAGCAGATATTCTTCAACAGCCAGGCCCTTATACAGTTTTCGCTCCCACCGATGAAGCATTTGCTGCTTTGCCTGCTGCTACCCTACAGCAGTTACAGCAACCAGAAAACAGAGAAGCATTGATTAAGATTTTGAGATATCATGTGGTTCCGGGTGCAGTAACTTCTAGTCAACTAACGAATGGGGAACTGAAAACCTACGAAGATAAACCTGTAAATATTCAAATCGATCGCGCTAACAATCAAGTCGAGGTGAATAATGCCAGAGTTATCCAGGGGGACATCAAAGCTAGCAATGGTATTATCCATGCAATTAACCAAGTCTTGATCCCGCCTGATATTAACATCAGTAAGTTAAATCAGCCACCAACAGCAACCACGCCTAGTGTTGAGCCAGGTAGAGCTACTCGTGGTGGCAGAAGCTACATCGGGGTTGGTGGTAACATTGGTTTGAACGGCAACGATGGAGCTCTGAGCGATGGTAACTTTACAGTAATCAGCAAATTTGGTCTGACAAACTTTATATCAGTGCGACCATCGGTGATCTTTGGGGACAATACAGAGTTTCTGGTTCCCTTGACTTTGGATTTTTCGCCCCATACAGCAGGTTCGGTGGGTGAAAGAACCTTTACTATATCTCCTTACATAGGTGCTGGTGTAGCCATTGAAGCTAATAACAATACTGATATTGGATTACTGCTAACTGGTGGTGTAGATGTTCCTCTTGGTTCTAAACTTACGCTAACAGGTGGTGTAAATGCTGCTTTTCTGGATGATACTGATGTAGGACTACAATTAGGAGTTGGCTATAACTTCTAAGCATTACTTGAAACCCTTGTGGAGACGTTACATTTAACGTCTCTACATTCATTTTTATTATCAATGAAGGCAGAAAGGCAGAAGGCAGTATTCCTCCTGCCTCCTGCCTTCTTCAAATTTAAGGTCGCTTGATTGCTAAAGTAAGTCCATCGGCGATGGGGACAAGGGAAAGGCTAACTCGTTCGTCATGATGTAACTTTTGGTTGAGCGCCCGGATTGCTTGGGTGCTTTCATCTTGATTTTGCTCCTCAGCAACTTGTCCTGACCATAAAACATTATCAATAGCAATTAATCCACCTGGACGCAGCAATTGCAGCGATCGCTCATAATATCCATCATAATTTTCTTTATCAGCATCAATAAAGGCAAAATCAAATGTCTCGGCTTGGCCAGTTGCCAACAGCTGATCTAAAGTTTTCAAAGCTGGTGCTAATCGTAGATCGATTTTATCAGCAACCCCCGCTTCTTGCCAATATCGGCGAGCGATCGCAGTAAATTCTTCACTCACATCAGCAGCGATAATTTTCCCATCAGCAGGTAGTGCCAAAGCTACAGAAAGTGAGCTATAACCCGTAAACACTCCAACTTCCAGGGTTTTCTTGGCTCCAATGAGCTCTACTAGTAGTCTCATAAACTGCCCTTGTTCTGGTGAAATCTGCATTCCACTTCGGGGATGGCTGGCGGTTTCTTGGCGCAACTTCAAAAGAATCTCCGGTTCCCGCAGCGAAACCGATAAAAGGTAATTATAAAGTTGGTTATCAAGACCTATAGACTGTTTTGGCATGGTAGATGAGAAAATTAAAATAATCTACAATTATACTATCGCCTAAAAGTGGTTTATCAAAGGTAAGTATAATTCAATTAAGTTCTTTCTTCCTCGTTCATAGCAACGGCGAATAGTATCTTCTGAGATTTTGTGACCGCCACTTTCTACACGTCTGCGTACCCGTGCGATGGCTAATTCGGGACTTTGTAAGCAATTAAGAAATTTAAAAACCTGCCAAAATGGCAACCAGATTCTGATTAACCAAGTTAAATTGTAAAAGATAAACGACTTCAAGGGTTTTGTTATCAGGGACTACCAAGTAAGTAAATTCCTTTTGTAAAACACTATTTACTAAGTGATTTACAAAAATCAAAAACTATCTCTATCAATTATTTGCAGAGTATTTTTATCAGCAGATAAATATCAATAATTAGGTTTGGCATTTGCTGCAACAGGAATATTAAATGCTTACGGGCGTTGTTGTCGAAGTACGGATTAGCCCCCAAATAACGCGCAACGTCTGTATACATTCCTGTTCACTTCAGTGGCAAATAGCAGAGTGGGAGTTTGAAAGCTGACTGATATGCTTCCTCCCACTCTCTTTTTATTTAAGTAAGTCGGCGAGAAAAATTCAATGTATATGAAGAAATATATTTTTGTTGTAGGGGAGCCACTGCGTTCATTGGTGTCAACTTAAGCTAGAAATAGCTTAACTGTTAGCTTCGTCACCCGCCTTGAACTAAAGTTCTCTGGCTTTTAGCTAAAGTCTACTGAAGTAGACTAAAGATTTTTGCGGATATTTAGTAATCTTTAGATTACTTTTGCTATTAGCAAGGAACTTCAGTTCTTTGCGGGACATAGCTTTTACGTTAAGTTGACACGTATGCACTGCCTTGCGCGGGTTTCTGGCGTTGTAGCAAGTGGCGTTGTGTTACGCCGTAGGCTAACGCACCTTGAATCGTTGATGGTGCGGCGCTTGGCGACAACGCACCCTACATTTAAATTTCTTAACATAGCTTGAAATATTAGCGCCGACTTACTTATAAGTCAGTTTCCCGTAAAAACTCAAGAATCGCTGCATTCAATTTCTCAAAAGCACCAGTTGAGGCATCATGATAGCAGTTAGACAAAATTTGTAATTTAGAATTGGGGATATGCTGATGCAATTTTTCACCATGAATAACAGGAAACCAACTATCTTGATCACCCCATAAAACTAGTGTAGGACACTTAATCGCACTCAGATTATTTTGAATTTTGGTGAGCATATTTGGCTTATTTGTTTGCCAACTCTCAATTTCTCGCGCTGCTATTTGTAACTCTTCGGCGACTTTCGCAACTGTACCAGGCAATTCAATAAACGGGTAAGTTATCCAATAGACATCTTCCTGTGTCAAAATTGACGGATCAAATAATACCCCACGTCTTTCTATTGCCATAATTTCTCTAAATAGAGGTGCAAACAAATATGCCAGACGTAAGGAATCAATTGTTTGCATTATTTCCAGGGGCGTTTGGGCAAGTAACCACATAGCCCAATGAGGTAGATTTTCGGTAAAAACTGGTACGTTTACTACTACAAGCCGTCCGATTAATTGCGGATTTTCTTGAGCAAGGGCAAGGGCAACTAATCCCCCCAGAGATTCAGCCACAATCACTGCGGGTTGATCACATAATGCCTGAATAATTCTTTGAAACTCAATAACTTGATGACCATTGTCTTCTCTACGAGACAATGGTTTTTCGGAAAAACCAAAACCTTTGGCATCAAAACAAATTACCCGATAATATTTAGATAATGGTTCGATGCTGTGCCGCCAATTATAGCTCCAACTACCCATGCCATGTAATAAAATTAGCGGTTTACCTCTACCTTTTTCGCCATAAGCAATTTGTACAGGATACCCTTTAGCATCAGTAATAATTAGACTTTGCCGCCCTTGAGGAAAAGTAGCTTGCCACCAATCTTTCATTCAATTATCAATTAATAATTTAACCGCCAGTTAAGGCGTTCCACAGTATTCTAATCAGTATGACGGGTAATGCTACTAAAACAATGGAGATTAGCAACAATCCAGTCAAAACGGCAAAGATAAACCACCTGTCTGCACTCCTTTGCTGGCTGGGAAACTTTAAGTACTCTTCTAATAACTTGATATTATAACTGTTAGCTGTCCAGGCAAAATCAAACAAGTCTCCTAAAATTGGGACAGCGCCTACCAAGCCATCAATGATCACATTCAAAACCATTTTGCCTAAAGTGGCTCTAGATACACCCAGTCGCGCGGCTTCTAGGATGATGTAGCTAGAAAACATGACTCCCAAAAAATCACCACCAATAGGTATCAGTCCTAAAATTGGATCTAGACCAAAACCAATTTTCGTACCAGGAATGGTAATAACATTATCCAGCAGCCGACTTAACTGACGCAGGCGCTTCAAGGTGGGTGCTTTGGCATCAGGTTCAATCATCGAAGACCGAAGAGGAGAATCAGGCATAAAGGCGATCGCTTATTTGTATTGAATCGTTAGACATTCTACTCCCCTACTGAGATTTGTTAAAAGTTTTCTCAGGGATTTACTAATTAATATTTTTCGTTAGATTCTGACTGTGCTTTTGGGCGCATATCTTCGCCCACAATCACATTCAACTGATCACCGATTAACAAAACAGCAGCGCTCATCGACAGCCAGAGCATTAAAACTATCACAGCCCCTACAGCACCATAGACTTTATTATAGTTGCCAAAATTCGCTACATAAAGCCGAAATAGGGCAGACAATATTGCCCAGAAAACAGCTGCTAAAATTGCTCCAGGCATCATTGGCGTGCCTGAGTTCCACTGGCTTGGGCCATAGCGATAGACAAAGCCAAAGGCGACAGCAACAATAGTTAAAGCTAAAGGCCAGCGTAACAACTGCCAAAGATGCACCAAGAAGATCAAAGAACCATTTTCGCGCACTACCATTCCCAACAGCCAGTCGCTGGTAAACACTAAAAAAGAAGCGAACACTAAAAGCAACATAGTACCGACTGTTAATCCCAGAGAGACGAGCTTGGCTTTCCAAAAGGGGCGCATCTTTTCTGGGGGAATTTTATGGATTTGGTCAAGGGCTGTCATCGCGGTATTCACCGCCCCAGAAGCAGCCCAAATTGCTAATATAAAGCTCAGAGAAAACAAACCACTGTTTTTGGAGTTGGTAATTTCTGTAGTGGCAAAATCACGAATCAGATCCAGGGCTTGTTCAGGTAGAACTTGACTTAGTTGAACCGCCAGTTTATTAAAGGTGGCTTGCAAAGATTCTGCTAATAAGCCAATGGCTGTGATGAAAGCAAGAATTGCTGGAAACAGCGATAGCATGGCATTGAAGGCGATTTCTGAGGCAAGTCCCAAAAGTCGTCTTTCGATTGTCCTGGTAAAAGTTTTTTTGAGGGTACGCCAATTGAGGTGGCGAAAAAAGCGCAAAAAACGAGGCTTTGGCATGATTAAGATAATGGAGAGTGGGGAGTGGGGGAAGAGTTTCTGACTAATGACCAATGACTAATGACTAATGACTAATAACTAATGACTAATAACTATTTATTTATGAATCAAGATTTAACACAACAGTGGTTGGCAGAAATCCAGGTACTCAAAGAGCAGATGGCGGGACTTCAACACGATCGCGATGCTGCTTGGGAAAGTGCCCAAAAATGGCGTCAGCTTTACAACACAGAAGCAGAACAACGCCGCACAGATGTGCAACTGTCCCAACAGGCGATCGCATCCCTGAAGGCAGACCTGCATAAACTCCAGGGTCTTGAAATTGAGACACTGGCTGCTGAGACACCAGTCACAGCAATCCAACCAGAAATAGAACAACTAAAATCTGTGGAGGACTTGCAAGCTAAACTGATCGCCGTAATCAAAGAACGCGATCGCCTTTTGCAAGCTTTGAAAACTGAGCAGGATAACCACGCCGAAACCCGCAATAGTCTAACTACTGCCTTGGGTGATGCTATTGATAGCTTGACACATGAACGAGCCGGACGAGAAAAAGAGGAAAAGGGACAGGGAGCAGGGAGCAGGGAGCAGGGAGCAGGGGGCAGGGAGCGGGGAGCAGGGGGATTAGAAATTATAAATTAGCGTTTTATGAGCCAAGGAGATGGATTGTTGATTATAGTTACTAGAATGTCTAAAACTCGGTTGTAAACTCCATAAAGTTCTCTGCCTGTATCAACGTCTAAATAACCACATTTCACAGCCAATTTAAGCCAAGTCTGAGTTTCTGCTGCTTCAGCTTCTGAATCATTCAATTTTGCAATAAAAGCGGCTTCATAACGACGCTTTCTCCATGCTTCTGCAAGATTTGCACAAACAGAGCGTGATGATCTACGAATTTGGTCAGTCAACGAATATCTTTCCTCTATAGGAAACTTCTTAGATAATTCAAAAATTTTCATGGCTACATCAAATGCCATTTTATATATTTCCAAGTCTTCATGACTTTTAATTGGTTCTTTTTCCATTCCCCTGCTCCCTGCCCCCTGCCCCCTGCCTCTTCCCGCCACTAACCTTGTCTGAGATGAGTGCCAGATGCCATTAATCTCTCTATCGACTTGCTATCTAGGGGTTTGCAGAAAAAATATCCCTGTGCGTACTTGCATTTCATGGCTCTAAGTTGTGCTAGCTGTTCCACCGTTTCTATGCCCTCCGCTATTACATCTTTATTTAGACTTTGGGCTAGGGTGATGATTGCCTGAATAATCTCTAGATTTTCTCCATTAGTATCAATCTTGGCAATAAAAGAACGATCAATCTTCAAGGCAGTACTTGAAAAACGTTGCAGGTAACTCAAGGATGAATAGCCAGTGCCAAAATCATCTAAGTGTAATTCAATATTCATCTCTTGCAGTTGCAAAAGTATAAAAGGTAATGATTGAATATTTTCCATAAGTACGCTTTCGGTAATCTCCAATTTTAAATTGCTGCCTTCCAGTCCAGTCTCTTGGATAATTTGCTTAATTTGTTTAATCAGCCCAGATTGTGAAAACTGTTTAGTTGAAATATTTACACTGATTCTCAAGGGTGGGTCAGCAGGAAATTGTATTTGCCAAGCGTGCATCTGACGACAAGCCTCGCCCAGTACCCAATAACCAATCGGGATAATCAGCCCAGTTTCTTCTGCCAGTGGAATAAAGTTGTCTGGAAAAACTAATCCGTGTTCTGGGTGCTGCCAACGAACCAGAGCCTCGAAGCCAATAATCTTGTAAGTTTCTAACAAAACAATTGGCTGGTAGTGAATCAGAAACTCCCGGCGTTCAACTGCCCGTCGTAGAGCCATCTCTAACTCTAATAGTTTCGTTACTTGGCTGTACATGGTTGAGTCAAATATCTGATGGCGTGCCTTACCCAATGCCTTAGCGTGATACATTGCAATGTCAGCATCGCGCAGAAGTTCCTCCGGTAGGTTGTAACTAGGATTGCTCAGGGCGATGCCAATGCTGACGGTGGTAAATACCTCATTGCCGCTGAGTTTGAACGCAGATGTCAGAGCTTGGTGTATCCGCTCCACTACCGTTATTACGTCATCAATGTTGCTGAGATTATCAAGCAAAATTGTAAACTCATCTCCCCCTAGACGGGCAACTGTGTCTCCAGCACGCAGGCAATTTTCCAATATGCGAGCAAGCGCAGTTAGTAGTTGATCACCAATCATATGACCGAGACTATCGTTGACTACTTTGAAGCGATCTAGGTCTAGAAAGAGAACAGCGAATATATAGTCCACGCGTCGTTTTGCCGACATTAGCGCACGTTCTACCCGTTCCATGAATAAGGCGCGGTTTGGCAGACCGGTTAGTACATCGTGAAAGGCATCATGAATTAATTGCGCCTCGGCAACTTTTAGAGCAGTAATGTTGTGAGCGATACTCATAACAAAATATACTGAACCATCGCTAGCCAATTCTGGCACAAGACGGGTATGGTAATGTTCTGTTTCCAAAGCGATCGCTAAACTGCATTCAAACTCAGTTTCTTGCTTAGTTTGGAAAACTTGCTGGAGCTTATGATCGTATATCCCGCAAAATTCTGACGGCAGATCTAACTCTGCGTTTGTTTTACCAATAAATGTTTCGGGTGATATTCCTGTAACCTTTTTAATAGCTGGATTAACGTAAACGTAGCGCAATTGAGTGTTAAATCTGGAAATAATATCAGGTGCATATTCAACTAGTGCTTTGAATTCTTGCTGGTGACGCGCTAGTTTCTCCAATACCTGCTTACGCTCGGTTATATCCTGAAATACCAAAACTGCACCTGTGATCTTACCATCGTCTTCTTTAATCGGTGCAATACTATCATTAATTAGTATTTCTGTACCGTTTCTAGCAATAAGCATCGTCTGTTGTGGTAAATGGACAGTAACGCCAGACTCAAGGACTTGTCTTATAGGACTTTCAATTTTTGTCCGAGTCTTTTCATCAGCAATATTGAATACTTCTGTTACTTTTTTACCAAAGGCATCTGCATATTTCCAACCCGTCATTATCTCCGCAACCGGATTTATAAAAGTCACCGCTCCGAATGCGTCGCTAGTAATCACCCCATCTCCAATACTTTTAAGTATAGTATTCAGCCATTGCTCATTCTGTTTTAATTTAGTTTGAATTCGATGTTTGGATATGCTAATTTCAATATTAAACTTTAATTCTTTTTCTTTAAAAGGTTTGATAATGTAGCCAAATGGATCTGTTACTTTTGCTCGTTCTAATGTTCTTTCATCTGCATCAACAGTGAGATAAATTACTGGAATATTAAACTTATTATGAATTATCTGGGCGGATTCCACACCGTCCATCTTTCCCTTTAGGATAATATCCATTAAAACTAAATCTAGAGAATCATCTGCTGCTTTTTCAATTGCTTCTTCTCCAGTATCGACAATACCCAAAACAGTGTATCCAGATTTTTCTAGCCGCTTTTGTATATCCATTCCCACGATGAATTCATCTTCAACAATTAATATATTTATCTTGCTCATGATTTTGGTTGATTTATGAAATTATAAATTTTTAGTCGAAAATATAATTTTAAACGCTACTCCGTTATTACTGCTAAAATGGATATTCCCTTTTAGCTGATTTGTGAGACCCTTTACCAATTGCAGACCTAATGATTGTGTAGTTTGAAAGTCAAAATCTTTGGCAAAACCAATGCCATTATCACTGATAGTAAGTGTAAAAACATTTGCTTCTATGGAGCAAAAATCAATAGAAATTTCTCCTGATTCTCTTTGGTGAAAGGCATGTTTTAGAGAATTTGAAATAAGTTCATTGATAATCAAACCACAAGGAATAGCTGTATCACTGACTAATAAAACATCCTCAACGTTGATTTTCAAGGTAATAGCACTGGAATTAAGGTTGTATAAATACAACAAATTAGTTACTACGTCTTGGATATATTCAGCAAAATTAATCCTTGTCAGGTCTTTAGATTGATATAGTTTGTCGTGGATTAGAGCCATTGATTGAATCCGCATCTGGCTATCTTTTAATACCTCAATGGCTTGATTGTCCTTGAGATACTCTACTTCCAGGTTGAGCAGACTAGAAATAATCTGCAAATTATTTTTTAGCCGATGATGAACTTCTTTTAATAGTATTTCTTTTTCTTGAAGCAATGCTTTAATCTGCTGCTCTGATTGTTTATGCGCTAAACCGACGATAACAGAAGCTATAATTCTGCCGAAAATAGTCAGCAAACTTGTTTGATGATCGTTGGTATTCGCCTCTATTAACAGATTTTCAAACAACTCATTCTCTTCGTTCTCCGTAGCTGTAGTGAACATTCGGATATCTTCCATTATCTCTTGACCCTGAACTATTTTAATTATATATACTATTTTGCGTTAACTAACGTCTCGTAGAGAAGGAAAAGGATAACTACCAGCCCCAGTCGGAGCGGCTATATCTTCGTTCCGGCAAATAGCATCCATGAAAAAACTGGCTTGGTGAATAATAAGTATAAAAATGATTTTATTTGATGTCAAAATCCATGTAGAGACACAATATATCGCGTCTCTACATCTGGATTCATACTTTAAATCAGCAATGCCAATGGTTTTTATAGTACTACTCTTCATAGTCTTGGGAACTGATACCAATTTTCTCAACTTCGAGAGCAAATTAGCTCTAAAAGGATGTTTTAAAAGAGTATTTTGCCCTCGTGGTGAGTACAGGGAAGTATCTCAGTACATGGCTGAAAGCCTATTTTGTCGTTGCAGTTGACCTAAGTCAGAACGGCAAAGTTGTACCTTCCGGGGCGGGGGCGTTTAAAACAACCTTTAGTAAAGGATATCTATATTAATTAATTATTGGCAGCGTATATTTTCTGAGTCATGAGAAGGTAAATAAGAAATCTTGGGAAATTATTCAGTATATTTACGCAGTTATATTGCATATATTTTCCCTTGCATAAGTTATGTTAATGTGGTATGAAATGTCAACTCATGCAACTAACTCAAGGCAAAGTAAAGTATCCATGCTCAGACGCTTAATTGTGATTGTTACTGCCGCTATACTCTTTAGCAACTCCTTGACGCTGGCAGAGAGTAAAAAGCCCAAACCACCGGATGAATTTCCTCCTAGTCCCCTAGAAATTACCACACCCGATCCACTGCTACCACATTTGCCCAAGGATAAACAGCCGTTAACTCTCGAAGAACGGCAAAAATTAGAACCAGCCCTGGATGCCTTAAACCAAGAAGCAGCAGCGAAACTGCAAGCAGGGGATCAGGTGGCGGCGTTTGAAATTTTGAACCGGGAACTGCGCTTGCGACGCTTTTTAGGTTCATTAGCAGAGGTGCAAGCATTATCACGAGTCGCTGCCATCGCTTGGAATCAAAACGACAGCCCAGAGGTACAATATATTACGCAGCGATTGCAAGCAATTCAAAAGCAGGCACAATCTCAGAAAACAACTGCCCAAATTGATCTAGAATTGTGGCGATCGCTAGGACAAGCTTACCAAAATGTGCGATCGGTTAAACTAGCTGTGGAAGCTTACGACCAAGTTTTGCTAGTGGTGCGACAGCAAAAAAATTCAACAGCCCTAGTAGAAATCCTCAAGACAATTGGGGAACTAGATTTGAGTTGGTTTGATTATCGCAAAGCCGCCCCAATCTATGAGGAATTATTGGGTTTAGCGACTTCCCAAGGCGAACGTGTAAACGAGGTAACATATCTGCAACGACTAGCTTATATTTACGAGCAGACAAACCAACCGCAGCAGTCATTGAATGTACTTAATAAACTAGCAGAAATTTACGTCAATGAAAATAATCTAACTGAAATACCAGAATTAAAGCTAGCGATCGCTTCAAATTATGAATCTCTAGCAAAAAAAGATCCTAACTTACTGCTAGAAGCTTTTAAAAATTATCAAGAAGCTTATACCACTGCTTGGCAATTAAAAGAATATGTTCGTGCTAGTGATGCTTTGCAGAAGTTAATTGCGCTGTACCGTTCTCAAGGACAAACAGACGAGGCTTTGCAGGCTAGCCAAATTCTTGTGCAAATACAGGCGCAAGCCGCCAACTTTTACGGGATGATGCAAGCTTATGACCAAATTGGGCAATTGTATTTAGAACGCAAAGAGTTTCCTCAAGCACTAACAGCTTTTCAAAAAGGCTTAGAATTAGCACAACAACTCAAACATGAGGAAGCATACTTTACTGGGCAAATTGAAAAAGTCTCGAAAGCAAATTTGTAGTTAATATTAACAGTGACCCATCCCTTACATATCTTCGTCAGCAGAATGGTAAGCACTTTAGTCCTTATTTTCTAAGCACTAAAGTCCTAACTACAAACCACTAGCTTGACAAAGTACTATCGTTGGGGAGTAAAATTGCATTCCTCTCTCCTTTTAGGCTACGGTGTACACACAAGCCGAAAAATCCTCTATCCACATTTTTGTCAGAGTGAAACTATCACGCAGACAGGCAATCCCGCCTAGAACTAAAGTTCAGAGCTGATAGCGAAAGTCCACTCAAGTGGGCTTCAGCTATGAGACTCGGAATTCATTCCGAGGTGGGATAGAAACGCAGCGCGAGATTTATTTGTTAATAATAAAGATATGGCTGCGGCAAGACTTGTGTGTACACGGTAGCCTAAAAGGAGAGAGGAATGGAAGTGAGGTCATAGTGTAAAATACAAATATAATTTTGGTTGTCCTTATGACTTCCCTATCGACATTAACTTTACCTGACCATACACAGTTACCAGACTCAGATGGTACATTTGTGAAAAATCTTCAGGAGCATCCACAAAGTATCTTAATTACAGATTCAATTAAACCAGTTCTAGAACAACGCCATCCTGACGGTCAATATTGTATTGGACAAGATTCTGGTATTTACTGGCGATTGACAGCTCCTCCTGAAAAAGGTGCTGAAGCACCCGATTGGTTTTATATACCGAATGTACCACCTACTCTGAATGGTAAAATGCGGCGTTCTTATGTGCTATGGAAGGAGTATGTCGCGCCCTTGATTGTGATTGAATTTGTCTCTGGAAATGGTTCAGAAGAACGAGATCAAACGCCGCCATCTCAAGGTGAAGGTGGGAATGTTGGTAAATTTTGGGTTTATGAGCAGGCGATTCGAGTCCCTTATTATGGGATTTATGAAGTGGCAAAAGCGCAGGTTGAGGTGTATCATCTAATTGATAATAGTTATCAACTGATGAAACCCAGTGAACGGGGACATTACCCAATTGCTCCTTTAGGAGTAGAGTTGGGAATTTGGCAGGGATTTTATCAGAATGCAGAGTTACCTTGGTTACGCTGGTGGGATGCACAAGGAAATTTACTGCTAACTGGTGAAGAACGGGCGGAAGTTGAGCGAGAAAAGCGCGAGAGAATTGTAGAGAAATTGCGATCGCTCTCTGTTGAACAACTGAATGCTTTAGGAATTGACCCCGAAATGTTAGATTAGGATAATAATAATACATCTTCATATATAGCTGCGATCGCACAACGAAAATCAACGCTAGCTAAATGCACTTCTTGATCTTTTTCATAAGCATAAAGTACCCACTGTCCTTGTTCATTGCGGCGGAAGCATTCTACACTCATTTGGTCTGGTGAAATTAGCACATATTCTTGTAGTGATTCTAAGTGTCGGTAACTAGCAAATTTCTTCCCTCTGTCATAGCCCTCAGTTGACTCAGAAAGCACTTCGATAATTAAGGAGGGATAAGATTTAAAATATTCAGATTCTCTATCTCGTGTATCGCAAGTTACCATAACATCAGGATAAAAATAGCGATTTATGACATCAATTTGTGCTTTCATGTCTAACATATAAACACGGCAACCACTACCCCGGAGATGGTTTCGCAGCAGCATAGATACATTCATGCTAACTGTGACATGAGCATCACTTGCCCCTGCCATTGCATAGACTTGCCCATCAATATACTCGTGTTTGATTTCACTAAATTTCTCGCCTTCTAAATATTCTTCTGGGGAGATATAGTACTCACTTTGACTAATGACCATTTTAGTACCTTAGTAGTTTTATCAAACATTTTAACCCATAGAACAAATTTAATGAGCGACAGCGCCAGCAGTTGGTTTAACCTTTTTTAAGAATAAAATTGCAATCCCACTGAGTAACAATGCAATGCCAATAAAGTAGAAACAATCGTTAAAAGCCATTACAAACGCTTCCCGGCGGACAATGTTAGATATAGATGCGATCGCTTGATTTTGTGCTGTACTCAAATCTGATCCATGACTGATAAAATACTGTGTCATTTGGTCAATTCGCTGCTGAGTTTCTGAGTTATATAAAGATACTCCATCACCCAATATATTCGAGTGAAATTGCTCTCTGTTACTTAATAAAGTTGCTAACGATGCAATTCCTAGAGAACCGCCCAGATTCCGCATCATATTAAATAAACCACTTGCTGAACCTGCTTCTTGCTGACTCAATCCAGCAGTGGCGATAGAACTAAGCGGCACCATAATTAAAGGTTGTCCCATTGCACGCACAAATTGCGACCAACGTAACTGATCTAATCCAGTTTCATTAGTCATTCCAGAGTTCATAAATGCACTGATGGAAAACAAAGTCACACCCACAGCCACCATTAACCGCACATCAATACGTTGCATCAATTTGGGTATGAGCGGAATAATAAACAGTTGCGGAATACCAGCCCAAATTAATACTTCACCAATTTGCAACGCATTGTATTGTTGAATTTGGGCAAGATACAGAGGTAAAATATAAATTGAACCATACAATCCTATTCCCAGCGATACATTGACAATACTCGCTAAACCAAAGTTCCGTCGAAACACAAGCCGTAAATTAATAAATGGTTGTTTACGAGTTAATTCAATATAGAAAAATATCGCTAAAAAAATTGCCGCAACCACACTTAAGCGCACAATCAACGCTGAACCAAACCAATCTTTGCGACTACCTTCTTCTAAAACAACTTGTAGGGAACCTAACCCAATAGCCATTGCAATAATTCCCCACCAGTCACCTTGTTTCAGTAAATTAATTTGGGGTCGTTCTTGCTTAATTCCGTACCAAACGCCAGCTAGCATTAATGCCCCTGGAATTATATTTATATAAAAGTTGTATTCCCAACCAAAATTTTCTGTTAACCAACCTCCCAATGTCGGCCCAATTGAGGGTGCAAAAACTGCACTAAACCCAAATGCAGCCAGCCCAATTGATTGCTTAGATTGAGGTAAAGTCGTTAATACAACTGTCATAGCGGTGGGAATTAATACTCCTCCACTAAAACCTTGTAAGACCCGAAAGAAAATCATCGAAGTGAGATCCCACGACCAACCACAGCATATAGAAAAGAAAATAAATAATGCAGTATTGACTAACAGATAACGTCGCAGAGAAAACACCCGTGATAGCCATCCTGTTAGAGGAATTACCACAATTTCTGCTACGAGATACGCCGTAGAAATCCAAGAACCTTCTTCTAGAGTTGCTCCTAAACTTGCTTGAATATCTTGCAGCGAAGCATTAGTTATTTGAATATCTAATACTGCCATAAATGCACCTAGCATACTGGCTAATACGCCAATCCAAATTTTTAGCGATACACGTTCTGGTGGTGCTTGCTGACGAATTAGACCTATATTAGCCATAGTGTTTTTCCTGTTTCAAAATTAAGTAGCAAAAAATTATTATTAAATCTTCTCTTTCTCTCTGCACGACGAAATTAAAATATGAATACTATAGAAAAGCTCATTATAGAGGTTTTCGCTTGGGTGCAGTACAGCTTTGAATCTTACTCCCCAACGCTAGTAGGGAAGGGGTTGGGGGTTAGGTCTGTATTGGACTCAACTGCAAACTTCATTAACATAAATCTAAATATAATTGCGGTTATCTATCTCAAACTTCCTGAGTCGTGATAATCCCCTTTTGCTCATAGATTGGACGCATTATTAGCCTTAAAGCAGGCAACTGTCTGCTAAAAATAATCGACCCGATAATACAAGCTATCCCATCAATCATTAAAGTGTTAGAAGCACCAATATAATTTGCTAATAAACCTCCTAATAAATTTCCCACGGGAATCATCCCCAAAAATGACATTGTGTATAAGCTCATCAATCGGCCACGTTTGTCGTCCTCAACAATTGTTTGTAAAAATGTGTTGCTAGCAGCAATCTGAAGAATTGTTCCCAAACCAACAAATAACATTGTAAAGAAAGAAAGTGGTAAAAATCGAGAAAAAGAAAAGCCAATTAAGCCAATTCCTAAAATTGCCGGGGCTAAGGCAATTAATTTCCCAATTCTTAAGATTGTTTGGCGCGTCGCTAGATAAATACCACCAGTTAAGGCTCCAACTCCAGATGCTGCCATCAAAAACCCCAAAGTTTCCGCACCACCTTTGAGAACTTGTTCTGCCATCACTGGTATAAGAATAGTGTTTTGCAGTCCCATAAGGCTGACTAAAGCTGATAGCAATAAGATGGATCGAATCGGTGGAAAGCTAAAGGCATATACAAATCCCTCTTTGACTTTTTGCAAGGGATTACCATCATTTACAAAATTTTTCCAAGGTTTAACTTGCATCGCCAATAAAGCGGCGATTACAGCAATGTAGCTTAAACCATCAAATAAAAAACAATAGCCAGTTCCAACGCGAGCAATTAATAAACCGCCGATCGCAGGGCCAATTAATCGCGCACCATTGATCATCGTGGAGTTAATAGCGATCGCATTGGCTAAATCTTCTCTGTGTTCAACCAATTCTGGCACAAATGCTTGGCGGGCTGGCGCATCTAAGGCGTTAATGAATCCTTGAAACAAACTCAAGGCGATGATGTGCCATACCTGAATCACACCAGTTAGCGCCAGCACTGCTAATGTTAACGATTGAATCATCGCCAAGACTTGCGTACCAATTAAGGTACGATAGCGAGAAAAGCGATCTACAAATACTCCGCCAAAGGGGGCTAAAAAAAAGCTAGGAATTTGACTCGAAAATCCCACAAATCCTAGCATTAATGGGGACTTTGTTAAGTCATAAACTAACCAAATCGTAGCCAGTTGCGTCATCCACGTCCCAATTAGGGAAATACCTTGTCCGGCAAAAAATAAACGGTAGTTTTTTGACCTGAATGCAGGTAGTAGCGGTTTTTTCATCTAAGGCTTGCTTGATACCAATCTGCGTTCATAAATATCATCTCACCTCATCTCTATACGCCTCTCCAGAGATGTAGAAACATATCACAGTTAGAAAGAGGTTTTTCATCTCTTTGCAAGCAATTTGGTATTACTTGACTTCCACCGCCACTTCCGCAGACATCCCCGGAGTAATCCGCGATTCGTACCCTTGAATGCTCTTTTGGTCGAAAACTACTTTTACTGGGATGCGTTGGACAACTTTAGTAAAGTTACCAGTAGCATTATCCGGTGGCAATAAGGCAAACTGAGCGCCGGAAGCTGGCGAAATACTGTCAACACGACCAATAAAGCTGTGATGAGGGAAACTATCCAGCTTGATTTCTACTGCTTCTCCTGGGCGCATCTTTTCTAATTGAGTTTCTTTGAAGTTCGCAACTACCCAATAGTTGTTATCCACGATCGCCATTAATGGTGTTCCCGATTGGACTCGGTTGCCAATTTCCACGTTTTTCCTCCCGACTCGTCCGGCACTGGGGGCGGTAACGTTGGCGTAAGATAGTTGCAATTGTGCATCTTTGAGCGATGCTTCTGATTGCGCGATCGCCGCTTTTGCCGCATCGTATTGACTACGTTTTACTGTTGTATCTTGTCCGCCGGCGGTAGCTTGTTGCAATCCTCCCTTGGATGCTGCCAATTTAGCTTGGGCGTTGGTAACATTTTCTTGCGCCTGTGCTAATTGAGACTGAGCTTTGGCAACACCAACTTTCGCGGAAGCTAATTTAGCTTGGGCTTGTTCTACTCCCTGAATAACGGCGTTTTTTTGTGCCGTAGCCA
The DNA here is from genome assembly GCF_036919555.1 of Nostoc sp. Lineage (GTDB taxonomy): Bacteria > Cyanobacteriota > Cyanobacteriia > Cyanobacteriales > Nostocaceae > Nostoc. The sequence continues at coordinate 23,551 of NZ_JBALCS010000044.1, forward strand.
CATCATAAGTTGCCTTGGCTGCGTCTAGTTGCTGACGAGCGATCGCACCTGTTTTATACAACTGGTTGTAACGATTGTAATCTGTTTGAGCTTTTTCCAAATTCGCATTTGCTTGCGCTACCTGCGCTTGGGCGGCGGGAATCCCCGCTTGGGCTAGTCTGACTTCAGCTTGCGCCGCCGGTATCCCAGCTTGGGCTTCTTGTACTGCTGCTTGTGCTGTGGAAATTGCTGCTACCGCACCACTGACATCCCCCTGCGCTTGACTTGTCTTACCACTGGTCGTTTGTGAAGTTAAGGCAATATTTGCTTGGGCGGCTTGGGCCTGGCCACGCGCATTTTCTAGAGCGGCTGCTGCTTGTTGTACCTTACTTTCATAGTCCCGTGGATCTAACTTGACTAGCAATTGTCCCGGTTGCACCAGTTGGTTATCATTCACAAGCACCTGACTCACAGTTCCGGGAATGCGGCTACTAACTTGGTGAATGTTTCCTGCAACGGTGGCGTTGTCTGTTTCCTGGTGGGTGGAGGCGTATTGCCAGTAGTGATAACCAAAAGTACCTGCGGCGATCGCACCCACACCTAATCCTGCCAAAATTAAACCATTCGGTTTTTTCCGCTTCGGTTTCGCTGGAACTTCTTTCTCGATCTCAGGAGTTACAACGGGTGCTTCTGCTGTTGCGGATGTCTCTGCTGTCAAAGCTTCTAAACTCTCTAAATCAGGAATCACTTCTTTTTCTAAAATTGGGGTCTTGTGTCCGTTGCGTCCGTTCAAAGTATTCGCGCCCATGATTGTTGACTTCCTTGTTCGTTCAATAATTTGATTGATAGTCGTTTATTTAGAATGCGTAATATTTTCTGAAAAAAATCTTTATTTCCTTAGTATGCGTAATATTATGCCAAAACATATCTTTACAGTGCCTCACCCGGTCGGGTGATTGTGGGATAATCTTTAGGAGAGGTTAGCGATCGCCCGATTCAAGATTTGGGAAAACAATTCTCGGTCAGCAAAAGAAATACCGTCCATTGCTTGATCACGTACAGCTGCGGCGATTGGGGGTAAGACAGCTTCTAGTTCCTTACCTGCATCTGTGAGCCAGATCCGCCAGATGCGGCGATCGTGGGTGTCGCGTTCTCGACGCACCAAGCCGCGTTCTTCCATCCGATCTAGTACGCCTGTTAAAGTCCCTCCCACTTGTTTGAGTTTGTCCCCAATACTAGAAGTAGGTAAACCATCTTCTTGCCACAAACAGCACAACACTAGCCAGTGAAATGGCGTAAGTCCAAACGGTTCTAGCCTCTCAGTAAACTTGCGACTGAGCAGTTGTGAGACTAATTTGATTCTGTAGCCTAAATTGTATGGTGCCAGATTTTGCTGCCACGACTCTAAAGCTGGGGAGTGATTAGATGTAGAAATCATTTTAAAATACTTAGTATGCGTAATATTATCTTACCTGGACTAATTATATTTAGCAACAGTGACTTTCCATCTCTGTTAGGAAAGAACTTGAATCAACTGGTATTCTTTGACTGTACTTTTTTCAAATCTGGTGAGAAATCCGGGATAGGCATAGCCCGAACTTCGACCCTTCTCTACGAGACGCTGCGCGTAGCTTGCTTCCCCGTAGGGGTACGGCAAAGCTCAATGACCGTCGTAGCGATCGCTTATTCATACCAATACTACAAATACTTCTGCAACAATAACCCTAATTTTTCCTTCGTCGCCGTTGGTGCTTTATCTAACTGAGTCAAAATCGCATATTGCAACGCCGAATGCGCCTCACTCGGTGGGGGATTTTCACTCAACCGCCGCACGGTTTCTTGAATCACCTTTTGAGCATTCACAGCATTCCGCAGCAAATTACCAATCACCATTTCCACCGTCACACTGTCATGGTCTGGATGCCAACAATCGTAATCTGTCACCAGCGCTAAAGTTGCATAAGCAATTTCGGCTTCCCTTGCCAACTTCGCCTCTGGTAAATTCGTCATGCCAATGATTGTTGCACCCCAACTGCGGTAAAGATTCGATTCTGCCTTAGTGGAAAAAGCTGGTCCTTCCATGCACACATAAGTACCGCCACGATGAAGAGTAACTTCAGGTAAATTCAGAGATGCGATCGCATCTGCCAACACAACAGCTAAATTTTTACAAATCGGATCACCAAAGGCAATGTGAGCAACAATTCCCTCACCAAAAAACGTTGAAATCCGATTTTTTGTCCGATCAATAAACTGATCTGGCACTACCATATCCAGTGGTTTCGCCTCTGCTTTCAAGGAACCCACAGCACTAGCTGAGATTAAATACTTCACACCCAATTGCTTCATCGCATAGATATTAGCGCGAAACGGTAACTCAGAGGGTAAAAGCGTGTGATTGCGACCATGACGCGCCAAAAAAGCTACCCGTGTAGTATCCAAAGTCCCCAGAATCAAAGCATCAGATGGTGAACCAAAGGGGGTCTGGACTTGCACCTCTTCGACATCTTGGAGCGCGTCCATTTTATATAGACCGCTACCACCAATAATCCCAACACTAGCTTGAGCCATGATTCCAAACCTGTTCCTTGCTGATCTGCTAAGTTATTTTATCGAAAAGGGGACTAGCAGAAAAGGCAGAAAATAAACTCACCCAGTTATTCTAGCGATAATTTTTAGCAATCAAATTTCTGATTGCCCAAAGCCCAATCTTTGAATTGCTCAGTATCCTGCTTGTTTGTCAACGACATTCCGCAAGGGCTGACCGGTTTGGTAGCGTTTGAGATTGTCGATAAACAGTTGTGCTATGCGCTCTCTCAGACGTGGCGAAAGGGCTGAACAATGGGGTTGTGATTAAGGCATTCGGTAGCAACCATAAGGGGCTTTCCGGCGGCAGAGGTTCGGTTGCAACCGTATCTAATCCAGCACCCGCAATGCATCCCTCACGTAGAGCGGTGAGCAATGCGGCTTCATCTACTATTGCACCACGAGCAATATTAATTAGGTAAGCAGATTGACGCATAGAGCGCAATGCAGCTTCATGGATCAAGCCTTTAGTCTCTGGAGTCAGAGGTGTAGCAATAACAACATAGTCTACTGCGGGGAGGAGCGATCGCCACTGATCAGCACCCACAATCTTGTCAAAATTCGGTAGGGGTTCGGGATGGCGACGACTACCCCAAACTCGAACTCCAAAGGCTTTGGCACGAGATGCGATCGCTTTACCTATATTTCCTGTGCCAAGAATTAATAAAGTCGCGTCTGCCAACTCTTCGAGAAACACTCCTCTTACCCAAGTGTGTTCATTCATGCAAAGTTTGCAATTTCCGCAGATTCTTAGCGTGATAGAGCATGAATGCCAGTACAAATTCGGAAATTGGAATTGCGTGAACACCTGCCCCATTAGTGAGGATAATGTCCTTTTGTAAAAAAGTTGGCGTCAGGATGTGATTCACGCCAGCACTCGGCGACTGTTGCCAACGCAGTCCGGGTGCTGCTGTCAGTACTTTATCAAGGGTAGAAGTTTTCAGGTAAAATCCGTTGACATAAACTTCTGCATCACTGGCATCACCATCAAGATTGCCTTCACTATCCACCTCCACAACATTTAGACCAGATGGTAGGTGTGGCTCAATATCAGCAATCAGATGATCGGGTAAAATTAGTTTTACCATTTGCTACTCCCCCATTCCATTTTTGATTTTTGATTTTGGATTGTGCAAGCTAATCGCCAGGAGCGATCGCCATTCATTATCACCCATTACTTTATCAAGATTTGGTAGTTTTTGGGGATGACGGCGACTGCCAATAATTCTTAAGCCGAAGGGTTTAGCAGGTGCTGACATGAAATGCGGCAAATAAGAAATAATTTGACAAAATTACTAGTTTTCACTACTTTTTTCTTTGGTCAACTGCTGTATTAATAATTGCACTCCCAAAGCCAACAAGCCAATTGCCACTATACCAAATATTCCGCTTCCCAAAGCAACTACACCAACGACCAAAGTCCGAACAGCAGAAGAAATCCTCACCACCAATGGATTAATTGAATGGATAGGTTTAGTAGCAAAATTTGTGGCGATCGCAATCATCAACAAATATGCTGCAAATCCCATTCCTCCCGAAATCACCGCCCCAGTTAAACAGCGTAACGGACTTGCTGTTACCTGTTCTTTAGTATCTGTTTGTGATCTTAAATTTTGGTCATTCATAACATTTTAGATTTTAGATTGGAGCATTAGGAATAATTCTACTTATTTAAACTGAAGATGCCACCTGAATACCATGTGTAATTGTCCGAGTTACAAACAATTCTAAGTCTTCATCAAGAATTGCTTCCCTCACTTGCAACTTAACTTCTTCTGCCTGCTCTTGAGATTCAAAAAGAGCAAATACTGTTGGCCCCGAACCAGACATCATTGTTCCTAAAACGCCTTGCTGATTTGCAAACACTTCTTGCAATTGCAAGACTTGGGGATAGGCTGGCAATACCACGCGCTCCAAATCATTGTGCATTTTTTGGGCAATTTCTCCCGCATCTTTATCCAGGACAGCTTTTACTATTGCTCCTGAATGAACTGCACTGGCACGGGCTGCCAAGTTGTCGCTATCTCTAAGATAAGAATTACCAAACTGCTCTCTATAGGTTTTGTATGCCCAAGCGGTGGAAACTTCCAGGCTGCGGTATTTTGCCAACACTATATATATACTATCCAAACTTGGTAGAGGAGAAAGTTGCTCACCTCTACGTGTTGCGATCGCAGTCCCACCCCCTACACAAAACGGTACATCTGAACCAAGCGTGCCTCCTAACTCCTCTAATTCTGATTGAGTTAATCCCAATTTCCATAGTAAATCTATCCCCACCAACACAGCTGCGGCATTCGTCGAACCTCCAGCCAACCCAGCAGCTATGGGAATCTGCTTGTTGATGGTAATCTCCACGCCCCCATATTTGGTAAAGGCTTTAGGAAATTGCCTCACCATTAATTCTGCCGCTCGGTATGCCAGATTACTTGTATCTGCCGGTACTTGTGGGTGGTTGCAGTGAACGCGAATGCTGTCAGTGCTGATGGAACGCACATCAATTTGGTCTGCAAGTCCGATACTTTGAAGTATCATCGCTAACTCATGATAGCCATCGGGGCGAGCGCCAATGATTTCCAGATATAAGTTGATTTTGGCAGGGGCAATTAGGCTGTAGGAACGCATTTTGAAAGTTAGAAGTTAGGGGTTATGGGTTGCTAGTTGGGAATGGTTGAATTTTGGGTTTTGAATCAAAGCAATCATCTACATATTCACTCTTAATTCCTCACTCCTCAGTAGAGACGCGATTAATCGCGTCTCTGCTAACTCCTAACTCATTTGCTAGGATTACCCATTGCTGAACGCTGAGGTCTTCGGCTCTGGCTTGGGGATTTATTTTTAATTGTTCCAGTAAGTGGCTCAGGCGATCGCGTTCTATAACAGATTGCAAATTATTTCGTAACATTTTGCGCTTGGCACCAAACCCCAATTTTAAGAAATTCTCTAACTGTCGGGGGTTAAGTGCTGGTATTTCTATTTTTCGGGGGCGCAATCGCACCACTGCTGAATCGACTTTTGGCGGTGGATGGAATGCGGCCGCTGGAACTGTGCAGATTAACTCACACTCAGCTAAATACTGAACCCGCACACTCAACGCCCCAAAGGCTTTTGACCCTGGTTTAGCATACAACCTTTCTGCGACTTCTTTTTGTACTAGCAACACTATTGAGTCAAATGGTTCAGGGTTAGGATTGGCGATCGTACCCAGTAGTTTCTCAATGATTGGCCCTGTAATGTTGTAGGGGATATTGGCTATTACTTTATTTGGCTGTTGGAAATTGGGAAAGGCTACCAGGTGAGATGGTAAATCCAGAGTGAGAAAATCGCCTTGCAGCAGTAAAAAATTTTCAGTCTTACCAAGTTGCTTTGCCAATAGTTCGCATAAGTCGCGGTCTATTTCAACTGCAACCAGAGATTGCACTAAGGGTAATAAACGACGAGTTAGAATGCCGGTTCCAGGCCCAATTTCCAGGATGCGATAGCGATCGTTTTCTTTACACTCTGCTGCTTGAATAATTGCGTCGAGCGCCTTTTCACTTTTGAGCCAATGTTGAGCAAAGACCTTACGCGGTCGGATCATCTGTATTTCTTGCCTAGTCTAGTTTTTAGCTTTTTATCAAAAATTCTGGTTAAAAAATCTGATTAGACAATTATTATGGCGATGTCTTCTCTGAGAGAGGCAATGCCAACGGCAAAGGCTTCTCGTACCAGATGCTACGAGCTTGCTTCCCCGTAGAAGTACGCCAACGCACTTAAATCTCTGGATTCATTGCGGTAATTTTTCTTTTTCCCACTTCCTCAAATTTATTGCTCATAATCTTGACAAAATTACTACCTTATGATTTGTGAAATACGTCTACAGCGCTAGACTCACTGTAACGGATCTTCATATAAGAGACTGCCTATCTTTTCTACGAAACGCTCCGCAAATGTAATGGTAGCGATCGCGTAGCCTCTTCGAGTACTCGAATGTCGATATAAGCGCCAACCAACTGTAGGATGAGAGTTTTAGAGTGCAAGCTGCGTAACAATTATGATCTTATTTATGGACACTAACTAGCAACGTGCATTATTCAGACAGGAAAGTTCACCCACTTCGTTTTTGCCTCTCTCCTATTGCCTAACCCATTACCTGAAAGTAATGCCAGTCAAGAGATTTGCCCTTTTAGAAAAAAAATAGTTTTACCCCTTGACAAACTAGGGGATGACTAGTTACTCTAGTTGAGTGGAAAGGCGACAGACGCCAACCACCGCTGAACCTAAAAAACATAATACTTTGAAAGCTTAAGAAAAAAACCAATCCTCGTCAAAAGATTTTAGTTTTGGGATTTCCCAAAAAGATAATCGAAATTATAACTAGGATTCCGGGAAATATTTTTTTCGGAGCCACAAACTCGAAACACAACAAAACGGAGAGTTTGATCCTGGCTCAGGATGAACGCTGGCGGTATGCTTAACACATGCAAGTCGAACGGTGTCTTCGGACACAGTGGCGGACGG
>NZ_JBALCS010000045.1:0-24880 GCF_036919555.1 Nostoc sp.
CTGTACCTGTAGTACCACTGCCTGTACCTGTAGTACCACTGCCTGTACCTGTAGTACCACTGCCTGTACCTGTAGTACCACTGCCTGTACCTGTAGTACCACTGCCTGTACCTGTACCACTGCCTGTACCTGTAGTGCCACTGCCTGTACCTGAGCTACTGCCTGTACCTGAGCTACTGCCTGTACCTGAGCTACTACCTGTACCTGAGCTACTACCTGTACCGGAGCTACTACCTGTACCGGAGCCTCCACCTTGCGCCGAAACAGAAGGAGGTAAGGACACAGAAGCGAAACTTATGGCAAAAACAGTAGCTAAAATAGTTTTAGATAAATCAAAAGGCTTCATGCTTATGGTTCCTGTTGTGTTCTAGATCTTTGTGATTCATTGATTTTCAAAACTGATATTGTCTACTCAATCCACTGGGAAATTAGGGAAATTTCGATCAGGCAGATTGAGTAGTCTTTCACCTAGTTTATTTGGGAAAAACTGAAAGCATTTGAAGCTCCCACAACAACTTACTATTCGTTAGAGTCAACTAATTCATAATCAGTAATACACCTATTATAAATCTTTTAATTACTCTAAATACAGGATAATTGCTAATTTTTTACCTGACTTCTACCATAAGTGTAAAACAACTTATATCGCAGGAATTAATTTGGCGTTAAAGTTAGTCTATAAGCGTGAAGAGAATCAAACATTTTTGAGCTTGCAATTAGATAAGCATACCTCAAAATCAACACAATCTTTATACTAGGGATTTTACCCTAGATTGGCACATCTACAAGAGGGTTGACAAAACATTCACAAGGATATTTATGTGTATGATATTTTTTGAATATAAAGTATAAAGCTACTTATTGCAGACAAAAAACAAAATCTTTAGGCATAAAATTTATTGCCAAGAACTATGTTTGAGTAACTTCTTCAGATGCGTTAACTAAGTAGGCAAAAATAGATCAAACTATGTTATGCAATAATTTGGATATAAATAAACGAAAAATTTTAAGCAGCCAGATGCTATCAGAGGTTGAGACTCTATTGAAAATACTCTACAATCTTATTTCACCTGCGAACTTATAACTTCATACTCCAGGTGGGTCTTACTTTAGACTTAAGGAATATTTTTATTGCCAGTTAGTTTTTTATCTGATTTCACTGCTTATATTCTCCATATTGGGTATTTATTATCAATGCGTAAGTCCTACAATTTACCACTCAGCTAAAGCGATCGCTATTCCTTGTTGCAAATCTGGTGTCAGTGTGGCGTTATTTGCTAACTGCTGTAATTTTTGATGTGCGGCTTCCCGATCCAGATTTTTCAGTGCAGCGATCGCATGTAGTCTTACCGATGCATTATGATCAGCTAACAGCGAAATCAATAGTTCAATAGCTTGCATTTTGCCTAACTGCCCTAAAGACAGGGCGATCGCACTTTTAACGTTAGCAATCTCGGTAACTGGATGTTGCGATCGCAGTATTTGCAGTAAAATTTCTGCGGCTGGTGTAGTTAACTGCGGCTTTTGGACTCGCCCCAAAACTGTAACAATTTCTTGCCAAAATGTCTCGGAAGTGCTTTGATTAAGTGCTGTTTGCAAATATTCCAAACTGCGTGGCGTCTCCACCCAACTTAAAGCACGAATGGTTTCTAATTGCAGCTTTATCGGTGTCTGAGGTGAAATCAGCAAATCAAATAAATATTTGGCTGCATCATCACTTCCCATCCGCGAAAGGGAAACTGCGGCTGCACAACAAACTTCAAGGTTAAAGTCGTAAAGCTTGGGTTGCAGTATTCTCACTAAATCTAATGCTTGGTGTAAGTCGGGGCGAAAACTTAAACCAAGCACTGCTGCACGCCTAACTGTAGCGGCGACATCATCCAAAGCATTTAACAATACTGGCGGTACACGTTCGTCATGAAAACTGCTGAGGGCTTCAATTGCGGCGGCGCGAATTGCTGTTTGTGGATCTTGTATTACACTTAACAGGGGCGTGACGGTTTCTGGTTGGCGAATACAACAGAGCGATCGCACTGCTAAAAGCCTTGTATCTTCATCTAATAGAAGTTCAGAGAGGGCAGCGATCGCAACAGTACCCATTTGCCCCAATGCTCTAGCTGCGATCGCTTTGAGTTCTTCATCCTCATCGGTTTTCAACAATTCAATCAAGGGTGCAATCGCTTCCGGGTGCTGGAATTCGCCCAAAGTCCGTGCTGCATACCAGCGTAATTCTTCGTCTGCGTCTTCATATTCTAATATGTCAATGAGTGGTGGGATGGCAATATTTCCCAAGTGAGTCAACACCTTGGTAATTTCCCAGCGTTGTTGAAAATCCCCCATTTGTAAGATTGAAAGTGCTAATCTCAGCAGATATTCTCGATTTTTAATTATCTCTGGATGTTCCGAGTCTACCCCTAAGATTAATTGTTGCAAATATTGAATTAGCGATGACCAATCAGCTGCATCATCTGCTGCCTGGGCTTGCACCAAAAGCTGGTTGATGTTACTCACAATATCCTGCTTTAATTATCAATCTTCTGCCTCCTGCCCTTCGGGTTCGCCACTTGCTTTATGCCGGTGAAACCGTCCACCGCAGTGACGAACCTCCTGTCTCCACTAGGTTGGTTTAACTACAACTGAATTACCCTCAATTTTGGCGGCATAAGTTTTCAGCGGATTTGTTGCTGGGCCTTTTTGCACCTTACCATCAACCCCAAATTCTGAACCATGACAGGGACAAGCGAATTTTTTCGCCTTAGCTTGCCATGCTACGGTGCAACCTGCGTGAGTACACGTAGGGTCAACAGCAGTAATTTCGGCTTTAGATGTACCGATTACCAACACAGGCCCGACGGGTGAATTTTTCGCCAGCAATTGACCTGTTTTATCTAATTCTGCCGAAGTGCCCACTGTTTGCCAATCCTTGGATGCTGCTGTAGTCGTCTGGGAAGAACAGGCTGCGATCGCTACAGGTAGGGAACTCGCTATCCAACCCAAACCTACCCAATTAATAAAATCACGACGTTTCATAGCTGGTGAAATAATATCTAAGTTTTAGCTAACATCTGTCATCTGAAATACCCTTCATTAGGCGTTTCGCGTCGCTTATTGAGCAGGGTAAGAGCTTGTCAACTAGGCTTTATATATGACTCAGAGGAATCCAAAGTAGAGTCAATGAAACAAGAACTGAGAACTTGAATCATAAAACTTTGCGCGATGTGGGAAACTCAAAGTCTAAAGACTCTGAGAGGAAAACGACACGAGCGAACGCCAGATGCTACAAGTCGGCAGAGCCGCCCACTGCACTGGCTCCTTTAGTCGCCTTGTTCCATTACCGCTTTGGGGTTACTCGATACCGTGTAGTATTGCAATCTACTTTCGTTCAGGCAATTATGAACTGATATCTTTCACCCTGTACGCATAACGGTTTTGCACTGAGTTAGCCTTACTCCTGATCAACTTTTTCAATATCATCAGGTGTACCAGTGGCAGAAATTTTTGATGTGCCAGATTTACCTGCACCCGAGTTGCCGCCAGAAGCGCCAGCACCGCCTGAATGTTTAGAATCCGTGTTGCCTTGTTCTTCCTGAAGCTGTTCAAGGCGGTTTTTTTCTTGAGCTTTATCTTTTTGGTCAGCCATATCTTAAAAACATTTTTCGCTACGGGATCGCTCTTAACTCTACCATTTTCCTTATTCTGGCGACACCAAAGGCAAATGCTCTTAATTGGGATAAGTAATATCATGTCCGGGTAATTCGTTGTGATTCCCATAGTCATTGCACCCCACCCCTTAATCCCCTCCCCGCCGGCGGGGAGGGGAGACAAAGCATAGTTTTGGCGGGGTGGGGTTCTTCGGGTTTAATAAGCAATCAAGCGGACATGATATAAGTGGGTCAAAATAAAACCTCACCCTGCCTCCGGCTTCCCTCTCCTTACTAAGGAGAGGGATTGAGGGTGAGGTTTTATCTTATATTTAATTGTGCCTTCCTACTTAATCAGGGCGCTCATGTTGCCCACCCCACAAGATATTGAGAAATTTTAATATGCAAATTAGATGTGTTTTAGCTTACGCCGATGAATTCATACAAGACTGAGCCTAATTCACCATTCGCCACTATTACCTAAAACTTGTACATCAGGTGTTTGATTCTGGAGAAGGCCAGTGGACGATTAGTGCTGCACTCTACCAACAATTAAGCTCCAGAGATGAAGGGGAGTTTGCAGATAAACTGCTGTCTGCAATGCGCTATAGTTTGGTGGACATCTTGAAGAACATGCGGAGATTTATATCATGACGGCTGCCACCACGCCCCAGGTTCCTGTTGAAGCCTCAATCCATCAAGTAGAACCCTGCGTGATCGTTATCTTTGGAGCCGCGGGAGATTTAACCAAGCGTCTGCTGCTTCCCGCCCTCTACAACCTCAAACAAAGCGATTTGCTGCCGCCGGAATTTGCGATCGTTGGAGTCGCACACAGTCCAATGAGCCAGGATGATTTTCGCAGCAAACTCGCCCAAGACATTCATGAGTTCGCAACGGTTCCTGTAGAAGATCAGCTTTGGCAACCGCTTGAGGAGCGACTCTACTATCTTGCTGGTGAGTTTCAAGAAGCTGACACCTACCATCAGTTGCAAGACTTACTGACTCAAGTCGATCAAGACTGTGGCACTCAGGGAAACTATTTGTTCTACCTGGCAACTGCCTCTGACTTCTTTTACGACATCATTACGCAGCTGGGCGCGGCAGGATTGGTGCGTGAAGACAATAATCAATGGCGGCGAGTCATTATCGAGAAACCGTTTGGGCACGATTTGGACTCGGCTCGTGCCCTCAACAAATCCATTGCTGCTGTCCTTCAGGAAAAACAGATATACCGCATTGATCACTACCTGGGAAAAGAGACTGTACAAAACATTCTGGTGTTTCGGTTTGGTAATGGCTTGTTTGAACCGATTTGGAATCGTGAACATATTGATCACATACAGATTACTGTAGCCGAAACGGTTGGAGTCGAAGGCAGAGGCAATTTCTATGAAGGCACAGGCGCATTGCGGGACATGGTACAAAACCATCTGTTTCAACTGCTGGCAATGACGGCGATGGAACCGCCGATCTCGTTTTCAGCCGATGAGGTGCGTGATGAAAAGTCAAAACTATTGAAGTCGATCATTCCGCTCACTGCTGAAACTGTGCAAACTCATACTGTAAGAGGACAGTATGATGCGGGAACGGTGAAGGATACTCAAGTGCCTGCTTATCGCTCAGAGCCACGAGTTGCGTCCGACTCTACCACTGAAACTTATGCTGCCTTAAAGCTGAATATCGATAACTGGCGCTGGGCAGGGGTGCCGTTTTATCTCCGAACCGGCAAGCGTATGGCTCAACGCGTGACGGAAATTGTAATTCAGTTTAAGCAAGTACCCTCACTATTGTTTCGCCAAACGTCGATTGAGCGCCTCACGCCTAATTTCTTAACTATCCGTATTCAACCAGAGGAAGGAATTCACCTCCAATTTGGTGCAAAGGTGCCTGGCCCTGCCATGAAAATGGATGCGGTGGAAATGGAGTTTTGCTACACTGACCATTTTGGCAAAATCCCAAGTACCGGCTATGAAACCTTGCTGTACGACTGCATGATCGGTGATGCGACTTTGTTTCAGCGAGCAGACAATGTAGAACTGGGCTGGAGCGTCGTCAGCCCCATTCTGGAGGCTTGGATAAGCAGTTCACCTGAAAACTTTCCCAACTACACAGCAGGCTCATGGGGACCATTGGCAGCAGATGATTTGTTGGTGCGCGATGGTAGGCAGTGGCTCCCGAATTGACCCATGATTCATGCCGGAGATATTGGTGGCATCCATACTTGCTTGGCTTTCTTTGAAGTGCAAGGGATGTCCCATTGGTTCTCTCTCATTTACTCTGGCTTATTGATGACTTTGATGCAAAAAATGCATAGTTTTCATCCATTTTCAGCAATTTTGCCAAAAAACCGTAACAATTTATACGATTTTAACATAAATTTCCCTTTAACTTATGAGTATCGAAATTCTTACATGAACAGTATCTAAAGCTGCTTGACAAATTTCCTTGATGTAAATAGCGACAAGTTTTGTTTAACTAATCACGGATTAGGAGTTTCGATTTGGAATGCTCTTAAGTAAAATAACCATCTGTAAGTAAATATTAAGTTTTTATTCCCTAACCCTCGTAGATACAACACCTGATGGAACTACGGGTTGATTGATGTTGGGCAATTATCACCATATTCAGTAATTTGCAACCAGAGTCAGCCTCATGACAGACACAGCAACTACCACTACCAGCCTCAATAAGTTCGAGAAATTCAAAGCGCAAAAAGATGGACTCGCCATCAAGGGTGAGATAGAGAAATTTGCCGCCCTCGGCTGGGAAGCAATGGACGAAATAGACCGCGATCATCGACTCAAGTGGGTGGGTGTGTTTTTTCGCCCAGTTACCCCAGGTAAGTTTATGATGCGGTTGCGGATGCCTAATGGTATTCTCACCAGCAGTCAGATGCGTGTTTTAGCCCAAGTGGTGCAGCGTTACGGAGATGATGGCAACGCTGATATTACTACCAGACAGAATATTCAATTACGGGGGATCAGAATTGAAGATTTACCAGATATCTTTAATAGATTTGACGCAGTTGGTTTAACTACTATCCAGTCAGGAATGGATAACGTCCGCAATATTACAGGCGATCCCGTGGCGGGGTTGGATGCAGATGAGTTGTACGACACGCGAGAGTTGGTACAGCAAATTCAAGATATGCTCACCAACAAAGGAGAAGGGAACCCAGAGTTTAGCAATTTACCACGGAAGTTTAACATTGCGATCGCAGGTGGACGAGACAATTCAGTTCACGCTGAAATCAACGATTTAGCTTTTGTTCCAGCATTTAAGGAGGGGACAGGGCGAGAATTTTCCCAATCACCAATATTTGGCTTCAATATCCTCGTGGGTGGCTTTTTCTCAGCTAAACGTTGTGAAGCGGCAATTCCTCTGAATGCTTGGGTGGCTCCAGAAGATGTGGTAGCTGTATGTAGAGCGGTTTTGGAAATCTTTCGTGACCACGGTCCGCGTGCGAATCGGCAAAAATCCCGCCTGATGTGGCTAATTGATCAATGGGGTTTAGAAAAGTTTCGAGCAGAAGTTGAAAACAGTCTGGGTAAATCATTATTACCCGCAACGGCAAAAGACGAAATCGACTGGGAAAAACGCGACCACATTGGTGTATACAAACAAAAACAACCGAGATTAAATTACGTAGGCTTGCACATTCCTGTCGGGCGATTGTATGCTGAAGATATGTTTGAAATCGCACGTCTAGCGGAAGTTTACGGCAGTGGTGAAATCCGCTTCACAGTTGAACAAAACATCGTCATCCCCAACATTTCTGACTCGCGTTTAGCAACATTTTTATCAGAGCCTTTGCTGGAGAAGTTTTCCATTGATCCAGGTTTGCTGACGCGATCGCTAGTATCTTGCACAGGCGCACAATTTTGCAACTTTGCCCTCATCGAAACCAAAAACCGCGCCCTGGCAATGATTAAAGCCTTAGAAGAAGAGTTAACCTTCACCAAGCCAGTCCGAATTCACTGGACTGGATGCCCCAATTCCTGTGGACAGCCCCAAGTTGCAGACATCGGCTTGATTGGAACTAAGACTCGCAAAAATGCCAAAACCCTGGAAGCTGTTGACATATATATGGGTGGCAAAGTTGGCAAAGATGCCCATTTAGGAACTTGCGTTATCAAAGGCATACCATGCGAAGACTTGCAGCCAGTATTGCAAGATTTACTGATCAAAAGCTTTGGGGCAAAACTCAAGGAAGAAGCCTTAGTAGTTAGCAACTGTTAAGGCATTGGGCATTGGTGCAACTTCCGAGTTCAAAGGCTCAACTTCCGAGTTCTTCTCTGTGTTTTATTCAATTAGAAAGATTGGAATGCTTAAAAAATTATTTTCATTCAGCGATCGCTACCGCATCTTACATCAGACTTGGCTAGCTTTCTTTCTCACCTTTGTTTGTTGGTTTAACTTTGCTCCCTTCGCTACAACCATTGGCAGAGAGCTACATTTAGCACCTGAGCAAATCAAAACTTTAGCTATCTGCAACCTTGCCCTCACAATTCCCGCACGGCTAATTATTGGGATGCTTCTAGATCGTTTTGGCCCCAGAATCACCTATTCAATGCTGTTGATGTTTGCGGTTGTTCCTTGTTTAGCGACGGCGCTAGCCCAAGATTTTAATCAATTAGTCATCAGTCGTTTGCTGATGGGAATTGTCGGCTCTGGGTTTGTTGTCGGTATCCGCATGGTGGCGGAATGGTTCGAACCAAAGGAAATGGGCATTGCTCAAGGCGTTTATGGCGGCTGGGGTAACTTTGGAGCTTTTGGCGCAGAGTTTGCCTTACCGATGCTTGCAGTTTCTACTAGCTTTTTCGCTGGTGGTGCTTCTAACTGGCGTTTTGCGATCGCACTCACAGGGATCATAGCTGCTATTTACGGCGTTATTTATTACAACAGCGTCCAAGATACGCCCGCAGGCAAAGTCTACAAGAAACCTCAGAAAAATGGTTCTCTAGAAGTGACTAGTATTAAAAGCTTCTGGGCGATGATTATCTCGAATTTTGGTTTGATTTTCGCTCTAGGTTTATTAGCTTGGCGCTTGGAACAAAAGAATATTCACTTCCTAACTCTGAGTCAGATGTATTTGACTTGGTTAGTATTAGCAGGATTGTTTGCTTATCAAAGTTACAAAGCTTGGGAAGTAAACCGAGAACTTCTAATTGGCAAGAAAACTTATGCTCCATCGGAACGCTTCCAGTTTGGTCAAGTAGCTTTACTCGAATTTACTTACATAACTAGCTTTGGCAGCGAACTGGCAGTTGTTTCTATGCTGCCGGCATTTTTTGAAAAAACCTTTGGTTTAGAGCATGTTATAGCTGGGATGATTGCTGCTACCTATCCTTTCTTAAATTTGATTTCTCGTCCTAGTGGGGGTTTAATTTCTGATAAATTTGGCTCACGTAAATGGACAATGACAATTATCAGTGCTGGTATTGGTGTTAGTTATTTAATGGCACATTTTATTAGTAGTAACTGGCCGATTCCGCTAGCGATCGCAGTTACAATCTTTGCCGCTTACTTTGCCCAAGCTGGCTGCGGTGCAACCTACAGTATCGTACCCCTAATTAAGAAAGAAGACACTGGACAAATTGCCGGTAATGTGGGAGCTTACGGTAATTTTGGCGGCGTAGTTTACCTAACAACTTTTAGCTTAACCGACGCTCCCACACTATTTAGCACAATGGGTATAGCTGCACTAATCTGTGCTTTTATGTGTGCCTTCTTCCTCAAAGAACCAAAAGGTTCCTTTGCCGCTACTTATGAAGGTGAATTACCAGAAACCGCAACTACTATCTTATTAACCGAAGAATAATCAACTGAAGGATGAAATAGGAAATTCACTATAGCGGTTCTCGGTTGAGTGAGGTACAAGAACCCCACCCCCAACCCCCTAAGAGCAAGCGAAGAGGGGGCGATGATGTACCTCATGTGATTAGGAAACGCTATATCAGATTTAAATTAGGGAACTTTACACTTCATCCTTCTATAGCAGTCCTAATCTCTTTTTCATCTCTATGCGTTCTCTGCGTCTCTGCGGTTCGTTAAAAAAATAAAACCGCAAAGGACACAAAAGAATAAGAGTTTCAAAGAGTTTTTGCGTAACACACAAAATTCTCAAACAGTCGCTACATCTGAGGTTGCACAATCAAAATAACAAAATGGTACAACAGCCATGAGTGAATTTACCAAAACCCTTTGTCCCTACTGTGGTGTTGGCTGTGGATTAGAAGTTTCACCTCCAGCCCAACATGGCAAAGCAACTCATCGAGATAACCAAGGAAATCCAATTTGGCGAGTCCGGGGCGATAAAGCCCATCCATCCAGTCAGGGTATGGTTTGCGTCAAAGGCGCAACGATCGCAGAATCTTTAGATAAAAATAGATTACATTACCCAATGGTGCGAGACTCTTTAGATCAAGAGTTTCGCCGGGTTAGTTGGGATGAAGCTTTTGATCTCATCACCAAGCGCATTCAAACCGTGCGTTTCACCCAAGGGACAGAAGCGTTATGTATGTACGGTTCCGGTCAGTTTCACACTGAGGATTATTACATAGCCCAGAAACTCATGAAAGGCTGTCTGGGTACTAATAATTTTGATGCCAACTCACGCTTATGTATGTCTAGTGCTGTAGCTGGCTACATTCAAAGCTTTGGCTCAGATGGTCCGCCCTGCTGTTACGAAGACCTAGAGTTAACTGACTGTGCATTTTTAATTGGCACTAATACGGCTGAATGTCACCCCATCGTTTTTAACCGACTGGAAAAATATCACAAAAAGAACCGCAAAGTCAAAATGATTGTGGTTGATCCCCGTCGCACACCAACCGCAGAAGCTGCTGACTTGCATTTAGCAATTCGTCCCGGTACAGACATCGACTTGTTGAACGGCATCGCTCACTTGTTGATGCGCTGGAACTACATTGATACCATGTTCATGGATGAATGCACCATCAATTTTCCCGCTTATGCTAAAGTGATTCGCCATTATTTCCCAGAAATAGTAGCTCGTCAATGTGGAATCAGCATTGAAGATTTAGAAACAGCAGCTCGCTATTGGGGGAAATCTGAGCGGGTACTGTCTTTGTGGTCAATGGGTGTGAATCAATCGTCAGAAGGGACAGCTAAGATAAGAACTATCATTAACCTGCACCTGATGACTGGACAGATTGGCAAACCTGGGGCTGGTCCTTTTTCGCTCACTGGTCAGCCAAACGCGATGGGAGGACGGGAAGCCGGGGGTTTGGCGAATTTATTACCGGGGTATCGGGCGGTGGAAAATCCTCCGCACCGCGCAGAAGTTGAGGAATTTTGGGGACTCAAGCCAGGACAAATTTCGCCCAATCCCGGTTTGACTGCTTGGGACATGATTACTGGCTTGGAAAATGGGGCTGTAGAGTTACTGTGGATTGCAGCTACTAATCCAGCTGTGAGTATGCCCGATTTAGAGCGAACTAAGAAGGCGTTATTGCGATCGCCTTTTACTATTTACCAAGATGCTTATTATCCTACAGAAACCTCTGCCTACGCTCACGTTTTGTTACCAGCAGCCCAGTGGGGTGAAAAAACTGGTGTGATGACAAATTCCGAACGAGTGGTAACTCTGTGTTCAGCATTTCGCCAACCGCCAAGAGAAGCTAAAGCAGATTGGGAAATTTTTGCCGAAGTTGGACGTAGATTAGGTTTTGAAAAAGAGTTCGCCTTTGCTAACTCTGCTGAAGTTTATGCTGAGTTTGTCAAATTAACTAAAACTCGCCCTTGCGATATGACGGGTATCAGTCACGCGCAATTACAAGCAGAAGGCCCGACTCAATGGCCCCATCGAGAAAAAAGTCATAAGTTAGAATCTTCAACTCCTAACTCTTCACTCCTAACTCCTAACTCCAAACGCCTCTACACCGATTTGCGCTTCCACACCCCTGATGGACGCGCCCGATTTGGGGCATATTACTCAAAGGGATTAGCAGAACCACCAGACCCGGATTATCCTTTTGTGCTAACTAATGGACGACTTTACGGACACTGGCATACGCAGACGCGCACTGGTCGAATTGAAAAAATTTGTAAAATGCATCCAGAACCGTTTATTGAGATTCATCCCCGTGATGCTGCTAAGTTAGGTATTGTAGATAATCAATGTGTGGAAGTGCGATCGCGTCGGGGTAAAGCTAAGTTTCCTGCTAAAGTCACAAAAGCGATCGCGCCTGGTACAGTTTTTGTCCCCATGCACTGGGGTTCGCTGTGGGCAGACAATGCCGAAGCTAATGCCCTCACCCATCCAGAATCTTGCCCCGATTCGCTGCAACCAGAATTAAAAGCTTGTGCAGTGCAGCTAATACCAATTGCTGTGGAAGTTACAATCAAAAATTATCAACTCCAGTCCTCACAATGGGAAGCCTCTAAAGTGGTAATTTCTAACCAGTAATAGCTAATTTCGTCAATAATCAATAGTTATGATAATTTTTCACAACCTTCAACCCAACCTACCAATTATCCTTAACTCAACCGTATTGGTATAAATTATTAATTTTGAATTTTGAATTTGGAGCGAAGCAACGTGACAGATTTCTTTGAATTTGAAGCAGACTTTGTTGATTCTTTGCGTTGCATCCCCATGCAAGTGCGTTGCAAATTAGATACCTGTGGCATCAAGCTAAAATTGTCTGATTGGAATCAAATGACTACAGCAGAGCGTCAAGCTTTAGTCGAATTACCTTGCACTACAGAAACGGAAATTCAGTTTTACCACGACCATATCCAGCAGATAATTGTACAACGCACGGGTATACCAGCGACAAAATTGCCCATCGAGCCTCATCCTGCATGGCTAGACTCTGCCACTGTACCAGCTAGCCTTCAGGAAAAAGCTCAAGAAATAGGTGTAACCCTAACACAGCAAAATTGGGTAGCTTTAACGCCCTTACAGCGTTTTGCCTTGATTAAACTCAGCCACCCAGGACATGAAAACAAAAACTTTCAAAGTGCGATCGCAGAATTTCATCTACTTTAATTACAAAAAACAGACGGGAGGTTGAATGCTGTAATCTATCAGAAATGCTCACCCCCATTGGCTAGCAGAATTCCTCACAGTACTTGGAACTAAGATTGAACACTCAGAACTAGCTACAGTCGTTTGAGGCAAGATACCGTAAATCTTGTGGTTCGATCTTCGGTACAGTTTCTTTCCCTACTCCAAAGGAGATTAGTCAATTACAAGTGGCAAAAACAACTGATAACAGGAAACTGAAGATTATATAGTTTTTTAATAAAACTATATGCAATAAAAACTACTATTTTTTGATCAATTGCCGTGGGTTTAATTTGCAACTACGATGTCAACAGTATACCACCGATAGAAGCTGATTTATCCGTGTAACAAGGCATCTTTAGGACAAACTCTCAGTAGATTGAATAGTGATTCACATCAAGTGAAACAATTTGAAATTTTGCATCTGGAAATTTTAAATTTCTTAGCAGTAAGTGAAGCTATAGTGGATTTAGCAATGCTGCTGTTAATGTGGCTAAGGTTAGTCCTGCTGCCAAATTATGTGAAGAATTAGTTTAGAAACGCACTCTAACTCGATGACAGGGAAAAACGCAAGACATAATGCATTTCTGCGGCTAGTGTCTGGTAATGGGGCAGCTTTTGGATCAGAATCTCGCTACTCGCTGCCCCCCAGTAAAGAAATGGTAATTGGACGCGACCCCAGCTGCCAAGTTGTCTTGGATGCCATGATATACCGAATGGTATCTCGTCGTCATGCGGTGGTTCGTCCCCTTTCTCTATCCCCAGATAGCAAATTCAGCTGGGTGCTGTGTGATTTGAATAGTGCTAATGGCACTTATTTGAATGGACAACGCTTGTATGAATGTCAGGAATTGCACCCAGGCGATCGCATTTCTCTAGGTGCTGATGGACCACAATACGTTTTTGAGTATGAGTTTACCTCACTCACCCCGGCCACGACAGTTAACCAAATTATACCATTACCTTCGGCAACAAACTACCACAACCACACGCAATTAAAGCAGCCAGATTCTGTTAGCTTCACACAGCTTTTTCCGATTATTTCCACTGGTAAAGATTTAACTCGTAAAGCTTACCTCATACCGGGAATACTAACCGTAATCTTTGTAGTGTTAATGTTTGCTACAGTCGGTCAGCCCCAAGCTAATCAAGTTATTGTAGCAACTTACATCGCCTTCGCTGCCTACTATTTTGTTTACCAACTTTGCGGTAAACAGAAGCCTTGGTGGGTGCTAATGGCTGCGACATTGGGTACGATGCTGATTTTGCTCAGTCCGTTGTTGGATCTATTTATCTTCGTGTTTCGCACCGTCCTGCCTGGAAACTTGCCCTCACCCCAAGAATCTATCACCTTCACAGAGTTGCTGGTGCGGATGTTTTTTGGCGCTGGCTTGATGGAGGAATTACTCAAGGCATTGCCTGTATTAGGGGCTTTTGCTATTGGTAGAGTGTTGTCTTCACCTTGGCGGGAACGTATTGGGGTCTGGGAACCTCTAGATGGTATTCTCCTGGGAACAGCTTCTGCTGTGGGCTTCACTCTCTTGGAAACTCTCGGACAATATGTGCCAGATATTACTCAAAATGTCTCGCAACAGGTGGGTACAGGCGCTGCTGGTCAATTGGCGGGTTTACAACTGCTAATTCCGCGAATTTTAGGCTCTGTAGCCGGACACATGGCTTATAGTGGCTACCTGGGTTATTTTATCGGGTTGGCTGTCCTCAAACCCAGTAGAAGTTGGCAAATTCTCTCTATTGGTTATCTTAGTGCCTCTGCGCTCCACGCTCTGTGGAATGCTACAGGATCAATCAATGCTTTGCTCTTGGTAGTTGTTGGGGTGTTATCTTACGCCTTTTTGATGGCGGCAATTCTCAAGGCACGGGCGCTGTCACCGACGCGATCGCAAAATTTTGCTACCCGATTTCTTGGCCCAAAATAAGAGAGGATTTACGCACTGTACAAATTAATCGTGATCTGAATTAACCAGAATAAATTGTTTCAGGCTTTTATTAATTATCCTTTGATAGTAAATAGACCATGCTGTAGGGGTACAGCAATGCCCATACGTGTCAACTTAACGTAAAAGCCAGTCTAGACAAAGCTTTGATAGATTTCCTCGTTCCCAGTCTCCGACTGGGAATGCCTATAGGGGGCTGCCGCCTCAAGACTTGCGGCAGAGCCGCAATTGAAGTGCATTTCCAGCCTTCTTGCTGGAAACGAGATTTTAAAAGGGTTTAAGCTGAAGTTGACACCAATGAGCAATGCTCTGCCCTGACGAAAGATGTGGTTTTTAAACTTCCTGATATTTGGCATTTCTTGTCAATGCGTAAGTCCTATAAGAGATGAAATAAATTCAAAATTCAAAATTCTTGCATTTAAGAAAAAGAAAGTATTTATCTCTTGGGATAGATGAACTAGTTTGAAAATCAGCGTATTGTAAATTTATCTTGAGATGATTATATCTACAAAAATAAAGAGCATTAAACTTGTTGCGAAAGTCTTGATTTTCGACTCTTTCTTTGCTGCTGTGCGTAAGGCAACCACCATCTTTGCGAGATACGCCTCTGAACGAGCTCGTGCAAAGCGCGGATTACGGTAACTACAGTGCATGATGAAAATTTTAGCTTTTTCTACTCCCTACTCCCCATTCCCCATTCCCATTCATATTTCAGACTGAGACTTGTTAAGTTGAGTGAAAGCATAGGAAGCGATCGCTAAACTAACTTTTGCTTTCTCTACTTCTGATAAAGCTGTCCACTCGCTATTTTTAAGATTACTGAGCGCAGATATCGGGTTTTGCGATTCGCTACTTCGCATCGCGTAAGCAAAAGGACGAGCCAAAACTAAAAGATCCTCTGTTCCCCAAGTTGGTAGTACTGTCTGAACGCACTCAACCAGTTGCTCACTGATTAATTGGCGAGCAGCAAATATCTCAGCTGCTTTGGTGGCGATGGCGTTGAGGAATTGTTGGGGGACATAGGTACAAAAAGTAGTATGTAATGTTTCTTGAAGATTAAGTACTACTGACTGTTGTAGGTTCTGATTGTAGTCTGGTATAGAAGTAATACCAGACCAAAGTGTGTCTAGATGGTTGTAAAAATCTGGCGATAGCCTGATCACTTCTTCGTCAACCAAATCTTCCATTCCAAACTGTTGTTCCAGTTCCTGAAAATAAGCTTCTGATTCTTCATCAGCTGGATTCCAGGGATAGGTAGCATCCTCTGGTTCCAGTAACGCTTCTAAAAACTCTAAATCTTCTTGAGATGGCAAAGAGGAGAAAGTGTCTGAATTGTTAATTTTTTTAGCCATTTTTTATTGCCTCAAGATTATTTGGTCGTATTGATAGCTACAATTCCTCAGAGGAGATTTCCGCAAAAACAGTTGATTTTTATCCCGGAAAAACAGACTTTAAAAGCTGATGTTCAACATCAAAATTCATTTTGGCAATAGCTCTGTTAGGAGTCCTCAATAATAAACTCCCAGGTTTCACCTCTAGCACTTCCAAACTTTAACTGCATTCCCGATTTCAAAGGGACTTCCTCTCGGAGGATTTGTTGCCAACCGTTAGGGCCTAAAAACCAGGTTGTCCCGTAGGTGGAAAAATCTTGCAAGTAATAAGTTCGCATCAGTGTAGCATCAGTAAGAGTATTGCGGCAGAAGATTTCGGCGTGGCGTTTGGATACAGATGGTTCAGGGATGACAATATCATTGTCTTTCGTGCGACCGATACGGGTGACTCCATAACGCAACAACCAAATTTTACCTTTTGGGGTCAGCGATCGCAACGAAGCAGTTGCAAGCGGGAAACCGACATCAGGAATGGCTGTGTCTGGTAGTTCGGTAATACCTTCATCTAGGTTCTTAATCAGTTCGCCATTAAAATCTGGATGCAGGTAGAGAACAGGCAAAGTCCAAGCAGGTTGATTAAATTTATACAGTGTTAATAACTCTTGCCTAGCCAGTGCTACAGCTTCATCAATTGGTTTGTGCGATCGCAAAGCTTCGGTAAAGGCTTGAATAAAACTGTGGCTTTCGTGGTCAGCGATTTCATCGCGCATCCCCAAAACCGCAGGTACACCATGACGAATCAGTACTTCTGCTAAACTGCTAGCAGGTATCGCTTGATGATTGCTAGCAGCTGGTTGTGCGCCCCAACAGGCGTTGAAAACCGCTAGTTTCACACCTGTACGGGTCAATACTTGGGCTAATTCTATCCCATTCAGGGGCATCTCTGGTCGCAAAAACAGTAACCCCCCATCGGGTCCTGGCAAACCATGTCCAGCGTAAAAGAAAACATTGTATGCTTTGGTTTCTAACTGATCAATCAATTCCTGTGGAGTTGGTTGTAGGAGTTGATTCACTATACAAGGTGCATATCTTTGGGAATTTCCACTTACAGGTGTATCTGCAAGAGTTTGCTGTAAGATTGCAGCTTCTTGTTCGAGTTCCAGGTTTTGATCATGACCTAAAACCAGCAGAATACTTAAAGCCTTGTCAGTTCGCAAATACGGTAAGGCATCAACTTCAGTGCTGGTGCGACTAAATAGCAAATCTGGGGAGAGAGACATCGCCGATTGACCAGGCTCACCCTGCATAATTTCCCAAGGGAAAGCGATGAGATCCGGGTCACGAATTTCTAGTCGAAAGCGCAAACGTGTATGCTCACCCATAGCAATACCGCGACTGCGTTCTAGACTACCAAGAATTTGCCCGTCGAATACCCAGCGCCATAAATTCATGCCCAAGTATTGCATCAGACGACTGCTATAGGGGCTAGTGGTTTCACCTGAAGGGGGTAAAATCCGATCTATGGGCAATGGGTTGGCCTTTTGAGATGTTGAGTTTGGGGAAATATCGAGGCGACCATGACCAGCAAACATCTGTTGCCATTCTTGCCAAACTTGAGTGAGTTCAGCAGGCAATATACAGTCACGTAAAACGTAGCCACTGGGATAGGGAGCTTTGACCACCCAAATGGCGAAGTTGTCAGTGCCAGTGTTTAGGAGACGGGCGATCGCCAAATTCAGGGATGGCATGGATTCATTAAAATAAAAACTAAAAACAAATTATTTAAAATAAGAATTCTCCAAAGTGAAAATTTTCTACTTTTTTACTCTGATTGTTACCTGTTATTATTCCAGGTTTTTACAAGTTTATCGAGTATTTAACTAAGTTGGACTGGTGTCAGTTGGTTCAGTAACTGGCGGTTGCGTGACAGTTCTACATGGATTTGGGACGTCTGATTGTAAAACAGAGACGGCAAAACGGTTCAGTTGGGAGAAGTCCAGCAATACTGTTTCCGGCAAAGGTTTTGAATTTTGTGGAACCGAGGTAATTACTGCTGGGTTATTAGTATTAGCTGGAGTTTGTGTACTTTTATTGGCACAGACTCGCATAGATGCCGAAAAACCCCCAGAAACAGGTTTGGGATTTAATCTTTTCTGAACAACTTCTAAAAAAGTCCCACGGGGAAGCGATTGGTTGTTTCCCAAGGAGATTTCCTTGTTAGTTTTAATTACCCAACCAGGAGAAAGGTTAGTAAGCGATCGCGGTGTGGGTGTAGCTTCGATGCTAGGCTTTGGAGTTAGTATGGGATTAGCAATAATTGGAAATGAGCCTAATGGCGATCGCAGTTGTTTGACGAAGAATCCTAAAGCACCTGCTGCTACCACAAATATTAATGGAACTATCCACTGTAGCGGTAAACTGGAAGTTTTGACAGGCTCAGTGTCGGGAATGACCTGAGTTTTGTGGTTTGGGCTATCTAAAAGTGTCGTATCTGTCGCTCTGGAAGTCAAATCCACAGTTTTGGCAGAATAACTCTTTGGAATGACTGCTTTGATCGTAATTTCTGGTTCCCAATATTGAACTTGATAATGGACTAAAGCGACGGTGACATTATCGTGCCCATTTTTAGTATTAGCGATTTCGACTAATCTATCTGCAACATTTACTATATTTGTTTCCCCAAGCAGAATTGGCAAGATTTCTGTTTCCCAGTACTCTTCAACCCGATCAAAATCACTCAAACCATCGGATGTGAGTAGAAAAACAGCATCTTCATCAAGCATAAACCGTGTTGATGTGGGATGCAATGAAGTGCTAGGCCCCATACCCAAAGCCTGAACCAGAGAGCCAGCAGCACTCTGTTGCACAGCCTCACGATAAATGGCATAACCTAGCCGCACCTCGCGGCAGGCGACATCATCATCAAGGGTAACTTGATAACAGCCGTGGCGTGTAATCCAGTAGGCACGACTATCGCCAACGTGGGTAATGTACATTTCGTGAGCAACAGGCAATGCCATGACTAATGTCGTCCCCATCCGCTGACGCCCTTGGCGATTTTCACTGTCATTGCGCTGACTAATTTTGTCATTGGCAATGGACACTGCCTTTTCTAGGTCATCGAGTAGCAGTGAGGGATCTATGTGGTCGTAGGGAACTTTTGTTAGTTGCTGTACCTGCTGCTGGATCGTTTCAATGGCTAAATTTGAGGCGACATTGCCGCCCTCGTGGCCACCGATACCATCACAGACAATTGCTAAAGCTGTTGGTTGGGGTGGTTTGCTCACCAGAGTGCCACTGGGGGGGCTACAGGCATCTTCATTACGTTGGCGAGTTGGTCCAGTGTCGGTTTTGGTGATAATTTTGATTGTGGGTGTTTGCGATCGCCCTAATTGTGCTAGTCCTTGATCTAAAACTGTGATTAATTGATCGGTTGAATTCATCTGTCCCTGAATTAAGGAAAGGCTAACCTGATCAACAAATTCAGTGATAGCTGGTTTGGCATCACTGACCAATTGCTGCCAAAATTCACCTAATTGGGGCAATTCTGGTGATGTTGCGATATCTAAACGCAATTCCAACAACCGGACTAATGAGCCTTCTACCCGTAATACATAGGAGTCAAGTAAGCTAGAAGCGACACCCTCACTCACCAGAGGTTGCCACAGATGAGCTATTTGCCATAACCAATTGAGTTGGCGCATTGATGTTGCATCCCGCCAAGCAGTGGTTAACTCGCTGCCCAAATGCGCTTGTTGGATTGTGTCATCTACTAATAGTGGCGGTTTTTCTAAGAGTAATATTTCTCCAGGGGAGGGACCGTCAGCGACAAAAAGCACTCCATATACCTGCGGTACGTGTAAGCGATAGGGAATGAGTCTCAGGTAAGCTTTTAGAGGCTGGAAATTATCTAACTCAGGCGTTAGCGCTAATAAACCAGGCTTGGTATCTAAAAGAACAAATTTATCAAGGACTAGATAGCGATCGGCTAATATTTCTCCAGGGCTACCCACACTCGGGCCATCTACCACAGCCCAGAGATAATTTTTGGGTAGGGGCGTGGAACATCGCTGGCAAAACTTGTGGGTCAGGGGGTTGGCAGCCTGACAATTTTCATTTGGACAGTAGAGCGTTGCCGCGTCATTTTCCATAGTTTTCGCACCGATCAGCGATTGGCAATTTCTTTAACAGCATTAGTAGGGACAATCTAGACCGCTCATCTTTCTGAAACTTGACATACCCAGACTTTAGATGATGATTTTAGCTGGCGGATATCAGCAGGTGCTAATACTTAACTTATCCAAAGAATACGCTCCCAAGTCAACCCTACAGCCTCATCATAGCTTCTGTTGCCCTGTGACTCTCCACCAATAAAGCAACTAACTCCAACCCTGTCCCCAAAGCATAACCCAAGCATGACTATGTTATTTGCTTTTGCTGAATTACCCGATCATTAAGAGGCAGATAATGTTGGTATTTATTTAGTTTATAAGTAAGATAGCAATAATTAACTTTAATTAAGAATTAAGATAATTAAATATACTTTTGGCAACAGTACCTGATGAATGAAGTGGTTCAGATGACTTTTCACGGTATATGGAAAATCTCTCCTACAAGGTTACAGTGTACACACAAGTCATCGAATTCTCAAAAATCTTGAAAAACCTCACTCTGTCCTGACGCACATCCCTCTCCGTGAGTTCGGAGAGGGACAGGTTTTGCCTAGCAGAAGCTTTCTTGAGTTTTCTTTGGGCTTCACCACATCACCTGAATTGTCAGAAGGGTTCGGCCAGCTCGCTAGTAACTATTGAGCTTATTGTTTGTCGTCAATTGCTACTTGGGGGACTCCCATGCTGTAGTTGGTAACACGGGCAGAGAGATTGTAGCTGAGTTCGCCGAGTTGCAGGAGCGATCGCAGATAATGCTCTAAGTCTGACCCCACACGGCGCAAGTTATAGTCTGTGAGGTCTACGCCACTAGATGCTTCTACTAGTTCATCAAATTTTCGGTAAACCTTTTGCAGCACATCTTCATTCCAGTTAAATTCGTTATCTGGGTCAATATCTAACGTTAAAACCTGTTCACTTGGAACCAGTTCGCCATCCCGGTCAATTTCACCTGCAAAAATGCGGACATGCCGGGTTGTAGACTTAAGCAGCATCGGGTTATCCATAAAAGGGTGCAAGATTTGGGTGGATTACACTGAAATTATTGTAGACGGTATATCTGAGCTTGAATGCTCTCAATTTACAAGCTTTGAACGCAGTTTTAAAAGAGTATATTGAATGGGCATAAGTAAAAATATCATCTGTACTGATTAACTTGCTACCTCTATTAGGAGTTGAAGACAGAGCTAGCTGTTAGTACTGACAGTAGTCCAATTATTTTTCTGCAAAAATTACTGGTTAGAGTGTTTTCATTTGGCGCATATAAACAAGTCTAAGCGGTGTGCTAATCTTACCTACTGCTAAAATTTTTTTACTCATTAAGCCCAAAACACAGTATGGTCAGGCGTTTGGCAGGAATAATTTGATCTGTGTACATTTTTTGATGGAGAACAAAAATTTTTACCTTAATAATTATGCTCAGAAATTTCTTCTGAATTTGCTGCTGAAAAAAACGCACATCTAGTAATTTTACTGAATCGGGCTACATCGACCTCTGGGTTTAATAAATTTAAAAAAAATAAGCGATTTTACTTACGTATAAATACCAAAATTGAAGTAACAAGTAAACCTGCTATTGACGTTAACATAAAGTTGATGTAAAAAGCTTTAAAAAGGTCGAACAACTTCTTACAGAAACTTTATTGTGTAGAATCTTAAAAACTGAATAATGGTTATGGTTTACCATAAGCTACATCTGGCACAGGAACATCAAAATCTAGATTGAAAATAAAACACAGGAGAGTGAAATAGAATACAAAGGTGATTGATGAAGAAAAATTCTTAATTCAAGCACTTTGGATTCAAAAAAGATATAAAGAATTTTGCTGGACATCTACCTCCTTACCCTCATGACCACCAAGTAAAGGAATCTCAATAGCCATGAACTCCAAAGCATTACCACGCCAAATAAATAATCTCGAAGTAGGTGTTTATGAGTGCGAAATACATCTCAAATTCCGGTTAATTGAGGAAAAGAGTCTATTGAGCGATCGCGAACAATTGTTACAGGTGCTACTTGATGCTTTGACCGAAGGTTCTGACGACTTTCTAGAGACGCTGCAAGCGTCCGTTAAAGCCCAGGAAGTGTCTGAGTTCAAAGCCTCACCTCAAATGCGACGCCAGCTAATGCGCTTGCGTAATGCTGCCGAGAACCCCCAAACTTAAAGGTGTAATTTGAATAGTGACAAAACGTGAATTGGGCATCAAATCAAATGTTGATCTTATACACCAGTTGCAATAGAAACTAAGCACTGAGTAGAATTCATCAAATAATGTGATTTCTATTTTGTGAAAGTCTTATTTAGCAACACAAAATCCCAGGAACAGTTTCCTCCATTAAAAAATTTGTAGCAAAGGTTACTGGTAGAATCTCAGAGCAAATTCAGCCGGGTGCATTTTACCGAGTTTTTATCAAAACATTGTAGGAATAACAAAACCCTGTGTCTTTACAGATGGGGAATTGGACAACAGCGCAAATCAAATGAAAACCTAAAAGACCAAAGTAAAAATAAAGAAGAGGAGTAAAGGGCAAACGTTATCTAGAACCCTTGTAGAAACCTAGCAGTGCAACGTCTCTAACTCAATGCCCCATGCCCATGCCTCATGCCCAATGCCCCATGCCTATTTAGCAAGTCCGTGTTCTAGAGCAAAACGAACTAACTCTGTACGGCTACTAGTGCCAGTTTTACTAAATAAACGGCTGACGTACTTTTCTACATTGCGGACACTGGTTTCCAAGCGACGGGCGATTTCTTTGTTCATCAACCCTTCAGCAACCAAATTTAGAACACTTTGTTCTCTGGGAGTCAAATCAATTTTGAAAGGGGCTGGCGATTGGGAAATGGCATTTCTTTGAGTTAACAATGCCTTTATTTGGGCAATCTGATTGGCTAGTTCAGCAATATCAGGGGTTTCAGCGTCATCTCCCGTACTTGCGGACTTAGCGGCGCGGCGGGCTAGCAAATTTTCAACTATAGCCACCAGTTCATCGGGATCAAAGGGTTTGGGTAGATAGGCATCAACACCAGCATGATAGCCTTGGATGCGATCGCCTGTCATACCTTTAGCAGTTAAAAATACTACCGGGAGTGCTTGGAAGCGGGGGTCTTCCCGCAGTTGCTTCAGGAACTGATAGCCATCCACCTGGGGCATCATCACATCGGAAATCACTAAGTCAGGTGTATTCAGCTGCATCCATTCCCAACCTTCAAGGGCGTTACTGGCGACTTGAACGCTGAAACCGCTCTCTTGCAAATAGTCTTTCACGGCTTCCCGTATACCTGGTTCATCATCCACCAGTAACAATTGTGCTGACATTTAAAATTTCCTTGAGTTTTGCTCTTTCCAATTTAGCGAAAGTTGACAGTCATTGAACAAAAGGTATTGGGGAATATAGGACTCATATTTAATTTTTGAAATACACGTAGGGGAGCCAGTGCGTTGCGGAGGTTCTCTCCGTTGTAGCAACTGGCGTTGCGTTACGCCAAAGGCTAACGCACCACTTCAGATTTTAGATGCCGTACTCTCGGCGATAACACACCCTACATATACTTAGATTTTTTCACGCAATCAAATCGGATTGCTATATAAGGAAGATATTCCCGTGTCTATCAGTGACAATATATAAAGGTATACCAGTTGTAACTTTTTCCAAAAAAACACTGTATGGTCACTAGAAGAAATTGCCAGAGCTAGCCGAATAGCCAAAGAATATTTAGCGGAGATTTCTAGAAAAGAACAACCTCAGAGTTAACTGTGGGATGAAATACAGTCCGAAATCCTGGCAAAGTATGATAAGCAATTAGAGCAACTTGGAATTAATCTGCTTGACTGGGAGTTAATAGAACCAATTAAGTACGCCATCTGCTTAAAGGATACCATCATCCCAACGCTGCAACGCACAAAGTATGGTTTTGAAAGTGAAACTCATGCTCATAGATACTTTACAGCCGCAGTTAGGGAAGGTTGGACTCCAATCTGGTAGCAGGTTAACCATAATAGTGATAATCAAGACAGGAGAAGCTGCAAGATGACTGCTATTACCCTGAACTTAGAACCATTAATCAATCTCACTTCTGAGCAGTTTTATCAGCTATGTCAAGTCAACCCTGATGCTAAACTAGAGCGCACCGCATTAGGAGAATTAGTAGTTATGGCACCGACTGGTGGAGAAACTGGTAGCCGAAACCGCAGACTAACTCAACGCTTGGGAACTTGGACAGATGAAGATGGGACTGGAGAAGCTTTTGACTCCTCAACGATGTTTCAGCTTCCCAATGGAGCTTTACGTTCGCCTGATGCAGCTTGGATTCCTTTAGAGCGGTGGGAAGCACTGGTTCCTGAAGAAAGAAAGACTTTTCCTCCCATTTGTCCAGATTTCGTAGTAGAACTGCGGTCTGATTCCGACACCCTCAAGTCGCTCCAAGACAAAATGCAGGAGTATATGGTAAATGGTACGCGGTTAGGCTGGCTAATTAACCCCAAAGGTAAGCAGGTGGAAATTTATCGCCAGGGAAAAGAGAAGGAAGTACTACTGTCGCCAAATCAGTTATCGGGGGAGGAGATACTATCAGGTTTTGTCTTGGATTTACAGGGGATTCTCTGGTGACATTACCCCGACCTAAAGGTACGGGGCTTCCAAAAATTACTTCAAAGATTTCCTAGTTGCTCCCTTACGGGTTTTCGACTTTGACCTAGACTGAGATATCTCAACATAGGCATAACCGTCTGCATAGGCGTTTTGGATTCCCGA
>NZ_JBALCS010000046.1:0-31084 GCF_036919555.1 Nostoc sp.
TTGCTGTCTTTGGCAATTGTCAGTTCTGGGGAAACAGCGATCGCTTTATCTAAGCTAATTGCGGCTTCTGCTGCGGCAATAGATTCCAAGTTTCCAGAAACAGTATCTGGGTGATCAAGTGAATTTGATTCTACATTCTCCCCCTGCTCGCCTCGCTCCCCTTGCTCCCCTTGCTCCCCCTTTCTTTCCTGGGACAATACTTGAAGTTGAACACTGTACTGCCAAGATTTACCGAACAGATCCGACATCAAATCGCCGCAACAGCGCAACTCCCAAACTCCTGTGTGGAAGTAGGTAAAAGGAATTACCGCCATTAAGCCTTCTGAGTTAGTGCGACGCGATCGCTTTAAAATTCGCCGCGTTGGTTGAACTTCCTGGGTTGAAGAGTGAGTTACCCGCACTTCCACGTCTGTATTAGGAAGTTTAGAACGAGCCAAAACTCTATACTGCCCTTCCAAAATTTCCAAATTTGGAGATTCTAGGATATGCCACGAGCGAGCGCCTTGTTTCTGTATCAGAAATTGCCAGTGTTCCATTGTGAGTGATACCCAGACCAACGAGCCTGCCCAGTAATATTGTGTATTACCTTGCTTGCCAGTTTACCTCAGTATTTTGTAAATGCATCACTTAAATGGCTATCAAGTTAACTCAGTTTTACTTACCTTTTCCACATACCGTGAAAAGTCAGGTGTATTCCTATGAATACCGTTGGC
Source organism: Nostoc sp. (assembly GCF_036919555.1). Taxonomy (GTDB): domain Bacteria; phylum Cyanobacteriota; class Cyanobacteriia; order Cyanobacteriales; family Nostocaceae; genus Nostoc. The sequence goes on from NZ_JBALCS010000046.1 coordinate 714, forward strand.
TGCCTCTGCTCAACTCAGTGCGAATACTTTTGTATTATTTTTTACTAAAATTCCAATTTGCAATAGACACAACATACAATAAAGGACTTACGCATTGACAGAAGTAATTAAATATGAGTATTGATTCTCAGGCATTTAAGTTTGATTTTTTCACTATTAGCCTGCGATCGCTAGTGATAAGACAGCTAGTAGCCAATAGCCTGAAACAACGGATTTTCGTTGATACACATGATAGTCCTTTTGGACAGTGCGTAAGTCCTACAATAAATTAAGATTCGCTTGACAATTTTTATTGAATTGTGTTGTTCACATTTTTGTTACAAAGAGGTAGGATCTGGCTCTTAAGTGTCCTCTGCGATCGCCCATGCTGGGCGCAAAGCCCATCGCCAATCACAACACTTAACCGCGCCAAACGCATCCAATCTATCTGAAGCGGCTCTTTGAACCGCTACAATGCGTGTCCTCACCTAAGTGAAATGTGGGTGACAATGAGAATTTACAGGAGAGATTCGATGCTAGTCATTTTAATAGACGAGCAAATCCTTGCCCCTGAGCAAGTTTGCCAGTCTTGTTTACTGGCTGACCGAAGCGGTCAACCCCGTTGGCGTGGGGGTCAACTGCGCTGTGGTCAAGCCATTCACAAACTTACTCAACAGCAGCCAGACCAGTATGAGTGTATGATGGGCTTTCGCATCGCCCATATAGAATAGTTGAATTTATCAGCAAAACCAAGCAACTGCGTTATCCTAAGCTCAAGTAACTATAAAAATTTAACCACAGGAGAACGCATAATGTCTTGGCGTGGGTCTACAACGGTTTCAGATCGGATTTTTGCTTCCTTGCCTTATTTGCTGCCCCTAATTGATGGTTTAGTCTTTGGCAGCTTTTTGTTGAATCAGTTTCCAGCACTAAAAGTCTTGCTTTTACCGCTGCAACCAGTGCTAATAATTTACGGTAGTTTAGGACAATTTGGACAACTAATCGTGTTCTTTGCGTTGTTCCTATTGGTGGTAAGAAACGAAAAAATCAGTCACTTCATTCGTTTCAACACAATGCAGGCAATTCTTCTGGACATAGTTATATTTTTGTGTTCCATACTGGTGGGAGCTTTAGGAAAGGTTCCTGGTACTGGCTTTACAATAGAAACAGTAGCCAACACCATCTTTTTAGGCGTAGTGGCAGCAGTTGGATATTCAGTCATCCAGTCGTTGAGCGGACGTTATGCGGAAATTCCGGCGATTTCCGATGCAGTGTATATGCAAGTGCGTTAGAAGTTAACGGGTCACTACGGTGTTTTCCAGGCGACCAATGCCTTCAATTTCTACGCGGACGCGATCGCCTGGATGCAATGGACTTACACCCTCCGGCGTACCTGTAAGCACCAAATCACCAGGTAATAGCGTCATCACCTGACTGATATAGGAAACTAGAACATCGGGGGAAAACACCATCTGATCGATACAGGCAGATTGGACTGGATTGGTGTCGTCATTCAAAAAAGTCTGCAATCTCGCTCCTGGATTTAATTCCCGTACAATCCAAGGCCCCAAGGGACAGAAAGTATCAAAACCTTTGGCTCGCGTCCATTGACCATCCAGTTTTTGTAAATCCCGCGCTGTGACGTCATTAGCGATGGTGTAGCCCCAAATTTTGGTTTGGGCTACCTCTGGTGTACATTCAAAGGCGTAATCGCCAATCACTAATGCTAACTCTCCTTCGTAGTCAACTCTTTGTGACTGGGAAGGATATTTAATTTCTTTCTCAGACGGAATGATCGACGTGGGTGGCTTGAGAAAGATTAGTGGCTCAGAAGGTACTGGAGTTCCCATTTCGGCTGCATGGTCTGCATAATTTTTACCCACCGCCACAATTTTTGAGGGAGCGCAAGGAGCCAGAATTTGGTAATTTTCTGGTGTCAAAGTTAAATCAGTGGGTTCTCCTTGTAACCAGGGCGGAGCATCTAGCACCTGGACATTCAGGGATAGTTGGAGTAACCCATAATAAATCTGCCCTTCTTGATTTTGAATTCGCACATAGCGCTGCGCCATAACCTTGATCAATATCCTTTTTCTGCTTTTTTGTTGCTGTGAGCAGGTAGCAATCCTCAGTTAGCTATTTAGGGAACCGATTGAGCCTTGACCAAAATAGCGATCGCTATACATGCCCTTAAAGAAAGATACCCCTTGGCGAAGCTAATAGCTTGATCAATTTGCTGGCGATCTCCAAAAACTGGATTGTTACTTGGTGACACTCCTACACCTCTATATAAAACTTCGGCGATTTGACTAATAATTCAAATTGAAAACTGGTAAGATTATAATTCCTTGTTGCTTCAGATGTTGTTTAATACTGACATTTTGAATTAAAATAGGTATAAATTAACATCAGCAGCCATTTTTGCCCATAAGGAAACCGAAAAATATGACTACAAGTTACGAAACAATGTATATTCTCCGTCCTGACCTGGGAGACGAACAGGCAGAGCAAGCAATTACTAAATATCAGAATTTGCTTCGCGATCAAGGTGCCGAGGATATCCAAATTCAAAATCGTGGTAAGCGTCGTCTCGCTTATGAAATCAAAAAACACCGCGATGGCATCTACATCCAGTTAAATTACAATGCGCCTGCAACTGCGATCGCCCCCTTTGAACGCGCCATGCGCTTGAGTGAAGAAGTGATTCGCTACTTGACAGTTAAGCAGGATATCGAAGAGGAAAAACCCGCTAAAGTGGCTGCAACGGTCTAAGTGATAGGGAGCAGAGGAGCAGAGGAGCAGGAAAGCAGGGAGAATGGGAGAATGCCCAATGCCCAATGCCAATTCCATTCAGTAAAATTTTGTCTTTTTCTTTTCTCGTGACTTGTCTGGGAATGCTAAATTAACAAATACTTGCCAAAGGTAGTACTCCCGCAGTTATACCTAAGAGTGGACAAGATTCTGAATGGGAGCTGTAAGCTACTGTGAGCCAATCTGATACACCCAACATTCAAGTTCTCTCTACGGAAGTATCGCAGCTACGCCAAGAGTTGCAACTTCGCGATCAATTAGTGCAACAACTATCTCAAGAACTCTTCCGGTTGGTAAAGGGTAATACTAGTTTTATGCCCCAGCAGCCGGAGCTTGAGCAGGATATAACCCAGTTGCAGGCTTTACAAGAACAACTCCAAGCTGTGGAGCAGCAGGTGGCGTTCTACCAAGAACAAATTACAACTCGTGACTCCGAAATTTACCAATTGCGACAGTCAGTTCAAGAACTCACGGATCGCAGTCGGATGTTGGAGCAAGTAGTACAAGAGTTACCTCAAATTTACCGGCGCAAGTTTGAGGAGCGGATGACACCAGTCAGAGAAAAGGTAGCAATGCTACAACGGGAAAACCGCCAACTACAAGCAGAACTGCAAAGTGTGAGTTATCGTTTGGCACTTAAAACCCGCAATGCTAGTCATAGCGGCATTGATTTGCCAAATTTTCCCCGGCCAGCATCCGAACAAACTAACATTTCGACTCCCCAGAATGCCTAAAGTTGCCATCATGGTGGAATCGAAGAGGTAAGAAATTAGCGCGGAAAGGATCTTGGAGAAATCCAAGTAGTACATCAAGACAAAAATAACTATAGAGTTAGAAATAACGCAAAGGCTGAGATTCTTAACTTTCTTACCTCCTGCTTCCTTGCACTAGTTGCGTCGGACATAGAACAATTAGCTCAGAGTAATTTGAAAAGCCCTCTCTTTCATAGGCTGGGGAGTGTCACAAACAATTGCATTGCTTTGACCAATTTTGGAGATATCCTACTTTACTGGTTTAAGTAGATTGGCTTTCAATAAGCAGATACATTCATCTGCCATTGATATTACCTAGCTCAAAACCATGACTTTTTCTCAGTATTCTTCTCTAGACAGAAAAGAAAATCAGCCTGCTAGCACCAGACTGTTATCTTTGAGAATGTGAAAAAATGCAAAGATTGCTGGACTCCACCATCCTTCTATAGGTAGATTTATTAATTAGGCTGCTAGCACCAGACCGTTATCTTTGACGATGGGAAAAATATCTTCGTAAGTGTGAAAAATTTCAAACACTGAATCTAATTGGGTAAGTTCCAAAATTAACCGTACAGGAGCTTGCACGTTGCATAAAACCAAGCGGCAACCACTCTGACGTGCAGCTTTCAACCCTTTTACTAAAGGCACTAACCCAGAACTGTCCATGAAATTAACTTCTGTTAGATCGATAACCCAGAGTTGATGAGCTTGGGGCACTACTCCAGCCATCTGTTCACTCAAAACCTTACCGCCTTGCAAATCTATGCTTCCTTGGGGTTTAAACAAAATCACTTGAAATTCTTGTGTGAGAGTCATGAATTTAACAGGGTAATTGGAACACTTGACAAAAAATTGAAAAAAGACATCAATACCTCTTCTCCTTCAATAGCAAAATGGCTGTTTTACCCTGATATTTGGGCAATTGCAGTCGTGCAATTGAGAGCGATTATTTCAGTATTCATGCCGTATAATTTGTGATAACTTTTATCAATATAGGCATAATCGCCTAACAATTTCGGTATCAACCGTATCTTTTACAAGATTTTCATAATTTTCCGGGATATTTATAAATATTCTATAAATTTTTTATTTTTTTTTAAAAAAATATGAAATTGTGGTAGGAATGCCTAAAAATTGCCTAGTTAATAGTCGAAAATCAATATATACCATAGACTATAAGTTATGGATTATTCAGAATAATAACTAATGATAATGACTTAATCATTGAATGTAGTGGTTTGATTGACACCCCACTCAAAAACAAGCAAAAATATAGTAAAAGTGAAAATTTGTAAACACGGTGGTGCGGGATGTCTTTAGAGTTGATTTCACTAGAAAATATCCAGGAAGTCGCCCACAGTTACGGCTATTGGGCAATTTTTTTGGGTATTTTGCTAGAAAATTTAGGCATTCCCCTTCCTGGTGAAACCGTAACCTTAGTAGGCGGGTTTCTAGCTGGTAGCGATGAACTAAATTTCTGGCTGGTTCTCGGTGATGCAATTATGGGTGCTGTCATTGGCGGCACTTGTGGCTATTGGGTTGGTAGAGTTAGCGGTTGGACTTTCCTGGTAAAAGTTGGTAGTATACTTCGGATTTCGGAAGTACGGCTACTGAAAATTAAAGATCAATTTACTCAAAACGCTGCTAAAGCGGTATTTTTTGGACGTTTTCTGGCATTGTTGCGAGTTTTTGCTGCACCACTAGCTGGTATAGCCGAAATGCCCTTCGGAAAATTCTTTTTATACAACTTGTTAGGAGCAGTTGCTTGGGCTAGTTTGATGGTGACATTGGCTTTTTTTGCTGGCAAAATTATCTCTTTAGAACAATTGGTTGCTTGGGTGGGTCAATTTGCGATCGCAGCCTTACTGATCCTCGCTGCCTTAATTGTTGTCCCCCTGTGGTTAGAGTCTCGCCAAGTTAAGGAAATGAGTAATGAGGAGTGAGGAGTAAAGTGAAAAGTTATTTCTTTTAACTTTCACTTTTTGTACTTTGCATTTTTAACTCCTAACTCCTTGTACAGACGCGATTAATCGCGTCTCCTAACCTCGAACTTGCTGCGACCAAATGCGAGTCGGTAGTCCCCAAACGTAGATAAAGCCTTCAGCAGCTTTGTGATCAAATTTGTCTTCGGCTCCGTAAGTTGCCAAATCGGGAGTATAAAGGGAATGATCGCTCGAACGCCCAACAATCGTAGAGTTACCCTTGAACAACTTCACTCGTACAGTTCCAGAGACTCGCTCTTGTGTTTTTTGAATAAAGGCATCCAGTGCAACTTTTAGTGGACTGTACCACAAACCGTTGTAAACGATTTGGCTATAAGTTTCTTCAATCCCACGCTTGTAATGGGTAACATCTGCTGTTAATGTCAGGCTTTCTAAATCCCTATGTGCCTGAATTAAAACTAACATCGCGGGTGATTCGTAGATTTCCCGCGATTTGATCCCCACCAAACGGTTTTCAATCATATCGATCCGTCCGATGCCGTGATTTCCTACCACCTGATTGAGTTGTTCAATTAGCTCAACTGGCTTTTTAGCTATACCGTTGAGGGTTGTGGGAATGCCACCGTGGAAACCAATTTCGATGTACTCTGGCTCGTTGGGAGTGTGGGCGATCGCTTTGGTCATCTCATAGATTTCTTCTGGTGGCTCAAATGAGGGATCTTCGAGTAAACCAGCTTCAATGCTACGACCGAGCAAATTCTTGTCAATGCTGTAAGGAGAAGATTTTTTGACTGGTGAGGGGATACCAAAGTTTTCACCATAGGCGATGGTTTCCTCGCGGCTCATCCCCCATTCTCTGGCTGGTGCGAGGATCTTCAGGTTGGGATTCAGGGCGGTTACAGAGACATCAAAGCGAACCTGATCGTTACCTTTGCCGGTGCAACCGTGAGCGATCGCATCAGCACCATATTTTTCAGCCGTTTCTACTAATACTTTAGCAATCAGTGGACGAGCAAGGGCAGTTCCTAGAGGATAACGATTTTCATAGAGAGCGTTGGCTTGAATCGCTCCAAAGGCGTAATCTTTAACGAAGCTGTCTTTGACATCCGCCACTAGGGATTCACTTGCACCCGATTTCAGAGCTTTTTCTCGAATTGGCTCTAATTCATCTCCCTGACCCAAATCTGCTGCTAGGGTAATCACCTCTTCCACACCCCACTCCTGTTTGAGGTAGGGGATGCAAACTGAGGTATCCACTCCACCAGAATATGCCAGGACAACCTTTTTGGCGCGACCCATTAATTTCTCCAGTTAGGAAAACAAAGAATGAGTCATTATTATATCTGAACTAATCCATGTATATTTTCTTGATGCAACAACCTATAGGCAGATTGTCAGCAAACTCAGACAGTTAGTAACTTTATGGACAAATATCCTTAAGCAACTTTTCCCGGCATTACTCGGAATGGGTAAACTGCAATACCCGCTATCCCTAGACCAAAGACCGCTGGGACTACCTTTCTTGTAATATTGAGGCTGGCATTAATATCTGCATGGATGAGCTTCCCATCAGCAGATTTGTACCAAGCCCTCTTAATCCGCTTCCCACTAAATATGTGCTTTTGACCTTTTTTATAAACCGGAATTGGGTCTGAATCCAAGAACGATGAAGCTGAAGTATAGCTTTCTTCATTAATCAAAACGGCAATCCCTACCAATTCAGCTTTGTATTGCAACTGCTCGATAAACCGAGCATGAGGAATACTAACGAAGTTGAGGCAGTGCGTTGCGGGGGTTCCCCCCGTTGTAGCAACTGCCGTCTGATTTGTGGTACTGCCGAGATTAATTTCTTGCTTCCATTGGTCGTTCTTACCAATGACAAGCGTCCCAATACGCTGAGTAACTATAGGAATCCGATTTGATTTCTGAAAACATACTGAGACTGAAAATCCCGTTTGATCAGGGTTTTATCCGAAATCTTGTTCAAAAATCAGATATGAGTCCTATAGATGGTTAATAATCCAGCGACTAGCGTTGTGTAGATAATTATCAACTTGATTGTTACGCTTAGACGCTAAGGCATTAATACGTTTAGAAGTTTTAGCATTGCCTTTGAGTTGAGACTGGAGACTTGCCTTGACTTTATTGTATTGTTGGTTAATTGACTTTAACGGTCGTCCATTAACAAGTACTGGTTTAAACCCAAGCTTATTTGAAGTTAACGCCGCTAAATTATCTAACCCAATATCAATACCTGCCACCAAGTCGGGGTTCAGTTCTTCTGGTGTTACCTCTTTGTTGTATACAATTTCAATCACATATTGTCCAGATTTGGGAATTATTCTTGCTTCCAAAACTTCAGCCACCGATGTAGGGAAATCAATACTGGTTTGAGATAATTTAATCAATCCCTTTTTCAGAGCTTTTTTGGATATCGCCCCAAGTTCATAAATTACTAAATTGCGCCCCTTGGTTTTATCTTTATATTTTGGTAGTTTTGGACGACCACGAAATTTGGATGGATTTTCGTTATATGCAATCTGTGCCTCAAAAAATGATTTCCAATTTCGATGCAAAACCATCAACATTTGATTACTTATCTTTCTTGGCAGTGCCATGTAAGACTCATGCTGTTTTACCAGATAAAATATAGCCGCATTATTTAGGTATTTCCCCTCATTGATGAAACCACTGCCTTACCAAATAATTCGCATAGTTATAGAGGTTTTTTGAACGCCATGCTAAATCATCTATTTCTTTGTAAAATTGATGACCGATTTTAATAATATGGCGCTCTACTAATCTCATTGCTTAATCACATGTTTTCTAGTGGTTATTTTACCATGATTGGGTATATATGAGCCTAAAACCATTGAGTATTTACAACACCACAATCTATATAATCTAAATTGTGGTTAACTCTCATCTAAATTTGCCGATAGAGCTACATAGCCCTACTTAATCATTAGTGAACAGACCTAGAAGATGCTGTCTTTTTCGCTAAGAACAAACCCAACCCAAACACAGACAATCCAAGCATAAAACTTGGCTCTGGGACACTGGTGTAAGTGACGGTTTGAACACCCGCAGCAGTGGAATCATTCAGATCGATAAAACTATCACGGTAGATATTAAAAATGCTAGGTGTAAAATTCAAGCCCAATCCCGCTTGGTTCAAAATTGTTCCCGAAAAGTCGGTTAAAACTGACGCTAAATGATCATCTGCTTCAGTGTATGACTGGCCACCATAGGTAGCAAAAATCTTTAACCCTTCTGCGATCGTTACTTGTTGATCCTCTGCTGCTGCTTGGTCAAAGGAAAAAGTGCCTGTGAGAGTTTTATTCTCGTTAGAGAAATTATAAGTGAGTTGTGTTGCTTGAACGGGCATAGTTTCGCCTACCGCAAAAATCAGAGCAGTTCCCACCGTTATAGCTGCTAACTTCTTAAAGATGGAGTCAGTCATTTTTTTACCTTGATTTAAGAACAGATACAAAAATATCGAAATAGTTTTATGAAACAGAGACGTGGTAACACACGTCTCTGCAACACAAAGTTTTTCTAGTCAGTGTTCAGTGAAGCGGTGTATTACAGCATGAATTCAAGTATTTGAACCACATCTGTCGTAGGGGCATAGCAATGCTGTGCCCTTACTACGTGGTCTACTTACCTGAAAATAGTTGTAAGTTCAGGGACTGACGATCGCAGTTTTCATAGCCTGGAAGATATGACTCTGATCAACTACTCCTCGAACACCGGGCGCACTGTAAGTACCAGAGCTATCTGTAAACTTGAGCTTTTCTCCGAAGGATCGAGTCAGAGTTGATGAATAAGCACCCTGGTAGTAAACAGGTACAATCCGTCGGCTATGGTTGCCCCAGAGGTACTTGTAATTTGGATCAGCTCCCCAGAAGTGACCAGCATCTTTAGGGTTGTGCTTGTTGAAGGTGATGTCCTTAGCGTTATACTTCAAGCCTCTAGCCAGATTAGGATCAGGATTGGGAGTTAGCTTTGAAACAAAGTCATTATTCAGAGTCAGGTAGTGGTCATGGTCAGCAGTAACAAGTAGCAGGTTCTTACTCCAACCACCATGATTATTTACCCAACTAATCACCTGCTGAACTGCTTTATCAAAATCATTCATGGTACCGATGAGGTTATCCATGTTGTTGTCATGAGCAGCCCAGTCTACATCACCTCCCTCAACCATCAGCCAGAAACCATCTTTGTCTTTACCTAGAACCTTTAGAGCTGCTTTGGTTAAATCAGCTAAAGTTGGATTTTCGTTAATTTCTTTAGCGATAAAGCTGGCATCGGTTTCCCCAGGAGCCAGAGGACGCACAGTATCGGGTGCAGGAGCATTAGGAGCGATGGGATTACCTGCTGCATCAATGACAGGAACACAATCCGCAATGGTACCAGTAATTATCTTACCTGATGGACAGGGAGTTACAGCCTTGACAACAGAGCTATAAAGTGTGAAGTTACCCAGACCTGTGCTGCTGTAGTCACCTTTAGAGGAACTGGTAGGAATGTTGCCATCTTGTCCACGGGCACCATACAGACCAAATAATTTGCCTCCTTTATTCGGGTCGATTTTAGCAGCCGTGTTTAGCAGTGTCTTAGTTGCATTCGGACCACGTTCCAAAAAGGTATAGCCGTAACGATTGGACGTAGGATTTTTCTTCAAATGCTGGTAGGTGTCTTCTATAATATACGTATATTTAAAGATACCATCGACTGTACTTGTACTGGCTTGATTTTCAAAATCTTTGGGATGACCGCCACCCAACAAGACATTAGGCTGAAAGTTTAGCAATGTCTGTTGCAGAATACTGTCTTGGTTGCTCTTGGTAGGGTCGTATTTACTATCGTATTTGCTGCGACGATTTACAAAAGAAGCGGCAGCACCAGGCGTTGCGTGGCTAATGGGTACGGAAGTAACTAGTCCTGTAGACTTACCTTTTTCTTTGGCAATTTCCAGGATGGTTTTCAACTTTTTCTCGTAAATGTCTACACCCATCGCGTTGTTAAAGCTCTTTACGCCCGTATAAAGAGTCGTAGCGGTGTTAGCAGAGTCGGGATAACTGTGTTTGATGTACTCTTTGTCATAAGTACCAGGATTAGCAGGGGTCAGAGGAATCCAGGGAACAGGGCCGCCCTTACTAGGGTCGTAACCTGTCAAATTACCATCTGCCAAACTGTTGCCATCAAATCGATCGCCTGGATTAAAAGGAGTAGGCTGGAATGAGAAGTTGGGACGAACAGGACTTGCACCTGTGAATGTATCAGACCCATCCAGAGCAGAGTTAGTTGTTAGGTGGGGCTGACCTGTTGGGTTGGCTGGTGTATTTCCCTGAATCGTTGTGCCATAGGTGGTCACTAGTCCATATCCAGTTAGCTTTTGGAAGCTCAGACCTGAGCCTTTACCACTAGTGTAAAAGGGGGCGCCTTTGGCAACGGCTGCGGCCCGTGCCAGATTCCAACCCATACCATCGCCAATCATGATAATTACATTAATTCCATTACCAGCCGCCATAGTGGGCTGAAAAACAGAATTACCAAATATCAGCAGAACGGTAGAGAGAAAGCCAACCATAGTCAAGGCTAGCCATCGCTTGTACTTTCGCAAAAGTGAAATCATTTCAGTGCGCCTTAAAGTTAATTTGTTAGCCATTAATACTGATAAAAATTGGGTTCTAGATGAGTAGCACTGAAGTCTGAGTTCGTAGCAGTTACATCTAGCTGAGTAGAGGGTGTGGTATGACTCTGGTTAGAGGCAGTTGCTGGTTGTTGATTCGATGTTCCGAAGAACAACACGACTGCCAGAAACAGACCAGATATGAACCAAACTAGTGTGCGTTTGTACTGTTTCAGTAATGAAATCATTTGGAATTTGGGAATTAAAGTCATGATTGAGTAAACCTCCTAGTAAATAACCAATTGGAAATCGTAATAATGCCAATAAGCATCATGTTTAAATATTGATTTTAGGAAATATAATAAAAAGACAAAAGGATTTTTGTGTTTGATAGTGACATTAACTAAAAAACAATAATTCTTGCTATTACACTCTGGTGGAAGTTTGTCTACATTTAACAAGTTGCTCATATAGAGGCAATTCATGAATTGCCCCTAATTGTCTAGTTAATTGAGATAGTATTTACGCATTTAGCTATTATTTTGCTTTTAATTCGTTTTATTCGCAGACAACATTAAAACTATATCTTGGTTAAATAAAGGATGAATTGGCATTAATGAAGGTTTTCTACAGCTAGTTAGCTGCAAAGTTATTTCAGCAATATTAAAGTTTTTTTGGAGGTGAGCTTGCAGCTTAGTGAGTAAGCGATCGCGTTCTTGGGTTGTTGCACATTCAACTGTCAAATTAGCGCAAAGTATTACCTTATTTGAGCTAATTGTCCAGATATGAAGTTTTTCTACTTGGACAACACCAGGAAAAGATTTGAGAGATATTTCCACCTCAATGGGGTCAATTGATTCCGGTGCATACTCCAAAAAAATCTTCAGGGTTTCTTGGACTAGGGGTAAAGCACTTAAACCAGTAAAAGTTGCAACTACTAAACTAATAGCGACATCTGCCCACCACCAATCCCAAAGATGAACGCAATGGGTGTTACTCAACCTGCATTGTCAGCTAACCCAGTTTGGACAGCTTCAGGGACGATAACCAGCTTGGAGGCTGGCTGGGGAACAGATGTTCTAGGAGTCAATACCACAGCATCCGTTATTGTTAATCCGGCGGGCTGCCCAGGTTTTTATGCCGGTTATCACACTAGCCCAACTGACCCAGGACATACACTGTATCACGATATGTTACGAGATGCTTTCTGGCACAACTGGCCAGTTCAGCTATTAATCAGTGGTCAGCCAGGTGATTGTTCCCAAGGCAACCCAAGAATAATTTCGGTTCACATAGCAAGACCGTAGTCGGTATTGCTTCCGAAATGACAAAATAGGCTAGGATGCAGACAAAATAAGCCTCATAGCCCACATATTAACATTAGACATCTCCGAAAATGACGTAGGGACAATTCATGTAGCTTTAGCTTCCCGCAGGGTATTGTCCCTACCAAGGATTTCGGGCAAGGCAGAATTAATTTTCGGAGATGTCTATTGAGTAGGGGTGTACATCTGTGCGCCCCTACCTTATTAAAATGAAAATTGACCCAATGCCCCATGCCCTATGCCCAATAAAGTATATGGTTGCTACAGTCGGAGTGAAAAATACTAAGCTGGTAAATAGCACATTTAAACTTTAGCGGAAATTCGCGATCGCATTCATCGGCGGTTTAAAATTCCCCATTGGCGAACTACCTGTAATTACATTATGTTTGATGCATTATCTGACCGTTTAGAATCCGCCTGGAAGAAACTGCGGGGACAGGACAAAATTTCTCAATCCAACATTCAAGATGCATTGCGCGAAGTCCGCCGCGCCTTGTTGGAGGCAGATGTCAATCTCCAGGTAGTCAAAGATTTTATTAGCGAAGTCGAAGCCAAAGCACAGGGATCTGAGGTGATTACCGGCGTGCGACCTGACCAACAGTTTATCAAAATTGTTCACGATGAACTGGTGCAGGTGATGGGAGAAGAAAATGTCCCCATAGCAGAAGCCCAGGAAAAGCCTACTATTATTCTCATGGCTGGGTTGCAAGGTACTGGTAAAACCACAGCTACCGCTAAGTTAGCCTTACATCTGCGAAAATTAGATCGTAGCTGCTTATTGGTGGCGACAGACGTATATCGCCCAGCAGCGATCGACCAGTTGGTAACGTTGGGTAAGCAAATTGACGTACCAGTATTTGAACTAGGAAGCGACGCCGATCCCGTAGAAATTGCTCGACAGGGTGTAGAACGCGGTCGGGCAGAGGGTGTAAACACAGTAATTATTGATACTGCTGGACGCCTGCAAATTGACGAAGAAATGATGGCGGAATTAGCCCGCATCAAAGCAACTGTCCAACCCCATGAAACTCTGTTGGTGGTGGACGCGATGACTGGTCAAGAGGCAGCCAATCTTACCCGCACCTTCCATGAGAAGATCGGAATTACTGGGGCGATTCTCACCAAGTTGGATGGTGATAGCCGTGGTGGTGCAGCGCTTTCGGTGCGAAAGATTTCGGGAGCGCCGATTAAATTTGTGGGCGTGGGTGAGAAAGTCGAGGCACTGCAACCGTTTTATCCCGATCGCATGGCATCGCGGATTCTCGGTATGGGTGATGTGCTAACCCTGGTAGAAAAAGCCCAAGAAGAGTTTGACTTAGCAGATGCGGAGAAAATGCAGGAGAAAATCTTGTCAGCAAAGTTTGACTTTACTGACTTTCTCAAGCAGTTGCGGATGCTGAAGAACATGGGATCTCTGGGAGGCTTGATCAAGATGATTCCAGGGATGAATAAGCTCTCAGACGATCAACTCAAGCAGGGAGAAACGCAGCTGAAGCGCTGTGAGGCGATGATTAACTCCATGACTCGCCAAGAACGCCACGACCCCGATTTATTAGCCAGTTCTCCCAGTCGGCGGCGGCGGATTGCGGGTGGCTGCGGCTATAGAGAGTCCGATGTCAGTAAACTGGTGGGTGATTTCCAAAAAATGCGATCGCTCATGCAGCAAATGGGTCAAGGTGGCTTCCCTGGAATGCCGGGAATGTTCGGCGGTGGTGGTAGCGGCATGGGTAATGCCTTCGCAGGTGCAGGCGATCGCCCGGCAGCCCCCGGATGGCGAGGTTATGGTGGTGGTGCCCCAGCCACCAAAAAGAAAAAGAAGGAGAAAAAGAAAAAAGGCTTTGGCAATCTTTAGTCAAGAGTCATTAACTAAGGACAAATAGCAGCAAATGCTAGGCAGTGCTAAAATTAGCATTTCGACCTCAGAATTTATAAGCAGAGGAAACTGACCCGCAATTTCTCGGCAGCAGCCAGATTTCGGTTACTTCCTCGCCAACTAGTTGCTAACTAATATCTAACAACAGGAGAATGATTCTTCAACCATGATCAAACTGCGCTTAAAGCGATTCGGTAAAAAGCGGGAAGCAAGTTACCGCATTGTCGCCATTAACAACCTCGCTCGCCGCGATGGCCGTCCCCTAGAAGAGTTAGGATTTTATAACCCCAGAACCGATGAAGTGCGACTAGACGTTCCTGGTATCGTCAAGCGGCTGCAACAAGGCGCTCAACCCACTGACACCGTACGTCGCATTCTAGTAAAAGCTAATGTTTTTGAACAGGTCAGTGCAACAGCCGCATCATAATTTTGGAACAAAATTCCCAACAGCTAGTCCCAATTATGTTGGGCTGGTTAGGTTTTTGGTGCAGCCGTTTTTGGAATTTCCAGAGACTTTAAGCGTCGATTGTGAAGTTTCTCAGGCCCTCAACCGGGTCTGGGTTCGCATCGCCTTTGAAAGCACAGATAAAGGGAAAGTGTTTGGTCGAGGGGGACGCAATATTCAGGCGATTCGTACAGTAATTGCCGCAGCAGCCGCTACTGCTGGGCAATCAGCATACCTGGATATCTACGGCAGCACCACGCCGGGCCGCGAGGGTATGTCTTTTGATGAAGACACAGAAGAGCGATCGCCACCGCCAACTAGGAGAGAACCGCGTGGAAATGATGGGCCTAAACCTATTGTTAAACCCCGCCTCCGCTAGGTTGAAACTAGAGAGCAAATCTGAGCGGTTGTCGTTACCTCCGCTCAGAATTTTTGTAAAGATGGAAAGTGAAATCGGCGAATAGAATAGCGCCTCCGGCACGCTGACGCGAACGCGGCTACACAAACTCTCGTCCACCTCCGCGGACTAAGGAAACAAGGGGCTTAAGCCCCTTGTCTAGAACCCAGGTCGGTGGGTAAAGCTTCGTCTAGACGAGCCAGTGCGTTGGGCGGCGAGCCACTCTTGTTGCATCTGGCGTGCGGTTTCTAACCGCCCTTTTAACTACAGCCGATTAATTTGTTGCAAATATTTTTCCAAAATGTAAGTAAAAAAGCGTAATTTCGCCGTTAGCGAGAAAATATTAACCTTTGTCAAACACAGATCCTCACGAATTAACAAATACTATGGCAGGTGCTTTAACAATTCAGCTGCCGAATATTCCCAGTGCGATTGCTCTTGCGGGAGATGGAGAAGAAAATCTCAAAATCCTATCTCGGCAAACAGGAGCCATTTTAGTGTTACGCGGACAGGAATTACTGATTTCTGGTACCGAAGGGCAAATTGATCTGGCTTCTCGATTAGTGCGATCGCTTGAAAACCTCTGGATTAAAGGCAATACTATTTCCAGTGCCGATATTTTAACAGCCCGTCAAGCCATAGATAGCGATCGGCAAGGAGAACTGCAAGATTTACAGCGAGATGTCCTCGCCAAAAGTCGCCGAGGTGAAGAAGTCCGCGCCAAAACCTTCCGCCAGCGTCAATATATCGACGCACTGCGTAGACGTGATCTCACTTTTGGCGTTGGTCCTGCTGGTACTGGTAAGACTTATCTCGCTGTTGTTGTCGCCGTGCAAGCACTCCTTGCTAACCAGTTTGAAAAACTAATTTTAACTCGCCCTGCCGTCGAAGCCGGTGAAAAACTCGGTTTTTTGCCTGGAGATTTACAGCAGAAAGTTAATCCCTATCTTCGCCCACTTTACGATGCTATTTATGAATTCATCGACCCAGAAAAAGTACCCAGTTTGATGGAACGCGGTGTGATTGAAGTCGCACCACTCGCCTATATGCGGGGACGCACTCTCAATAACGCCTTTGTAATTGTGGATGAAGCTCAAAATACTACACCCGCTCAGATGAAAATGGTTTTAACTCGTTTGGGTTTCCGTTCACGGATGGTGATTACAGGCGATATGACACAAACTGATTTACCACTTCACCAGCAATCGGGTTTAGGAGTGGCTTTACAAATTCTAAAACACGTTGAAGGCATTGCCTTTTGCGAATTTTCCCAAAAAGATGTCGTGCGCCATCCTTTAGTTCAGCGCATTGTCGCTGCTTATGAGCAATACGAAAAATAGTCATTAGTCATTGGTCATTGGTCATTAGTAAAAAACTAATAAATGACATAGACGCACCAGCTGCTTCCCGCAGGGTAGGATAAACGACAAAGGACAAATAACAAAGGACAAATAATAAATGACCACAACCTTAAAAGAATTTTTAGCAGCTTGCGAGACTTTAGGAACTTTGCGTTTAATTGTTACTAGCAGTGCTGCTGTATTAGAAGCACGAGGTAAGGTAGAAAAGTTATTTTATGCAGAATTGCCCAAAGGTAAGTACGCGAATATGCACACCGAAGGCTTTGAGTTTCATTTGAATATGGATAAAATTATTCAGGTGAAATTTGAAACTGGTGAAGCGAAGAGGGGTAATTTTACAACCTATGCTATTCGGTTTTTAGATGAGAAACAAGAGGCTGCTTTAAGCCTATTTTTGCAATGGGGTAAACCGGGAGAATATGAACCAGGACAAGTGGAAGCTTGGCAAGCTTTACGGGAGCAATATGGGGAAGTTTGGCAACCTTTACCAGCAGAGATTTAAGGCGCAAATAAACTGAATCTATACAAATAAAAGTAAAGCTCTTTGATTATCTTGTAGTAAGCGCTTTAGCGCTAAAGCACTTACTACAAACTTTTAATTTTTTACAAAAACTTACTTAATTTTTAATCGATAATAATATAACGCTAAATACAAAACTACTGATGCTTGTAATGAAGGTAATTTGGAGTTTTTGCTTGCTGGTTTTATTCCTCCTGTGGACTGGCGAAGCTCTTGCAGGAGAGTTGTCTGAACGGTTAGCAAATTTTCCCCAATGGGAAAAATTAACTTCAGTACAACCGGCTTCGGGTGATTTGGTTTACCCTGAATGGATGGCTGGTTCTTGGCAAATTACAAGTACTTTGGTAGATTTGGTTGCGCCTTTAGCACCAGATATCGTAACTCCAGGGTTTGAAGGTAATCGCCGACAATTAAATCAGCCTATGAGTTTTGTAGTAAGATTTGTGAAAGAGCAACCATCTATTACTGGGTTAAAAATATTCCCTAAGATAGATAACAAATCCCCAATTTTAGTAGCTGATAGAGCCTTTAATAGCTTGAATTTGGCAAGGGCTTATTTAGGGGATGAAGCAGTGTTATTAGTCAAAGTAGATCCAGATTCACCTAATCGTCAAATTACGTTCTTGCGTAGCAGTCGCCAACTAGTTTCCATTGTGACTGCACGGGCGATAGAAACTACCCCTGACGGTAAGTTCATCACCACAGAAGTGTTTCAACAACTGTTCAAAGGCGGTTCACGCCCCTATTTAAACTCTGTAGAATCTACCACCGCTTACCATAAACTTCCAACAGCTAATCCGGCGATTGAGGCAGATCAAATTACTGCTGTCTATCTTTCACCACAAGATCCAGATTACTTTAAAGCTGGTTCTCGACCAGTTGCCCTCTATCGCTATCGCCTAGAATTTGTCCCCGTACAAATGCCTACTACTCCAAAGAAATAATTTAAACCTATAGCCCTTGACTACTTTGTAGTACGATCGTAACATATAAATTCCAAGTTTACGATCGCGCTCTTGGACGGTGTGCATCATGGCCAAATTTCAAGATATTGTCAATTACTTTCGCTCTGACTGGAAGCTGAGTCTTTTCAGTATTACAACATCCAGCATTTACGAGATTATTGATTTGGTTGTCCCTTATGCGATCGGGCAGATTCTAAACGTTTTGTCTGCTCAACCGTTGGATAAACCACTTCAAAGTGCGATCGCTACTGTTTCTGACATCACCAATTACCCAGTTAATAAATCTCTATCTTTGGGTGTATTAGTGGGTTTAATTTTCGTTGTCACCGTAGTGAGAGCGCCAACACAGCCTTGGTTAACCCATTGGTTTCATTGGGGTATATCCTTAAGGTTGCGTCGCCAGAAAGCCCAAACAGCCATAGAAAAAATTCTGACTCTCCCACTGGAATTTTATGATCAAAATAACCCCGGACGCATTGCTGGAAGAATAGCTAGAGGTCTAACTAACCACACCTATACGTATCCCGAAATTGCCGGACAGTTGATTCCTAGACTAGCTCGTGTACTGGGAATTTTCGTGTTTATCTTGCTCATTGAGTGGCGAATTGCGATTTTATATCTGATTTCCTTTGTAGTTATTCTTAGCTTGAGCTTGAGAAATTTACAGCGGATAATTTGGCACGAAACTCTTCTGGATAAATATTCAGAAGATACGGAAAGCCGCAATTCTGAACTGATCACCAACATCAAAACGGTGAAAGCTTTTGCTACAGAAGCTAACGAACTGAAACGGCAAAAGCTACGTTTGGATCGTGAACTAATGGTGGTTGAGTATCGCGTCCACAAAAGTTATGTGAGACTGGCCACTTGGCAAAGGACTGTAATTCAGTTTTGTGTGTTTACTATCCTGGGTTTGACTCTAGCAGCAACAGTAGATGGAAGGATTTCTCTTGGTCACTTTATCATGACCTTAACTCTTTCTAGCATGGCTTATGCCGAATTAGAACCTATTAGCATTTTGGCAGAAGTTTTTGCCCGTCGTTATTCTTCTATGCTGCGATTTCATGAATTTCTCCAAGAGCCAACTACACCTGATTCAGCTAGTCTTTTAGAAGAGAGCAACCAGACAGAATCACCTTATAAATTTACTGGAAAAGTTGAGTTGTCGCACGTCAGTTTTGGATATGATGCCAACCGTAAAGTTTTGCAAGATATTAACTTGTTGATTGAGCCATACCAAACAGTGGCATTAGTGGGACGTTCCGGTTCTGGTAAGTCTACTTTAGTGAAATTGCTGTTGCGATATTTTGAACCTCAAGAAGGTAAAATTCTGATTGATGGTCAAGATATTCGCACTTTGAATGTGGGTAAATATAGACGGAGATTAGCGATCGTTCACCAAGAAGTAGACGTTTTTAACGGTACTATATTGGATAACCTCACCTACGGTAGAACGAATGCTACTTTGGAGCAGGTTCACCAAGCCTGTAAAATCGCCAGAGTTGATGAAGTAGTGCAGCACTTACCCCAAGGTTATTACACCGTCGTGGGGGAACGAGGTGTCAGGTTATCTGGAGGACAAAGACAACGCTTGGGAATTGCTAGGGCGTTGCTAGTAGAACCAGACGTACTAATTTTTGACGAAGCGACCTCTAGTTTAGATTATGAGTCTGAGCGTTCAATTCAGCTAGCGATGCGATCAATTCAGGGCACTTGCACCACCATCGTCATTGCCCACCGTCTAAGCACAGTGCGGGAAGCCGATAAAATTGTGGTTCTGGAGCAAGGAAAGATTGTAGAAGTGGGTAGCCACAATGAACTCTTGCGTCACGAGGGCATTTACCGCCGCTTGCACTCCCTGCAAGAAACAGGAGAACTCCTGAGTTAGGCGATATAAACATTTTGGATTTTGGATTTTGGATTTTGGATTTTGGATTTTGGATTGACTCCATGAATGAATCCGTTTGATTAAATCGACCTTATTGTTAACGTGAGTTCGATGAACCTCTCCCTCCCAACCTCCCTCTCCGAAACGGAAAGGGAGGAGCAATGAAAAATTAGGCTTTTAGCTCCCCTTTCCGCGTCGGAGAGGGGCTGGGGGAGAGGTCAAAAAAGATTTGTCGAACTCACGTTATTGTTAATAAGGTCGATTTTTTTTCCAATTGTACCCAACAGTATTACATTCTCTCTTCAAATTACTTTTTCAGCAACGCTACTAAATCATTCTAATAAAGGAAACCAAGGTATTTTACTCCACGTTTCCATAGGAATTTCATCTTTTTCCAACTCGATCATAAAATGAGGCTGAATCTGAACAAAAACTTCCTCAGACTCCGCCTCATCAGGATCAAACAATTGTATTATTCGGCAACTATACCTTTTTAAATCATCATCAAATTTACTACAAAAATAGGTAGGAAGAGGCTACCATAGGCAGCTTCTTAATAATCATTATTATAAATTACTGGATATTTAATTTTTTGGAAGTCCTAATTAGAAGTAGTTATTCTCACCTAAGTACGAGGAATTAGCTCTTTCTTACAGTGGTACTTGAGAAATTACAGAACTAAGTACAGCATTTAACTAATTCGTAGCGAATTAAATTTGGCAAGACTCTGTGTACCTTTGCACTTACTTTGCTACCTAGAGCGTTTAAAAACGCTACGATTTCACGCAAAACTATACTAAGATTTACTCTTATCGGCTTCTTTCTGCGCCGCCTCACTGTATTTCTTATATAGTTGAGTCCGAATCTTAGCTTCCTGATAACGGCTGTGGTTTTGTGGCACCGTGCCCATTAAATCTGAAGCCCGTTGCCACTTAGCAGCGATCTCTAACCACTGAGTTGAGGTTGTGGCTGTTTTGCCAGATGCAGAAGCAAGATTTGCAATTCGCACAGATATTGCAAATGGGTCATCAGATAACTCAGAAAGGCTATTGTTAGCAGCACGGGATGGTGTTTCGGCTTTCTTATCGCTAGTATTTTCTGTAGTTAAAGATTTGGAAGTTTCTAGTTGCATTAGGTTTTTCAGTTTATTACCTAACTGGGCATAAACAACCCAACCAAGCAACAACAGTGAGCATAAACCAGCTGCTGCTAATATCGTTGTTTTAGGTTGATTTTTGTGTTTTTCTTTGTTAATGAGTACTAAAGGACGAGAAACTGGAGTTTTAGGAAAATTTGGTTTTCCTAGTTCAGCTTGAGCTTCTGTGAAATCTTTAATTAGTTGCTTTAGAATATGAGGCTGAATTAATGTAATTTCGTGTGACCAAAGCAATTGGTTCTCGCGATCGTTATCTATTTCTTTTAACCAAAGTAATTGTTGTTCCCGAACAATTCTACTGTTGATATTGACTCGGCGAATCTGACGCGGGGCGATGGACTCAAGAATTTGCTGGATTTGTTCTACGATGGGAGATTGCTCAAGTTGCTCTACTCTAGCCGCCTCGCACAGAAGTTGTAAGACACCATTAGAAAAAATGGCTCTAGTTCTGACACCTGACTTGGCTAGCTTTTCGTTCAATAGCTGAATAATCGCAGCAACGCTACCTTGGTGAGCTTGCCAAGCGATATCGTTTATTCGGTCTACCATCGCAAATTTAGTGATAGCTCTTCCACCCTGACTGATTAACGTATTCATTAATTTAGGTACTCTTTTCTACTGACCTTGATCTTGTCTTCGATTTTACGAGTAAAAAGATGAGTTGCCAAATAAAATCATAAACATAGAGCCTTCCTTCTCGGTTCGGCAAGGAGGCTCGATTGCGCTCAGTTAATTTGATATAGTACATTATGATGTCTTTTAGCGATCGCCTTTTGTGAGGTTGAAGTAGATAAATGCACTCTGCGATGGTGCAAAGCACCCGCCATAGGCGATCGCAAATCTATGGCTAAATAGTATCAGGGTCAACACCAAGCGATGTCTGACGACAAGCCGCTTCTCTACGAGACGCTGTTCGCGTTCGCGTCTACGTAAATCTTCCTTGAAGCTTTCCATCTGCGACTGTGCTTGTCTTGCTTGCTCTTGGGCTTGTTCCCTCGCCAATCTTTCGTGTTTGAGCGCCTCTGCTAACTCCCTGGAATCAGCAACTTTTCCCCAGTGTCTTCTCGATAAAAAGCAATCAGTTGCCCCTCTATTTGCAAGCGCAGCTGCAAAGGTTCACATCGACTATAGATAAATGAATATAACTTTCTGCTAATGGTTCACCATCCGAGCTTGGGTAAAAAACTTCTATTGATTGAGAACTGGGTAAAAGGCTAGTCATAATTAGCCACCTGGTTGAGAGGATGGGTGCATGATTATATTATCTCAGAGACTTTCGCTGATATTTCTGGAACTGTCGCCTGTTAAGGAAGAGGACAAGGAGACAAGGAGATAGGGGGACAAGGAGAAACCCATAGATAAATTTATTGGATCTGAAACCGTGTGGACAATGGGTTTTTTCTTTTTTCCCCTTGTGATCTTCGGTCAGGTATCGTTGACAAACTAAACAAAATAGCTATATCGGGATACTTTTGTGAGCAATTCTCGCTTTTTTTGCCTTTTTTCTACAATGGCAAGAATATTTAGCACTGCGATCGCTACATTAGAAGATATATAAATAAAAATCATTGTTGGTTTTTATTCATCCGCAGTTCACACAAAAACATGAGTGCAAGTACTATTATTTCCGACAATTCCCTACTTCAAGGCATTGGTTTACCTCCCTTTGCAGAGATTAAACCAGAACGAGTAGTACCAGCCTTTAATCAGTTGCTGGCAGAACTTGACCAGCAGCTTGCCACCTTAGAGGCTAATGTAGAGCCTACTTGGAGTAGTTTAGTTGAACCCTTAGAAAAGCTGACAGAACGGCTTACTTGGAGTTGGGGGGTGGTGAATCATTTAATGGGTGTTAAAAATAGCCCAGAACTGCGCGAAGCTCATGAAATCGTCCAGCCAATAGTCGTACAGTTTATCAACAAGCTCGGTCAAAGTCAACCCATCTACAATGCTTTTAAGGCACTCCGTACCAGTGATAGTTGGGCAACTTTAGAATTAGCCCAACAGCGCATTGTCGAAGCCGCCATTCGAGATGCACAACTTTCTGGTGTTGGCTTAGAAGGAGAAGCAAGAGAGCGTTTCAACGTCATACAAATGGAGTTAGCAGAACTTTCTACCAAATTCTCTAACCATGTACTTGATGCCACTAAAGCCTTCAGCTTAACCCTCACAACGCAAGCGGAAATTGACGGTTTACCACCAAGCTTAGTGAGTTTAGCAGCCCAAGGCGCTCGTGCATCTGGCGAAAGCAACGCCACACCAGAAGATGGCCCCTGGCGGATTACTTTAGACTTCCCCAGCTATGGCCCTTTCATGCAGCACAGCACCCGTCGAGATTTGCGCCAAAAGCTCTACAAAGCTCATATCACCCGCGCTTCTGGTGGCGATTTGGATAACAATCCCTTAATTGAGCGTATTTTGAAGTTGCGCCAAGAAATCGCAGATATACTAGGCTTTAAAAGTTTTGCCCAATTGAGCCTAGCTAGTAAAATGGCTCCCAACGTTGAGGCAGTCAACGCCCTGTTAGAAGAACTACGCCGCGCTAGTTATGATGCTGCTGTTAAAGACTTGGCAGAACTCAAAGCTTTTGCAGCAGCACAGGGAGCAGCAGAAGCTACAGATTTAAAACACTGGGATATCAGCTTTTGGGCGGAACGCCAACGAGAAGTAAAATTTGCCTTTACCTCTGAACAATTGCGTCCCTACTTCTCCCTTCCCCAAGTGTTAGACGGATTATTTGGATTAGTCAAGCGGCTGTTTAGCGTCACTGTCACCTCTGCCGATGGTGAAGCGCCAGTATGGCATGAGGATGTCCGTTATTTCCAAATTGCTGACGAAACTGGTTCTCCCATAGCCTACTTCTACTTAGACCCCTACAGCCGTCCAGCCGAGAAACGCGGTGGTGCTTGGATGGATGTATGCGTTAATCGGGGCAAAATCACTGAAAATGGTGTCACTGCCATCCGCTTACCTGTAGCTTATTTGGTGTGTAATCAAAGTCCTCCCGTAGATGGTAAACCTAGTTTGATGACTTTCTCGGAAGTAGAGACTTTGTTCCACGAGTTTGGTCATGGATTGCACCACATGCTCACCAAGGTTGACTATCCCGGAGCCGCAGGCATCAATAACGTGGAGTGGGATGCAGTGGAACTACCTAGTCAGTTTATGGAAAACTGGTGCTATGAGCGACCCACTTTGTTTGGAATGGCGAAGCATTACGAAACTGGGGAAGCCCTACCGGAGCATTATTATCAAAAGCTACTAGCGGCGCGTAATTATATGAGTGGTACTGCCATGTTGCGGCAGATCCACATGAGCAGTCTTGATTTAGAACTACACTACCGCTATCGCCCTGGTAGTAATGAAACCCCCTCAGATGTGCGTCATCGCATAGCCAAGACTACTACCGTTTTACCACCACTTCCAGAAGATTCAATTTTGTGTGCTTTTGGACATATTTTTGAGGGTGGTTATGCAGCAGGCTACTACAGTTATAAGTGGGCTGAGGTACTGAGCGCTGATGCTTTTGCAGCTTTTGAGGAAGCTGGGCTAGAAGATGAAGAAGCTATAAAAGCTACAGGTCGGCGTTATCGGGATACGGTGCTGGCACTTGGTGGTGGTCAGCATCCAATGGAGGTGTTTAAAACTTTCCGGGGTCGTGAACCAAGTACGATCGCGTTGCTCAGGCACAATGGTTTAGTCAGTGCTGCTGTCAACTAAACAACACCTCTGTAGGGAGGTTGCAATGCAGATGCATGTCAACTTCAGATAAAAGCCAGTCTCGAACAAGCTTTTACAGATTGTCTGGTTCCCAGTCTCCGACTGGGAATGCCTAATGGAGGGCTACCGCCTCCCTTACTGGCGGCACAACCGCAATGAGCAGCAACTATCTGGTAACAAATCTTCTGCTAATAAGCCAGCGTCTGTCAAGGTGATAGATTTACTCATCAGAAATTTTACGGATAGCGGCTTAATTCTATTGTGGCAGCAACATTAATCCCCTTCATCCTACCAGTAGATTTTCTACACCTAGTGTTATCGTCGTAGTTGCTACCTGAATAATCCGACTGTATTGCAACCGCCAGTGTAGCGCATTAGAAATTGTTAGGTAGCCAATTTCTGGCAGTTGCTGCAAAATTCTTTCTGCAAGTATTTCACGCCCAATTTCGTTTAAAGGAAAGTTGCGTTCCTCTAAAAATGCTATTACATCTTCTTTGTTGCCATTACGGCGTAAGATTTCTCTTAAACCGTAGGTTGTTTGATAATCCCCAGTTCTTTCTCTTGATACAAAGACAACATTCTGGAATTTTAAATTAGCAGTGCGAGAGCTATGCTCATCAATCTTTTCATATGCCAATATCAGCAGATGATAGCCTAATCCATACACTTTTTGACTGGCATTCCGAAAGGGGCAAGAAGATTGTGGCTGACGAATTGATGTCACTTTTAAATCAACTTCTAATCCGGGAAAATCAATCCCTAAAGCAGCACTACTAAGAATGTATTCGTACTTTGTGGACAAATATTGATTAAAAGTCAACTCAACATAGGTTCCTACTGCTTTGCCATCTGTAACGCCATATAAATTAGGAATGGGTGTTGCGCTAAGTACAACACAAAAATCTCGTGCAGCAGTTTTGAGGGAAGATAAGGTTAGCACTTCCATTTTTTAAATAGCCAAAGTTAATTGTTGCCAACCAGATTTACTCAATTCAAAGTTTTTTTGACCGATTCTTTTGCACACCCACTCGACACAAGCTGGTACAATAGCATTTCCAAATAATGCGTATTGCTCGTAAATTCTGGCGACTTGACACCAATCATCAGGAAAACCCATGAGTCTGGCATATTCAATATTAGTTAAACGCCGAAATTTATCACCTACTTGGTAGCGTTCATAATGCCTTGATGTTGAGGCAGTCAATGTTGATGCAATGCCATTAGTTCCAAATATGGTATAACCAAGTCTCGCGCCTCCATCTTGGTTGTACAAAATTTCAACTCCATTACAATAACGATTTACAGGCTTACTTTGCTTAATCCGCTCCAGCGTATCGGCAGTAAAATCAAACTGAGTATCCACCATTGACTCATCCTGAAGAATATCCTGAAGCCTCTTTCTCGGCTTGATATTAGGCAATGACGAAATATTTTGAGTGAACATCTGGTTTTTATAGGCAATTCCCCAGTTATCATTTTTACTTTTCATCGTCATGATTGGTAACATATATTTTACCAATGGAACTTCTATATTTGGTAATAAAATATTGTCTTCTCCAGTTAAAAAGACTGATAGCTTTTCTAAAGTATTAGGTGTTATATCTGTTGAATTTAATTTTGTGCCAAAAATAAAAATTCTATCTCGATTTTGAGGGATACCAAAGCTCAAAGGGCTAATTATTCGCCATTCGATAAAATAATCTAATTCAGAAAGTGCATTTAAAATTAATCTAAAATGATAGCCGTTTTCCATTGTCAAAAGTCTTTTGACATTTTCTAAAAAAAAATGTTTTGGCTGCTTTTGGTCTAATATTTCTATAATGCGCTCAAATAGTGTTCCCCTAACTATATCTCTTACACCAAGTTTTTTGCCAGCCGGACTAAACGGTTGGCAAGGGAAGCCAGCAGTTAATATATCGTGATTGGGAATGTCTAAGATGGAGATTTCGTTGATATCGCCTAAAGTAATTGAGTATTTGCCAAAATTACTTTCATAAACTTTACAGCAAAGTTCGTTAATATCATTCGCCCATACTGTTTTAATATTTGCATTTGCCATACCCAGGCGAAACCCACCGATACCAGCAAAAAGCTCTAAGGCTTTGAGTTTGTTTGTTGTCATCTACAAATTTTGAAACAAATTATGCCTGTGGGCAAATAGGTATATTATTCATTTTCTTTGCTTTCTCAATTCAAGTAATTGGTGGGCATTGCCCACCCTACTTAGACAATTCCCTAGTTTACTAAGACTTTGGTTTATAAGTCGAAGCAACGTGCAATTCTTTCAACTGTTTAGCATCTACACTCGAAGGTGCATCTGTTAACAAACAACGCGCTTGTTGTGTCTTCGGAAAAGCAATTACATCCCGAATAGATTCTTCTCCAGCTAGCAACATCACTAAACGATCTAAACCGTAAGCGATGCCACCATGCGGTGGTGTACCATATTCAAATGCTTCTAAAAGAAAGCCAAATTTACTTTGTGCTTCTTCAGGCGATAAACCGATCGCTTCAAACACCTGCTGTTGAATTTCTCGCTGATAAATCCGCAGACTTCCGCCGCCAACTTCTACGCCATTAAGTACCAAGTCATAAGCTTGGGCGCGTGCAGTCTTTAAGTCGCTCAAATCATCAGGATGAGGTGCTGTAAACGGGTGGTGTAGTGCTTCTAGACGCTTTTCGTCAGCATTCCACTCGAACATCGGGAAATCTGTAATCCACAGCAAGTTGATTTTTTCTGGATCAATTAACTCAAATTCTTTAGCGATCGCTTGCCGTAATCTATCTAATGTTTTATTAACTGTAGCAGCATCACCAGCCCCAAACAACAGCAAATGTCCAGCTTTTGCACCTGTACGGCGTAAAATTTCTTGTTTTTGTTCAACGCTGAGGTTGTCTTTTATCGCCCCAATGGTGTCAATTTCGCCATCATCCCTGACGCGGATATAAGCTAAACCTTTAGCACCGGCTTCGCTGGCTTCTTTAAATAAGTCACCGCCTGGTTTAATGCGGACATTAGAAATTACATCGTTTCCGTTAGGAATGGGTAGGATTTTGACGATACCACCATTGTTAACGGTGTCCCGAAAGACTTTGAAACTAGAGTTTTTCACAATATCTGAGACGTCAACTAATTCCAAACCATAGCGGGTATCTGGTTTATCACTACCGTAGCGTTCCATCCCCTCAGCGTAAGTAAGACGGGGAAAAGGGCGCTGTAACTCAATTCCTTTAACTGTTTTGAAGATATGACAAACTAACTTCTCATTCAGTTCGATAATTTCTTCTTGGGACATGAAGCTCATTTCCATGTCCAACTGGGTGAATTCCGGTTGTCTGTCGGCGCGTAAATCTTCGTCACGAAAGCAACGGGCAATCTGATAATATCTGTCCAAGCCGGATACCATCAGCAATTGTTTAAATAGCTGGGGTGATTGCGGCAAAGCATACCATTCACCAGGATTGACGCGACTGGGTAGAACATAATCCCGCGCCCCTTCTGGGGTAGAACGGGTAAGGATTGGGGTTTCGACTTCGATAAAACCTTCCAAATCTTCCAGATAACGACGCATCGCTTTAACAATTTGATGACGCAGTTGCAAATTTTGCGCCATCCGTTCGCGTCGCAAATCTAAATAACGATATTTCAGCCGCAAGTCTTCCCGCACTGTCTCAGTGTCAGCTACGGAAACTTGGAAAGGTAACTGTTTGCGGACAGCATTGAGGAGTTTAATTTTATCGGCGTAGATTTCCACCTCGCCTGTTGGGATGCGGGGATTCAGCGATTCTTCGGGACGGTGCGTTACCCTACCTGTGATTTCGACAACATATTCATTTCGCAGAGTGTTCGCCTGCTCATAGGAATCTGGGGTGCGTTGCGGATCGCTGACGATTTGGACAATTCCAGAGCGATCGCGTAAATCTAAAAATATCACACCACCATGATCGCGGCGACGGTCTATCCATCCGTAAAAGGTAACAGTTTCTCCAATATGTTCTTTTCGGAGTTCGCCGCAATAGTGAGTTCGCATAAGTGTTAGTTCTGTTTATCTGGGCTAGATTAGCAAGAAAATGTCAAAGCCTTCCCATTATCTAGCATCAATAGTAATTGTAGTAGTTCTAGTGCAATAAAAAATGGAATAATCTCATACTATATAGATAAAGGAACTCATAACACCGCAAGGGTAAATTTTACCTATTTTTACAATAGTTCCCGGAATTGATCACGGCTGATCTGACAGTCACGGAGTATCTGTGCTAACAAACCAGAACCAATTGTTTCATTAGAATGCACTGGAACAACAGTTCGACTACCATCACTGTGTATCAAAAAATCGTGACTACCTCGGATTCTTGCTACTTCAAAACCTGCTCTTTTTAACGCTGCAATTACTTCCCCTCCTATCAAACTCGGTAGTTTGCTCATACTTGAACAGAAACCCTCTGCACACCGATAAACTCTAATGCTTCGGTGTTTTCTTGTTCAACCTCTAAACAAAGTTCAAGAGCTTCTTTAATCCGGTCTATCAGTTCGTCTAGGGATTTAGCTTGGGTGTGACATCCTGCAAGATTAGGCACGGAGGCAATAAAATAACCCTCAGAGTCGCGTTCTATAATGACGTTAAATTCTCTGGTCATCTTGAGATTGTTGTTTGGTGGGGGTAATGTAATTGTAAAGTAGCTCAGTAGCTGCAAACAATTATCGCTGATGCAACCCGCAAATTTAATTTATTCCCTTCCGACTAATGCGACGCCGAGTAGCCCGCACTTCAGCAAAGCTCAGTTACCACCGCAGGCATCGCGTGCTAAACCATTTTCGGTTAAATTTTATTTTATCCTGAAGATGACACAGCCAGTAAATTTAAAGTCACGCCAGTAGGGTGCATTACACCAGAGACTAACCCACCACAATAGATTCAATCAAGATGGTGCCTTCAACTCAATCTACGAATCTTAATCACTGTCTCCATAAAAATCTTCATCTAATAACTGTTCTATCAAAAAAGGACAATCGAGAGGATATTCTGCGTCCGTTGGTTTTCTCACTCCTAATTTAGCTTTTTTACTTTCTTTGATTGCCAGTTTACGAGCATCGGCATAGGCTTCTTTGATTGCCAGTTTACGAGCATCGGCATAGGCTTGAGAAATAACTTCAGTAATATAATTTTTAAAAGAAGGATTTTCTGACAAATCCTTTTTTACTCGAAAACGATGTTCTGTGACAGAACTATACCAGCTTGTTTGCATCATCTCAGGAGCATCAGATTGGACGGTTAACTTGAGTAAATGAGCAATCAAGATTGTTAAATTACTCATAAATGACCGTTTCTCTGACTTTCCCATGTCTTCTAATTCTACAAGCAAATGCTCCCAATCTATGTCATAAAAACGATGTTCTTTAATCTGCTCAATAATGCTTTCTCGCCACAGATTAAAATCTTGTTCATACAGTTGATTGTTCATATAACATTGAATATTTTGGATATCTGGAAATTGTTATTTCGGAGAATAGACCTCTTGCAGAATTACTTGTATGTTATGGTAGGGGTTTGGAATTTTGCTTCTGGTAAACTTAATTCGTAGTTGTAAATTGAGGCTAGTAAG
>NZ_JBALCS010000047.1:0-152254 GCF_036919555.1 Nostoc sp.
CAGATTTACCACTTGTTGCACCCGAATACAACGGCGTAGATCGCAATGCATTTCTGTTTGGTTTGACTCCCCAAGCCGAAATTTGGAATGGTCGCTTGGCAGCTATTGGCTTCCTTGCCTATTTACTTTGGGATTTGGCAGGTTATAGCGTCCTGCGCGACGTTTTACATCTGATTGGCTAGTAGAAACTAAACACCTCAAAAGCTACGCTACTAAATTTTGGAGAAAAAATGGCTACTAAAGAAACTCGTTCTTCTACAGATTTACCACTTGTTGCACCCGAATACAACGGCGTAGATCGCAATGCATTTCTGTTTGGTTTGACTCCCCAAGCCGAAATTTGGAATGGTCGCCTAGCAGCAGTTGGTTTTCTTGCCTATTTACTTTGGGATTTAGCTGGTTATAGCGTCCTGCGCGACGTTTTACATCTGATTGGCTACTAGTACTCTGCCACAAGTATTATGACAGCTTAAGCAAGTTAGTAGTAAGTACTTTAGTGCTTAGATAAAGGCTAAAGTACTTACTACTAACCTGACTTTTCACGGTATCTGGAAAACCTCTCGAAATCTTTCTCCTAAAAGGAGAGAGACTTTTAATTTTCCCCTTTCCCGTGTCGGGAAGGGGGCTAGGGGGTTTGGTTTTTCGTGGGTTTTTACACATCACGTGAAAAGTTAAACTACGAACTTATCAAAAAATCGAAAAACCTACTTCTAACTAGAGCAAAAAGTGAGCAAACACGTACAAAGCCGAAGCTACAAGTTGTAACAGCATCACTGGAATACCGTAGTGAAGGAAAGTTTTAAACCAGATTCGGCGAAAAAAGCCACCTAGTTTTTAAGCTATCTGAGGGATTTTTTAGACTTCAAATGATTGTCAATAATCTGACTTATTCAATTTTTTAAAACTTCAATATCCCTTATTTCTATTTTTCCTCTGCCTAGAGTGACAAAAGAGGGTTAAATTACTCAATCCCTGCATCCACGACAACTATCAACTTTTTTCTTCCCTTGCTCCCCTAGGCTTCTTTTTCGACCAGTGTCGAATTAATAAGTCCAGTTTTGTTTAGTCTGCAAGCTATAGGTTCCATCTTTCACATTCACCCGCTCAGGAATCAGATTTTGATCCCTAAACACATTCGCCTGATGCTGTAGAGCAGTAAGCGATTGATCGTCAATGGGGATGATGGCACGTTCGGCACTACGTTGCTGTAAAGTTTCTAGAATAGATGGATCGATTTCATGGTTTTGTGCCATTCGTCGAACCGCTTCCAATTCCTGTTTCTTAGCCCAAGCTCCAGCTTCGTTTACCTCTTCTAAAATCACCTTGATCAGGTCGGGATAGTTGCGTACCAGTTCTGGAATCGCGTAGTAATAGGTCGGAACTTCTATGGAGGCTTTGTCACCAAATATGCTCTCTAGATCGGCAATCGATCGCCCTGGGTAAGCGCTTCGGGTCTGAGTTGTTGTGTAGGGAACCCAAATCACCCAAGCATCGACCTCACTACGGCGGAATCGGGGTAGCGCCTCCGGCTGTGTCAGATAAACTGGCTCAATGTCGCTAAAATCGAGACCTACTTTTGCCAGCGATCGCACAAGTATATAATGTGCGCTTGAGCCTTTGTCAAAAGCTATCTTTTTACCCTTCAGGTCTGCTAGGGTCTGAATCGGTGAATCTTCCGGTACCAAAATCGCTTGACCTTTGGGAGCGGTATATTTTTCTTTTGCTACCCGCACAAAGACATGATCTGCTGCTTGAGAGAAGATGCTGGCCGTGCCGCCACCGCCGCAGAAGTCAATCGTCCCATTGCTTAGTGCTTCTATCAAAGAAGAGGCTGATAAAAAGCTTGTCCAGGTGACACTCAGCCCAAATGGTCGCAAACGCGTTTCGAGCAAGCCTTGAGTTCGGAGAACTTCCAGATTTGTCATTCCCTCTGGATAACCCATTTTGAGTTGCTTGAGCCGCCCCGCTTGTTCAGCTAAGGGGGTGTTGCTAGACCCAGCAGAACGGCTAGAAAACCAGCGATCCAAAACTATACAAAAAATTATACCACCCACAAATAGTCCCACGGTTTCTAGTAACCGAGTTGTCGAATTTTTGGGTATTTTGAACTGATTTAGTAGAGAGGAGAGTGTATTGAGAGATTCAGAAGCGGCAACAGCAAGACCGTCAAAAGCCAGAGTCAAGAACAAACTCGCAGCAAGTCCGATGGAAAATAGGACTGCAAACCTGTAGGTAGCCGATCTACGAATGGCTGCTCTGAGCGACTGTAAGATGTTTTGACCTGTGCCTCTAGGCAGAAGGTTAATCAAACGGCTAATCATATAAGTCCTTGGTTGAAATAAGCATCTATTTGGTTAGGCGGCTGATTTTTACCGATTTGGGCTGAAACCCTCCACTGATTGATACTGGGAATGAATGGCGCGTTACATACGAGAATGCAGCCAGAGTGTTATACTTTTTTGGGCTGTTTATATATTATTACTGAGGCTTACCTCATTTTTTTTTAAGTTAGAAAAATTGGTAAATAAATTAGGAATAAGGTTTTGGGAGAAATTAGATTTTTGGATGATGGCGAGTGGAACCAATATCCAAGATTAATTCCCTCTGCTAGCGATCGCTTACGGTGGGGCATAGCTGATCACAATTTGCGACAAACGCTATTTTTCGATATTGCGGGGCTGATTGCTCAGGTTGAGCGATCAGTAGTTTCGGTCATCAAACAGGTGTTGAGCGAGGGATAGTGATGGTTTGGTTAATTGCAACAATTAAGATCGGGCTAGCTACTGCTGTAGCAACAACCTTTGACGACAATATTTATCTAACTGCTTTTTTTAGCGCAGTTAATCGGACTTTTCGGCCTCAGCACGTTGTGGTTGGTGAGCTTCTAGGGTTCACGGCATTAGTAATAGTAAGTTTGGTTGGTTTCTTAGTGGGTCTAGTAATTCCGTCAACTTGGATTGGTCTATTGGGGGTTCTGCCGATACTCATTGGTTTGAACAATTTACGCAACCTTAATCAGGATGACTCAAATGAAGATAAGTCAGCCAATCTCAAAATCAACTCTAAATTTCGAGGATTTGATTCCAGAAAGCGATCGCTCTGGGAGGTAATCCGCGATCCACAAACCTATCGCGTGTCTGCGGTCACGCTTGCTAACGGTGGTAACAATCTAGGGATCTATATTCCCCTATTTGCCACTAGCTCAATCCAAAATCTGTCCGTAATCATACCAGTTTGCTATTTCATTATTTTATGTTGGCTGTTAATGTCCTATAACCTGACTCGCCTACCTGGTATTGCTTTAGTCCTCAGCCGCTATGCTAGTAAGATATTTCCTTTCGTACTAATGTGGCTGGGCTACAGAATTTTGATGGACAGCGAATCCTATCGTCTTTTTCTACCGAAGAATTGACATTGAAACTGTTAAAAGTCTCCGGCTCCGCTCCTGAATTCAGAATAGCTGAATTCTTCTTCAACATCTCTTTCTAAACTAGTAAATAAGTTCTAACTTAAGCATGACGTTTTTTGTCAATAGAGGCATTAGATTTAGCCAAAGGAGAAATATATGCAGATTTTCAAAATTGTTCTTGTCGCTCTTGTATTTATCGTTAATTTAATGATTGCTCAACCTTCTTGGGCAGGTAAGGATTTCACAAAAGGGGCTGACTATATTGAGGTAACTCAGGCACTCAATCAACTTCTAACTGCGAAGGATACACCAGAACAAGCTGGCTACACACCTGAGGAATTTCAGCAGCGACTAGCACAATTACAATTTCAAAAGAATATTATAGAAACTGCTAAGAAGCGGGCGCAATGTCTTAATGAAACTGAAAAGACATTGGCAGTCTATGCTAATAAACCGAAAAAATCTCCAACCCAACTCTATTACTTAGCAGCAGGACAAATCACGGATGATGATTGGGATTGTGATGGGATCTACTTACCCGCAGGTACTCAGGTAGTTCTCAGTCCAAATACTCCAGCACAAGAGCTAACTGAAGCAATTACCGTTAAGTTTGTTGATGGTACACAGTCGGTTGCTAGAGTTAATCCGGCAACTGGTGCGATCGAATTGAATGTTGAACCTGCTAAAGTCTTCAAGGCTGGTGCAAGCGAATGGTTACTTCCAGTATTATCTCAAGCAGAGATTGACACACAAGTTCCTACTCCACAACTCATTGACTAAAATTCTCTGGTTAAGAGGCAATAGGTAATAAAAAAATCCCCATTAAGATTAGGGGATTTTTCTTTGTCATTTCAAAGCATAGGCAGCAGGAAATGTTTTTGCTTGCTTCGTTTTTGCATAGACGTGCTGACCTTCTTATAGCTCAATACGCTTGGGTTAAAGTCAAAAACCAAAACCAGCGTAGGTTGGGTTGAGGGACGAAACCTAACATTTTCGGTACTTTGTTGGGTTTCACTACGTTCAACCTAACCGACAATTATCCTTAACCCAAGCGTATTGTCTTATAGCTGGAGTTGGCGGAACTGTTCTGTGGTAAGTAGGTAGGCGTAATTAAATATAAGATAAAACCTCACCCTCAATCCCTCTCCTTGAGTTCGGAGAGGGAAGCCGGAGGCAGGGTGAGGTTTTATTGGCTCAATTGATGACACGCCCTAAAATTCTTTCTGAACAGCGATTATTCATCAATACAACTGGGAATCCCCAAAACGGCACAGGGAAAATTAGAACCTAATGCCTCAATCATCGGATGATTGACAGAGTTGCAACCTAAAAACAAAATATCGGCAGCTTCTGATTCAACAACTTTATTAAGTTCTGTGGAAATGCAGCCAAAACGCAAATGAGATTTGAAGGAACCCTGCCATTCTTCAGCTAGACTTCGGGCTTGCCAGAGAATTATATCTGCTTGTTGCAGGGGAGTTACCACTGTCTGCAATTTGGGTTGAGTTAATACCAATGTCACAGACTTTGATACTTCACTGACTTGACATTCCAATGAAGGCTGTTGTTCTGGAAAGCTCAAGATGTTTGAATGCTGGCTGCTTTGATTATCTTCTACCACATAAACGGCTTGAACTGTGACTTGTGCATTAGTGGCTAAACGCGTTTGATGGGCAATCCAAAAGGCAATATCTAGTGCCGTATGACTGTTAGGAGATGCGTCATAGGCAACAATTAAATTAACTGCTTTTGAGCTTTGAGGTTTTTTAGAAAAAGGTTTTTTTGGCTCTGGTAGCAGTACCATTTGTTCAATTAAGTCATCTCGGCCTGTGGCACTTTGCAGACGTGCTAACATTGGCTTAATTTGCACAGCTTTACTTCTCCTAATGAAATGAATTAGCAATGAGAAGCAGGGGGACAGATTTTAGATTTTGGATTTTAGATTGAGTGACGATAAGCAAAATCTCAAATCTGAAATAAGTCAAGGAAACCCCAATAATAACTGTATTACAGCCAAAGTCTTGGGGGTTCCTTCCATTGCCTACGGAGTTAGCTGACGGGCTAAGACTGGAAGGTGTCTCTCTCTTAGGAGTGCTGAGTGGTGAGTTGTGAGTGCTGAGTTCAAGATTAATTATTCTTCACTTTTGACTCTTAAATTGCCGCTCTCTGCAAGATACGCCCCATAATATGGTTCCTCCGTTCCAAATTCAGCTTTCATGAATTTGAATTAGGCTACCCACTAAAAAAAATGATAATCTAATTTACTCGTCTTGGGCAAAATATCGATCAAGGAAATTTAGAGCGTGATTGCGAAGTTCAAAATATTCTTTTGAGTTTCGCATGGCGGCGCGATCGCGTGGATGTTCAAAAGGAACTTCTAATATCTCTCCTATACTAGCAGATGGTCCGTTGGTCATCAAGACGATGCGATCGGACATATAAATTGCTTCGTCTACATCGTGGGTAATCATCATCACTGCCTGACGATTATTTTCCCAAATATCCAATACCTGGCGCTGCAATTTACCACGAGTTAGTGCATCTAGCGCCCCAAAAGGTTCATCCATCAGTAACATTTTAGGACGAATTGCTAAAGCTCTGGCAATACCTACTCGTTGTTTCATACCTCCAGAGATTTCATCAGGATATTTGTCAGCCGCCGCCGTCAAGTTTACCATTGCCAAGTGTTGATTTACAATGCTAATTTTCTCGGCACGATTAGCATCTTTTAGCACTTCATCCACAGCTAAACGGATATTTTCTCGCACTGTTAACCAAGGTAACAGCGAATAGTTCTGAAATACCATCATCCTTTCGGCTCCTGGCTGACGAATTTCTTTTCCATCTAGCCGGACTGAGCCAGAAGTGGCTTTTTCTAAACCAGCTACTATCTTTAATAGGGTTGATTTACCACAACCAGAGTGGCCAATTACAGAAATATATTCATCTTCACCAATCGTCAGATTAACCCCATCTAAAACGACAAAGTTATCTTTATCAGGTGTCGGATAAGACTTGACTAAATTTTCAATTTCTAAAAATCCAGGGCGGGGCAGAACTTCGCTCTGGGTATTAATAGGTAATGAGGTATATTCCATCATCAAAATGCTCCGAAGATAATTTAATCAATCAATTTTGGATTTTGAATTTTAGATTGATTCTGACCAAAAGTATGCTGGGCTACTGAGGATTTTAGATTTATTCCACCCAAGAGGGGCAGGGGATAAACCAAAGAACCACAATCCAAAATTGGCAGGGATTTAAGACATGAAAAAGTTAGTGGGAGCGTTAGCCCTGATGGCAAAACTATTCAGATAACCTACAGGATCGCTAGGGTCGAAGCCTTTCTTATCTATAAATACTTCTGGTGGTTCGACCTTGTAATCATTCTTGGGACACTTGATGCCCATTTCAGATGCTATCTCCCGATATAAGTCTGTTCTCCAACCAAGTTCTGCTAGTTTCTCGGCATTTTTGGGGAATTCCTTAATTTGTCCCCACCGCGCTGCTTGTGTCATCAACCAGATACTTCTCGATCTCCATAAGAATGTCGAGTGTTCTGCTGGCTGTTTGGGAAGGTTGTCAGGAATATCGAAGAAAATCGTGGTGTCAGCTGCTTTGATGGTGCGGTCTTTGCCGTCAAAGCCGCCATAGTTGTAGTTGCCGAGAATTCCCGGACTTGTAAACTTGGCGATTGGGGCATTTTTCTTTTTAGGTCTAGCACCTGTAAAGGAACGGTCTGTTATCAGTTCGGCTACTTCTTGGCGGTTTTCTATTTTGCTGCAATACTGACAAGCTTCAATCATCGCCTTGACGAGAGAACGATAGGTTTTGGGATATTGGTCGATGAAAGATTCCATCACCCCCAAAAGTCGATCTGGGTGTCCTAGCCAGACTTCTTTACCTTGTGCGAAGGTAAAGCCGATGTTTTCGTTACCTGTTATTGCTCGCGTATTCCAGGGTTCTGCAACCATGTAAGCTTGCATTGCACCAATCCGCACATTTGTCAGCATTTGGGGGGGCGGAACGATGATGATCCGAAACTCTTTAAGCGGATCAACTCCGGCGGCGGCGGATATGTAGCGGACAAAGTATTCGTAAATGGCGGAACTTAATACTACCGCCCAAACTCTGTTTTCTGGTGGCTGCTTGTCAAAGTAACCTCGGAAATCGCGCCCAAAGGCTTCTAGCGCCCCATCGCCATATTTCTCTTGATACTCGTACCACGGACGCAGCCCAAAATCCCACATGGCTTTGTTCATAGTCATGGCGTTACCGTGACGATGGATAGTCATGGCTGCACACAATGGGGCGTGGCGTGCGCCTTCAGCACCAATTCTGGCGTTGGTAACAGCACCAGATACTACGGGTGAAGCATCCAGGCGACCAAAAATTAAACCGTCGCGGGAGGTAGCCCAACTGGCTTCGCGGTTGAGTGTGACGTTCAAACCATATTTGCGGAAGAAGCCTTTTTTCCAGGCGATCGCAAATGGCGCACAATCATTAACGGGAACGTAACCAACGGTGAGATCAGATTTTTCTAGGTCTTGGGATCTAATTACTGGTTGTACAGCTAAAGCTTCTTCAGTCAATCCTTTAGCTGATCTGTCTCCTGAAATTCCACAGGAGGACAGCGCTATTCCGGTTGTGGTTGCTCCTATTCCTTTGATAAAATCTCGTCGAGTCCAGTTTATATCACCCATTTTTGTAGCTCCATTGGTGATTAATTGCTCACGCTTCAGGTGCAGAGTCTCGTTACATCTTGCTGTTTTGATAGCAACCAAATTTTGTTAGTTGAAAGTTTTAGGGCGATGGGTTACTAATTCTTGAATTTTGCCCACGGCGTAATCTAGGATTAACCCAGTTAAGCCAATTATGAACACAGCTAAAAAGACTGAACTCAGGTTTAAGCGACTCCATTCATCCCAAACAAAAAAGCCGATACCAACACCGCCTGTGAGCATTTCCACGGCGACGATTACCAGCCAAGCTATTCCTAAACTAATTCGTAAACCTGTAAAAATGTACGGCAAACTTGCAGGCCAAATTATTTTTGTAATCCGTCGCCAACGCGGCATTTCCAGCACTCGTGCCACATCTAAATAATCTTGGGGAACACTAGAAACTCCTAATGCGGTATTAATAATTGTCGGCCACAAGGAGGTAATAAAGATGACAAAAATGGCGGAAGGTTCTGCTAAATTGAAAATTGCTAAGGCAATGGGTAGCCAAGCTAGGGGCGATACGGGTTTAAAAATTTGAATGATCGGATTGAGCGCTAACATTGCCGGTCTTGACATCCCTATTAGAAACCCCAGAGGAATCGCTACTACTGCACCTAACAAAAAGCCTAGTAATACCCGGCGCAGACTTGCGATCAACAACCAACTAATTCCCAAGTTGCCGGGGCCTCGTTGATAGAAGGGATTTAAGATGTAGTCTAGATTAGCGATTAGCGCTTCTGGTGGGGTGGGCATCAATTCATGGTTGGCAAGTGCAACAATCCACCACAGCACAATTATTCCCAAGAAGCCCAATACAGGTAGAATGAAGACATCTCTGAGGATGACAGGTTTTGTCTTTTTCCAAGCAGCTTGTCCAGCGATCGCAGCGATCGCAGCCAAATTTAGTTGAAATATCATTTACGACCTCAACAGATTTAAGTGCAGGTACAAAAAATCCGAGCAGTACCAGCCTTGGACACCGATGAGATCGGAACATTATAAAAATGCCGTCTCTTCAGTCTCCTCTCAATGCCTACGAAGTTAGCTGACGGGCTAGGGCTGAGAGATGCCCTTCTGAAGAAAGTTATGAGAGACGCGATTAATCACGTCTGTACAGGAGTTATGAGTTAAATATTAGTAACTTCTAACTCCTCACTCTCAACTCCTCACTTTCTCTGAGATACGCCCCACAATTTGGTTCCTCCGCTCCAACTTCACGTACTGTGATGTGATGGATTAGGCTGACTTACTCTAATGGATATTAATTATCGACAATATAACATCAATGCTCAGTAAAAGCCAACTGCATTATGATAAATGTTGTTTATTTCAATACCAAAATCAAGTTTGTCTCCTTGCTTTTCGGTAATTAACAAAATTTATAATTTTTTATAATTTTAGTTGTGTTGTGAGTGAACTCATTGGACAAACAGCTAAACAACAATAGTTGAATCAATCATCAAGTTTGTTACCTCCTTGATTAACATTTGTTAACAAGAATTAGATTATACTTCACAAATTTTATATACGTATAGTTAATCCAGCAAATAAAATAACATATAAAATCTATTTCTTTTGGTAGGTTAATTAAATCGCTAATTTTGGTACAAGACCACTGCACTAGCTAAACTGTTTGCATATGGAAGTTTACTCATCTATCTCCTAGCTGAATTTAACATAATGGATTTTAGTCAAGTACTGGCTGAAAAAAGGGAAAGCATCCTTGATAAATGGATAGTAGCAGTTCGCAAGGATAGACAAATTGAAAGTGCTGATGGCCTATCTTACACAGCGATCAAAAATCATATCCCTGATGTGTTGAAAGCTATGGTGACAGTACTTTCAAAATCCCAGGATAATAATATTCAGTCGATAGTTATTGCCAGTTTCGAGCATGGAGCTATTCGAGCTGAACAAGGCTTTGACCCAGCAGAAATTGCCAGAGAATATCATCTGCTGCGAACAATAATATTGGATGCCCTACAAGCAGACTTATTGAGTGGAACCCCGTCAGAAATAATTCGTTCCATGCGTTTGATAGACGCGATTGTAGATGAAGCGATCGCTCAGTGTTTCAAGAGTTATGTTGAGGAGAGGTTCCGAGAATTACAGCAGTTGCAGTCATCATTA
The DNA here is from genome assembly GCF_036919555.1 of Nostoc sp. Taxonomy (GTDB): domain Bacteria; phylum Cyanobacteriota; class Cyanobacteriia; order Cyanobacteriales; family Nostocaceae; genus Nostoc. The sequence goes on from NZ_JBALCS010000047.1 coordinate 10,264, forward strand.
ACACTCCATAATGAGGAACTCACACGCTTAATTAGCGCTAATCAAGAGTATCTTTCCCAACTAGCCCACGAATTGAAACATCCTCTAACTTCCATTATTGGTTACTCGGATCTGTTTTTACGCCAACAACGACGAAAGACTAAGGTGAAAGACACTTCTGCCAATTTAGAACACATTGAGCGCGTGCTACGCAATGGTAGACAATTACTACACCTGATTAACAATATATTAGAACTTTCGCGGTATGATGCGGGGCAGATAAAACTCCAACTAGCGCCTACCGATGTGCGTGAATTAATTAATAATGTATGTGAAATGTTGGAACCTTTAGCAGCTGGGAAAAATTTAAAAATCGTAGTAGATTGCGATCGCGCTGCCAAAGAATTAATTACAGATTATTTTCAATTCCAACAGATTGTCACAAATCTTATTAGTAATGCAATTCGTTATACAGAGTCGGGGACTATTATGATAATGTGTCAGATGTTGGAGAACCAGAGATGGGCGATCGCAATTTCTGACACTGGAATTGGCATTGCACCCGAAAACCAAGCCCAGATATTTGAACCCTATTTTCGCGTCAGTTCTAGCGATCGTTCCTATCTCCCTGACAGTACTGGATTGGGGTTAGCGATCGTCTCGCGGTTAGTAAAACTACTACAAGGTCAAATTAACTTAGTTTCTGAGGTAGGCGTTGGTTCTACTTTTACGATAATTTTGCCCTTAGAAGCGAAGATTTGAGATAGTTTAAAGTATATTTTGAAACTTATAAAATAACATATCCCGTGTGTTACCTGACATTTTGCGGGTAAAATCGTCACGAATAACCAGTAAGCTGTCGCACATCTAAATTGTACTTTTTGGAGTCTGAAAGCCTTGCTGTAATGTTTTCAGGTTGAAAAATTAAATGTGTCTCAGCTTATCTGCTGCTTTGTCGATGTACCTCACTTACATCAACTTGTTCGTCTTTATTTTGCGGTTGCTAATTTCCATAAATGGTCGCAACTAATTGTCTGTAGGCAATAACAAAAGTAAAGTTTTATAAAGTAAAAACCGTGGTTAAATTTTCAGCAATCACGGTTTTTTCATGGTTTTAATAGTAAAATATGTAGACGTAAGTTATCAACCTCAAGTGAGCAAAACTATGCTGGAACTCTCAAATATCAAAATTGAAGTAGAAAAGTTGTCTAATATCTTGGGTAAGGCTGAGGACTGTCTTTGACCTCCAATATTTGACTGCAACAATTCAATACTTTTATCTAGTAATTGCTCAACCGGATTTTTGGAAGAATCCAACCCCTGCTTATGATACACTTCAAGAAATTGAATACTCGATATTCTACAGGCATCAGCAATATCAGCGTTGGTGTTCGATTCTAGAAGATATTAAGGCTGCACTGGAATTGTTGGAATTGTCGGCCGATGAGCAATTGTTGCAAGAAGCGCAAACCAACCTTACCCAACTCCAAAAAGAACTCGAAACAGCAGAAATACGACAGTTATTATCTGACCCCCACGACGAAAAGGGGGCATTCTTGACAATTAATGCTGAGGTAGGTGGCATAGATGCTGAAGATTGGTTATCTATGTTATTGCGGATGTACCATCGTTGGGCAGTAAATCATAATCATAAAGTATATTTAGTGGAAGAGTCACAGGGTGATTTAATAGGGTTAAGATATGCCACCTTAGAAATTATCGGTCGCTACGCCTATGGTTTTTTTAAATCAGAACAAGGAACGCATCGCGTAATAAGAATTTCTCCCTTTAGCAGCAACCGCCGCAAGCAGCACACTTGCTTTGCCAGTGTAGAAGTCAGCCCGATTTTAGATGAGTCTGTTGATTTTGAGATTCCAGAGAAGGATTTGGAAATTACCTCATTCAGATATTGTGGCTATGGTGGTCAAAACGCAAACAAAACAGAAACAGCAACACGGGTAGTTCATATTCCTACTGGAATTGCTGTGATTTCTAATAATGAACGCAGTCAGATGCAAAACAAAGAGAAAGCCTTAGCTATTCTCAAGAGTAAACTGTTTGCGATCGCACTAGCCCAAGGTGTCCAGCAAGTTGACGAAATTCAACCTCGGCTGATAAAATCTCTATCCAACAAGCTGATCCGAGAATATGTCTTGCATCCTGACACCAAGGTGAAAGATTTACGTACCAATGTAGAAATCCCTGCTGCGACAGAAGTCTTAGACGGTAAAATTGATTTGTTTATCAAAGCCTATCTGCAACAGCCAAATCAAACCACTTCAGTGACAAAAGAAGCGCTTGATAATTTCAAGTAATTTTTGTAACTAAATATGATTAGTGTAGAGAGAATTTGCCCAACTAAAGCTAAAATTAATAAATGTAAGTAGAATAAAGAGCAATTTCCCAATCAAAGCGCTCTATCTATCATTCAGCAAGCACTATGGAAGTCTTAGAACTCAAACGCGAAATCGAAACGTTGTCTGGCCGCCTGGGTAAAACCCAGGACTATCTTTGACGTACCTGCACTGACAGCTAAAATTCAAGACCTCGAAAAAATATCCGCACAGCCAGAATTTTGGAATGACCAAACCCAAGCCCAAGAAACGCTGCAAGAACTCAATGACCTGAAAGCTCACCTCCAGCAATACGATCAGTGGCACGCCAATCTGGAAGATACTAGAGCAGTTGTTGAGTTGTTGGAGTTAGAAACCGATGAGGCACTACTCCAAGAAGCGGAATCTACTATTACTAAACTCAATCGTGACCTGGATCAGTGGGAGTTACAACAATTACTTTCTGGCCCCTATGATGCTGAAGGTGCTGTACTGACAATTAGTGCTGGTGCTGGTGGCACAGATGCTCAAGACTGGGCATTTATGCTAATGCGGATGTACACCCGTTGGGGCGAAGCTCACGGCTATAAGGTAACTTTAGCTGAAGAGTCGGAGGGTGATGAAGCCGGAATTAAATCGGCAACCCTAGAAATTACTGGTCGCTATGCCTATGGTTACTTGCGTTCAGAAATGGGTACACACCGCTTAGTGCGGATTTCACCTTTTAATGCCAACGGCAAGCGACAAACCAGTTTTGCGGGGGTGGAAGTGATGCCACAGATAGATAACTCTGTGCAGTTGGACATTCCCGACAAGGATTTGGAAATCACCACAACTCGCTCTGGTGGGAAAGGTGGGCAGAACGTCAACAAAGTAGAAACGGCGGTACGGGTTGTTCACCTTCCCACGGGTCTTGCCGTGCGCTGTACAGAAGAGCGATCGCAGCTGCAAAATAAAGAAAAAGCCCTAAATCGCCTCAAAGCAAAGCTGTTGGTCATAGCCAAGGAGCAACGTGCCCAAGAAATTGCCGAAATTCGTGGCGATATGGTGGAAGCCTCCTGGGGAAACCAAATCCGTAACTATGTATTTCACCCTTACCAGATGGTGAAAGATTTACGTACAAATACTGAAACAACCGCGATTGGCGATGTGATGAATGGCGAACTTGATACATTTATCCAAGCTTATCTGCGCCAAGAAAATAAACTGGTAGAAAGCACTCTAGCATAATTGGGGATTAGTCAACTTAGAGCAATGGCGAAGGTCACGTCGCTTCTCTAACGAGACGCTGCGCGAACGCTCCGAATTCAAAATTCAAAATTCAAAATTAATAATCCCCATAAATAAATTTAGGGGCTTGTATCATCAGTCTTTGTCGGTCATTCGCGGCTACACAAACAAGAGCCACACCGACCTGGGTTTTGCCTCGTGTAGATGCGGTTTCTAACCGCCTTTTTACTATTATTTAGTACCGATGATTTATTTTCTCGCATTTGAGATGAGCGCGACGCCGAATAGCCCGTTGTAGACATCGCATCGCATCCCATATCATTGGTGCTTTTTTAAAGAAATTCCATAGCAACTACAGGCGATCGCAATTCTGTCCCAGACCAACTGTTACAGTTATAAAAGAGTCTGTGGACAAATAACTATGAGCAATTCTCCTTCAACAGAACCTCAACCTAGCTATGTAAAACTGGCCATGCGAAACATGGTGCGGAAGGGTGGAACTTCCCTTAAACATTTTGCGTTGACTGCCGTAGGGCTTCTAGCTCTCCTTGTTGGTCTTGCTTACCTAACTCACTAACGACAAACCGTAAACCTCAGACTAGGAGACTATGTGCCCCTGAGAGTTGAACTATATGTGGAGGAGTATTTTTACGAGTTGTCCCCGACAGCACCTGTAAAGATTGGGGACACTCATCCCCGAATTACTCCTGAAACTTGGGAAAAGTGGTTTAATCGCTGGTTGGAAATACTTCACCCTCAGATTCCGCCAGCGCCAAGTTATGAAATCGGGCTGCGTTTGACAGATGACTCGCAAATTCAAGAACTGAATGCCCAGTATCGTCAACAAAATAAGCCCACAGACGTTTTAGCCTTTGCTGCTTTGGAGGTAGATTTTCCTCAAAGCCAAGAAATGCTTGCTTCTGCACCATTATATTTAGGTGATATTATTGTGTCTGTAGATACAGCACAACGTCAAGCTCAACAACAAGAACATAGCTTACCAACTGAGCTAGCCTGGTTGGCTACTCACGGTTTATTACACCTATTGGGCTGGGATCATCCTGATGAAGAAAGTTTGGGGCGAATGTTAGAACAGCAAGTGAGATTGCTGAACGCAATAGGTATTGCTATTGACATGGAATAGCAGTATGTATATCTCTTAGTGCCAATTTTGAGCAATACTTTTATAATACTTTTGGGGAAAATTGCTTAAATATTGCCTCAAAGTTAATTCCGCTATTAAGATCGGCAATATTCCCACTGTAGCAACTCTGTTCTTGTGTTTTTAAGTCTATGTCCCAAAAAATTTCTCCATCACCAACGCCCACCTCGTTACAAACACTCGTGTCTAACGAACGCGAATTCTCTTGGAAAGTAGCCTCTAATTTATTTGTTAGTTTTAAATATGCCTGGGCTGGAATCAGCTATAGTTTTCAAACTCAACGTAATTTTCGCATTCACGTAAGTGTTTGCGCTTTAGCGATCGGTTTAAGCGTTTTTTTGCATTTGCAAGCGGTGGAAATAGCGGTAATTGGTGTAACTAGTGGTTTAGTTTTGGCATTAGAGTTACTAAATACAGCGATCGAGTCCCTTGTGGACTTAACCGTTAAGCAGACATACCATGATTTGGCAAAAATTGCTAAAGATTGTGCGGCTGGTGCAGTCCTTGTCTCTGCTTTGGTAGCAGTGTTAGTAGCTGGTACGCTATTACTCCCTCCTCTAGTAAAGTTAATTATATCGGCTTTATAGATGTGATTTGCGACGCCGAATAGCCCACCGCAGGCATCAACAAGTGACTCGGTAAGAGGATCACACTCTGTCCGATGCCTTTTGGAGAACACATTATCAGCAATTCCAAATTTAAGTAATGCGATCGCGCTAAGCATCCTGGCTAAAGTGTTACTTGGTAATCTTTAGGAAGTTGCTTATCGTAGAGTAGCCGCTTTATATTTACGCATCCACGTTAGTGTTATTTTTACCCTAGCGAACAAATAGCATAAGAGATTAGTCTATGCTCTTTGCAACTGATGAGTGGTAAAAACCAGGAGTGATGAGCTTTGATTATAGTTATCGACAATTACGACAGTTTTACATATAATTTAGTGCAGTATCTGGGAGAATTGGCAGCAGAATTCCCAGTGGCAGATGATATTAAAGTTTTTCGTAACGACAAGATATCCATAGATGAGATTCGGGCATTAAAGCCGGAAGCCGTGGTTATTTCTCCTGGGCCAGGTCGCCCGGAAGATGCTGGCATTTCTTTAGAATTGATTGAACAGCTAGGACAAGAGTTGCCAATCTTGGGTGTCTGTTTGGGACATCAAAGCATCGGTCAAGTATTCGGTGGTAAAATAATTCCGGCTCCAGAGTTGATGCATGGTAAAACCTCTCAGGTGTCTCACACTGGGGTGGGGGTGTTCCGGGGATTAGAAAATCCTCTAACCGCCACCAGATATCATAGTTTGGTGATCGAACGTGAGACTTGCCCAGATGTGTTAGAAATCACCGCTTGGGTTGAAGATAACACCATTATGGGAGTCCGACACCGGAACTATCCTCACATTCAGGGCGTCCAGTTTCACCCAGAGAGTGTCCTGACATCTTCAGGAAAACAGTTATTGCGAAATTTTCTGGAACAGTTACAGTCGAGAGCATAATTAATGAAACGACGACAGTTGATGGGCTATGCTGGGGCGGGGTTGGTAACAGCTTTAGTTACTAACTTGGGTTCTGAATCTCAAGCTGACGCACAATCTAGCGGTTTATCAGTTCAGTGGTTGGGTCATACTTGCTTTCTTTTTACTGGTGGCGGTGTGAAAATTCTCGTTAATCCATTTCGGGCGGTCGGTTGTACTGCTGGATATCGTGTACCAAAAGTTGCAGCAGATTTAGTACTGATTAGCAGCCAACTGCTAGATGAAGGTGCAGTGGACGTACTACCGGGAAATGCAAAACTCATCTACGAACCAGGAGTTTACGAGTTCAAAGGGATTAAGTTCCAAGGAATTGCCATAGACCACGATCGCAAAGGTGGTAGGCAGTTTGGCTCAAATACTGCTTGGAGTTGGAAGCAAGGCGGAATTAATATTTTACATTTAGGAGGAGCTGCTGCACCCATTTCCATTGAGCAAAAAATCCTGATGGGGCGTCCTGATGTGGCATTCATTCCAGTGGGAGGCAGTGCAAAAGCCTACAATGCTGAGGAAGCAAAGCAGGCTGTTCAAATATTAAATCCCAAGTTGGTGATCCCGACCCATTACCGGACACAGGCGGCTGATGCTGCTACATGCAATCTTTCGCCACTCGATGATTTTCTCACCTTGATGAAAGGTATGACCGTGCGGCGTAGCAATGGAGATAGTATTTCCATTAACTCTAAAGATTTACCGGAAAATAGCGTGATTCAGGTTTTGAGTTACAAATTTTAAGAATTGGTGTCAACTTAAGCTCAAACTCCTTTAAAACCTCGTTTCCAGCCAGAGGCTATTTGTCACAACTTAATGTTATGGTTCATTTATCAATAAGCAATCATACTTGAAATATTGCCCAAATCTGGGTAAAAAACATAATTTTTAGCTTGGCGATCGCTAGCCTTTAAACCTATCATGATGTTTTTGCGCTGAAAAGTCAGTATGGAAGTGAATTTAATACCTTATTTTCCACTACTGTTCAAGGATAATTACGAATTGACAAAAGAAATTATGTCTTAAGTTGTCACCAATGGCCAGAGGCTGGAAATGCTCCTCAAAAGCAGCTCTGCCGCAAGTCTTGAGGCGGCAGCCCCCCCATTAGGCATTCCCAGTCGGAGACTGGGAACGAGATTAACTCCTAACTCCTGTACAGATGCGATTAATCGCGTCTCTACTCCTAACTCCTCTACAGACGCGATTAATCGCGTCTCCAGCTTTTAGAACGTATACCACTCTGGGGTAAGCTTATCGGCATCGCTAATCGGATTCTGAGTAGCTGTCGTTCCATCTATAGTCCAAATGCTGTCTGCACCTGCTGTCTGATCGCGCCAGTAGATGTCGGTTTTACCATCGCCGTTGAAATCGCCAAGGGATGGTGTCAAGGCCGCATTATTAGTTGGTAAGAAAGCTTGAGTAGCAACTGTTGTACCATCCATCAACCAAGCGGTGTTCTCACCAGTTGTACTATTGTGCCAGAAAATATCGGTCTTGCCATCACCGTTGAAATCGCCAATTTTAGAAGTCCAGGCTGGGTCAAGTGTCCCCAGAGCACCCTCTGTGACTATGATCCCATTCATCGTCCAAACCTTGTTCTCACCTGTCTGAGCGTTTCTCCACAGAATGTCAGTCTTATAGTCGCCGTTGAAATCACCAAGGGTAGGAGTCCAGGCGGCATCTTGTGATTGCAGAGCTAATTCAGTCTTTTGCGTACCATCCATAAACCAAGCGGTGTTATCGCCAGTTGTCGCATTACGCCAGAAAATATCACTCTTGCCATTGCCATCGAAATCAACAATGGTAGGAGTTAGTGCTGGGTCTGTTTTATCCAAAACAGTTGCATTCAGGACTGTGGTGCCATCCATCTCCCAAATAGCGTTCTCCCCAGTTGTGGCGTTATGCCAGAAGATATCGGTTTTGCGATCGCCATTGAAATCGCCAATCTCAGGAGTCCAGGCTGGATCAACGGTGCTTAGAGCAGCCGTATTAGCAACTTTGGTTCCATCCATCAGCACAATGCTATTCTCACCGGTTTTCTTATTGCGTAATAAGAAGTCGGTTTTGCCATCAGCATTGAAGTCACCAATTTTGTAATCATAGGCGGATAGGTCGAATTTACCTAGAGAACCCTGTTCGAGAACTTTTGTTCCATCCATCAACCGAATGATAATCTCACCGGTTGTAGAATTGACCCAAACTTTGTCCGTTTTGCCATCACCATTAAAGTCAGGAGTAATCGCCGCACTAGTTAAGTAAGGATTAGGATTGGGATTTGCTGACGTTTTGACAGGCGTGGTCAACGGTTCATCTTGTAGTTTATATGAGGAACTCTTACTCCCAAGTCCAAAATCATAATTTAAATTCTCAAAAGAATTTGTCAAGATTTTTGATTTTGCAAAAGAGTCTGATGCCCATCCAGATGTATTCAAAGTTAAGGGTAAGGAATTTGTATTTACAGGCATGGGGTATTTTTATGATTGGTTGTTATATTTTTTTAACTTTTTTTGATAATCTCTTTCTGTAACTAAATAACATTTACTAGCTTTTCAACATTTCTTTATAAATATTTTTTCTTTCTTAATCTCATTATTTGAAGTTAAATATCTGTTTAGTTTAAACGATTATTATGAAATTTTCAAGTTCTATATAAGCAATTGTAAAATATTTCTTGTGCTTTATCTATGTGATAATTTAGAGATAAAAGCAGAAAAGTTGATTTCTCTTATTTGACATTTAAAATATTGAATTAAAACATACAGATTTATATAATTGTTACTCGGTTACAGAAAAATCTTTCCATTATGTAATTACATCAGGATTAGATAAAACATCTCCGAAAAAATCTAGAGATGTAAAATTTAGCATCTCTACAAGGATTTCAGGTATCGTATAATTAATTTATGGAGATGTCTAAGGGTTATGGATAATGCATATTTAATTTCACCAGATGTCTAATAATTTATGACTTGAGTTGAAACAAATATTAGATAGAATAACTTAGATTAGCAACTACGGAGAAGCATGATCTGTGCATCCTTTAGTTGTCAAAAGTGTAAAATAAGACAATACTTTCATATATACATCAGCTATGCAAGCAGAATATCGGCAGCGTCGTGAGCAGTTAATGGCAAAAATTGGTGATGGCACAGCCATTTTTCGCAGTGCGCCAATGGCAGTGATGCATAACGATGTCGAGCATGTTTATCGCCAAGATAGTGATTTCTTTTACCTGACTGGTTTTAATGAACCACAGGCAGTAGCAGTGTTAGCGCCGCATCATTCAGAACATCGGTTTGTGCTATTTGTCCAACCGAAGGATCGTGAAAAGGAAGTATGGACTGGTTATCTTTCTGGGGTAGATGCAGCCAAGGAAATTTATGGCGCTGATGAAGCATACCCGATTAGTGAGTTAGATCAAAAGTTGCCGCAGTATTTGGAAAAAGCTAGTCGGATTTACTATCACTTCGGACGCGATCGCACCTTCAATGACCAAATCCTCACACATTACCAAAGTTTGCTGCGGACTTATCCTAAGCGCGGTACAGGACCGATCGCCATTGAAGATAGTGGGACTGTCCTCAACAGCATGAGACTAATTAAAAGTGAAGCTGAGTTGGAATTGATGCGTCAAGCAGTTGCGATCGCAGTTGAAGCACACAATTACGCCCAAGAAATCGCCGCACCCGGACGTTATGAGTACGAAATACAGGCGGAGATGGAACGCATCTTTCGAGTACGAGGTGGGTTAGGCCCGGCTTATCCTTCGATTGTAGCTTCCGGCGTGAATGCTTGCGTACTCCACTACATTGAAAATAATCGTCAAATGCAGGATGGAGAATTACTGCTAATTGATGCCGGTTGTACTTACGGTTATTACAACTCCGATATTACCCGGACATTTCCTGTCGGGGGCAAATTTACACCAGAACAAAAGACACTGTATGAGATTGTTTTGGAGGCGCAAAAACAAGCGATCGCTCAAGTAAAACCAGGTAATCCTTTCAAATTAATTCATGATACAGCAGTGCGCGTCCTCACGGAAGGTTTAGTCGAACTTGGCATCCTCAAAGGCGAAATTGATAAGTTAATTGAAGAAGAAAAATACAAACCATATTATATGCACCGCACCAGTCATTGGTTAGGTTTGGATGTCCATGATGTGGGAGTTTACCAGCACGGTGAAGATAAACCGCAGATTTTACAACCAGGTCAGATTTTGACAGTAGAACCGGGACTATATATTGTACCTGATACCAAACTAGCAGAAGATCAACCAGAGACTGATCCTCGATGGATTGGTATTGGCATTCGTATTGAGGATGATCTGTTAGTTACACCTGATGGAAATGAGGTATTAACTGCGGGAGTTCCCAAAGCAGTAAATGAAGTGGAACGATAAAAAATAGGGCGCATCTCAGTTTTGCAAATATACCAGATGAGAAACAAGATTCTTGCTCCCTCTCCTTGGTAAGGAGAAGGTTGGGGTGAGGTTTTACAAGGCTTTTTACACTCATTGAGATGCTCCCAAAAATGGAGATGGTACACACGATCCCCAAACTAAAATTGCGGACAAGCCATCAGAGTTGTTGTCAAAATTCCTAAGATTTTATCTATTTCTTTAATAAAGTAATCGTTCTGATCGATAAAGATGGTATTGTCACAAAGTTTGAGAAATTTCCAACCTGTTCCTGTGGTGACTACACCATAAATTTCATTTATAATATTTCCTTGTTGCTGGTTAAACAATTGAGATGCAATCATTGTCGCAATGCATTGTCCTAAGCCAGATTTAATACTTTCATTTTTAGCTTCCACAATAGTTACGATAGGGCTAGTAATATCATATTGTTCTGGTGAACAACTGAGAATAAAATCACAGCGCCCTTCTAAGCCTTTAGAAGCATCTACATTAAACTCTGAACCAGAAAATATACTAATTTGGTATTTAAAGAAGCGTTTAACTTCAATTAAAACAGGCATAATAATTAGTTCAGAACGAGCTTTTTCTGTATTTATTGCTGTTACCAATGGTAGATGCTCAGAGAAAATCAAATTTAGATATTCACTAGGAGAAACTGTCTGTATATCCGCAAATAAATCTTGATTTTCAACAAAGATTAATTTAAAGTCTGTTTTGACTTTACTAAGATTAAAAGCGCTGTACGGCATTAGACCATCTTGGGAATAAAGTGCTGCGATCGCTATCCCACCCCACCCTACTAAGATTTGAGGGTGGGGACTCCCGCGTTCCGTTGATGATATCTCAGATCAAGAACAGCCCTCAACAAATTTAACTTCCGGTAATTTACCTGACCGAAACAGAGTAACACGCTTACCGTCAGTCTCGAAAACTATACGATAGTTCTGGTTAGATTTGTCTTTCGGGATAAATGTCAAATAGTGTCCGCCTTGGACGTATTTATGAGGTGTGACTTGAATTTGTCCTGGATAAAGAGACTTGATTTGCGCTTCTGTGTCGCCAATTTTTGCACCTTTGAGGGTAGTAATCTGCGTATTCTGCCGTACATCTACTCTAGAAATACGATCTTTTGTAACCATGAACAAAAGATTTTTGGGTTCGTTTTGTGGCTTAACGTAGTAGCAACTGTTATTCGGCGAATCGCCAATTAGCTTAATACCAGCAGCTTTTGCCGCTTGGGAAACAGTCATCCCAACTCGTACTCCGCCGATTCCATTGATAAACAGTTTTGACTGGTTTGTTAGTTTCGCCTGTGCTATGACTGTGCTGACAGTTAGAGAAGAAACTGCCAACGTTAAGGAAGCAAGAGTCAATAATTTGGCTTTAGTATTCATAATTTGTGCGAATAAAAGTAGGTAGATTTTTGTATACAGTACCATTCGCGATCGCCACTTTCCTTAATCAAAGCCAGTTCTTTTGGGTCTTGTGCAAAGGTTCTCGTGCTTGCAGCCATGTCGTGGGAATACCTTCCACACCTGTAGATATCACCACAATACCACCCGCGATCGCACAAGTAGTATCTCTATCTCCCAAGCCACTTACAGTTAACCACAGTGCTTCTTCGTAGTTATCAAGGTGCTGGCCAGCACACCAGAGTGCAAAGGGGACTGTACCTTGTGCTGAGATATGAGTACCATTTCCCAGCAGAGTAGCTGCTGATTGCACTGGTGTTGTCTCCGGCAAATCATAAGCACGGCGGATTTTTGAACTTACCTCACTTTCTGGAATATAAGGTAAGACAAGGTTAAGAAATTCTTGTTTACTGGGTATAGAAGCTTGTAATTTCGCCGCCCATGCAGCAACAACTGCTACGGCAACTGCACCAGCGATCGCTTCGCTTCTGGATGGCTGTGAGTTACTTCGGCACTAGAACGAGCTTGACTGACAACCAAATCCAGATCCTTAGCGAAGAACGCCCTTATGGGTGCAACCCGCATCGCCGCTCCATTCCCATAGGAACCCTGTCCGCCAAACAGACTACTGGCCACCTTCTGCCAAGGTTCGCCATCCCGTATCCGCGTTAGCAGCCCGTGCATTGCTGCACCATAACCCCGTTCGCGATCGTATAGTTTCGCAAAGCTTTCTGCCAGACCGTCTTGGTAAATTTCCCCATATTCTTGAAGAATTGTCATAATCGAAAGCGCCATTTGAGTGTCGTCGGTATAGTACCAAGGTGATGCTGGGATGGCACGGGCGACAATCAGACTTTTTGCCACATCTGGATGGAGAAAAAATCGCTCTCCAAAAGCATCACCCACCGATAGATCCTCAAGGGAGTGTTGAGCGCGAATTAGGCAAAGATCGTTAGTTGTTAACATAAGTTATTAATAAATCGTTTATCCAAATTAATGTATTACCAAGTGTAATTTATAAGATTTTATGACCTCCTAAGATTCTACGCAAAAAAAAAGGATGGTATGCACTATCCCCAAGTTACTGTGATATTGATAATAAGATTGACATTATACACAAGCCATCTTCATTCGTTGTCATTCAAAATTGATTCCCAAATCAATGCCTAATACCCCATTTGCATTTGTAATATCAAAGTCTGTTGTGTTAGTTTTTATCAACTATGATCTTCCTCATCCATAGCTTTAAAAAGAGTATTTCCAGTTTGTTCATCTGCGATCACTCCTTGATTATCTCCCAAATGACGACGAATTTAGTTACGCAATATATATGCTTCTGCTTCTTTAGGATTTAGCTGAATTACATAGTTAGCATCTGCGATCGCACCTTTGTAATCTTGGAGTTTTTGACGAGTATATCCACGAGAGATATAAGTGTAGGTATCTTTGGTATTCAATTTAATAATTTCGTTGTAATCAGCGATCGCTCCTTTATAGTCTTCCAGAAGATTAAGAACTTGCGCTCGCTGGTAATAGACACCACTGACATTTTTGGAGTTAAGGCGCAAAATCTCGTTATAATCTTGAATCTCGCCTTTATAATCTTTTAATCTATTACGAAAGTTGGCACGAGTCATACGAGATTCAATATCGTGAGGTTTTAAGCGCACAATTTGGTCATAATCTGCTAGTGCGCCTTTATAGTCATACAGTCCCAAACGCGCCCGCGATCGCTTTATATAAGCATTAACATCATTGGGATTTGTACGTAAAGCAGCAGTTGTAAACTCAATTTGTTGTTGTCTATTTTTTCTGCTCTGCTCAAGTATTTGCTGAGAATTTTTAGAATAGTTAGTTAATAACCTTACCCAACTAGGAGTAATAGCTTGCAGAGTACCTACCATTCCACCTAACAAAGTTACACAGTATATAACTAATAGAAAAACTCTAGTTTTCCATTTACTACGGGATTCGTACTGCTGTTGAATCAATCCCTTTACTAAGGCGTATCTTTTACTGAAAGGCAAGTTTCCATATCCGAGTTGCTTCAGATACTTGAATATGAAATGCAGAAGATTATCCTGATATATGGGTGGATTTAGTCGCAGTTCTTTTTGAAATTTCTGATTAATTTTAGCGCTGCGAAAGCTATTAGGTATTGCATAGGAATATCAAATTTTTAACTATGCTTAGTATTCCCTGACACTAAATAAAATAACTTAGTATTGCAAATACCTAAAATAAAAATGGGTATAGCCTTTTGACCATACCCATTTCAGTGATTTTAGAACAGTGGTTACAGTTGCGGTACGTACTGCTGCTTCTCAGGGAGTTCAGCGTATTCAGCTACAATCTGGCGGAATTCTTCGCCGTCAATGGTTTCTTTTTCGATCAGCAAATCGACTAAGCGATCGGTGACAGTGCGATGATCGCGGATCAGCTTCTTAGCATTGTCGTAGCACTCTTCAACAATTTCCCTGACTTGGCCATCAATGCGCGAGGCAATGGATTCGGAATACTCAGATCGGGTTGTCCAGTCACGACCCAAAAATACTTCTCCCTGTTGGCTTTCTAAGGAAAGTGGGCCTAAGTTTGACATCCCAAACCGCGTCACCATCTGCCGTGCCATTCCCGACAACTGTTGTAAGTCTCCACCTGCACCAGTTGTAACTTCCGCAGCCCCAAAAATTACCTCTTCAGCAGCGCGACCGCCTAAAGCACCAGTAATTCTGGCTTTGAGTTGAGAACGGGAAATTAACCCCTGTTCTTCGTTGGGAGTAAACCAAGTCAAACCCTGTGCTTGTCCTCGTGGAATGAGGGTAACTTTCTGCACTGGGTCATGGTCTTTCAACAAAGTCCCAACTAAGGCGTGTCCAATTTCGTGGTAGGCAATTAAGCGCTTGCTCTTGCTATCCACCAAAGGAGTACCTTCCATCCCTGCAACTACCCGATCCACCGCATCATCAATTTCGCGGAGGGTGATCGCTTCTTTGCGTCTTCTAGCAGTGAGAATTGCCGCTTCGTTGAGTAAATTGGCTAAATCAGCACCAGTGAATCCAGGAGTGCGCCGAGCGATCGCATCCAAAGATACGCTAGTGTCTAGTTTCTTGTTCCGTGCGTGGACTTGCAAGATTTCCAAACGCCCTTTGATATCGGGTGGATCGACTGTTACTTGGCGGTCAAAGCGACCCGGACGCAATAAGGCTGAGTCTAGTACGTCGGGACGGTTGGTGGCAGCAATAATAATGATGCCTGTGTTACCTTCAAACCCGTCCATTTCGGTGAGGAGTTGGTTGAGGGTTTGCTCTCTCTCATCGTTACCGCCACCGATACCAGCACCCCGTTGCCGTCCTACGGCGTCGATTTCATCGATGAAGATGATACAGGGGGCGTTATCTTTAGCTTTCTTGAACAAATCGCGGACGCGGGATGCACCCACACCAACGAACATTTCCACAAATTCCGAACCGGAAATACTGAAGAAAGGTACACCTGCCTCGCCAGCGATCGCTTTTGCTAGTAAAGTTTTACCAGTTCCAGGAGGTCCAACTAACAGAACTCCCTTGGGAATGCGTGCGCCTACTGCGGTAAATCTTTCTGGCTGTTTGAGGAAGGTGACGACTTCTTGCAATTCTTCCTTAGCTTCTTCGATCCCGGCTACGTCGTCAAATTTCACCCCAGTTTTCGCCTCCATTTGGAAACGCGCTTTGGATTTGCCGAAGTTCATCGCTTGACCTGGGCCGCCGGGGAGGTTACTAGAACGCCGGAACAAAAAGAACAGCCCAGTAATCAATAAAACTGGAAATATGAGATTACCCAACAATCCCCAAATTGCGCCATCATTCCGCATGGGGTGAGCATCAAAACTGATGTCTTTTTCTTTGAGCTTGCTGATTAACTCAGGAGCGTTAATAGGCAAATCCACCCGCCACCTTTGGACGCGGTTTTCGATGTCTGGATCGCGGGCTTCTATAATTGCTGTCCTACCGCCCTCGTACAGATCCACACTGCTAACGCGATCGCCGTCCAAGTATTCTAGAAAGCGGCCATAAGTCATGCGGGTATTGGCTGTATTCTTACTCATGTCAGCAGGAGCGCCTGCAAAGGCTCCTTGCCAGAAGAAAAAGCCAATTACCAAAGCAGGCAATGTCCAGAGTACTAGGACTTTCCAGGAGAATTTCATGTTAATTTGCCTCTAAGTGCCTATACAACTCATCTGCCTTAGCAACCGAATGTTGATCACTCTGTCACTTTCAGCTGTTAAACGGATGTTTATAAATCCATTTTTCCATTTTGTTTAATTTGATCTCTTATATGCATTCCCATAGAGCGATCGGCGCATTATGGCGATGGCAACAAGAATCTTAATCAAAGTTAACTTAATTTTAATACAATATCGCACGAGAAAAGGGAGAGCAATGGAATGCAAAGACACGGAGAATTTCTCCAGAATGCTCCTCGTATCGTTCAAGCCCCTGTCAATCATCATTCTGGGGGAGTGGAGAAGTGAGGGAGACAAGGTAGATGAGGAAGACAAGGGAATTTTGAGTGCTCAGTTGGGAATCTCACTTGTTTACTGGTAACTCAGAACTGTTTTACCCAATGCCCCATGCCCAATGCCCCATTCCCAATACCCTAGTTAACTTCTGTAATTTGTAGAGTGTAAGGAAGATATTTGCCTTTTTCGTAGGAACCAACCCAAATTTGGTAAGTTCCAGCCAGCCATTCACCAACCATACCGGCATTTTTGCCATTAAAATCGTCATTGCACCAAGTACCACCGGGTCCCTTGATAATCATGGTGGTGTCTTCAGGACTTTGCACTTGCAACTTCAGGTAGTCAAATTTACTTGTTAGCGCTAATGTGTGGTCTGGTGTTTCATCAACAAATCCGGTACAAGGACCAGTGGCTGTTTCGCTCCTGGCGGCTACTTGACTGCCAGATATTGAACCACCACTCATCCCGCGAACTGTTAGGGGGTCTGGCGAAAACTGGGGGTCAATGGTGACATCTCCAAATATCGTTGGCGCTTCCTGAGCATCAGTCACAGCATTAACTGTTGATGTGATGAAGACCGTAACTATCATGAACGATAATCTCATCCCTCTATTGAGCGCTTTTGTCGGCATTGTAATTACGTTCGCTTCTAAGTGTTTTTGAAGACATTAATTTTACACACCAAGTTCCCAACGTGAGGATAATTGACTACTAAGCAATTCAAAATTCACGCATTCAAAATTCAAAATTAAGAAATTCAATCACAGTAGGGTTTTTGTCCACTAGTTGTACGCAATTTAAATGCTCGTCAGCTTATTTTAGATTTGAAATTGGGGAGAATTCATTAGTAATTAGTCAATGGTTTCTTGTTCCTATAGTTGCTCTACCTTATGGATAGGGGCGCACGTTTGCGCGCCCCTAAAATCTAAAATATTTCTAAAATCTGGAAGTAATCACTAATTACCTTCCGTTAATGCCCGACTTAAGCGCGACTTATCTAAACCAATCTGATTTAGTAGTAACCAAGATTGAATTAGGTCGGGGCCATGAACATCTCCAGTTAAGGCTGCTCTGAGCGATCGCATGACTAAGCCTTTTTTGACTTTTTGCTCTTTCACCACTTGTTTAATAATATCTTGGGCGACGGCTTCCGACAGTTGCGGCTGGTTTTCCAAAGCTGTGACAATCCCCTCAAGGACAGCAGGAGAACCTTCTTGCTTCAGTTGTGTACTAGCTTCTTCGGTAAATTCAACTGTATCGCTAAAAAACAGTTGGCTTTGAGCTACTGCATCTACTAAACGAGTCAAACTCTGGCTAATTAAAGTTACTAGCTGTTCTAACCAGAGGCGTTCTCTTCCACCATCAAATTTATACCCAGCTGCTTGCCAATAGGGTATGAGTAAATCTGTAAGTTTATCTACTGGCGTATGGTGGATATACTGACTGTTCAACCAGTCCAGCTTGTCCCAGTCAAACTTTGCACCTGCTTTATTGACGCGCTCAAAGCCAAATTCTTTCGCTGCTGTATCCAAGGTAAATATCTCTTGCGTCGAGTCTGGTGGCGACCAACCCAGCAATGTCATGTAATTCACCAAGCCTTCAGCAGTAAAGCCCATTTGATGAAACTCAGAAATGGAAGTGACGCCATCTCGCTTAGAAAGCTTGCGCCCTTCAGTGTTCAAAATTAGCGGCGTGTGGGAAAACTCTGGAATTTTTGCCCCCAAAGCTTCATACAGTAAAATTTGCTTGGCGGTGTTGGCGATGTGGTCTTCTCCCCGGATGACATGGGTGATTTGCATATCAATGTCATCCACTACAACTACAAAGTTGTATAAAGGTTGACCACTACCCTCTTCTGAGGCGCGGGCGATGACCATATCACCACCTAAATCGCTACCTCGCCAAGACACCTTCCCTCTTACTAGGTCATTCCAGACAATTTCCCGCCCATCTTCGATTTTGAAGCGAATCACAGAGGAACGACCTTCTGCTTCAAATGCGGCGCGTTGTTCTGGCGTGAGGTTACGATGACGGTTGTCATAGCGAGGAGCTTCGCCTCTAGCTTTTTGGGCAACTCTTAGAGCCTCTAGTTCTTCGGAAGTGGTGTAACAGCGATAGGCTAATCCTTGATTTAGCAGTTTTTCTACTGCTTCTTTATAAAGATCCAGGCGTTGGGATTGGAAAAATGGCCCTTCATCCCAGTTAAGTCCTAGCCAGCGCAGTCCTTCAAGAATATTGTCGGTGTATTCGGGACGCGATCGCTCTAAATCTGTGTCTTCAATTCGCAGTATAAATTTACCGCCGTGGTGGCGGGCAAATAACCAGTTAAATACAGCCGTTCTAGCTGTACCAATATGTAAATTTCCGGTTGGACTCGGCGCAATTCGGACTCTAACAGTCACAGTTAATTCTCTCTTTCGCAAAGCATGATAAATGTAGCTTATATTCAAATCCTAAATTCTGAGTCAAGAGACCTCTTGCATAAATCAAAAATAAAGAACCCCACCCCGCATTTGAGTAAAGCAAACGCTCCACTCCCGAAGAGCGGGGAGGGTTTGGGGGTGGGGTGTTAGAGACTTTTGCAAGAGGTCTAAGGAAATGCAGACTGACAAGCTGCCAAAGAACCAATGCCCAATTCCGATATTATTTAAGACTCAGCTAGAAATTGGAAAGGCAGTTTCCGCAGTTAGCGTAGCAGTAGCGAGTGTCTCTGAATTTGTAGGACTGACTACTCATAAATTTAGAACGGGACTGACGGGGCTCGAACCCGCAACTTCCGCCGTGACAGGGCGGTGCTCTAACCAATTGAACTACAGTCCCTTGTTTGGCAACTTTGCTATTATCACTATTTTTTTTATCTTTGTCAAGTGTTTTGGAGTTGGGAATTAGAAATTATTTTTGTCCCGTCTACTCTAAGCTGAAGGTGCGAATTTTTCGTTAAATAGACTCTGATAATACAACTAGTGGCTTTGATTCCAGATGCTGCAATATCCGGGATTGCATTTGTTTATACTGCTGCTTTAATAGCTGTTTGCTCAACTGGAGTTGAGAAGCGGGTGGTAGACTCTGACTCTGTTGCACCCAAGTTTTCAACATTTGCCGTTGAGTTTGATCAATGTGACTGGTGAGAACGTTGGTGCAGGAATGTGGTGCTTCTAGGGTAAAAAAAATCAAAGGGTAGCGCTCATTTTCAGCTAGGGAACTTACCAGCCGAAGATTTTGGGGATTTTGCATATCCAAATAGCACGGTAGCCATTTAGGAGCCACTTGCCGGTTGTAGAGTACAGTCACCCACAACAGCATTGGGTGAGGGGATATCATGAAGATAAATTGGTTGTAACGAGTAGAAAGGGCATAGTTTTTGATTTCTTCTTTAGGCAACATCAACCATAGCGCTGTCATAGATCCTTCTGCGGTGTCTAGAAGCTGGGGAAAAACAATTTCTTGAATTGGTTTATTTGGAGGCCACAAAAGTTGCTGACAGCTTTGTTCTACTGTGATTGTTAATCCAGAATATAAGGGACTACTAAGGATGGAACTAGAGCCTAAAATTGTCGGTAAACTGGGAAAACTAGACTGTTCTAAACTGTTTAAAACTTCCAGAATTTGAGCGATATTTTGTGGGCGATCGCTTGCTTTTTTAGCAAGACAAGCCATGATTAGGTTATTTAGCTTCTGAGGTACTTGAAGAGTAGGGCTAACATCTGCGATCGCTTTTGGTTGTTCAAAGTGATGTGCCTTATACCAAGCACCAAAGTAATCAGTTTCTGGTTGCCAAGGTTTTTTGCCTGTGAGCATCTCAAACATCATCACACCCAGGCTATAAATATCAGAGCGACTATCTAATTTTTCCCCATCTAGCTGTTCTGGAGAACAGTAGGGTAAAGTGCCATTAAATCCCCTGCTTGTACTAGCTGTTGATGTGTAATTCAAAAATCTAGCAATACCAAAATCAAGAATTTTAACTAACTGACCTAATAT
Organism: Nostoc sp.; assembly: GCF_036919555.1. Lineage (GTDB taxonomy): Bacteria > Cyanobacteriota > Cyanobacteriia > Cyanobacteriales > Nostocaceae > Nostoc. Next base: position 30,804 of record NZ_JBALCS010000047.1, read on the forward strand.
CGGATCGGGAATAACTAATATATTGGCAGGCTTGATATCTCTATGAACTAACGGACAAATTTTGCCATCAATGTTAATGCCTTGATGAGCGCACTGTAAGCCCAAACAAATTTGGCGGGAGAGAGTCAAAAACATAGGCAAGGACAACGGAATTAAATCCTTTAAACTCTTGCCGCTTAGATATTCCATAACGTAGTATGGTTTTCCTTTCTCATTCACACCATAATCATACGCCCGCACTATATGTATGCTTTTTTGGCTCAAAGCTGCACTCATTAAAGCTTCACGAGCAAAGTCTTGTTGCATCTTAGTATCGACAACAGTCTGAGTCAAAAACTTGATAGCAACTGGTATACCTCCTAACAAAATATCATTTGCTAAAAAAACTTCACCCATACCACCACTACCAATTAATTGGTTGAGTTGATAACGATTGGCAAGCAAGCCCGTAGTACTTGGAGATGTAAATGGGCTTTGATTCACTTTGATCACCTTTACTGCTGAGTCGATTTAAAGTTAGTAATACACACATAAAAATATTATTAGGTAATGGTAGCAAGGTTTTGATTTTGAGCGCGGACTTTCAATGACGTGATAAAAGTTTAAAAAAAATCTCAAAAAATTTAGCCATCCAATTTTTCAAACCTTCTTTCTCAGCTTTTTTATCTGTGGCTAAGTTTAGTAAGATATCTAATTTTAGTTTTTCATACTCTGTTTTTAGAAGATTTTTGGCTTGATTAGGCAAAGTTATTTCATTTGACAGTTGACTTATATCTAAGCAATCTATAAGTTGCTGGCGCTGGTTAGCCGTGAGGTTTAAAGTCGTTACATGAGAGCAACGATTTGGATCTTCTAGGGCAAAAAGTAGTAGATGATAGTAGCCTACTTCTGCTAAACTACGTACTATTTTCTGCCCTTTATTATCTTTCAAATCCAAAAAATAAGGTAGCCACTTAGTCAGAGAAGGCTGGGCATTGTGTAGGACTGTAACCCATAATAGCATCGGGTATACATTCATTTGACTAATAAATTCAGTCCCATGTATTTTATCCAAAAAGTTTGTAATCTCTTGTTCGGGCAACATTGCCCAAAAAGTTGGTATAAGTCTTTGGGAAGTATGTAGTAAATGGGGAAATCCAATTGGCGCAATTGGTTTATTTTTAGGCCAACTTTTCTGTAAGCACTCTTGTTCTGATAATAATGTTGCAGGTACTAATTGGATGGGACATGAAAGATTAATAATATCACTGCTATTATTAGGACTAACTTCATTAAGCTGAATATTAACCTTTTCTAAATATTCTAATATTTGGTTGATATTTTGAGGGCGATCGCTTACTTCTTTAGCTAAACAACTCATCAACATTTTCTCTAATATCTGTGGGATTTTGACTTGCGGATTCACTTGCTCAACTGTAGGTGGCATTTGAAAGCGATGAGCTTGATACCAAGTACCAAAAGAGTTGCTTTTTGTCTGAAATGGATGCTTTCCTGTCAACATCTCAAACATTAGTACTCCCAAACTGTAAATATCAGAGCGGACATCTAGCAATTTCCGCCCTTCCATATGTTCTGGAGAACAGTAAGGCAAACTGCCAATAAAAGAATCTGTCAGGGTCATCCCACTGCGCTCTGTTAGAAATTTAGCAATACCAAAATCTAGGATTTTAACAATTTCTCCTTGTTTACTATCTTCACTAATGAATATATTTTCTGGTTTAATATCTCTGTGAACAATTGGATAAATTTCTCCTTTGAGGCTAATACCTTGGTGGGCACATTGTAAGCCTAAACAAATTTGATTACAAATCTCCAAAAACTTCGATAATGTTAAAGGCTGAATTTTGATAATTTGTTTGAGATTTTTTCCTTGGAGGTATTCCATGACATAAAATGGAGTTTTATCATCAGTAACTCCGTAACTTAAAATGCGAACAATATGTTTACTTTTGCGACCCAATTGAGCGCCAATAAAAATTTCTCTGGCAAAGCGTTGGGACATTTGCTGATTTACCAAACTGAGTGATAACATTTTAATTGCGATCGCCATACCACCTTTAGCAGTATCTTCTGCTAAATAAACTCTACCCATCCCTCCTTTACCAATCAAATCTTTGATTAAATAGCGATTATTTAAAAATTGTCCAATGTAATGGTCTACCTCTGCTTTTTGCCCTACCATATTATCAATTTTAGTTTGTGACATTAGAATGATTTATAAAAAATATTGTTGGTAAAATGCTTTAATAAGTCTAGCTAATTATTAAATGTAAATCTCAAAAATATCCTAAATTTTAGAAAATTAATTATATACTGTAATCATAGTTAATCTCTCTGCAAAATTTCCTAAACATTCTATAACATATTTATTAATGAATAAGGTTGAGAAATTACACGTAAACTACAAAAAGACTAGAAAAAGTTGTCTAGTAGATTCCGTGAATACACAGGAATAAGCTTCAAATAAGTAAGTAGCGGTAAAGGCGCGATGTCTACGACGGGCTACGCCTACGCGTCTTATTCTCCGTACAACTAATGGTTTTAATTCGGTAGTAAACCGCGTAATAATCTGATTAGTGGTGTTTCAATTTTAATTTTAAAGGCTAGTATCTGGGTGCGTTGCAGGGAGTTGAAATTGTTGTCACTGACGAGAATTAATGATTGCTGTCCATCGGGTAGTTTAGCTCCAAGAGTTAAGCCTTCGATGTTATCTAGTAGTACATCTAGGGTACTCAAATCTAACAGCAATTTTTTCTTAACTGGTTTAATATTTTTGGAGTTAACTGCTAAAAGGCTATCAATCTGATGAATATCATCAGCTCCTTCTAAAGAAACCTGAAACAGAGAAATAGCAAATCCTAAACCAGTAAAAGACCGTTCTAAACTTAGGAAGTGTCCTTGATTATCGAGAGCAAGTAAATCAGGTAATCCACTAGCGAATTTGCCAATCAGATTCAAAAATGGTGCAACTGGTTCAGTTTGATAAAGAAATTCCTTTTCTGGCTGGTTGTTGAGCAAGTTGTATTCCAAAATCCGGCAAGGACTACCGATGTTAGGTTTAGCTGCGACACCATCTTGAATTAGAGCATTTTCGGTGGCTGTGAATAGATGCTTTTTATCGGGTGTGATTGTGAGGCTTTCAAAAGCCAAATTGTTGCGGATACCTTTTTTACTACTTTTATCGGGCAAAAATTTATTTGGGATAGGAAGTGTTTTTATTTCCCTTTCAGAAGATAGAGAGAACTCTTTAATAAAAGGATTAATTAATTTTGTAGCATCGCCTTCAGAAGAAATAAACACACTTGCTTTATTATTTAAGGCAATACCTTCTGTATCAGTTTCACCAGGGCGGAATTTTTGACCATTTTCATTTAATAATGTAGTAATACCGACGGGAATAACTCCACCTTTTTGTAGAGAACCTTTGCCCAAGTCGATTTTCATGGTGTAGAAACGAGCGGCAGCTTTTTGTCCACGGTCATCGGAAATAGCATAATAAAGGTTGTTTTTTGGATCATAGGTAATTCCAGATAAACCTCCAACTTCAGTTTTCTGAAATATTAAACCTTTCGGTAAAGTGGCTTCCCCGATAAACTTTATGCTACTCACTTCAACAGCATTTGAAAGAAAGTTTATGAATAAGCAAATGATAATTACAATCGGGATAAAGAAGTAAATAATTCGCGGGAATACGAAAATTTTTTTAATTAGCTGCATAGAATTTTTTTGTGACATCAAAACACGGTAGGGAGGCACAACTATATTTAACTTGCATATAGCCATTTTCAATCCGATGAGGTATGGGTATGCAAACAGACCTAACCCCCTTCCCGAAGCGGGAAGGAGGAAAAATTCAAAGCCTCTCTCCTAAAAGGAGAGAGGTACAAGAACCCCACCCCCAACCCCCTCCCCGCAAGCGAAGAGGGGGCGATGATGTACCTCATGTGATTAGGAAACGCTATATATGTATTCCAACCAATTGATAACCTTTAGAAAATACGAAATTACTTAAGCTAGTCGCAAATCATATTCATCCTGAAAAAAATTAACAAGCCAATCTTTGACTCTGCGGGTAGCGCGGCAATCATCTTCGTTGTAGCTTTGGATAATTTCTAGTAAGGTGCGATCGCCTGTTTCTAGCCACTGATCATACCAATAAATACACTTGGCACCACTAGCTTCTTTTTCCCGCCACTCAAATCCTAACCAACGAGCGATCGCTTTCAGGGCATAACTTTCTACGGGCAATGCTACACTTTGGGTTAATTGTTCATACACATCCACAAATCGACTCAATACAGGACGGACTGAGGCGTAGGGAGTGTTGTAAAGCTTTGCCAACCGTTTGACTGTATCAAACTCGTAGACACAAAAATGATAAATTGGCGCTTCGGGATATTGCCAAACCAAATCCAAAAATTGCTGCCAAACTAATTCTTCGTCTTCTGGTTTATCTGCTAAAAATGAATAAAACTGTTCTGTATTGGCAAGTCTATCAACGACCAAAACCCCTAAGAGATAATCTAAATCTAAGTCTGGCTGCGCCTCAATATCAAAGTAAAGCTCTATGGGTGCTGTGAAGGTAATATCTTTTATTGGTAGCGGGTAGGGTAAAATAAGCGGTCGTTTTTCCAATGCAGATTGAGCTTGCACTACTAGCTTAGGCGCTACTTCACTGTCAAAACCAAGCAGGTTTTCTAAGGTACTGGGACTGGTGTCAGCGAGAGATTCCAGTGTGGTGATGGCTAAGGCTTGCAGTTGAGTGTAGCGAATGGGTGTTACGCCTGGTAACAGTGAGAGATGTTTTTCAGATTGAGCAACAGCATAACATTGACTATACCAATGGCACAGATTGCACTTTTGCCGAGCAATAAACACCTCTGGCGGATTTGGTAAGTCTAAAACTTGAATAAACTCCTCTAGAATCTGCTGCATCCGTGGTATCCATTTGAGCAAATCCACAGGATAATTTCTATCTTTGGTACGCAATATCAGCCAAGCTGTTTCTGGTGCAAAGTCCTGTACTGTTGCCAATACTTGGGTGTGAAATGCGGCAACAACTTGATATTCTTGCTTAGGGCGCTTACCTAGTTCAATACTAGCCGCAACGTACATCCAATCTCCAAAGCAGGATTTTCCTGGCCGTTTCACGAGTAAATTTGGACGACTCAGTAAGGTGTATGCTTCAGAATAAGTTGCTAACAGTACTCCTTTATATATGTACTCAACCCCACGCTGCATCAATTCTAAAGTTGCCTTCTCTGCGTTTTCCCAGTTTCCGTATGAATAATCTGGTTGATCATAAGTCACCTGTGCCAAAGCACTCATCTGATGGGCGATTTTGTCCTGTTGTAGTTTCCGTAGCAACTCATTGGGAGCATCGCGCTGACTTTTGTCACCGTGGATATCTAGAAAAGGCCGGCGTTTACAGCGTTGGTATTGCAGTAGGAGTTCAGCATTAATTAGCATTCTTTTAAGTTAACAAGAATTAGTACACTCTGCGAGTAACTCAGACAACTAAAGTTTTGAAGTGGCGAAACCTTCGGTGGGCTACGCCAACGCCTCTACACCTGATTTGCCGTTTATTCTATACTGTCAACAGCTAGCTATTGGCGTAAACAGATAGGCGTTTGCGTTTCTCCTAAGTGACAGATGCTACGGTGTACACACAAGTCGAAAAATGCTCTACCCACATTTTTGTCAGAGTGAAACTCTCACACAGACAGGCAATCCCGCTCAGAACTGAAGTTCAGGGCTGATAGCTGAAGTCCACGCTTAGTGGACTTCAGCTATCAGACTCGGAATTCATTCCGAGACGGGATAGAAAGGCAGTGCGAGATTTATTAATAAAGATTGGCATCTCTTCCCCCGTTACGAGTCTGATCGAGATCGCAAGGCTAATCCGTGGCATCATGCTTCAGAGTTCAAACACCATCTGATTACTTCTCAAACAGCTCAGAATCTAGCACAAAAAGTCACACAGCATTTATCGTTACTGATTACGAGATGAAATTTGGCAGCGAGGGCTTACAGCAGAATTCAAGTATTTGAACCACATCTGTCGTCAGGGCACAGCATTGCTGTGCCCCTACCGCGTGGTCTATTTACTGAAAATAGCTGTAAATTAATCTCATCCGTATTTTTAGCCTTGCTCCTAGCACAAAGTACAAATACCTCTTATTAACCTGCAAACAGCAGATATTCCTTGTGAATTATGACTAGTATTTCTGTCGCACAAACCAAGTTGCATACCCATCGAGAGCAATTTCCCGCTTTAGCAAATAAGATTTATTTCAATTATGGGGGACAAGGACCCATGCCCCAAAGAGCAATGGATGCTATGACCCAAACTCAAGCTCATGTTCAGCAGATAGGCCCCTTTGGCAATGAGGCGTATAGCTGGATAGCACCTCAGACTCAAGCCGCAAGAGAAGCGATCGCTTCGGAGTTATATGCACCATCTGAAACAATTACTCTCACCCAGAACGTTACAGTTGGCTGTAATATCGCCATGTGGGGCATTGAGTGGCAAGCTGGCGACCATATGCTGCTCTCAGACTGTGAACACCCAGGCGTGATTGCCACAGCCCACGAAATCGCGCGGAGATTCGCTGTGGAAGTTACCACCTGTCCTCTAAAGGTGACTTTAAATGAGGGCGACCCCGTAAAACTTATTACCCAGCACTTACGCCCCAATACCCGCCTAGTGATATTGAGTCATGTTTTCTGGAATACTGGTCAAGTTTTACCTCTTAATAAAATTGCCGAAGTATGCAGAAATAATCATTCTTTATTATTGATAGATGCTGCCCAATCTGTTGGTTTGTTGCCTTTAAACTTGACTGAATTAGGAGTAGATTTTTATGCTTTCACTGGTCACAAATGGTTATGTGGCCCTGCGGGTGCTGGTGGTTTGTATGTTCGACCAGAAGCACGAGAAAACCTGAAACCTACATTTATTGGCTTAAATGGGATTGTTGTGAATAGTCAATCTCAGCCTGTGGGTTGGCTTCCAGATGGGCGACGATACGAAGTGTCTACATTAGCTTATCCGTTGTATGTTGGGTTACGGGAGGCGATCGCAATCCATCAGCAATGGGGAACCTCACAGGAACGTTACGAGCAAATTTGCCATAACAGTGACTACCTCTGGCGGCGGTTAGTGGCGTTACCTGATGTCAAGTGTCTGCGAACTTCTCCACCCGAAAGCGGTATAGTCTCGTTCCAACTCATAAATACTCAGCCCCAAGCTAATCTGAAGTTAGTGCAATTTTTAGATTCACAAAGAATATTAACTCGGACAATTGCCGATCCTAGCTGTATACGCGCCAGCGTTCATTACTTTACTTTAGAATCGGAAATTGACCAATTGCTTGAGGCAATTCAAAGTTTTCACAAATTAGTTAAAAATTAGGAGTTATGAGTTATCAGTCTGGGAATTATGCAGGGCTATTTAGTGCTAGACATAAACCGCCCAGAACTTAAGTTCCGGGCTAATAGCTAAAGTCCGTTAAAACGGACTATAACCTTTTCTCAGTCGTCTAAAGACGACTTTCGCTATTAGACTCAGAATTCATTCTGAGGCGGGCTATAGGACTCCGATTTGATTTTGGAAAACATACTGAGACTGAAAAGCCTATTTGATCAGGGTTCTATCTGAAATCTTGTTCAGAAATCAGATATGAGTCATATAGATGAGAATGAAATAGCCTTGAGCAATTATGATTTTAACTCCAAACTCCTAACTTCTAACTCCTAACTCCTAACTCCTAACCCCTAACTTTAAAATGGAACGCCCAATCTTATACTTAGCCATAACTAACCACGGCTTTGGTCATGCTGCTCGCACGGCTTCTGTAGCTACGACAATTCAAAAGTTGTGCCCAGAAGTTCTGCTAATTCTAGCGACTACTGCCCCACGCTGGTTGCTAGAATGCTATATAGAAGGCGATTTTATCTATCGTCCCCGTGCATTTGATTTGGGTGTGTTGCAAACCGATAGTTTGACAATGGATAAAGTAGCGACTTTAGAAAAGTTGCTCGATATTAAGAAGCATCAAAATTCCCTGATTGCCTCAGAAGTGAATTTTATCCGCCAAAATCGCGTTAATCTCATCTTGGCAGATATTCCCTTTCTTGCTCCTGGGTTTGCCAAAGCTGCAAATATTCCCTGCTGGATGATGAGTAACTTTGGTTGGGACTTTATCTACCGGGATTGGGGAGGTGAATTTACCGCAATTGCTGATTGGATTAGTGATTGGTACTCAAAGTGCGATCGCCTGTTTCGTCTCCCTTTCCATGAACCAATGCAAGCCTTTAACAATATCACAGATGTCGGCTTAACAGGCGGTTCTCCCCGTCACTCTGCTGATGATTTACGCTCTCTTTGGGGAATAACTGCACCAGTAGAAAGAACTATTTTGTTGACCTTTGGCGGCTTGGGTTTGCAGCAAATACCATATTATAACCTACGGCAATTTCCAGATTGGCAATTCATCGTCTTTGATCAATCTGCCCCTGATTTACCTAATTTGGTGAAAATTAGCGATCGTCAATATCGCCCTGTAGATTTTATGCCTATTTGTGGGCGAGTCGTTTCTAAACCCGGTTACAGCACTTTTTCTGAAGCCACACTACTAGGAGTACCTATCGTTACCATGCCGCGTGATGACTTTGCCGAAGCAAGTTTTATACTAGAAGGCATAACTAATTATAACCAGCATCAAATTATCACCTCATCTGAGTTTTTTCAAGGCACTTGGGATTTTCTACATGAGTTACTCCAACCACCGAAAAAATCTCAACCAATTGCTAAGGATGGTAATGAAGCGATCGCTCATGCTGTTCTCAATTATTTACAGACAAAATAAAGCTATTCAAAACAACGTCAATTAATAATGTAATCTCCAATAGTAGATAAAGAAACTTTAGAATTAGCCAGTCAAGATGTGCGTCGAGTGATTGAAAGGCAAAAGGAAGAACGGCAAATTTTAATCACCAAGATGAATATTCTATTTGTCACAAACAGCGCCATACTAACTTTTCTAACAATATCGAGATTGATTACTATATTTAGTATCTTCAGTGCGTTAGAGATATTATTATTTTCCATCAACTTTCTGTTACTAATCTGCGCTTTATAGCCACATAAGTTTTTTGTTAGTCCCAATCTAGAAAAAAAGGAAGAAAACGAAGGAAATAAAGAAAAGCTAAAATTTCCAGAAGATTATTTGATGTTTATACCTCAAGAATACAATTTACAGATGTTAGCTGACTTCAGAGAGACTTATAATAATAATCAGAAGCAAGTAGACGATATTTCCCTAGCCTTGAAATATGCTACTGGTGTGACTGCCGGAATCGCTGTCTTTGCCTTGTTACATCAAGTAACAGTTTATTTCATTCCTGAACTATAAAAACCATGAATACCAACCAAAATGATACAAAATATTCTAAAAAGGGTTTAAAACTCCCAGAGCCGAACCTAGATAACATTACAGCTTTGTCTTCACAATCTACCTAGTACACCTATAATCCCCGATATACTAAGAAATTCTGTAAATGCGGTGTTGAGCCTCTTTAGGAGAAGACATACTCAGTCTAGCAATCAACCAACGGCAGAAGAACAACCAAATCAAGCAGATTCAACTGCTAATTAGCTTTTACTTTCATCAATAATTACTGTTTGAAATGAGTCACTACCAAAAGTTACTAAAAATTTCCACCACTGGTAAATCTTTTTACAACATCACTGCAAAAATTAAAGCCATAGTTGCAGAATCAGGAGTTGAAACTGGTCTTTGTACTCTATTTTTACGCCACACTTCAGCCAGTTTAGTGATCCAAGAAAATGCCGATCCTGATGTTCTTGTGGATTTAGCTAACTTTATGGCGAAACTCGTCCCAGAATCGGGAAAATACATCCACGATGCAGAAGGTGCTGATGATATGCCAGCGCATATTCGTACCGCACTTACCCACACTTCGGAACATATCCCGATTAATTGTGGTCATTTGGTGCTGGGAACTTGGCAGGGAATTTATATTTGGGAACATCGCCAGCGTAGTTATTTAAGAGAATTGGTTGTCCACATTTCTGGATAGCGAATTATCAAGTTTTATTTATTTAAGGTGTAGTTTTGTAGAGTTTAAATACCCTGGTTATACTGCGTACCCTTTGGGTAGAATTTCGTAATTTTCACGGTGATAGCTTTTTCATAAAAATTATTGCTCCAAAATTAACCAGATATACACTAAATAATTCTTGTCAATTTGTAAATTTAAAGGTTAAGTTTATTTGTGACTATTTAAGAATATAGTTATTCCAATGTACACTAATATTTAGTGTAAGCTGCCTGGGCTATTTCAATTACTATGAAGCAAAAACTGACACCAACTCATACTTTCCAATTTATTGACGAAATCCTTGCCCAGCAGTCTGTAAACCTATTCTCACTTAATCCCCAAAAAACATTAATTACCAGCTTTGCCGAATTGGGAAATTTGATTGCTGAACAAAATACCGATATTAAACTCCTCACAACCCTTCAGGCAACTCTCGAATCTATAGTGTATACTCAGTTACGAAATTTTCCAGAAAATATCTTCTGGGATTTTGATTTTCTCGTAAGTAGTATGCTTAGACAAGCTTTAATCGCAGATGAGGGCGCTGTTCCTTTCTTAACAGTTTTTGGTGAAAAGATGGTTTGCCTGACGGAGATGTTCGGAAATAAAACGGAAATGCGCTTCCGTTATGTTCACGATTTTATATATGGATTTGACTGGGCAAGATGGGTACAAAAAGAGCCACAAAAACGCGCACATATAGAGCCTTTTAGTCTGGTTTTTTTAGATTATTTGCTCGTCAAAGGTAAAGAACTTTTACAACGTATTAGTCAGGGTCAAATCACATCTTATAAACTGTGTGATACTGGCTACCGCAATCCCTTCACTTTTTCTCGTGAACCAGAAGATGAATATCGTCTGCTAACTTATCTTGCTGAAGAACAACTTATCCCAGTAGCAGCGTGGAACTGGAATGCTAGCCCTGTATGGAACAAACCTTTCCAGGAAATGCGCCAGCAATTAGCATTAAAATTAGATATTCAGCCACAGAGACACTGATAATAAATTCAAAATTCAAAATTCAAAAATGGAACGCTTTAAAAGGCAAGCTTGCTGCATACAAAATAATTGCCTGGAAATATAGTATGAAAATTCCTGATTTAATTACTTGGTTTGAAGCATGGGCAAATCCCGCTTGGTGTGAAAGCTGGGATAATTGTGGCTGGCAGATTGAACCTGGAGCTTTGCAGGAAAAAGCACGGGTTTTGGTGTGTTTGACACCGACTTTGGCAGTAATGCAGGAAGCGATCGCTCTGAATGCTAATCTGATATTTGCCCATCATCCATTAATTTTTACTCCTCCCAAATCTTTACGCACTGGTGAAGCGATCGCCGAAATGGTACGGTTAGCTTTTACTCACAATATTGGTATTTACACTGCTCACACTAATTTTGACCAAGTGCAGGATGGTACTGCTGACGTTTTGGCTCAGATATTAGAACTCAAAGAAGTTACTCCCATAGTACCTACACAAGCCGGATTAGGATATGGGCGTGTTGGTTTGCTAGAGCCATTTCTGACATTACAGGAATTACTCATAGCCATTAAAACCCGACTTGCTTCCCCTAATTTGATTTTTTCCCCAACTGCTGATTTACAGCAAACAATTTCACGAGTTGCCGTTTTGGGTGGTTCAGGGGCTAGTTACATTGGGGCCGTAGCTAAAACTGGCGCTCAAGCTTATCTGACTTCTGACTGTAAGTTTCATCAGTTTCAAGAAAGCCGCGATTGCAATCTTATTTTAATCGATGCCGGACATTATGCTACCGAACGTCCTGCTTGCGATCGCTTGGTGCAAAAATTCCAGTCCTTAAACCTAGACTGGGTGCAATTAAGTCAAAAAGATGAAGACTTCCGCCAGTTTTTTGCTTGATTGCTTATGTTTCACTATATTTTTTGGATACTTGGGTGACATACTCCTACACTGACTGCAAGCAGTACAGTCTGGGCATTTCAACCAGTCCAGCTATTGCTTCTCTGGCGTTGAGCTTTCTTTTAAGTCCACGGAATGCCCTACCGCATACTATGAATCCCGTATATTAATAGATAGACGCACCGAGAGCTAATATTCTGACCCATTATTGTGATCAAAATCACCACTTATGTGTAACTATAATCACATAATACTTATGTTCCATATCAACTAGTAGCAGAAGAAAATGTTCCACACTTGAGGTAACAAATTGTTCACTCTGCCCTAATCAAGATGATTCGCACACTTGTTGAATCTGCCTTCCAAACTGGATATCTTAGTGTTGAATCTGAGGGTTTACTCCAGCAAGTGCTGGCCACTAAATGCTGGAATGAGCAGGATTTGTCAGCCCTGGCAACCCTATACAATGCAGTTAGGGCAGGTCAAATTAAACGAGAAGCTTCCTCGTCGAATGTGCTTATGGAATTTCCCCTACCAGATAAATGTTGTTGATACTCCCACAGAAGATGGTTTTCTCATTGTCTTTCCCCTCTGCCCCTATTTCCTTTGCCTTTCTGTCTCTTCCTTATACTCCGTTGCTTTTTTCTTAGTTATGATCAGGCAAAAACCTTAAAAACTCAAAACTCATTGGGTCTTGTTGTTGAAAACCATCAAGGTCAGCAAGAGAATGAGTTAAGATCAGATACAAGTGGGTAAAAGTAAAATCAAGTCCCCGGACTTCCCAGTAATGCCAATGATTAAAAGTAGGCAAGTTAAACAACCGCAATCAACGATTGTTTTGGAGTATTCTTTATTACATAATGGTAATAATGACTCACCAACAAATATAAACCTGGTTAGGACAGGTACCGAATTGTTTGACTTTTATTAAGCAGACATTCCCTAGAACGAGCCAGAGGGAGATTAAGTTCATTGCTAGAGCAACCATTGATTGATGACCCAACATTTCCCGATATTTTGACAACTACAAGCAAATCTTGGGATTGGTTCATGAAGCATACTTGTTCGGAACGGTGAAATTAACCTCTTAAAGGTGTAATGTAATGGGGTAGAACCCAGATTTTGACAGGTTTAACTACGTTGTTTAAAAAGGCAGAAACAATACATGCTACACCGCAAGATTTATCAACTGTGTTGCGATGGGCGCGAGGTATGTGTTTTCTTGCGGGACCAGCAACGCTGGATTGAACGCGCCCGCATCATCGACATAGAGGGAGATTTAGTGACCCTACGCTATGAAACAGAAGAAGAAGACGAAGTTTGTTCTTGGGAAGAAATGGTTCGCCTCGAGAGCATTGGTGCTGTAACGCAAAAATTGGCTTCAGTACCACGTGGTAATGTGGAACCTCTAATGACTGAAGATTGTCCTGAAGCTGAACGCATCCACAACCGTTACACTGACTCGAATCCAGAATAATTCAGTCATTAGTCATTAGTCATTAGTCATTAGTCATTAATTAAAAATGACAACGGACATCGGATTAATGACTATTGGCTCTCATTCAAACCTTCAAAGGCAGGACAGTAACCTTCTAGAGTTACCTTAAAGTTATACAACGGGGAAGCTGGGTTCCAACATTTCTGCCCCCTTTGATGTCGGCAAGTACCGCAACAGTCTATATCTGTCCATGTATAGCGATCGCTATTTTGGTTGAGTAGTTCTCGTTGAGACAATCCCCTTAATACTAGTTCTTCCCCTTGCCAACGAGCTTCGATTAAACCAGTATCGGCAAATTGCCGCCAACGCGGATCGGCAGTAATCACGTTGGGTATGGTGATGGTGATTACTGTTCCTACCTCTGTCAGTTCGCCTTCGTAGTTAGTTTCTGGTGCTGCTGGTTGTAAAAAGGTATCGCCGATGGGTAGTTCTACTAAGGTGTTAGCTGCTGGGGAATGTACATGGTAGCGGTTTTGTAACTCCTCTAAGCTAGTCAGGTCTGCCAAGTAGGCAGGAGAACCATGGACAAAAATGACGTGCTGGGGTCGCAAATTATGAATTAGCTGCGTAGTACCAGGACCATCACTATGTTGAGCCAAAAGATAGGTTTCGACATTGGTAGGCGCTAAATATTCTTTGTTAACTTTTATATCAATTGTTTCTGGTAGGAGGATCAGCCAAGGGCCGGTGTCTAGTTGGCAGTGCTTACCCAAATCATCTTTAGAGTCGGTAAGGACTATACAAGGTGACTTGCCCACAGTGGGACGATGTTCTGGTTGTAAACGACGCACGCGGGGACGCACCCGTTCATCCCAAAATAAGGGTTGATGGCGGGCGAAGTTCTGTACGGACGGAGGGAGGTGTGGTAGCAGTTCTAGGTAGGCATCACACCCAGTGGCCACAGCCCCATCTACCCAGATATCTAAATCTCGTCCGGTGAAGTGGTGATGAGATCGTAAGAGCATTAGCAATTCTTGACCTAATCCTAAAGCCGGGGTGGGAAGGATTATAGAACAATGGTCAGCGATCGCCCGATTAATTCGCTCTGCTAGTTGATTTTCTTGGTTGCGGCGATGAGGATGACGGGATGTGCCATAACTGCCTTCAATAATTAGTACATCTAAGTCTAAGCCCCGCAATTCCTCTAAACGCAAACCTTCTACCAACCGGGAGTTTGACAGGAAAAAGTCACCTGTATACAGTAACTTGTAAGTACGCTGCTTGGTGGTGTAGGTAAGGAGAATTGCCACTGCCCCTGGTAGATGCCCTGCGGGAAATAATTCTGCCACCAGACCCTCTTGTAATTCCACAGGCGATCGCAACGGCAAAGCGTGACAAAATTGGGAAATTTCCTCAGCGTCTTGGTCTAGCCAATTCAGCGGCAGTAATTTGCTAGTCACCTCACTACCATAAATAGGTAACTTAGGAAAAGCTTTATGCAGTTCCAGTAAGCCTCTGGCGTGATCTGGGTGGGCGTGACTAATCAAAACTAAATCTGCTGGTAGGGGCGAACTAGTTTCACTTACCGAGTTAGTAAGTCCTTTAGCCAGCGATGAAATATCCTCCAAACCACAGTCCAACAAGATGCGGTGTGGTCCCATTTTCACCAATAAACACAAGCCCTCATTGTCATGCTGGACACTATAGGGCAAACATTCTAATTCACTACCCGCTTCCGCAGCATCTACGCGAGAAGATGCCGACAGATTATCCCTCATGCTTCCTCCCCTCAAACCTCATCATCATGGACATATCCCAAAAGCCAAAAGTTACACAAATTTTGGTTTTGTGACTTAGGGGTAAGTTTTATCGTGCGCCCCTACACCCTGAGAATACGGATTTTTGATTGGGGAGGACGCCTCCACCGAACCCGCACTGGTTCGGAAAGGTGGGCTAACAAGAAGCCATCAATATTAGGAGCTAAAGGAGTTTGGCTCTTGTTTATTTTCCCTTTGTAAGTTCTGAGCTATCTTAGCCAATTCACCCTACGGTAAGTCGCCCAAGCATCTACAGATTTATCTCAATGTGCGGAGCCATTGCCGTGATAGTTATCTGAATCATAGAATCCATTTTTCGTGCCAAAAAATAAGCACGAAAGCGTAAATATAACTGTTAATCCAGCTAGAATCAGCTTTACGTCCATTTGTTTGCTGTCCCTTAACTCAAAGACTTTCCTATATTAATTTAGTACTTCCGCAATAAAACGCAATCACTAGAAAATCTTTACTATGCTTATGTGGATTGGGCAATAGGTAAATTTACCGCAATCAGTCAAATTGTAGAACCTTTCGGTCAACCTGTCCATCAATCTAGATGCAAACCAATATGAGTGCGATGTCTACGACGGGCTACGCCTACGCAATTCTCTACAGTCCGTAAAAATCTCCATCTAGAATCTGCTCAATCGAAAAAGGACAAACGGCGGGATACTCACTTTCCTGGGATATCCTAACCCTAAACTTGCTCTGGTTTAAAGTTGCTCACCCGAGCATAGCCATCCATCAAAGCGATCGCGCATTCAACTTGGAGAGACAAACGAGAAAAACCAATGCTCAATGCCCCATTTATCTAGTTCGCAACAACCGCCTAAAAATTAAAGTTATATCTTGCACCTGCCCCATATCCCGCCAGAGAATAAATTCTCAGGCTAATAGCGCAAGTCCACTCAAATGGACTACAAACCTTACTCAGTCTTCTAAAGAACGACTTTAGCTATGAGCTTCAGAATTCATTCTGAGGCGTTTGTGGGGACTGGTCTAAGTTCTGAGTAAACAAATTTGATATTAATACTTGCCCATGAGTATCAAAGACTCTCCCGCGAGTAGTAAGGACTTTAGTTCTGATAAACCTTGCTATGAGCGATGAATCGCTCACTAGGAACATTGGGCATTATGGGCGGAATGGTTTTTTACCAAAGCCATAGCGCAATCTATCGATAATCCAATTCTGAAAGTTGTCAATGTAACTAAATCTCACTGGCACTACCACCAGTGTCAACAGGGTGGAAGTTGTAAAACCGCCCATAATAATGGCAATTCCCATTGGTTGGCGAACTTCATAACCCGCGCCGATTCGTAATCATAAGGGCAGAATACCAGCGATCGTTACCAGAGAAGTGATTAGAATCTGGCAAATTCTTTTTTCTACGCAACCCATAATTCCTCTAAAGCCTTTGTGTTGCCAGAAAGCCTGGCCATACCATGCAATCCAAGCATAGGTAAAGCTAGCGTCCACAGCTACAAATGAGTTACAAAGGAGCAAACTCCATTACCCTAGATTCCAGCAAGGGTAGCCCTGATTATGGAATTTTGAAATCAATCAAATCAATAAATAATTGGTATTTACCAGAGTAACCAGATATGTTCAATGCCACTGAAATTTTAATTGATGCCTTTGTAGATGAAATTCGAGAAGGCTACCGTCGCACCTATGGCTGCTTCAAAAATGATTATCAGGACATTATCGCTTGGGCTGGTAACATGGCTTTGGAAAATATTGCCAATAGCGACGCTCTTTATCACAATGTTGAACACACCGTCCTTGTAACCCTAGTGGGACAAGAAATCTTACGTGGCAAACACATTAGAGAAGGCGGTGTTTCCAGTGAAGACTGGTTGCATTGTATTATTTCCTTAGTGTGTCATGATATTGGCTACGTTAAGGGAGTTTGCCGACAAGACCGAGAAGCAATAGACTTATATTCCACAGGTAAAAATGGCAGAATGATTTCTGTAGTGTCTGGCGCTTCTGATGCCAGTCTCACACCGTATCATGTTGATAGAGCCAAGCTTTTTATTGATGAGCGCTTTGGAGGTCACAAGTTAATAGATGCTGAGGCAATTAAGAGCAATATTGAATTGACTCGATTTCCTGTGCCTGCGGCAGAAGATCAGCAAGATACAAAGTGCTTTGCAGGAATAGTACGTGCTGCTGATTTGATTGGGCAACTAAGTGACCCGCGTTACTTGAAGAAAATTACTTCTTTATTTTACGAGTTTGAAGAAACTGGTGTAAATAAAGTTTTGGGCTATAAAACCCCTGCCGATTTACGTAATAACTACGCTAAGTTTTACTGGAATGGTGTCTTTCCTTATATTCAAGAGGGACTGCATTATCTATCACTGACACAGCAGGGAAAACAAATTCTGGCTAATCTCTACTCAAATGTGTTTGTTGTAGAACACGAAAAACAACAGCAAGAACAGCAGCAGTATTTAGAGAAGTTAGAGGTTGGCAGTTAGGAGTTAGGAGTTAGGAATGGGGAGTGGGGAGTTAAGAATTATTAATCATGAATGAGTTATGAATTAAGATAAAACTTTGATAACTCATAACTTATAACTCCTAACTACTATGGATTGGTGGGGACGACTGAAGAAAAATCCTTTGGCACGATTTGGGGCAATTTTGCTGTTAGTTTTCTACATAGCAGTAATTGCAGCTGATTTGGTAGCTCCTTATGACCCCTATGCTTCACAGCCTAATGGTTCACTGCTGCCACCAACTAAGATACATTGGGTTTCTCAGTCAGGGCAGTTTATCGGGCCCCATGTTTATCCGACGACTCAGGGGGACACAAATTTAGAAACAGGCGATCGCCAAATCATTGTAGACTTCAAAAAGCCCTCACCCCTGCATCTATTTGTCTCCGGGCCAGAATACCGATTGTTGCAGATGAGTTTGCCATTACCCCCGAAGTGGGATGAAGTCACAATCTTTGCTGGTATTCCCTTAAATTGGCATTTATTTGGTACAACAACTGGCGCAAAATTCAATATCTTCGGCACTGATGACCAAGGGCGCGACCAATTTAGTCGCCTCCTGCATGGCGGTCGCATCAGTATGTTTATCGGGATTTTTGGCATTATCATTACCTATCCCCTCGGTTTGCTCATCGGTGGAATTTCTGGTTATTTGGGCGGTGTGACTGATAGCGTGATTATGCGCTTGGCAGAAGTGTTAATGACTTTCCCTAGTATTTATCTTTTGGTAACTTTGGGAGCAGTCTTACCAGCTGGTTTAAGCAGCACCCAGCGCTTTTTGCTGATTGTGGTGATTACTTCGGTTATTAGCTGGGCTGGTTTAGCACGGGTCATTCGCGGACAGGTATTATCAATTAAAGAGCGAGAATTTGTCCAAGCGGCACGCGCAATGGGCGGGAATCCACTTTATATCATCCTCCGCCACGTTTTGCCGCAAACGGCTAGTTATATAGTTATCTCTGCTACTCTTGCAATTCCCAGCTTTATTGGTGCAGAAGCGATACTGAGTCTGATCGGCTTGGGAATTCAACAACCAGACCCCTCTTGGGGCAATATGCTTTCTCTGGCTAGCAATGCTTCAATTTTGGTACTGCAACCTTGGTTAATTTGGCCGCCGGCTGTGCTGATTATCCTCACAGTGTTAGCATTCAATTTACTCGGTGATGGATTAAGAGATGCCCTCGACCCCCGTAGTTTAAGAAGATAAGCTCTTAGAATAGCAAATGCGATCGCCGATGTAGCAAATGCTGTCGCTGAAAGAACAAATGCGATCGCCGATATAGTAAATGCGATCGCTAAAGTAGCAAATGCGATCGCCGAAATAACAAATGCGATCGCTGAAATAACAAATGCGATCGCTGAAATAACAAATGCGATCGCTGAAATAACAAATGCGATCGCTGAAATAACAAATGCGATCGCTGAAGTAGCAAATGCGATCGCCGAAGTAACAAATGCGATCGCCAAAGTAGCAAATGAGGTCGCCGAAATAACAAATGCGATCGCCGAAGTAACAAATGCGCTCGCCGATGTAGCAAATGCGATCGCTGAAGTAGCAAATGCGATCGCTGAAGTAGCAAATGCTGTCGCTGAAGTAGCAAATGCGATCGCTGAAGTAGCAAATGCGATCGCTGAAGTAACAAATGCGATCGCTGATGTAGCAAATGCGATCGCCGAAGTAGCAAATGCGATCGCTAAGATTAGTCCGCCTTCGCGGACTTTGCCTGTGTAGCCGCGAATTCCATTCGCCTTCTATTCGCTACTGCAGCAAAACCCAACGGCGAAACAGTTCCACCATAATCCGCCAGCTTCCCTGATTTTCCTCAACGACATCATGACGCTTCAGAGTATTCAGCGCTTCCTCTAAATTGGCATAGTTCATACCTGTAGACTGAGCCAAGACATCCAGACTTAACCCCTCTGGGTGAGGTGCAAGTAGTTGTACAATTACCTGCTGACCATTTGCACCCCGCGCCGCCTGACCCCAAACCCCATCAAAGTAGTAGCGTCCCCGCTTGAAAAACTCAGGGTCATTGATAACCGCTTCCACGTCTTCCACTGTGAAAACTGGCTCACGGGGTCGTCCTTGCTCAAAAACAAAGTCATTGTAGCGGCGCACTAGTTGAAAACCCAGCAGTTGCACTAAATATGGTTGACCATGTGTCAAAACATAAATTTCATCTAAAGCTTCCGGGATGTAGTCGAGGGAGAAGTCTTCATTACCTGGGTTAGCGAGAATTTGGCGGGTAGCTGCACGTTCTTGAAAGCCTACATGAATAGGAATGACGCTAGCAAAGAAAGGTTGGAAGTAATCTGCTGTCATCTCCTCTAAAGTGTGCAAACCAGCAAAGGCAAAGCCAACTTTAGAACTCATTTGCACCAACCCCCGCAGAAAACCCATAAAATCTATAGGGATTTTGTTCGCTTCAATTAAATCTTCAATTTTCTCAAACTCGTCTAAGGCGATGATTAACCCACCATCTAGCTTTGCTTCCACCTGTTTTAAATAACGTTCAAAAGTCCGGTAAGGGAGATTTAGTAAATCAGCGTCAGCTGGTGGTGGAAGTTTCACAGCTTGAGAAATTTCATCACAAATTGCCATTAGCACTTCACCCACACCTTGGGGACTATCTCCCAAACGTAGCAAGTTGACATAAGCTAACTGTATTTGTGAGCCTAGACAGTTAGCAGCGTTAACCAGAATGGAAGTTTTGCCCATGCGCCTGTGACCATAGAGAACTACAGACTGGAGTTGATTACCCATCACCCAGAATTCTTCTAACTGTCTGATGATATCTTCTCGCCCAACGAAGAGATGACCTTGAACGGGGTCGCCTACAACATAGGGATTAACCACAGACTTGGTGATGGAAATTTCCCCCACTTCACCAGTAATTTTTAAAAGGTTTTCTCTCCAAGTTTGAGCGATATCTATAATTAACCCTTGCTCTGCTTGCGGCAAGGTATCAGCTTGATTTAGGATTTTTGTCAGTTCGCCTAATGCTCGATTGAGAGCTAAAGACTTGGCTGAACGTGAGACGCTGCGCTCTACAAACTGGACATCCTCAACAACTCGACGCAGATTAGCTAGAACTTTCCAGGTAACTGGACGTAAAAGAGGTTCCTGTGGAAAAGGAGGAACTTGGATAGCAGCAATAGAGGCTGGTTTTTGAGCTTTATCAAACGCCGTTAGAGTTTGAGCAAGGGTATACATTTCCTCGCCATAGAGTAGAGAACGCAATACAGCAAAAGCCTCTATTGCTCTCGCTAGTTCTTTTTCATGCAAATGCCAGAAACCAGCAGCAGCAGCACGAGCAGGAGTATCTAAGCGAATGTCTGTGTTAAAACGAGCCTGTAAACCTTCTCGCCAAGAAGGAGAGAAGAAAAAGAACCCGCGCAAAGAGAAGAAAGTTTTGACAAAGGTTGACTTTAGGGTTTCATCTAGAGAAGCTGAAGCAAAACGTACTATATTCCAATCAAAAGGATTTGCCGCCAGTTGAGAGACAGCCCAAATAAGTTGCTCTGAGCGGATTTTGGCAAGAACTCTATTGACTGCTTGGACAACAGGAATGAATTGTAGGGTATATGCCAGCAGTTCATTAGTATTATGTAAACCTGTTTCCCAATCATTTTGCAACCAATTTTCCAAGCGCCAAACAAGATTAGGAAGGGGAAGCGGAGTGATACGGAGGAGTCGCCAACTACCGTTTTGGATGATTCGCAAGTTTAAAGGTGAGCCAATAAGCCAGGTTTCTGGACGCAGTACCGCCACGCCGAACGTCACGCCGAACGCCACGCCTCCCGTCACGCCGAACGCCACGCCTCCCGTCACGCCTCCCGTCACGCCGAACGCCACGCCGAACGCCACTCCGAACGTCACGCCTATCGCCACGCCTCTCGCCACGCCTCCCGCCACGCCTCCCGCCACGCCTCCCGCCACGCCTCTCGCCACGCCTCTCGCCACGCCTCCCGCCACGCCTCCCGCCACGCCTCTCGCCACGCCTTCCGCCACGCCTCCCGCCACGCCGAACGCCACGCCTCCCGCCACGCCTACCGCCACGGCTCTCGCCACGCCTACCGCCACGCCTACCGCCACGCCTACCGCCACGCCTACCGCCACGCCTATCGCCACGGGTACCGCGCCTCCCGCCACGCCTATCGCCACGCCTACCGCCACGCCTACCGCCACGCCTACCGCCACGCCGAACGCCACGGCTGTTGCCACGGCTCCCGCCACGCTGGATCAGTCAACGGGAATGTTTACTACCTGAAAAATTAGACCTACAGCTAGAGGTGTAACTACTGTCAAAACTAATCCTTGGAAAAGTAACTGACGTTGAATAGGATTTTGACGCAATAACTCCCATCCCTTGCGCCAATTCATTTCTCCTTCAGGAATATACCCACCCCCGAATCTATCCACATACCAGCGCAAAGCCTGGGGAAAGAAAAACACCCAGTACAAAAGTCGCAGATAATCTAAGGGGTTCCACAACGAGAGGGGACGCCTCAACTTGGGCGCTAAGTCTAGGCGGGGTACAGGGGTCATTATTCAACCTCCAT
This sequence comes from Nostoc sp., assembly GCF_036919555.1. Lineage (GTDB taxonomy): Bacteria > Cyanobacteriota > Cyanobacteriia > Cyanobacteriales > Nostocaceae > Nostoc. The sequence continues at coordinate 53,123 of NZ_JBALCS010000047.1, forward strand.
CATCACCTGTGAAGAACCTAACCCCCCAGCCCCCTTCCCTATGAGGGAAGGGGGAGTAGGAGTAATCTTGCTCCCCTCCCCTACGAGGGGAGGGGTTGGGGGAGAGGTCAAAGTGGTGTCATTCATTGCAAACTCTCCAAATACCGCGAATAAGTTCGATAACATAATTGCATCAGTTTGCGAGGATGTCCGCCACTTTCTTGGATGAGTTGGATGATTTCCTCCTCAGTAAAACTCACAGAAGTTCTGGCTAGACGGCTGATAATAAAAGCACGAACGCTGATTTCATCCCAAGGTTTTATATTTTCCTCTTGGCAAATGCCTGCAAGTGGCGATGTTTTACCGTTATCCTGACTATCATTAAATAGCTTGTTCAGAGGTTCGCTAGCAGCTAAAATCAACCGTAAAGAAGCATCACGTCCTTCAGCTAAACCGCGCAATTGATCTCGAACTTGGCGAGTAAACCCTTCCCAGGTAAACTTTCCTAAATTGTCTATAGCCAATAGCACTCTTTTCTCTCGCAAATTACGAGTTAGCTTATAGCCTTTACTCTCAGGTATACCTACCTTGTCGCACAAAGCGATATAGAATTCATCTTCATTATGAACTCCATCATTTAAGTCTAGAAAAACTGGTTGACGTGCTGATTGTAGGTGATTGTTCGCTTGTTGGTAAATCACCCATAACAAAGAGGACTTACCCATTCCCTCTTCTCCTATAAGAGCCACACTGCTACCACTGTTAAGGACTTAAAATACCCACTGGATTTCGCGTTTCCGTCCAAAAAACTGTTGCAGGTTTTCTATTCTGCCGTTTTGGGGCATGAAGGGATTATGATTTTGCTGTGATAGATAAAGTGACTGTGATTCATCCCGTTCTGCTGGATTGGTTAGTTCTGCAATTGGTTCTTGAAAAGGTGAAACTTGTACCGAATACTGTTGATATCGATATTTTATTGGATTTGTAAAATTTTTCTTACTAACTCTTATTCCTAAATCTTCTGTGATTTTTTTACATAAATCCGCGCCGGCTTCTCTCACATATTGATAGGCGTGATGAGTTTGAGCAACAATTTGTGAGTAAGTTTGATCTGCCCAGATCCCTAAAAATAGCTTTTCTTCCAATTGATTTAAAACTTGCTTTCTCTTTTCCGCAAGCAGTCTATTGATGAATGCTAACGCTTCTTGTGAGTCCATTAGGCGTAATTGAATTGGCAGAGTAAATTTTAAAATTAGCCATTAGTGTAATACTTTACCCTACAAACCTACATTTGCCTACTTCCCCCTACAAAAATTTAATCACTCAAACTCCCTACTAACGCCTACCTATAGAGCCTGTGTCTCAAGTGATTATGGTGTTACAGCAGAAAAGTTAAGGAGTTTGAGAAATGACAACAACTTTTAGACAACAGCTTATACTTGCTCTGATCGCTGCCACTGCCACCATAGCAACTGTCGGAGTGCCTGCCATAATGGGGCGTGACAACAAGCCTTCTCCAGAACCAAAGCCCTCTCCTACTCTCACTTCTACAACATGTGACAAAGTTATTGCCGCTAAAGTATGCGTTGATAATCTTACGGTGCAGGTTAATAGTGATGAACCTAAAGAAGTGAAAAATGGCGATCGCATACCTCTAAAAGCTAAAGATACTCTAAGATTATCAACCTCAGTTATTGCATACCATCTCAAGCTCTAGTCAATCGAGTAGAAGTCAAAGCGTATCTGTTTAAAAATGGAGTTGAGAGTTATGAAAATGGTCTTTTTACTTCTAGTAACTTCCCGATTAATGCTAGTTGTCATAATATTGGGAACTTCCAAAAAAGCTGGAAGCTTGAACCAGGACAGCACCGAGTCAACATACCTATTGTTAAATATATTGGCAGCAACAGAATTGTTGACAATACTTTCTACTTTATCTTGGATGTTGGGCAGTAATTTCAGTTGCCTGTACACACAAGTCATCACATTAACCAAAACAAAACCTCAGCCTGTCTTAACGGACATCCCTCTCCTTACTAAGGAGAGGGACAGGTTTTGCGTAGCATAACTAGGGTGAGGTTTTTGATTACTAAATCGATGCTCTAATATCGAATTCGCGGATCTACATAAGCATTTAAAATATCAATTAAAATGCTGGCACTCACAACGATCGCACCAAAAAATACTAGCACTCCCTGGACTGTGGGATAATCGCGATCGGCGATCGCTTGATACAGTCGATTGGCTAACCCAGGCCAAGAAAATGTCACCTCTGTCAAAATCGCGCCACCCAACAGAGACGCAAAGGTTAATCCCAAGACTGTAATTACTGGAATTAAAGCATTTTTTAAGGCATGGGAGACTAAAATCTTATTTTCACCAATACCTCTGGCTCTAGCCGCTTCTACATAATCTGCTTGCAAGGTTTGCTTTAAATTCACTCGCACAATTCGCTCAAAAATCCCACTGAGCAAAATTCCTAGCGTGAGACTCGGTAGGGCAAGATGGTGCAAAGATGTGAAAAACTGAGTGAAGTTTCCACCCAGTAAGCTATCAATTGTATACAATCCAGTCACAGTAGTGGGAGCCGGAAGATTGGGCGGAAAGCGGTTGGAATTAGGAAACCAACCCAGTTGGACTGAGAAAATCAACTGCAAAAGCATTCCCGCCCAAAACATGGGGAGTGCGTAGGTGATGATCCCAAACAAGCGCCCACCGACATCAAAATATGTTCCAGGACGGGAAGCCGAAAGAGTCCCAACCGTAATCCCAACGATGAGTGCAACCGCCATACTACATACTGCTAACTCCACCGTCGCCGGGAAATATTGCCCAATTATGTCCCAAACATTCTCTCCCCGACTCATTAAAGATGTTCCCAAGTCAAAGCGCAGTATGCTTCCCAAATAGTTTAGATACTGTAGCCACAGAGGAAGGTTTAAACCTAGTTGTTTTCGCAATTCTTCTTTAGCAGCTTCTGGCGCACGTCCACCGAGAATTGCATCTGCTGGATCTCCTGGTGTTGCTCTTAGTAAGAGAAATACAATAGTGATGATCGTTAATAGCTGAAGTGGCGCGAGAAGCAACCGAGAAACAATGTAATACTGTAAAGCTTTAGAACGAGACATATTTTTATTTAGTTAGGAGTTAGAAGTTGATAATTTGGAGTTAGGAGTTAGAAATTAAGATAGATAGGTAGCTTGAATAAATTATTTAATGGCTGTATACAGTGAAGTGCAATTCTCTGTTTTAATCAGAATCACATTCGTGATTTTGTGACTTTTGCAAGAAGTCTAATTGAAAATTCCTAACTCTTAACTCCTAACTCCTAACTCCTAACTCTCAACTTACTTTTTAATTGTCTGGTAAACCAAAATTTGGGTGGGGTTAAGTTGTACGCTACTAACACCTTTTTGGGCAAATACATAGTCTTTGTTTTGCCATAAGGGAACGTAAGGTACATCAGTAGTTACTTGCGTTTGAATTTCTGTAAAAATTTTCTGACGCGCTTCGGGATTTAGCTCTTTGCGTTGCTGATCAATCAGTTTATTTATAGCTTCGTTATAGTAAAACGAACCCTGAGTTTGACTGCCTCCATCTTCACATCCCTTAGCAACTGAACCTTTGTCACAAGATAAAAACGGCTGGACGTAATTATCCGGATCTAAAAAGTCTGGATACCAATCAAGTAAAGCTGCTGGATATAAACCTTTGGAAATGTCTTTAAAGAAGGTTGGCCCTTCGGCGGGGGTGACTTCAAATTGCAGGATTCCATCCATTTTGGCATCAACAAGAGATTTGAGTGTCTGTGCTGCCAAACTACGAGTAGGCGAACTAGAAGGATACCAAACTTGAACTTTTGCGGGATTTTCTTTGGAGAAACCAGCAGTAGTTAACAATTTTTTAGCTTGCTCAAAGTTAGCATTGCCATATTTATCTTTGAATAATGGCACAGAAACATTAAACGTTGTGGGAATCATGCTATAAAGCGGATCTGCTTGACCAAGTAACACTCGCTCGTTTAAAAGTGGACGGTCAATTATTGACGCGATCGCTTGTCTTACCTCTAATTTATCTAAAGGCTTTTGATTCCGGTTTAATACCAAATAACTTACTACACTACCCTGAGCAATAATCGCTTGCCAATCCCCTTTTTTAGCACCTTCTTCCAAGCTGCGAGTTTGATCTGGTTGCAGCGATAGATAAGCTACATCGACTGCGCCTGTACGGAAAGCATTAAACAAATTAACCGGACTTGTTTGAATTTGGACGTTAACACCCTTGTTAGCTGGTTTTTCTCCCCAATACTTATCAAACGCATCAAATCGCAGTGAATCAGTGCCATACTGCGCTAACTTGTAAGGGCCAGTTCCCACAAAAATATTCGGCTTAAATTTACCAACACCTACTTCGTAAGCTTTTGGCGAAACTGCACACACCCCAGGAAACGCCAGCAGTGAAGGAAACGCTGCAAAAGGCTTTTTCAGCTTAATGGTTAACTCATACTCGCCTGTAGTTTTTACCGAATCTACATCTGCTAGTAAGAATGAGGGTTTTCCTTTATTTTCAATAAATCGCTGGATGGTAAATGCCATTGCTTGGGCGTTGAAGGGAGTCCCATCGTGAAAAATCACTCCCTGACGTAAGGGAATGGTATAAGTTAAGCCATCTTGACTGACTTTGGGTAATGCTGTAGCTAGCTGGGGCTTAATTTCTGTGCTTCCTAATTCGTAGGTGTAGAGGCGATCGCTCATATTAAACACCAAACCTAAAGATGCTAACTCATAAGCATCAGCCGGATCAAGGGTTCTTGGCTTTGCTGTTGTACCTATAGTAATACGACCATCACCTGTAGGGCTATTTACAGAACCGGATGGTGGCGTAGAAGGCTGAGGACGAGGAGCGCAACTAACAACTAATAATAAACATAGACAGAACAAAGATAGGAATTGTGTAATCCGACCCCACCGTTTCACGGACAAGGAAAACCAGGTCATACAGTTAAATTTTATGTAATGATCGGTCAGCGATTATACTATATCTTCGCTAGTCTTATAGCATTTATTACAATTAATTACTAATTTACCCACTTTTGATACAGGATTTTGCTCCAACAAGTAGATATGATCTGACGGGGGGACAAAAAAGGCTAGGATACAAATAAAATAAGCTCCATAGCCCTAAGACCCCGTTGATAATACTTGCACTTATTGCGACTTAATTTCATTAAATCCGTGACTAAATCTTGACAAAACTAGACCGATCTTTTTCTAGCATAAATTGCTGCATTCTTTGTCTCGTAAGCTTTTTAGCTTATTTTGTCGCCCCGTCAGCTTGCACAATTGCCATTCCTGATGTTATGATTCTTCTGTTCGCGCTATTGAACCTTGAAAACCAAATAACACATGGCTTTCAGACGCGTGCGATCGCAATTAACTAAAATCCCTATTAGGGATTGAAACAGTCCTATTCTCCGCTCCTACTCTAGAAGAAAAAATCGTAATTAACTAAAATCCCTATTAGGGATTGAAACATCAGCTTCTTTGACTACGCTTGCTTTATTATTCTTCAATTGATGTTTTTTGGGTCGAGAAACTTGCTAACTCGGATGCTAAAGTCTCTTCTAATACATCTATAATTGCGTGCGGGTCAGTTGGGGATTTCATCATTTCAGCCTCCGGGTCAGACCGATTTTTGACATTAGGAATATCCTGGCGTAATTCCTCAACCAAACTGATGAGTTTAGCGATTTTCTGCTCAGAGAGCAGGTTGAGTTGAAGACTAAGCTGCGCCCGTTGCTCTGCTAACTTTTCTTGTCGCTCTTGTTTAATCAATACTCCTGTTGTCACCAACAATGAACCCGCAGTCAGTGAAAATTGTAACCAAGGAAATGGAAAAGGATCAAATCTTAGTATGGCTAAACGTCGTGGTAAAACATTGGGTGTTACCCAGAGGATAATCCCAAGCAGAATGCTATACAGGAATACAGGACGACCAAAAAAGACGGTTATTGTTTCTACAAGGCGCTGGTGTTGTGGGACATTTTTTTCGGAACGTCTGTGTAATGCGATGATAGTCTCAATATTTTTACTAATAGATTCTGGTAATGGGGCAGTGGGAAGAATGTTTTGACGATGTGTTTGACACGATACTTGCGGTAAATCGCTTGGATTTGATTTATTGTTGGTTTGCATTGGTAGTCTGACTTGATGAATGGGGTAGAACTTCCGATTTCAAATCCTTAATAGCGAAGCTTCCCTGATGGGAAACACTATTATGACTGTTGGGGATGGTGCTAATGATTTAGGGTAACTTAAGTAAATTATCTTTGCAAATTGTAAAATTAACTACTAAATCATCGCGTTGCCGTATACGTCCAGTTATACTCCCGATTTAGCAATTAGCGATCGCGTGGATTGCAATCAACTAAAATTCCTATTAGAGATTGAAACAAGGGATAAAATGCATACATAAATATAGATAGCGGATTGCAAATTAGTGAAATACAGTCTTTTGGTCTATAAGCCAGACAAAAAGCCTTTTTGACTCCTGAATTCTGCTGTAATTGGGGAATTTATGGCGATTTCGTTAAACTATAAAAACTGTCAGAACGAATCTTACTGTCATTTCGCCAAACTTCCACTTTTTCACGGCTGACTAAATAATAAAAACTACCATTATCTGCTCGATATCTGCCTTTACCAATATTCAAAGCTGCTATTTTTATCGGCTTACTTAGGTCTTGCTTTAACTGCCCAATATAAAATAACTGACCATTTTCTTCACAGACTTTTACACGAATACTTGCAGTCTCACCCTCAATAATGGTAATTCCATTGCATTTAATATCAGTGCTAACAGGTGCAAAATCTATTGCAATTGGCTGTGAAGGTGAAACTTGCTTTACTACTGGGGGTGGCGAGACTGGGCGGTTCGGGTTATCCACTTGTTGAACTTTAGAATCAGAAGTAACACTTGCGGTTAAGGATGTCAATACACGAAGGGGGTCAACTGCGATTAGACCATTTGCATGAACTTCAAAGTGTAGATGAGGTGCTGTACTATTGCCTGTAGATCCCATCTCGGCAATAATTTGACCTTGAATGACCTGTTGACCTTTGCTCACCAACAAACGGCGATTGTGACCATAAACAGTAAGGCTGCCGTCGAGATGTTTAATAGTTATGGCATTGCCTAATCCCCAATCATCCCAACCTGCTTTTACAACTATACCGGATGCAGCAGCAAGAATCGGAGTTCCAGCTGCCCCTGCAATATCAATTCCTTCATGTTGATATTTGCGGAAGCCTTGAGAAATAAACCCTTGAGTCGGCCAGATTAACTTAGAAGCAGGGATAGGAGTTTGCCCAATTGGGGAATCGCCTGCTAACTGTGTCAGGGCAGATGTAGTTGTACTTAATATGCTGGTTAAGGATATTAACCCAATTAGTGCATAAGTACGGTATCGATAAACGGTAACTTTTTTCATAAGTTGTAAGCCGATTAAAACAATAATTCAGATAGTTTCTGATTATTTGTTATTTCAAACTTACTCGGTATATATCAGGAAATTACAGCAGTTTTCATGTATTTGAACCACATCTGTCGTGGGGGCACGGCAATGCCATGCCCTTACTGCGTGGTCTATTTACCTGAAAATAGCTGTAAATTGATAAGTCTTTAACCGGACACGATATAATTTCTGCCCCGTATGCCAGCCACCGATGCATCGAACGGCGGCATACGTTTATTATAATTTTTCCCTTCTGGCTCAGATACTGGTGTAATTACTGATTATTTTTGCCAACTCTGGCACTGCTTCTTCTACGTGCTTTTTGGCGGAACCGCGAAGTTTTTCATAGGTTCCTCGGACGATTTGGCGCTTTGCGTTCTTAACTCTCGCATCGGTGACACCCAGTAGCGCATCTGCCGTATGAGTGCGATTCGCATTCAGGTGTTCAATTGGATCGCCTTTCTCTACGCCTTGATTCCAGATGGGATCAAGTGCTGTGAAGCACTGCGGCAGGATTTGCTCAACCACGTAGGGGATATACCCTGGCTTGACCCCCTTTAGGGCGGCGAAGGCAGTTTTCAAAGCGATGCCGCTCATACCTGACTTGGATGCAAGCTGTCCTTCTATCATGTTGCAACAGTCATTTATGACTATAGCCTTTTTGGTCGGGTTCAAAAGTCCGTCGCTAAGTCCCATTTGACTTTTCCTTATCTAAGTACTTAATTTCTATTCGACTGATTTTTTTAGTAAGCAGGAAATTACAGAAAATGGTATCAGACTTAGAGGATGTTATGAACATAAGGCGATCGCCCAAGCAATCTCAAAAAGACTACCTCGCCCGTGCGCTGCAAGCTCTGAGATTACTTCAGGACTTACCACGCAATTTGCGATCGCTCCTGGACAACTCGCTGATAAACTTCTTCGGTTTGCTTGGCTAATTTCGGCCAGCTAAAGCGCCGCTCTAAATCCTCATAAGCATTATCCACCAGCCATTGCCGATAACCTGGATTTTTCAACACTTCCAAAATTCCCCAAGCTAAAGAATCGGGATTGTTCACCCAAGTAACAACGCCTGTTTTGGTATGTTGCACCACTTCCGGAAAACCACCTGTATCAGAAACTACTACAGGAACACGAGAAGCAAAGCTTTCTAAAGCCACAATCCCAAAGGGTTCGTAAAGACTAGGAAAAACTGCACAGTCAGCGACAGTTTGGAATTTATCTAAGTATTCATCGGAGACAAAACCTGTAAAATAACAATGATGCCAAATTCCCAAATTCCAGGCTTGGCGCTTGAGATGGTCAGTATTGCCGCCACCAACGATTACAAATTTAACATTACTTCCCATTTGAGACAGGATCTTGGGTGCGGCATTGAGCAATATAGGTATACCCTTTTCGTAGGTCATCCGACCGAGGTAGTAAACGATTTTCTCATTGTCTGTGGCAAATTGGCGGCGAAAATCCAGAGGATGAAAATCTACGTGATGCCGTTTCTTTTCAGCTCGGATACCGTTATAAATGACATCGATTTTGTCCCAAGGACTGTGTAGTGATCGTTCTACTTCTTGGCGCATATAGTCGCTACAAACGATAATCCGCCAAGCGTTGTAAGCTAGCAAGATTTCTTTGCCATTTATATAGCCTTGGATGTCTGTGTGAATACCGTTATAGCGTCCGTATTCTGTGGCGTGAATTGTGGCAATTAGCGGTATTTTAAAATTATGCTTGAGAGCGATCGCGGCATCTCCGACTAACCAATCATGGGCATGAATTAAATCAAAAGACCCTTCCTCTAAAATCAACTTACCACCATGATCTCCCATACTCAGGTTGAGATTGACTACCCAGTGGAAAAAGTCGTTACTATGTCCGACTGGCACCCGATGCACCTTTATTCCTTCAACTACCTCATACATCGATGCCTGACCAAACTCCGCCGTAATCAGGTGAACTTCATGCCCTAGCTTTACCAGTTCCGGGTATAACTCCGCTACATGCCGTGCAATTCCCCCAACAATCCTTGGCGGAAACTCCCAACTCAGTACCAATATCTTCATCTACTAGACTCCCCGACACTTTGCAAATATCTAAAAAACTACATTTATCTAAAATTTTTAGATTTTTTAACAGTGATTTTGTTAAAGTTTATCAAAGGTTATCAACTGTTGGATAAGTTGCGGACTAATATAAGCTTCTTTTCCAGTGGCATTAATCGGTGAGATTTGAAGAAGAATTCAGAAGTCAGAATCAGGAGCAGAGCTTGGGATTGCTCCGCCGAGGCGTTAGAATCAAGAGCGTGGGGTTTAAAAGCCTTTCAGGAGTGAAAGAGAGCAATGGAAGCGGGATTTTTAGCTAGATATGCATTCATCTCATACCCCTAAGAATGGGTGTGAGATGAATGCGAGGGAGTGGAGAAACATAGTAATTAATGTATTTGGAGCGTAGCATAAACAGGGAAAAAGCTTTCTTCGTGCCATGACCCATATTCATTATATTTCTTAACTTTATTACCACGATCAATGGTATTATAAATAAGTACAGACAAAGCCGTTCGCGTAGCGTGGCGTAGGCATAAATGCTGGTCGTACACTGAATCTAGACAATCTAGAATATGGGGTTCCATTCAAGAATAGATATTTTTGTGTCGTCTCTGTGAATGGGTAAAATTCTAGCGGTACTGAGGTAGAACATACTTTTTGGTACTTGTTCAACTGTATGGTGGGGCATCGCGTGCAGTCTAAACAAAGCTCAGTTAATGTCCGACGGGATACCGGGAGTCACTGAGAAGCCTACACTTTACTGTACTCAGTCAGTGTTAGGAGTATGTCACTATACTTTACTACTTTCCAAACAACCTTTTAAGGGCTTGCTCACTCTGCTTTCATCTTCAACCAGCCAAATACCTGTTCAACTGTCAAATCTAAATCAATACCATTTAGAACAGTCAAACTATCTTCTCTATGACAAAATTCTGGTTGTTGATCTGGTTTAAATACAAGAACTGAGCGGTCATCAGGATCAATTAACCATCCCAACTGACAACCATATTTTAAGCAGTGCAAAATATTGCTTGTAACTCGATTGGAACTCTGATTTGGAGACAGAATCTCAATTGTCCAGTTCGGCGCAATTAGCACATCATCTACAGGTTCTCCGTTATGGTCAAACTCAATTTGTTGCCAACGAATAACCGCCACATCTGGAACAATTGAACGACCACCAAAAGTACAACGCAACTCTGGAAAAGCATAAGCGATTTGCCTTTTCTCTGTGACTTCATTAATCCCATTAATCAACTTAGCCTGAAGTCGGGAGTGACGGGTTTTCGGCATTGGTTTCTGGATAATCTCACCATCAATATAAATACTTGCAGGCTTTGTTTCTGGTAACTTGAGAAACTCCTCTAAGCTTAGGAATGCAGATTTTGCAACACTCATGACTTCTGCCACTCCGAAAGTACTAGATCCAGTTTATCAAGGTTTGGCACTGGCTGGATACAACAAGGCGATGCGTATTTGAGATTGGTGTCGTCTACTCACAGGGTTCGGACAATAAGTTGCGCTCATTTTTCCATTAATGGATGATAAGCAGTATCAGCAAATAAACTACCCTCGGATATGACACCTCCTACAAATTCTTCGAGCGAACCCCCAAAGCTGCAACGCAATACGCTGCAATTGCGCCATGCGGTCGTCATGGCAGTCGCTGCGATGTCTCCGGTGGGTGCCATCTTTTTTAATACCATTCCACAAGCGGGACTCGTCGGTGCAGCAATGCCGTTGTGCTACATCATTGGTTTTGGGGTGGCTCTGCTGGTTGCTCATCAAATCAGCATACTTGCAGCCAAGTTCCCCACGAGTGGCTCGTTATATACCTTTGTGACTCAAGGATTAGGAGTGCGCTGGGGCTTTCTCGCTGGCTGGTTGAGTTTAATTTCCTTTGGTGTAGCTATTCCCATTGTCCTTCTAATAATGAGTGCGAATTTTCAAGACCTCTTGCTGCACTGGTTTGGCGTACACCTAGACTGGACAGTATGGTATTGTTTGTTCACTTTGATCGTCGGGGCAGTGTGTTATCGCGGCATTCGCTTCTCGCTGCAATTGGATCTGACACTATTGATGTTTGAACTCGGGGTTTGTCTGTTGCTCGCGCTCATCGTGTTCATACAAGCTGGCAAAACCGGACAACTGACGCTCGTACCCTTCACGCTAACGGGATTACCACAGCAGAGCAACCTGGTTGCCGGTGTGATTTTGTCCATCCTCAGTTTCGTCGGGTTTGAATCCGCAACCACGTTGGGTGAAGAAGTTCAAAACCCCCGACAGTCAATTCCAAAAGCGACGGTGATCACCCTAGTTTTAGTTGGCGTGTTCTATGTGCTGATGTCATATGTGGCAACGGTGGGATATGGCATCCATAACATGGCAGCCTTTGCCCAAGATACTGCCCCCTTCGATACGATTGCGCGTCACGTTTGGGGCAATGGGTTCGCCTTATTGATTGATTTTGCCGGAATTATGGCTGGATATGCCTGTGCCGTTGCCTTTCTCAATGGTGCTGCTCGGATTGTCTATGCTATAAGTCGAGAAGAACTATTTCCCCGTTGGTTGGCGCACATTCATCCCACCTATCGCACACCGACAAATGCCATTATCGGGTTGTGTGGCAGTTCTGCGTTTGTGGGGCTGGGGTTGGGAATGCTGTGGACACCGATTCAGGCGTTTGCCTTTCTGGGTACAGTCTTAACGCTGGCTGCCCTAGCAATCTATGGATTGACTAGTTTGGCGTGTTTTCGATATTTCTCGACAAAACGCCGCGCTGGGTTGGAGCGAAACTCTACGAATCGCTTTGGTTGGTTGCGTCATACTCTGCTACCTTGGCTCTCGATAATCGTGATTAGTGGTGTTCTAGTTGGCACTCTTTATCCCCCTCCACCAGCACCGCTTCACTTAGCACCAGTTATCGTCTTGATTTGGATATTCCTGGGGATCGGAGTGTTAAGCTTCCTGCAAATTCACAAACCCGAAGCTATTCGTCAGGCAGGTAGACTATTTGTCATTGATGAAACTGAAACCCTCAGTTAGAACAATGTAGTACAGCCCCTTAATAGAAAGTAGGGACTTAGCCGCATGATCGACTTTTTGTCAATGCGTAAGTCCTATATCAATAGCTCCCTTGTTAATGAAAATAGCTAACCGAAAAATCAGGGATTGGGAAACCCCTAAAATGAGCTTTTCCATATGCCGTGAAAAGTTAGATCAAATACTAAGTAGTTATTTTTGCCGCTATGCACTAGCACAAGAGGTGGGCTTGAATACACATAGTCGAATTCCTGTAAATGCGTAAGTTCTGTGATAATTAAGCTGTGGAAAAAGCCACGTTTTTTCGAGGCTTGAGGACTTCCCGTGAAAAGTCAGGGTTGCGATCGCCATCCAACAATCAGAACTTTACAAACAGCTACAAACACTCAACGCTGAATTAGAACACTGCCTTCAACAGCAAACTCAAGAGTTTGTTTTTAATGTTAGCAGACGCATTGGCATTGTCAACAGACGCATTGGCATTGGAGGGTATTGCCAAATTTAATTCGCTACAAATTTAACGAAATGCTGTACCAAGTAGTAGTGTTGAAGATTACTCAAACCAGCTTTTGGTAAAGAATTGTAATCTAAAATCCCAAATCTAAAACCCAAAATTCGTATGTGTCCCTGACTACGGTAGTCTAGATGAAAGTGAATTCTCGCTTGCGATACGATATATTGTTTTATGACTTCAGTTGTTTCTAGTCCTCCACGCACTATTCGGATTGGTTCACGCAAAAGCCAACTTGCTCTGGTTCAAACCTACTGGGTACAAGAGCAGCTCCAGAAAAGCTTTCCTGATATCACTTTTGAAGTCCACACCATGTCTACCCAAGGCGACAAAATCCTGGATGTAGCATTAGCTAAGATTGGTGATAAAGGACTTTTTACTAAAGAACTTGAAGTCGGAATGCTCAATCAGGAGATTGATTTTGCCGTTCATTCCCTCAAGGATCTGCCGACTCACTTACCAGAAGGGTTAACACTGGCAGCAATTACTGAACGGGAAAACCCAGCAGATGCATTAGTGGTGCATGAAAAGCACAAAGATAAACAAATCGATACTTTACCAGAGGGTGCGGTAATCGGTACATCTTCGCTGCGGCGATTAGCACAGTTACGCCACCACTTCCCCCACTTTACATTTAAAGATGTGCGGGGAAACTTGATTACACGGTTGGCAAAACTGGATGCAGGCGAATACGATGCTTTGATTTTAGCAGCAGCAGGGTTGGAGAGATTGGAAATGAGCGATCGCATTCATCAACTTCTCCCCAAAGAAATCTCCCTCCACGCCGTTGGACAAGGAGCCTTGGGTATAGAATGTCGCGCTGATGATAGTGAATTGCTATCTGTACTCAAAGCGATCGAACATCCCCAAACACGCGATCGCTGTCTCGCCGAACGATCTTTTCTACGCTCTCTAGAGGGCGGATGTCAAGTACCTATTGGTGTAAATACAGAAATATCTGGTGAAAATTTGACTTTAACAGGGATAGTCGCCAGTGTAGATGGTCAAAAGTTCGTAAAAGATACCGTCACTGGAATTGCCAATAATGCCGAAGCATTAGGCATAGAACTAGCAGAACTGTTGCGGCAACAGGGAGCGCAAGAAATTTTGTCAGAAATTTTTGCGGTGATTCAGCGCGGTTCCTAAGCAATTGGGCAAGCCGATGTGATTAGATAATAATTGATCGCCGTTGCATCAAAGATGTGCCAGACGCGACAAATTGCGTTGGTCGGGATCATAGACTGAATTTGACAATCTCAGGGAAGCAAAAATTACCATGCGGATTCTATTTGTTGCAGCAGAGGCAGCACCCATTGCCAAAGTAGGAGGAATGGGTGATGTTGTCGGGGCATTACCCAAATTCTTGAGAGAAATGGGGCATGATGTGCGGATATTCTTGCCTTACTATGGCTTCCTGCCAGACAAAATGGAAATTCCCAAAGAACCCATCTGGCGGGGATCTGCGATGTTCCAGGAATTTGCTGTTTATGAAAGCGTTCTGCCTGGTACTGATGTTCCCTTATACTTATTTGGACATCCCGCTTTCTTACCCCGCCACATTTATTCTGGAGATGGTGAAGACTGGCGGTTCACCTTGTTTGCCAATGGTGCAGCCGAGTTTGCCTGGAATTACTGGAAACCGGAAATTATGCACTGTCACGATTGGCATACGGGGATGATCCCCGTGTGGATGCACCAAGATCCTGATATCACCACATTGTTTACCATTCATAATCTGGCTTATCAAGGACCGTGGCGTTGGTATTTGGAGAGAATTACTTGGTGTCCCTGGTATATGCAAGGACACAACGTAATGGCGGCGGCGGTGCAATTTGCTAATAAAGTAAATACAGTTTCGCCCACCTATGCCGAGCAAATCAAGACACCGACTTACGGTGAAACATTAGAAGGTTTGCTGTCCTTTATTAGTGGTAAATTATCTGGGATTATCAACGGTATTGATACTGAGGTTTATAATCCCGAAAATGACAAATACATTGCTCAAACTTTTACTGCTGATACTTTAGATAAACGCAAGGCAAACAAAATTGCTTTGCAAGAAGAACTAGGGTTAGAAGTCAACTCCAAAGCCTTTTTAATTGGGATTGTAACCCGATTAGTGGAACAAAAAGGTATTGATTTGATATTGCAAATCCTCGATCGCTTCCTATCTTATACAGATGCACAGTTTGTGTTGTTAGGGACAGGCGATCGCTACTATGAAACTCAGATGTGGCAATTAGCATCCCGCTTTCCCGGACGCATGGCAACTTACTTACTGTATAACGATGCCCTGTCTCGCCGGATCTACGCTGGTACTGATGCCTTCTTAATGCCTAGTCGTTTTGAACCTTGCGGTATTAGTCAAATGATGGCTTTGCGCTATGGTTCTGTACCCATTGTCCGCCGCACAGGTGGATTAGTTGACACCGTAACCCATCACGATCCCGAAAATGCGGCAGGTACAGGTTATTGCTTTGACCGCTATGAAGCGCTAGACCTTTTTACCTGTATGATCCGGGCTTGGGAAGGCTTCCGTTTCAAACCGCAATGGCAAGAACTACAAAAACGCGGCATGAGTCAAGATTTTAGTTGGTATCAATCTGCCAAGCAATACGTGAAGTTGTATCGGTCAATTTACGGTTTGCCAGAAGAAGAAGAGAAGACAGCAGAACCAGAGTTAGTTTTAAACGAAGCAGTTACCAGCAGCAAGCCCTGAGCCGCCTAAATAACTACTTTTTGTGACTCGTGAGAGCATTGTTCAGATTAGCCTGAAGATGCTACTCATGAGTTTTTTTGTTTCAGAAACTTGTCAATTTGACAATACCTCCACAATCCTCCGCGTGAGTATAGAAGTTGAGCAACAGATTTATAACTGCTGCAAAATATCAGCTTGTCCACTAATTATATTAAATGGTGTGCAAATGGCTTTTGCCTGTCCCTGAAATTTTAAAGTGGCGCCTCCTTGACTAATAATATTACCGTCTAACAAGTTAGATACCGGATTGAGAAAACCTGAGGCATTTTCTAAGCCGCTCACTCCAAAATTCTGAGTTCTTGAGACAGCTTGCCACCTAAATTCATTTCTATTAGTCTTATTCGGTGTTCTAGGAGCAAAGGTGAAGAGAATCGCATTTCCACCCTGCTCTGTAACGGTCAGAGTGTTAACATTATCGAACTGAAAACAGGCTTGCTCTGTATCGCCTGTACTCAGTAAAGTAATTGTGACATCGTAGCTTTTACCAGCTACCTCTGCTCTTGCCGACGCGGCAAAAATCATCAGTCCACCAAACAACAAGCTTAATGTAAAGCTGCTGCGTAATAAATAAGTGTGTAATTTTGAAGCATTCATCTTTTATCTCCTAAATTTTTGATTCAAATTACAACTTTTCCTTTAAGGGAGCTATCCAATACTTCTCGGTTAAATCTCTTTTGGGCATTATAGACAAGGATATTTCAAGGGTTTCAGCCTACTTTTTTCCTTAACCGAGCAGTATTGTGACCTATTCTACTTATTGAGGGTATGAGTAATTTGATTGTCAAAGTAGTTACATATCTAATAATATTAGATATATAAATATTATGTACAACTAATATCTACTATCTAGTTGGGGTTTTAATAAAAGTCTAAAATAATTAATCTAAGTATATATCTAGTACCTAGTTGGGGTTTTAATAAAAGTCTAAAATAATTATCGCCAAAAAGAATGCTGAGGATGATTTGCGGGAACTGCTAGAAAACCGTTCAAACTGAGAATCCACCTCGCCACAATCGCACCAATAGCCCCTATAATGCGTCATAACTCGCTACACGTCCAATTCTGCTAATCTAAACTCCAGTAATTATGCTGCCGAGCGATACCTACGGTAAGCTCCGCTAAGGCAACGAGGTCATTTCAGCAATAAAATCCCTAATTCCCAATCTCTAGTCTCCAGTCCCCAGTCCCCAGAATTAAACTCGACTTCGGAGAAACTGCGCCATTTCGTTAGTTGAATTTTTAATTTTAGATTAATGACTCCTAACTCCTAATACCAATTCTGTATGAAGATGCGCTAAACCATATTTAAGGACAAGAAAGAAAAACGAACCGCAAAGGACGCAAAGGGCACAAAGTAAAGAAAGAAACAAAGAAGTTAAAGGGGTTTGGCGCAGCCTCACAAAAAAATGGTATAACTTCTAACTCCTAACTATTGAGTACTCGTCGCTTTCGCCCTAATTAACCAGTCAGCATCGCGATCGCAAATTTCCCGACCAGACGAGTCTCCTAAGCAGTCTAGCGCTAATAAACAAGCATATTTCAAATCCCAAATCGGCGTATTTAGGCAAATTTTGAGTTCAGGAATTGCTCGTGAATCACCCAATTCACCAAGAGCGATCGCACAAGCCGCACGGGATTTCTGAAACTGAGGTTCGCGGTTGTGCAGGTTTTCTACTAACAAATCGTAGGCGGGAGCATATTTCAGCCAGCCGAAAAGTTTCATCACATGATAATGAGCGCCATAATCGTTATATCCCTTGTCCGAATAAGTTGCTAGGAGTGCTGCTGGTGCTTCTTGTGGATAGATATCGAGTAAGGTTTTTGTCGCTAAATAACAGCGTCCAAAATCGGTTTCGTAGAGTTCGTTAATCACAAAATCTAGTACAGGAGTAAGGTCATACTCATGTACTAAATCAAGGTCGTTGGGATGATCGTATAGTACTTGTTCTAAGTAAGGTTGAATTTCTGTAAAGGTAATTTCACCACTGGGAACGCCTGCATCCAAAAGCATCCGCAATCCTCGCAACCGAAACACCAGAGATACAGGACAACGAGCGATCTCTGGGATGGCTTTGTAGTAGCGTGAATCAATCAGGTCTTGAATGGAACTGCGCCGTGCATTGACGCTGGAACTTTGTAGCAGCGCCATCACCTCAGTTATTTGGGAGTAGTCATCTGTGAAACGACAAACTGTAGCGATCGCAGCACTACGGGTAGGTTCATCCTCAGCTTGGGTAAATTTCCGTACACGTTCTAGGGACGGACGATAGTCTGCGTTAGCTAAGGTGTGAATAATCACCCGATAGATTTGACCTGGTTTATCGAGCAGTTGCGCCACTTCTTCGAGAATTTCTGGATCTTTAGTGCCGATTTCCCCGATCGCCCACACAGTATTTTCAACAGTATAAATATCATCATCTTTGAGGCACTGCCGAATTACAGGTAAAGTTGATTCAGCCTGCAATCGCCCCAGACTTTCCACAGCCTTGCGTCTGACAATACGGTGGTCTAACTCATCAGGGTTACTAGTTTCAATCGCCCGTACCAAAGCCGCGATCGATTGCTCAGTCGGGAAGTTAATTAAATGGGAAACAGCAATATACTTATCAGAAGCGTCTTCAAGTTGTTCTAATGGTGTATCAATAATTGCGATCGCTTGTTCTTCTGTTAGCCCAAACATTTTAAAAAAACGTTTATCCATTGATCTGTAAATGGCTCTTGGATAATTGTCACGTTTACTATCGTACTAGGAGTGGGGATTGGGAAATAGCAAAGCATTCGTCAAACTTAGACGATAGCTTGCTAGGTTCTAGAAACTTTATCTTATTAGCCCATGCCTCAATCTTTACCAAGAAGGTACTTAAGTCCTGCTGCACTTTGCTCAGTTCTGTTTCAAAGGTGGATTGCTCAAAGTCGAGGTGAAATGCACTGGCTGTTGAATCCATTCCTCTATCTGACCATACACGAACAAAACCATCCACCATTTCAATCCAGGGGCTATGGATCGTGATCAAGCCAAGGTGATCGCGATGTCTACGACGGGCTATGACGCTCGAATACTCGCTATCGGCATCGCACTTGCAATCAAAAAAGCCTAGAAGACTGATCGGAACTTGGATTGAAGGTTGTAATTGAGTTCGACTTTTGAAGATTTGCGTCAAAAAGCTTTACCAGTGGTAACGCGATCTGAGAAGATCGGAATATATACATTTGTCAGCTATTTAGTTAGTTGCCTCTTGCCAATTGTGCAGTTGTATGCAACAGCTAAGTACTGGTCTTTAGCGAGTAACCAAATACAAACATTCTTTGGATTAATAACCACACATTATTCATATAAACACGCATTTAGGAAACAAAAGTTATGGATGAAACCTCAAAACTCACAACAAGCGATAACATAACCGCTCAAGATGTAGCAGAAATTATTGCAGAACTTGAGCAATATCGGCAACGTCTAGTTCAAGAAACTACAGAAACAGCAAAACGGGCTAAGTTGATGAGGGTAAATGTTACAGCAAAACTGGAGCCTGAGCTTGCCAAGATCGATTCTGCCCTTGAAGAACTCCGAAATCAGCAAGCCTCTCTAAGTCTCAGCAACTAATCATTTATCTTGATAATTTAGCTATAAGTTATATGCTCAACTCCAAAACTCAATCCGGGGCGGATTTGTTAAATCTGTCCCATGTAGAAACTGATGCTTTATTTGCAGCAGTCAGTGAGCAATTAAGCTTAAACACCTTCAACCCGGATGACCAAGAGCTACTCAAGCGCATGGTTGAGAGTATGGGAGACTCACGGGGAATGGTTCGGTTGAGTTTTGCAGAGGCGTTGGGTAAAATCGGGAAACCAGCGACCCATTTGTTAATGGAAGCTGTGACAAATCACCCAAACCCAGTTGTACGCAGAGCTAGCGCTAAAACTCTCACACTCATCGCTGACCCGATCGCAGTTCCAACCTTGGTCAACGCCCTCTTAAATGATGAAGATACGGTGGTGAAAGGCTCGTCGGTGGGAGCGCTGGCCAAAATAGGTGAGGCGGCTGTGCCAGCATTGCTGAAAATCTTAGCGTCAACTGAGTATCCAGAAAGCGCCAAAGGACACGCGGTATGGGCGTTGGGATTTATTGGGGCAGGGGCGAAGGAGCATTTATATCAAGAGATTAACTCAGACTCACCTGAAGTTCGGGCTGCGGTGGTGGGTGCGATCGCTAAAATTGCTGAAGAAGGAACCCAAGAAGGAGCATTTAATATTTTAGTTAACGCCCTTACCGATCCATCTGAAATTGTGCGGTGTGAAGCAGCAGCAGCATTAGGCAGCCTCACCTATCAACCAGCAATTCCTAACCTCGTCGAGTTACTGCATCATGACGATTGTGAAACTCGAAAAGCGGCGGCTCTGGCATTAATGAAGATTGGCGATGGTGCTGCTTTAGAACCTCTGCAAGTCGCATTAACTAAAGAAGGGGAAGCAGTGGTTCAGGCAGTATTCAAGTTGGCAATTTCTCAAATTGAGAGACAGTTGGAGGAGGATGCTTGGGAATAGGACAATGGACATTTATAAAAGTAGTTCGATTTAAGAGCGATCGCTATCCTCTGTTATACTTAATCACCTGATCTAATCGAGGCAAAGCACTCACTGCTGACTCTCGAACATATGGATCGACAGATTCATCATTTGTCAATGCCGTCAGCACTTCCACTCCTCGGATATCACCCATTGAACCGAGTGCATTGACGATCGCCACAGCCAGCGCAACATTATCTATTGTTTTCAAAGCTTCAGTCAAAATCTCAAAGGCAGGAGAACCAATCTCACCCAGCGCCATGACTGATGCAATATAAACAACGGCATTTGGATCATTGAGCGCTGTTTTCAATCCCTGTAAGCCCTCATCTGGGAAAGGAACATCGTGATGGTTCGCAGCAACTTGTGCCAGGGCATTAGCACAACTACCCCGAATAGTTGCATTATCGCTATTTACTAATGACTCTACTAGTAGCGGTACAGCATCTGTACCAATAGCACCCAGCGCCTTTACCGCAGTTCGACGATAGGTGACATCTTCCTCATCCAAAATACCCATCAGGCGAGGAATAGTATTTTGATCACGGACATCAGCCAGTTCCCACATGGCTCGTTCCCGTAGATTGGGGTTGGGATGTTTCAACTGTTCAAATAGAGAATCTATTGTCATAAAATTAAATTTTCTTATTTCAATCCCCCAATGGCATTGTCAGCTAATGCAATGGCATTGTTAGCCGATGCAATGGCATTGTCAACCGATGCAATGGCATTGTCAGCCGATGCAATGGCATTGTCAGGCGATGCAATGGCATTGTCAGCCGATGCAATGGCATTACAAGAGATTTGTTTTTACACTGTAGCTTTTTAGGAGAAAAACTTTGAATTTTATTCTCCAAGGCTAGCAGGGAAGGAGCTGTTCTTGTTAGCTTTGTATTTCACTAGACCTCTTGCAAAAGTCCCTAAGACCCCACCCCCAACCCCTCCCCGCTCTTCGGGAGGGGAGCGTTTGCTTTACTCAAATGCGGGGTGGGGTTCTTAATTTTTGATTTATGCAAGAAGTCTACTCAACCGACAAGCACTATATAACTCAATACGCTTGGCTTAAGCAAAGCGCAACCCAACAAAGCTCGCGAAATGTTGGGTTTTGTTCCTCAAACGCCACTTGCTTCAAGTCGGGAAACCGCAAGGGCGCAGTAGCTCTCCAACCTACGCAGTTTAAGCTTTTTGGCGCTAACCCAAGCGTATTGCTATATAACTGTTGACTGTTAATCACAACTGAGGGACTCTTAATATGTCACTCAACCAGATACAGGCAAAGCAACAAACTGAGAGTCCCTGAGTTTCAGAGTATGACGATCGCTCGTCTACGTCTAATCAATCCCTATTATTATGAAAGGGAGTTGATTACGTAGTCGAGAAGAGAGCGGAACTCAACCAACGCTTGAGGAGACAAGTCGCGAGGAGAGCAAGCGCGATCGCGAGTGAAAGTCAACGCGGTAACATAAGGAGCTGTGGGCAGACCCAAAGAGCGATAAACTTCACGAGCACCTGCAATACCCCATTCATCCAGAGGGCCAGTACCGCCTACAACTAAGCTGTAGTTGATCAAGCGTAGGTAGTGCTTGATGTCGCGGAAGCACTTGTCTTTCTTAACTTGAGTGTCGCCAGCTTCACCTTCTTGGGTTAGGTAAGGATATTTCTTGAAGGCAGCATCGTAAGCTTCTTTAGCTACGGCATCGATACCAGAAGCCAACTTTTCAGCAGCTTCTAGACGAGCAGTAGCACGCTGAATGCTACCTTGAACAGATTCTAAATCAGAGGTGCTTGGAAAACGACCTGCTGCATCGGCAGATCCAATAACCGTAGTGATAACTGATTTCATTGCTTTTTATACTCCAGATTAGATTTGATCGGGTTTTAATTTCAGTTTGCTTGGCTAATAGCCTTTAGCCATGAGCAATTAGCTCAGAGCAGAAATAACGCGATCGAAGTAGCTAGCAGCTTCAGCAGCTAGAGCAGAGCAGTCGCCTTGAACAACTTCCTGTTTGCGGAACTTTTTACCACCGTTAGCTTCAGTGTTGGTATTGGTGATGTGAGCGACGCTGATCGCTTTCAGGATTTGGAAAGCCCGTACAGAAGAGCCAGTAGGTACGCCCAAAGCTGTGTAGGTTTCTTTCAGACCGTTCAAAGCCCGATCATCCAATACGGAAGAATCACCAGCCAACAGCGCATAGGTAACATAGCGCAGAACTATTTCAGCATCACGTAGGCAAGCTGCCATCCGGCGAGTGGGGTACAAGTTACCACCAGCTTGAAGCAAACCTGTGTTTTCAGCAGCAATACCAGCGATCGCATCAGAAACTGCACAGCTAGCGTTGCTGGCGATCGCATTCACTGCATCAAGACGTTTGTTGCCTTCAGCAATGAAAGACTTAAGGGCTGCTAAGTCAGTACCACCGATAGGAGCGGTTTTGGCATCAGCCGCAATTACAGCTCTAGAAAAAGCATCAAGAACCATGAGTTCTCCTTAATATTCACAAATGGCGGATATTATTTCTGGCATCTCTCAATCAGATTAACTGTGAGTAGCCAAACAAAAACATAGGGGATTAATAGTACCCTAGTCTTTACTATGAGAGACAAAGTAATAATCTGTAATATTTATCTTGGGCATTGGGCATTGCATTAGTTATTCTCCTTCCCCTACTCCCCTGCTCCCTGCTCCCTGCTCCCTACTCCCCTGCTCCCTGCTGCCTGCTGCCTGCTGCCTGCTGCCTGCTGCCTGCTGCCTGCTGCCTGCTGCCTGCTGCCTGCTGCCTGCTGCCTGCTCCCTGCCCCCTGCCCCTCTGCCTCTTGTTCCCAATGCCCAAAAGATTAAGACTTACGCACTTCAATGGAACTCTGTCACTGCGTAAGTCTTAAGGAAAGAATATTCTGTTTTTACTTTATCAAGCTTGTTTTAGCAGATGTTTGACCAAATTATCTTTCACCATCATCTGCCGTAAAACTTCTAACAAAAATTCCTGAGCCTCTTCTTGACTCAAATTCTGTACCTGGTCTTTCAAGTTCTTTAAGCGAAACTGTTGCTCTAAGGTTAGTTCGATTGGGAAATCCATTATTGACTCCTCGGATTGATTGAATCGAAGGGTATTTATTGTTACTGCTAGTGCGAAGGCGTAGTCTGTCATATACATCGCTTCTTACCAGTATAACACTGAGATATTAAACTGTCTACATTGTCAAGCTCTATGAGATCCTTACAATAAAAGTTTACAATTTACTAAAAATACATTTACCTAACCCTTTGTAGGGAATTTATTGAAGCTGGCCGCTAATGGTTGTAATGTTTAGAATGTATATATACCAATAACTCTAAAAATAAAAAACAAGGTAAACATCATCCGCAGGAGTCATAAATAGGAGTCAGAAGATTGATAGACGCAATGGAATTTTTTCAACTAAGTGCAGGTAAGTGGCGATCACAACGTGCAACTCATCATCTGGCGTTCAAGCGCTCAGAGACGGGAGAATCGGATATACAGGTAGAAACTCTGGATGCCGATCATCCAGAAATCATTGAACTGTGCCAGTATCATCAGATTGACCCCAGCCTTTCAGTCGGAGGGTCGCGTGTGCGTTGGCTAGGCACAATGGCTTGGGATAGAGAAGGTGAGGATAACCATCAGGGGAAAACCATATTTGCGATCGTGCCTGATGGCGATAACCCCAGGGCTGGCAAATTACTCCGCGAAAGAGGCTACGCCGAAATTATGCCTGTAGTCGGTCTTTTTCACATGGATGATGAAGATGGACTAGTGTTGACAACCGAATACGAAACAATGAGTTCCATTGAGCGATTCTGGTTCGCCAGCCCAAATATGCGACTGCGAACCAGTACAGTCAAACGGTTTGGCGGCTTCAGCACGGCATCATTTTGTACAGAAAGCCGCATTGAAACTTCTGTTGAGGTTGTCAGCACAGAAGAAGTAACAGAAAGACTTGGGGAGGATGTTCGGGAAAAAACACAGTTTTATTCTGTTTTAGGCTGGTGAATGATCTCAAGCAGACCGATGCTTTTACTCGTGGGCGAGATTATCTTTATCTGGTACAGGGGCTGGCCCTAGAACCGGGTATGGTGGATGTGTTTGATAACTCGCGCGATCGCATCCCCATTTGCACTTGGATCGGCGAGAATATTAACACCGTAAACGCTCAGATCAACACCTATCTAGAAGTTTGTCATCAGTGCTTTCATCCCCAAGAGCGTCGTCACATCCAAATTTTTGCAGTACCCATAGCTCAATCCTTCGGGATAGATGGTCTGTGCAACATTCTCACAAACCCAATCACGATTTTGGTAGATGTCGGTCGAATTGCACCTAGAGACTGGTTTGGTGTAGTCGTCCATGAATACGCCCATGCCCATCTAGGAGACTTTGGTCACAATCAGCAGTTTGCTAGCATTCTATCTCATCTATGTTTAGGACTGGGATTGGAACCACCCTATTGGGAGGGAGGGATGGAAGCAACTTTGCGTAGTTGGCCTCACTGTAAGTCAACCATAGATCCCCTGGAATTTTGGATAGGTCGCTGATAGGGCAGGGGGCAGGAAGCAGGGGAAGCAGGGGAAGCAGGGGAAGCAGGGGAAGATGAGGGAGAAGAATTAATAACCTATGCCCAATGCCCAATGCCCAATGCCCAATGCCCAATGCCCAATGCCCAATGCCCAATGCCCAATGCCCAATGCCCAATGCCCAATGCCCAATGCCCCATTTCTCATTAATTTCTTTTGTTAAATGTTAAAAATTATTGCTTCAGTTAAAAAAAGTGAAACTCAATCTCCTAATCTGAAATATGTGAACAAAGTTTTTTAGTTATTTTCGTAGCCATTAATCTGGAAGCTCCACTCCCTTTATTGATTAGCTATAGGTTAAATCCAGCAGGCTAATATTTCTTTCTACGAATACTTCAATCACTCTTAGTTAAGTTTCGTGAAATTTTATCAGAATCTGAAGTTATGATACAACTACTCCCTTAATATGTGATTTAAAGTTGTTAACTTTAATTAAGAACATGGAGGCTTTAGAGTGACAATTCCTCTGTTAACGTATGACCCTTCAAGTCAAAATCAGCGTGTAGCTGGATATGAAGTACCGGGTGATGAACAGCCCAGGATTTTTACTACAGACAATGTACTTTCTCCGTCAGATTTAGGTGATCTGATCGAAGCAGCATATCGTCAACTTTTCTTTTATGCTTTTGCGGCCGATCGCGAAACATATTTAGAGTCCCAACTCCGTAATGGACAAATTACAGTGCGGGACTTTATTCGTGGGTTGGTTCTTTCCAATACCTTTAAGAAAAGCTTCTACGACCTCAACAATAATTATCGCTTTGTTGAGCAAGTAATTCAGCGCGTTCTAGGACGTGACCCATACAACGAGCGGGAAAAAATCGCCTGGTCAATTGTAGTCGCTACCAAGGGTATTGTAGGCTTTATTGATGAAGTTCTCAACACTGAAGAGTACCTGAGCAATTTTGGATACTCTACAGTGCCCTATCAACGCCGTCGGATACTGCCATCCCAATCTGAAGGTGAGTTGCCATTCAACATCAAATCTCCGCGATACGAAGATTACCACCGTACCAAACTGGGCTTCCCCCAAATCATTTGGCAGGTAGAAGTACGCAGATTCCTCCCACAAGAGCAAAAGCCCAAAGCTGGCGATCCATCTCTATTCTTGTCTATGGCACAAAGTGTCAATGCAACTGGCAATCCGCCACAAAGGATCTCGTCATTCAACATTGATATCGAAAAGTCTGTACCTTATCGGCAACTTGCTGGAATTAAGTAACGATTTTTGGTCGGCGGCGGCTACTACATCGCTTTAATCATTTTTATAGCGTGCATAAGTCTTGGGTTATGTAGGAGTTTCATTTAGGTATGACTAGTGAAACAGACTCTATCCCATGTCTGATGCACGCTAGTTGTTAATGGGCATTGGGCATGGTTTTTTTCTAAATTGCTCAATTTCTGTGAAATGGGGCTGGTTTCAGGCCTGGGATGAGCTTAAAGTGTAGTTCGTCTTTCTAACATTTCCAAAAGTTTTGTAAAGTGGATGGGAGGAGTAGCTGTCACCTCAATCAACTCCCCAGATAGGGGATGCTGCAATTTTAGTCGCCAAGCGTGTAGTGCTTGACCAGGCAAATTTACCCCCACTGAATGACCAGAACTATAAACAGGGTCGCCGACAATTGGATGACCCATTTTGGCGCTGTGGACGCGAATTTGATGGGTGCGTCCCGTTTCTAATTGAAAGTGAATTAACGTGAAGTTACCAAGCCGTTCTAGTACTTGCCAATGAGTGACGGCAGATCGTCCGCCTTCTTCAACGGGTATAATCGCCATTTTCTTGCGGTCTTGAGGATGGCGACCAATCGGCAAGTCTATAGTACCACTTTCAGTTTTTGGCGCACCGTAAACTACGCCCAAGTATTCTCGCCGTGCAGTTTTTGCTTTGAGTTGCGCTTGTAGGTGACGATGGGCAATATCTGTTTTAGCGATCGCGATCGCCCCCGTAGTATCCTTATCCAATCGATGGACGATTCCCGGACGTTGGACTCCGCCAATTCCTGGTAAATTGGGACAGTGAGCCAATAGGGCATTTACCAAAGTGCCATCTGGATGACCGGGCGCAGGATGGACAACTAAACCTGCGGGTTTGTTGAGAATAAGTAACTGGTTGTCTTCGTAGAGGATATCTAAGGGAATATCTTCTGCTAGCAGTTCTAAGGGTTGCGCTTCTGGTATTTCGAGAGTGATGCGATCGCCTACCTTGACATTGATCTTCTTAGATGTGCAAACTTTGTCGTTAAGTTGGACGTTACCCTGTTCGATTAATTGTTGGATGCGGGAACGGGATAAATCTGGTAATTCTTGGGAAAGGTAACGGTCAAGGCGATCGCCTTTAGTGTTGACGCAGTGTATCATACTCCCAAGGGGAAGCAAGCTAGATGCAGCATCCTCCATAGGGAAAGACAAGCGATCGCTATTTTCTGGGATTTGTAAATTAAATTCGGTCACAATTGCTCTAGATAATTCCCCGTTCTTTAAGTAAAGCGCGGAATGCTTTAAAAGGGCAGTTAGAAACCGCGTCTACACCGGACAATTCAGGTCATCTGGAAAAGTCTACGAAAAACCTAACCCCCTAACCCCCTTCCCGACACGAGAAGGGGGAAAATTCAAAGTCTCTCTCCTTTTAGGAGAGAGAAATAGAAGTGAGGTTTTCCAGATACCCACCCGCGAATTCTATTCGCCTTAGCTGCCTTGTATTTGTTCTTTTACCAAATTGGATGTAGCAAACGCCCTAGCCATTGGCTATAAACCCAACAATAAGGCCATTCTATCAATAACCCACATCAAACCCTTGACTTTTCATCTCTCTTCTTCCCGTCCTTTGCGTCCTTTGCGGTTCGTTATTCTAAATTTATAACTTCTTGCGGTAACTCAAAAAACCCATCTTCCCCAGCTTTCAAATCAATCACCTGATACACAGCATCAATATTTAACTCACCATAAACGTGAGGAAATAATTCGCCTATTTCAGCAGGTTCATAGCGAATTTCAGCTTCGACTTTATCATAATTAATAAAAAGCACTACCAATTCTTTTTGATTATCAAAAAATGTATTTGCAACTTTGATGATTTGCGTTAACTTTGAACAGTGGATAAAGCCTTCAGAGTCGAGTGAATCAGCGCGATAGTTGCCCAAATATTTTGCTTTTTCCCATTCTTGGCGTTTAGTGATGTGGAGGATAGTGTTCATCTTACTTCTATAATTTTGCGAATATCATCTAAAGGCGATTCGGGCTTAACGGGTTCATCAGAACAAAATTCCAGATATAATGTATATTTATTTGTGGTGACATTTGAGATATATATTTGCATTTTCAATTTTCCTTTCTGCCAGCCTTTACCGCTAATTTTAAGTATCTGGCAATCTATAATCAAATTCAATTTAATTTCATCTATTTTGATAATCTCTTAACTAAGAGATATTTCCTTTAAAAATTCAGAAATTTGAGTGGTAGTCTTTTGAGTCATGTGATCAAAAGCACTATGACGTTCCCACTTGCTGCAAATCTGTTCCCGAACTAATTCCTTTAATCTGCTGACTTTAAAAGTGTCTTTCTGGAAGAGTACAACATCATCGTCACAGTCTAGAGTAATGAATTGATTATTCATATGAATATAGTTAATTCAGAGTGGACAATACCTACTTGATAATTTCAGCTTATTCTGCAATTTTGTTGACATCAATATGACTTACGCTCTGTACAAATTAACCATAATATATATTAGGTAAAATCAACGTTTCAGGCACCTAACACAACCCTGATTTGTTCGCATATTGACTGTGTTTGGTGTTCAATATGGTTTAAAAGTCCAAACTTTGTATAGTACATATGTATCACATATAAGTCCTAATCAAGTTAGTGAATGTTAATCCTAGTAGTTAATGTAATTTAGTAACTATTCGCATGATAGTTTAAACTAATCAACTATTCTACTCCGCAATTATTCAAATTATTTCAGTGATAACACTTATATTTAAGCTACTAAAGATCATCAATTTATAACATTATTGTTAAAGATATTACGTAGGCAGGCAGAGTTTTTCTCAGTGCCTTTGCATGATTTTATAATTTCTTAATATTGGTTAATTTTGCGTCTTTGCGTGAGGTGATCATTTTATAGATTCGGCGGAATACAAACATCTGGCGCACATAACCCCAGAAACTCTAGCGTTGTCACCTCAAGAGTATTTAAATCTACGCGGCGGATGGCATGATTATTAGTATCGGCAATATATAAAAAAGAAGCGATAGCGAAGCGCTGCTGCGTTCGCGGAGCGTCTCGCAGAGAAGCGCAGATCGCACTCAATCCCGAAGGTTCAAAAAAGCGGCTATTCTTACCTTGGGCATCTTGTAAACCAACAGTACCATCTCCCAAAACTGTTTGACAATTGCCACTAGGACTAACTAATTTAATTTTGTGATTATAGGTATCTGCTACCCACAGATAATTCTGAGCGTATTCCACTCCTAAACAGTGTTGTAAACGGACATCTTCACCTTGTCCATCTACATCGCCAAAACCAAATAAATCCCCACTACCGCAAACGGTTCGCACTTGGTACGGTTCTACAATTCCCACACCGCGAATTGAACTAACTTCACTGTCAGCAATATATAATTCTTGCCCATTATTAGTAATACCACTAGGTTGAGCAAAGGCAGATTCGGTGAGTGAAGCATCAATACACGCTTCTGCACCAGTACCAGCATAGGTTTTGATGATGCCAGTTTCTAAATCCATTTGCCAAATTTGATGCGGTCCAGCCATTGCAATAAACAGGGTATTTCCTACCTTCACTAAATCCCAAGGAGAATTTAACGCAGTTTCTAAACCAGCACCGCCATGAGGACGAATATTGCGACTTTGTTCACCAGTTCCTGCGATCGCTTCCACTACTTGACGCTTTAAATCAACTCGCCGCAGGGTATGATTGTCTGTATCAGCAACATAAAGAATCTGATTTTCGGCATCAAATGCCATTCCCTGTGGTGCTAAAAATTGCGCTTCGTGAAAAACACCATCAGTTAAACCTGATTTTCCAGTACCAATTAAGTGCAGAATTTCTCCATCAAAGCTACTCACAACCAGGCGGTGATGTCCAGAGTCAGCAATGAATAAACCTACTGGAGTAGCTAGAACTTTACCAGGAAAAGCTAGGGGTGTGATTAATGGTTGGCGCTGTT
The DNA here is from genome assembly GCF_036919555.1 of Nostoc sp. Classification (GTDB taxonomy): domain Bacteria; phylum Cyanobacteriota; class Cyanobacteriia; order Cyanobacteriales; family Nostocaceae; genus Nostoc. The sequence continues at coordinate 83,316 of NZ_JBALCS010000047.1, forward strand.
TTTCTAAAGTCAAACTGAACTCTTGGAAATTGATTGTGCCTTTGTCTTGGTGTTGCTGAATTAACTTTTGAATCAACTCGTCTAAAGAGTCACGGTTTCCTTCACCAGAAATCTGGCCAATCACGTAACCTTCTGGATCAATAATTATTAACGTAGGCCAAGCACGCACTGCATACTCTTCCCAAATCCGAAAACCGCTATCAACTACAACTGGATGTTCAATGTCGTAGCGCAGGATAGCTTGGCGGATGTTTTCTGTTTCCTTTTCGTTGTCAAATTTGGCAGAATGGACGCCGATAACGGTAAGGCTATCTTTATATTTATGTTCTAAATATTTCAGGTTTGGCAGAATATGCAGACAATTGATACAGCAGTATGTCCAAAAGTCTAAAATTACCACTCTACCCTTAAGTTGTTTAACAGACAAAGGTTTATCGGTGTTGAACCAAGAGTAATCTTGTGGTAATTCTGGCGCTCTGACAGGGGGAATCATAAAGTATCCTTTGCTCTTAGAGGATGTTTATACTAATTTTATGAAATAGGCCGATGAAAAATAATGATATATTACCGTGTGTTGCTACTAGAGACTTAGACAAAACCAAATCTAAGTTTAATTGCAGGAGAGTTAGATATTTAACCAGTAAATATGAAGTCAGAAACCCGCAATGTTTTATTACAAGCTTACGCACAATTACAAGAAATCATTGATGAGTTGTACGAAGCTCATGACAGAGCAATAGCAAACAATGATTTTGATGATGCTAGCTTGCTGGCTAGTAGAGCAGATATACTTTATGAAGAAGCCGAAAATTTGGAAATTGTGATTTCAGAACAGGAGCAAAGATGAAAACAATTGAAGAATTAAAGACTCGTATTCAGGAACTGAGTAAACAAGCTGTTGAACTCAGGCAAAAAGCATCTGAAGTATATTTAACTAACCAAGAGCAAGCTAAACAGTTCAGGCAACAGGCAAGAGAAGCCAGTAAGCGCTGCCAAGTATTGATACAAGAGTTAAAACGCCAACAAGTTTAAAGCTAAAAACTGGCTAGTCTTGAGAACTACCAGTTTCTAACTTTCAGGAACCGTATAAATTAGAAATGTTTTTAGCGTTGCACCCCATCCATTAATCCCTTAAAAACTTGCTTGCCATCGCCACCTCTGATGTGTGCTATTACCAGAACCGTTAAATCCAGATAGTTCCCAATCAAAAAGTTGCAATGGCGTACCATTAAGTGTGCCAGAATCTCCAGCTACATCAATGCATTTATCGGATTAAGCAAGGCAGCTTATCTGTTGGTACCCGTTGACCATACAGGAGTATTATCACTTCTATAAATTACTAAGTTTCCATCATCTTGAACTTCCAGACGACAATAAGAACCAAGCCCATATGTATTAGTTGCCCACACAGCGGTTCCATCATATGTATAACTGACTAAATTGCAGTCGCTTTGCATGACGGTGTAGTAAACTGATGTGTTAAGAATGTTTGATGCCCACAGAGCAGTGTTGTTATCATTATCATAAAGAACAAAGTTTCCATCAGATTGCTGTATAGCTTCAAATTCCCCATCAGGTGAAATCAAGTATTGACCAGCGAATAATTCTTCGCCTGAATAAAGGATAGATGTACCAGTACCCGCTAGAGCCTTGTTTTGTTGAACAAGCAACGTAGCTTGTGATGAAATTGCAAATGCTGTTGTTAAACCTAGAATTTTTGAGAATTTAGATAATTTCACAAACCTACCTCCAATAAAGTTCTTTTTTCTGTAAACACTGCTGAAATGCGATAGCGGTAAAATCGCGCAATTAAGTAGTCCTTACAAAACAGTGCAGGGACGAAAAATATTGCGCTTTGAGGTTCAAAACAAAAAACAACGACCAAGAGAACATTACAGGTTATAGATGTTAACCTTGGTGTTTTGACGGTATTATTAAAGTCTTAATCAACTTCCAAGTACAATATGGTTCAGTTAAGGCATCATGTAAAAATAAGTTGTACAAAATTTATTTGAAATAGCCTGCTAAATCTAGCTTTCACATAAAAATTGTTCAGGTTATTTTTACACAAATCCTAAGGCTAAGACTCTTTGTCAAAGTCAATTTTTTTAACGTAGACTCGGAGCGGCTTGCCGCAGGCTACCGCCATCTCTACAAGAGGCTTCCGCCAACTCGCAGCGTCTTGCAGAGAAGGACGCAAAGAACGTAAAGAGAAAGAGGAAATACTTAACTGAACTGTATTATTTGCTAGTATACTGTTAATTGCTGTTTAAGAAATGAACTTATAGAAAAGTTACACTTTGAAAGGACTTGAAAAACTAACTACTACGAAGTTATCAGCTTGGATACAACTAGTCAAAATCCAAGCTGAACGAGGACAAATTACCGATCGCATTCCGCAATTAGCTAAAGCTAATCCTGGTTGGTTTGCAGTTCACATCTGCTGTGAATCCGGACAAACTATCAGCTATGGGGATACATATTGCACCCCACCTCTTAATCTCTTAAAAACTTGGTTCCAATCGCCACCTCTGATCAGAGGACTCACCAGTATTGCTAACTCCAGATAGTTCGCAATCATAAAGTTGCAATGTAGCACCATTCACTGTACCAGGATTTCCTTCTACATCAATGCATTTGTTGGATAATTGATTTCTAATAAATCCTCCATCAATGTATTCCCACTTCTGATTTGTAGGGCTACCAGTATTGGTAAATCCAGATAGTTCGCAATCAAAAAGTTGCAATGGCGCACCATTCGCTGTACCAGGATCTCCAGCTACATCAAGGCATTTATCGGATTAACCAAGGCAACTTATCTGTTGGTACCCGTTGACCATACAGGAGTATTATCACTTCTATAAATTACCAAGTTTCCATTATCTTGAACTTCCAGACGACAATAAGAAGCACGCCCATTTGTATTAGTTGCCCACACAGGGATTCCACTATATGTATAATTGCCTAAATTGCAGTCGGTTTTCATGATAATGTAGTAAATATATCTGTTAAAAATGTTTGATGCCCACAGAGGAGAAGGAGGACTCTTACTATTATCATAAAGAACAAAGTTTCCATCATATTGCTGTATAGCTTTATATTTCCTATTATGTGAAATCAAGTATTGATTAGCGAATAATTCTTCGCCTGGATAAAGGATAGATGTACCAGCACTCGCTAGAGCCTTGTTTTGTTGAACAAGCAACGTAGCTTGTGATGAAATTGCAAATGCTGTTGTTAAACCTAGAATTTTTGAGAATTTAGATAATTTCACAAACCTACCTCCAATAAAGTTCTTTTTTCTGTAAACACTGCTGAAATGCGATAGCGGTAAAATCGCGTAATTAAGTAGTCCTTATAAAACAGTGCAGGGACGAAAAATATTCCGCTTTGAGGTTCAAAACAAAAAATAACGACCAAGAGAACATTACAGATTATAGATGTTAATCTTGGTGTTTTGATAATACTATAAATATAAAGTCTTAATCAACTTCCAAGTACAATATGGTTCAGTTAAGCCGCCATGTAAAAATAAGTTATACAAAATTTATTTGAAATAGCCTGCTAAATCGAGCTTTCACATAAAAATTGTTCAGGTTATTTTTACATAAATCCTGATGCTAAAACTCTTTGTGAAAGTCAGTTTCTTAACCTATACGCGGAGCGGCTTGCCGCAGGCTACCGCCATCTCTACGAGAGGCTTCCGCCAAGGCGCAGCGTCTCGCAGGGAAGGAAGCAAAGAACTTAAAGAGAAAGAAGAAATACTTAACTGAACTGTATTATTTGCTAGTATACTGTTAATTGCTATTTAAGAAATGAACTTATAGAAAAGTTACACTTTGAAAGGACTTGAAAAACTAACTACTACGAAGTTATCAGCTTGGATACAACTAGCCAAAATCCAAGCTAAACAGGGACAAATTACCGATCGCATTCCGCAATTAGCTAAAGCTAATCCTGATTGGTTTGCAGTTCATATCTGCTGTGAATCGGGGAAAACTATCAGCTTTGGGGATACAGCTTGTGTCTTCCCGCTAATGAGCGTGATTAAGACATTTTCTCTACTTTATTTACTAGAACATTTAGGAGCAGAAACAGTTTTTGCGTGGGTTGGGGTGGAACCATCGGATGCACCCTTCAATTCTTTAGAACAATTAGTTAGCGATCGCGGACGCCCCCGCAACCCGATGATTAATAGTGGAGCAATTACCCTCGCTGATAAATTACCAGGAAACGACGCAAGCGATCGCACTTTATTATTTTGTCAATGGCTCAACCAATTAGCAGGTTGTGAACTAAGCTTAGATGAAGTCATGCTGGCTTCGGTGCGATTAACCCGCTCAAAAGCCAATGAAGCGATCGCTAATTATCTCACCGAAATTAGCCATCTAGAAAATATTGAAACAGCACTTGACACCTATGAGCAAATATGCTGTATATCTGGGCGAGTTGAAGATTTAGCCCTGCTAGGAAAACTCCTAGCTTGTGAAAATGGTTATTTGTCAGCACAAAACCGCCGGATTGTCAACGCTGTAATGTTAACTTGTGGACTGTACGAAGCTTCTGCCGAGTTTGCAGTCAGAATTGGTTTACCGATGAAATCAGGGATTGGTGGTGGACTTGTAGCAATAGTACCAAGTGAGGGAGCGATCGCTTGTTACAGTCCTGGGTTGGATAATATCGGAAATCCTGTAGGTGCGATCGCATTTGTTGAGGCTTTAGCGCAAGAGTTGCAGTTGAGTATTTTTGGTTAATTCTGGTTTTTCTGGATCGCGATCTGTTGTTTTAGGTAAAGGTGTTGATTCAGGAGTTGGCGTAATTATTTCTGGCGCTGGAGACTCAATAATCTCTGGCAGCGTCGGTGGCAAACTAGGAGATGGTGCAATTGTTACTTTTGGAGTAGGTGTCTTGCCCGTCTGACGGTTAAAAAATCCGCCAAATCTAGGTTTTGTTGGCTGAGGCGCAACTTTTTCCGGTAACGGCGTTGATTCAGGAGTCGGCGTTATCTCTGGCTCTGGTTCTAGTGCTGGCGTAATTATTTCTGGTGTCGGAGACTCAATAATCTCTGGCAGCGTCGGTGGCAAACTAGGAGATGGTGCAATTGGTGCTTCTGGAGTGGGGACTTTACCCGCCCGACGGTTAAAAAATCCGCCAAATCTAGGTTTTGTTGGCTGAGGTATAACTTTTTCAGGTAACCGCGTTGATTCAGGAGTTGGCGTTACCTCTGGCTGTGGTTCTGGTGGTGTCGGTGACAAACTGGGAGATGGTACAGCAGTTGGAACTTCTAATTTTGGTTGTTCTGGCTGTGTTTTGGATTCTTTTGGAATTTCAGTTTCAGGAATGGGCTGTTTTTCTACCTTTGGTTGTATTTGGGGTGTTTTTTCAGCAGATGGCGTGGGTGCAAGTTTATAATTTGGGTCTACAATGCCCCGCACCTCATCTGCTGTGAGTTCTCCTCTGGTAATTCTCGACAGAGTATCTTTACCATTTGGCTGGTAGTCAATCAATCTAACTGTGGTATTAAAGGCATTTTTGAGAGGATTTCCCTGGTTATCGAGAAATTCCAGTTTTACCCAGTTTTTACCTGGACGGAAGCCTTTAAGATAAACTGCTTGCCAGCGATCGAAAATAAAGCTTTCACCATTAATTGTGGAGCGGATGCGCCAATCACTGAATTTGTCGTTAGGGTTTTCCTTGCCAACCAGGTGCAGGGGCGCGTTAGTTAGATAAAAGTCTAGTAAGATTGGTTCCGCTCCGTAGCTGCTTTCAGGACGGCTATAAGTTAGCAGAGGTAATTTGGGATCTGGGTTGTTGTCGTCGGTTTTGGTGAAAACGTGAAATGTTGTCTGGGCATAAGCGCCTTCATTCTTAAAGCTTTCATGCCAAGGACGGGAGGCAAAGACGCGCAGGGTATGAGTACCTGGAGACAAGTCTGGCAAACCCAAGGGCTGACTCAGGTCGTAAACCGGTATATAAGGTTGATTATCCAGAATTACGTGTAAATAGGGACCAAGTTGTAATTGTGGATCTTTAAATATTGGTAGATCTTTAACCTGAAAACTGGCTGTGACTTTGTTATCTGGGAAAACTTCATCAGGTTGTGGAGTCACAATTGTCACTTGTGGCTGATAAACTTCCAAGATCGGACGCAGTTCTTGGATCACAGATGGTGGGGAAATTTCCGAAAATTGCTTTGAAATTTGAGAAATCTGTGGAGAATTTTCTCTATAGCCAGTAGATACTTCCTGGCTATCGGCTTTCTCGCCACAACTGATCAAGCTTAATATCAGCACCAATGTCATTACCAACCTAAGAATCGGGAACCTCTCAGGGAGGAGCTTCTCTAATACCCTTTTCTGCCACGAGTTCATGTGTTGCACCCAGTGATAGTCTTCGACAATTGACTAGATTATTTTGGCTCAAACTGTCCATAGGGAACTATAGCCCAAAAGGTGAAATCTGCCTCACATCCCAGAAGTTTTGCTGTAGATTTCAGCAAATGTACGACTTATTCTTAAAATCCCGCTTCCATTCCTCTCCCCGTTTCGGGGAGAGGTTTTGATTCTTGCTCCCCAACGCTAGTACTACGATTACCCAAAATCCTCCAAAACCTCACCCTGTCCTATCTTTAATCCCTCTCCTTACTAAGGAGAGGGACAGGTTTTACGTAGTAAAACCAGGGTGAGGTATCTTAGAGGCTATGAGACTTAACCGTAAATGGCCTCACCAAAGACTTGTGTGTACACCGTAGCCAACGCTAGTAGGGGAGCCAGTGCCTTGGGCGGCGAGCCACTCTTGTTGCACCTGGCGTAAGAGGCTGGGGGTTAGGTTTGAGAGAAAGTTGCACACGGCGTGGATCTGAGGAAATTTTAAAAAATCATATTATTTACAGCTTTTTACTTATAACAATTGAAATATGACATAAATATTCACGAGTAACAGCAGTAAAAGCTGGAACATCGGCTACATTCAGCCAAACCATAAATTTTGCGATTTGTTACCCTTTGTAAATTAAATGGATAATCTATTGACTTTTGGACAAAAAGTTTGAAGGTAAAAGCCAGATCAGGCAGGAATTCCAGCCAGATTTGAGCAAGTTTGAATTATTGTTAAAATATCTCCAACAAAGTACAAGTTAAGACCCTATAATTCAACGAGAAACAACTATCCACATCGGGTCTTGATCGCGGCTTCAGTAAAATTCTGGAACATGTGATAATGGTTCATTTTGTGGTATTCATGATTCCTCATTCCTTATCAAGAGAGGAGGTCGAATGACAATAAGTCCTCCGGAGCGAGAGGAAAAAAAGGCAAGAGTAATCGTCGATAATGATCCAGTTCCAACCTCATTCGAGAGATGGGCGCAACCTGGACACTTTGACAGAACCTTAGCTAGAGGTCCCAAAACCACCACATGGATTTGGAACCTGCACGCACTCGCCCATGATTTTGATACACATACAAGCGATTTAGAAGACATCTCCCGCAAGATATTCTCAGCCCATTTCGGCCACTTAGCCGTAGTGACAATCTGGTTGAGCGGGATGATTTTCCACGGCGCGAAGTTTTCCAACTACGAAGCTTGGCTAACCGACCCGTTGAACGTTAAGCCTAGCGCCCAAGTCGTTTGGCCCATTGTGGGACAAGACATTTTAAACGGTGATGTTGGCGGTGGTTTCCACGGTATTCAAATCACCTCCGGTTTGTTCCAAGTATGGCGTGGTTGGGGGATTACAAACTCCTTCCAGCTTTACTGCACAGCGATCGGTGGCTTGGTATTAGCAGGCTTATTCCTATTTGCCGGCTGGTTCCACTACCACAAACGCGCTCCCAAACTGGAATGGTTCCAGAATGTGGAGTCGATGCTGAATCACCACTTGCAAGTATTGCTAGGTTGTGGTTCCTTGGGATGGGCAGGTCACTTAATCCACGTGTCCAATCCGACCAACAAGCTTTTGGATGCAGGCGTTGCTCTCAAAGACATACCCTTGCCCCACGAGTTCATCTTGAACAAAGACTTGTTGACCGAACTGTACCCTGGCTTTGCTGGTGGTTTAGCACCTTTCTTCACCTTGAACTGGGGTCAGTATGCTGACATCCTCACCTTCAAGGGCGGTCTGAACCCGGTAACAGGCGGCTTGTGGATGACTGATATTGCTCATCACCACTTAGCGATCGCAGTTCTGTTCATCATTGCTGGTCATCAGTACCGTACCAACTGGGGTATTGGTCACAGCATTAAAGAGATCCTAGAAAACCATAAAGGTCCTTTCACCGGTGAAGGTCACAAAGGTCTCTACGAAAACCTGACCACATCTTGGCACGCTCAGTTGGCTACTAACCTAGCCTTCTTGGGTTCGCTGACCATCATCATCGCGCATCACATGTACGCGATGCCCCCCTATCCATACTTGGCAACTGACTACGCTACCCAGTTGTGCATATTCACTCACCATATGTGGATCGGTGGCTTCTTGATTGTTGGTGGAGCGGCTCACGCTGCAATATTCATGGTGCGCGATTACGATCCAGTTGTGAACCAAAACAACGTGCTGGATCGGGTAATTCGTCACCGTGACGCGATTATTTCTCACCTGAACTGGGTGTGTATTTTCCTCGGCTTCCATAGCTTTGGACTTTACATCCACAACGACACAATGCGGGCATTGGGTCGTCCTCAAGACTTGTTCTCTGATACAGGGATTCAATTGCAGCCAGTATTTGCCCAGTGGATACAAAATATCCACACATTGGCTCCTGGTACAACTGCACCCAACGCCCTAGAACCAGTTAGCTATGCCTTTGGCGGCGGTATCTTGGCTGTTGGCGGTAAAGTGGCGATGATGCCCATTGCTTTGGGTACAGCGGACTTCCTAATTCACCACATTCACGCCTTCACCATTCACGTCACCGTCCTAATTCTGCTCAAAGGTGTGCTATACGCCCGTAGCTCTCGTCTGATTCCAGACAAAGCTAACCTGGGCTTCCGCTTCCCCTGCGACGGTCCTGGTCGTGGCGGTACCTGTCAAGTCTCTGGTTGGGATCACGTATTCCTCGGACTTTTCTGGATGTACAACTCCATATCGATTGTAATTTTCCACTTCAGTTGGAAGATGCAATCAGATGTCTGGGGAACCGTAGATGCAGCCGGGAATGTGACTCACATAACTGGTGGTAACTTTGCCCAAAGCGCCATCACCATCAACGGTTGGTTGCGAGACTTCTTGTGGGCACAAGCTACACAAGTCATCAATTCCTATGGCAGCGCGCTATCTGCCTATGGTCTACTCTTCTTAGGCGCTCACTTTGTCTGGGCATTCAGCTTGATGTTCCTGTTCAGTGGTCGCGGCTACTGGCAAGAACTGATTGAGTCCATTGTTTGGGCGCATAACAAACTGAAGGTAGCTCCAGCAATTCAGCCTCGCGCTCTGAGCATTATTCAGGGTCGGGCTGTAGGGGTAGCTCACTACCTCTTGGGAGGAATTGCCACTACTTGGGCGTTCTTCCATGCACATATCCTTTCAGTAGGGTAGAAATCAGTTATTGAGTGCTGAGTGCTGAGTGCTGAGTCAAAACTCAGAACTCAGGACTCAGACTTCAGGACTCTAGACGCTGATACTTGATGGCTAAAGGTCAGAGGATTTGTTAAACCTATGGCGACAAAATTTCCAAAATTTAGCCAGGATCTCGCACAGGACCCGACGACTCGTCGGATATGGTATGCGATCGCTACAGGCAACGATTTTGAAACCCATGATGGCATGACGGAAGAAAATCTTTACCAAAAGATTTTCGCAACTCACTTCGGTCACTTGGCAATCATCTTCCTGTGGGCATCCAGCCTCCTGTTCCACGTAGCCTGGCAAGGTAACTTTGAACAGTGGATTAAAGATCCCCTTCATATCCGTCCCATCGCCCACGCGATTTGGGACCCCCACTTCGGTAAACCAGCGATCGAAGCTTTTACCCAAGCTGGCGCTAGCAATCCGGTAAACATTACCTACTCTGGTCTCTACCATTGGTGGTATACCATCGGAATGCGGACGAACGGTGAACTGTACAACGGTTCAGTGTTCTTGCTGTTATTCGCGGCGATATTCTTGTTCGCTGGTTGGCTGCACTTGCAACCCAAGTACCGTCCCAGCTTGGCATGGTTTAAGAGCGCTGAACATCGTCTAAACCACCACTTAGCAGGTTTGTTTGGTGTTAGTTCTTTGGCGTGGGCTGGTCACTTAATTCACGTTGCTATCCCCGAAGCTCGCGGACAGCACGTAGGTTGGGATAACTTCTTGAGTACCCCACCCCACCCAGCCGGTTTGACACCATTCTTTACAGGCAACTGGGCTGTTTATGCTCAAAACCCTGACACTCATGGACATGTGTTCAGCACATCCGAAGGTGCAGGAACTGCAATTCTGACTTTCTTGGGTGGCTTCCATCCTCAGACAGAAGCTTTGTGGCTGACTGACATAGCTCACCACCACCTAGCGATCGCAGTTCTATTTATTGTCGCTGGTCATATGTACCGGACAAACTTTGGGATTGGTCACAGTCTCAAGGAAGCCTTGAATGCTAAGAGTTTCTTTGGCATTCCTGTTGAAGGTCCGTTCAACCTACCTCACCAAGGTATCTACGACACCTACAACAACTCCCTGCACTTCCAGTTGGGATGGCACTTAGCAGCGTTAGGTGTTGTCACTTCCTGGGTAGCGCAGCATATGTACTCCATGCCTTCCTACGCATTTATTGCGAAGGACTACACAACCCAGGCAGCGTTGTACACGCATCACCAGTATATTGCTGGATTCCTGATGCTTGGTGCTTTTGCTCACGGAGCAATATTCTGGGTACGTGATTACGACCCAGAGCAAAACAAGGGTAACGTCCTTGAGCGTGTGTTGCAGCACAAAGAAGCGATTATTTCCCACCTCAGCTGGGTATCCCTTTTCTTGGGCTTCCACACCCTTGGTCTGTACGTACACAACGACGTAGTAGTTGCTTTCGGCACTCCTGAAAAGCAAATCTTGATTGAGCCGGTGTTTGCTCAATTCGTCCAAGCTGCTAACGGTAAAGTACTGTACGGTTTAGATACTTTGCTATCTAACCCCGATAGTATTGCTTACACAGCATGGCCCAACTACGCTAACGTTTGGCTACCAGGCTGGTTAGATGCGATCAATGCTGGTACTAACTCCCTGTTCTTGACAATTGGCCCTGGTGACTTCTTGGTACACCATGCGATCGCTTTAGGTCTGCACACCACCACCTTGATCTTGGTCAAAGGTGCTTTGGATGCCCGTGGTTCTAAGCTGATGCCCGATAAAAAGGACTTCGGCTATGCCTTCCCTTGCGACGGCCCCGGTCGTGGCGGTACTTGCGACATCTCAGCTTGGGATTCCTTCTACCTCGCTACATTCTGGATGCTGAACACCCTTGGTTGGGTTACGTTCTACTGGCATTGGAAGCATCTAGGTATTTGGCAAGGCAACGTAGCTCAGTTCAATGAGAACTCTACATATCTCATGGGCTGGTTCCGCGATTACCTCTGGGCTAACTCTGCTCAGTTGATTAACGGTTACAACCCCTACGGCGTGAATAACCTGTCTGTCTGGGCTTGGATGTTCCTGTTTGGACACCTAGTTTGGGCTACTGGCTTCATGTTCTTAATCTCCTGGAGAGGTTACTGGCAAGAGTTGATTGAAACCCTTGTCTGGGCACACGAACGCACTCCTCTAGCTAACCTAGTTCGCTGGAAAGACAAGCCCGTGGCTCTGTCTATTGTTCAAGCTCGTGTAGTTGGTCTAGCTCACTTCACTGTTGGCTACATCGTGACTTACGCCGCGTTCTTGATTGCTTCTACTGCTGGTAAGTTCGGTTAATTCGGCTGCTAGTTTTGTAGTTAAGTAATAAAAATCCCCTGCCGCAAGGTGGGGGATTTTTTGTGGGTTTTGGGTGGGGAAGATGGGAAAAATAAAGAAAGGGGCGAGCAAGATGCCTAAAAAAGAATTGTGGTTAGAGGCTATCAATCAAGCTTACGGCGATTGAGATTATTTTTGGAGTATCGCTTATGTCAACAATAAGTATCAGCTAAATTTAAAATGAATATATTTATACAACGCATAGAACAGGGTATTTTGACAATTCCTTCTCCTAAAGCTTGGCTATACTCGGCAATATTATTATTATTATTTGCAGTAATTTCATTGCCTATAGGCTTCTATTTCAAATTTTTCCAGCTGGAATTTTTTCAAAAATCATTATTTACAGCGTCTCAAATCATAATGTTTTCTATTTTTACCCCTGCAATAACAGAAGAATTATTTTTTCGTGTTTTACTACTTCCTCATTTGACAGAAAAGGCTTCAATCAGTGACCAGTGGCTATGGGGGTGCTTCAGTTTAGGAATTTTTATTATTTATCATCCTCTTGAAGGCATTACAGTATTTCCAGCAGGGTTTTCTACATTCATTAATCCAGTTTTTCTGTTGTTAGCAGCACTCTTAGGAAGTTTATGCACAATTATATATTTTCAAACAGGTTCTTTATGGACATCAGTTATTGTTCATTGGATAGTTGTAATAGTTTGGCTACTTTTCTTGGGGGGATATAGGAAACTAAATATTCAATAAATATATGGAAAAATTTTAGTGAAAATTAATCTATTTAGGAGAGTGTTGATTAATTGTCTGAATAGCTTTTGTCAAGTCATCAATATGTTTAACGATAAAAGGAATGATTAAAATAAAATTGTTAATAGCAAATAATTTTCCCGTTTTCAGCGCTAGTGGCCAAGTAGGCATCTTCTCATATACCTGATGCCTTTCGTTTAAATCAGATATTTTAGATTTTATTAAATTATATTCTTGCTCGTTCTTTGCATTTAAAAGCTGCTCCTTCATAATTAAAATATCTTTGCTTATTCCATCTGCATTTTTTAATAACTCAGCTTTGAATTCACACATAGCTGTATTAAAACTTCGCATCGGTAAAATGAAAACAAGAATTTCAAATATGATAGCTAATATCAAGAGTAATATTGCTTTTTGTTTCCAAACTAAAGCACTTTGAGGTAGATCACCATTCTTTGACCATAAAGTTAATAAGATTGACCAAGTACCAATAAAAAAAGCAGGGACTGATGCTATAATAGCTTGAAAAAAATAAAAATCACCTATAGGTTTTAGTCCAGCAGCACCATCAATATGATCTGGCTTTAAACTGAGTACAATATTTTCCTTTTTCAGGAGAGATCCTAAAGTACCATAGGCTACCATAATCCCAAAAATCCGACCTGTTAAATATGCCAGAAAAGTTTCAAAAATAATTAAAAATATGTTCCAAGCTTTCAGTTCTAATCCTATCATCCAACCTGAAAATACTCCTATTCCCAGCAAAAAACCCCAGATTTTCGCAAAACTACTTGCTTTTTTTTCTAATTTTATTTTTAGATGATCCTCAGAATTAATAATTCCTCTATCTAAAAGTCTTTTAATAGTAAGATCCATTTTATTAGGAATATCTAATGACAGCTTAAATGTAATTCCGAATACTGCTACAGCCGTGAAAAACAAGAAATCCCATTGCTTGTAATCTGTCCGGTATTTATACAAATTAAATAAAAAATAAGATATAAATATAGTCGTCAGCAACCAGTCTAAATATGTCTGATTATTTACAATTTTTTGTAATCGATTACTTCTGAAAATTTTCATGATAATAAACTTCCTTTGTTGTGCTTTATCTCGTAACAAAATTTCCGATTAGCTCCCGAAGGGATCGCCTTTCTCCGGTATCGGGATCTAATGATATCAATGCCCTCGAAAGATATCTATGAAAGCGGGGCTTTTATTATGGACTGCAATCAGCGCTTAATAACCGCAAGTGGTCATCGCGCTGCAAACATAAACAGGTTTAATCAGTCAACGGAATAATGAGGGTTGTAGCGTTCGTGCTTGCTTCGCTTTAAATCCTGTCCCACCGTAATAACATATCTCCGGTCATACCTGCTCGTGGTACTGGGCGACGTTATTATCCCAGCGTTAACACCCTAGACGGCATATCCACCACCAACCGTCGATTTTTTAACCACTGGCGACCAAATAAAACTTCTGATAATCCTTCACCCACATAAACAGGAATATCAAAAGTTTGCCCATCGATTTTTACTTTACCAGCATAGATATTAAAATCTGCCTCCCCCCGTGCAGTTCGCAGCGCTCGTGTCTGCACGTAAATCCAATCCAGTCCCTGTAAGTCTTGTTCGTCAATAGCCAACCAGCCAGAAAATCCTGTATCTAAAATTACATCAACTGGTAGTTCTAATCCATCTGCACCAATAAGCTCAATCTCAAAAACCAGCTCATCGTCATTGCTGAACAACCCAAGTATCATATAGTTCCAGAAACCCCTGTTTCATTAATTCGGAAGAGAAACAATGGTACAGTACCGGGGTGCTTAATACGTGCTATCTGCATAGCTACTTCTTCATCACGATCAATAAAATAGTTTCCACTTTCTGGTTCAACAACCATATACCAGTTGTAGTGAGTTTGAATGTATTCTGGCTTAACGCGCTCAAAAATCACTTGGCTACGTTGATGAAACGTATCGCGTTCTGCTCGACGTTTGGCTTTCTGTTCTTCTGTCCACTGGATTTCGGGGAAAATTCTTCCTCGGCGGACTGTACGAGTAGACTTGGCTTCAGTCATGGTTGTTTTTTTATTTGGAAGTCCCTGATTGAATCTCTAGTTAAAGTAATATTATCTCTCTCTGATCAGGAGCGATCGCTATTGGAAGAAAAACTGTTTTTCGATTCATCAGAGCCTTCAACTCGTGATCTAATGCTACTTTCCCAGACTGGAGGAGCCTTTAACTTTCTTGAAAATAACCAGACATATACTCACTTGACGACGAAGAACCTATCTAATTGTTCATCACTGCATCCAATAGCACATTGGCATCAAAGCGCACGACATCAGTGCAAGGTAGCCCAGTTTCTGCTATGGTTTGAGCGATCGCTTCTTCAGCCGCAGATTCCTCTAGATGGGCTGTGTTAAGGGCTATACCCACTACAGGAACACTTGCAAAGGCACCACCAGCACTAGCGACAGTTTCATAAAGCCGAATCACTTCTGGTAAAGGTGGAATTAGTACATGGGGATGATTACGTACATGAACTTGTCCCGCCCGATGTACCAACACCAGTTGGGTTGGTTGCGAACCACGGATTAGGGGTAGAGTTGCTGTTGAACCAGGGTGTAGCAGTGAACCTTGTCCTTCAATGTGCAAGATGTCGTAGTTTTTGCCGTAGCGCATGATTATTTGTTCCACAGCACCGGCAGCAAAGTCTACCCGCACGGCATCTAAAGCCACGCCGTCCCCTTCTAACATCACCCCAGTTTGACCTGTAGCCAGGAATTTAGAACGCCAGCCCCGCAGTTTTGATGCCCAATGTAACTCTAGGCTAGTTGACATTTTACCGATCGCCATGTCGGTTCCCACTGTCAACACCCGCCGACAAGGAAGGGTGCGTGCTATCCCACTAGCAACACTTATATTAGCTGGCTCTTTCCGTACATCCCAAATTAATTGTCCTGGTTTGAGCAGTGCATTTAACTCTGGTATGTTTGCCATTGGTGTGTGCAAACCATTTACCAGCGACATCCCAGCCTCTAGAGCGTCTTTGATTTCATGCCAGTAATCATCTGGGATAGCGCCACCTCCTGGGGCAATGCCTATTACCAAAACTTCTGGCTTATATTCCAGCGCTGCGGCTACCGATGCCATAATTGGCACATCACGCTTGATACCTGTTAATTCTGGTAGGGATTTGCCAGCAGACTCGCGATCGATTACGGCTACGATTGGGGCTTCACTGTAGCGTAAAATTGCTAGCCCTGTTTTGCCGTGAGTCCCAGTAGTTCCTTCATGCAGCAAGATAGCTACTCGTTGATTAAGTGGTAGACGCACTGTGTTGTACCCCCAAACCTGGTAAATCGTTTGGTAAAACTCTCCCTTCTTTTAGCAATGCACCCGTAAAAGGATCATCAATTAAGTTAAGGTGACTGTCTAAATCTAAATAATCAGCTAATGGTGCTAGCTGTAATGCTGCTGTATTAGCTAGCGAACTGTCAGAATAGCAACCGAACATTACTTGCAACCGATATGCTCGCGCTGTATGTACCATTCGCATTGCCTCGGTTAGTCCCCCTGATTTCATCAGTTTGATATTAATGCCATCCACGTAGTTTGCCAAATCAGGTATATCGGAGCTTGTGAAACAACTTTCATCAACAAAGATGGGCAGGGGAGAGTGTTCTTTTAGTTTTGCTAAACTTTTTTCCTGCCCCCGTGGCAATGGCTGTTCTACATACTTTATACCTAAATCAGCCAGCCAATTGCACATGGCGATCGCATCTTCTAAACTCCAACCCCCGTTGGCATCAACAAAAAACTCTGGTTCCGGTGCTTCTTCTCGCACTGCTAATAGCATTTTTTTATCTGCATCTATGCCATCTGGACTACCTAGCTTGACTTTGAAAAGGCGGACATCCGTAAATTGTAACCAGTCCCGCGCTCTAGCCCTGGCATTTTCAGGGGAATTAATCCCAATTGTGACAGAAGTCGGGACTATTTGATTGCGATCGAGTCCCCAAATTTGCCACAAGGGTAATCCGACGCGCTTACCAAGCCAGTCGTGCATTGCCATATCCAACGCTGCTCTAGCAGCAGAAGAAACCTGAGTTTGTATTAAAACTTGCTCAATTTGCTGTCGTTGTAAGGGGCTGAATGTTTGCAATAGTGGCACAATTTGCTCTAAAGCGTCTTTGATCGTATCAGTTGATTGTCGATGATTGCCTACACCGAATGGCGATGCTTCCCCCCAGCCTTCGATGCCATCATCTGAGATCCGCACCCATACATTCGTTGTCTGTGCCGTTGTACCCCGACTAATGGTTAACGGAAATCTCTTGTTTACTGTAAATAAATTTATATTTATTTGCATACTTATTCCCCATATTATGTTATTGCAAAAGCCAGTGTAAGTTCAAAATTTAGATTATCGGATGTATCTGTTATACTTTTTTACATTCATTGCTTGACTCCTAAACTTTTTATAGAAAATTTTATTTTTTACTTAATTTATGACTAACTTAAAAAAATGGAAAACTTTAAAATCAAAAATGGTCTTAGATCATTACTGGTGTAAGGTAAGGCAAGATGAAATAGAATTGCCCAACGGTAAAATTATCGATGATTATTTTGTCAGTATTAAGCCTGACGTTGCGATGGTTTTACCTATTACTAGTAATAGAGAAATTATTTTCGTCCGGCAATATAGACACGCTGTAGGTGAGTTTTTATTGGAATTGCCAGCAGGGAATTTTGATTCCACAAAAGAGAGTGCCGAAGTAGCAGCAATCAGAGAACTGACAGAAGAGACTGGTTATATTCCCCAAGAATTTAGAAAAATCGGAATTCTATACGATAAGCCGAGTAAAGATACTAATCAAATACATTTATTTTTAGCAGAAAATGTCAGCAAAGTTGGAGAGCAACAACTAGATATTACAGAAGAGATTGAAGTTGTATTAATTCCCGTTGAATCAGTTTTAAAGAAAATTATTCAAGGAGAAATTTATGTTGCAGGAACTGTAGCGGCTCTTTTTTTAGGTTTAAATTTTCTAACTTGTTAAGAATCTAAGAGTTAATTATTATGTTTGTCTTTACAGTGACTGCTGATACTTTCCTGAAAGTTCGCCCAAGTGAGTTAGCGGAACTAGCTGAAGATGAAAAACTTCTCATTCAAGTCAAAAGTGTCTTGGAGGTTATTTCTTATATTGAGGAGGAGGAATATTACCGAATTATCTTGAAAAACTCTATCAAGGGCAAAGATACATGGTTTGTCCGTAAGAAGTATATTGAGATATCAGCTTGGAAGAAGAAACTGCAACCACCGCCAAATATACAAATTTAGAACCTGGCGATCGCTGGGAGAAAAAACTTTATCGCAACATTGATCAGTGTGATCTCTTCCTACTATTTTGGTCTACTGCTGCTAAAGAATCGCCGTGGGTGCTTAAAGAAGTATTATATGCCCTTGAGCGACAAGGATCTGATGGATTGCGTTCACCCGAAATTATTCCTGTAATCATTGAAGGCCCACCGCTTGTTCCTCCACCTTCTGAATTGCAGAATCTCCATTTTAATGACAAACTTCTTTACTTAATGGCGATACCTAAATAGCAGACCTGACTTTTCACAGTATCTGGAAAACCTCACTTTTATTTCTCTCTCCTTTTAGGCTACGGTGTACACACAAGTCTTTCTGAACACAATTTACGGTTAAGTTTCATAGCCCCTGAAATACCTCACCCTGGTTTTACGTAGTAAAACCTGTCCCTCTCCTTAGTAAGGAGAGGGATTAAAGATAGGACAGGGTGAGGTTTTATATCATGTCCGCCAGATTACCCATAATAAAAGAATCCCACCCCTAACCCCTAAGAGCTCTTCGGGAGGGGAGACAAAGCATAGCTTTGGCGGGGTGGGGTTCTTCGGGTTTAATAGCAATCAAGCGGACATGATATTAGAGGACTTTTGGGTAATCGGATAACTTGTGTGTACACCGTAGCCTTTTAGGAGAGAGACTTTGAATAACCCTTTCCCCATTTTCCCTAAAAGGGGAGAATAGGGTTAGAGGAGATAACTCAGGGGAATTTCTAGCTTTCTGAAGTTTCCTGGGAGAACTTCTTATGGATAGTTCTAGTGGATTCCCCATCAGCAGCTACCGTTATCAGATAGTCCATTAAACCATCTGAAAAGGGGAGACGTAAGTGGAAAGTACCATCGGGTTTGATTTTGATCGTATGACCACCAATGTTTACGGTTGTGTTTGGTTGGGTTGCTCCGTGAATAATTAACTCAGCATCTGCCACAAACCAAAAATCTCCCTGAGCATGATTGAAAATCCGAACATTAGGTGAACGGGCGATGAGTAACCAACGATCGCCATCAGCAATATAGCCAATTTCAACCATGTAGTCGCGATCGCTGACGGGAATAGCCACAAAGCGATCGCGTGCTACCTCTTCACATTCATACTGCTGGACAAGCTGGGGACTTTGATAACTCAAGTCAATCCCAGTTACATCGTATAGCCGCACTACCAATTGGGAGCCGCCCTGTTGTTGCAGCGCTTCGTTCTGAGCTTTGGAAATGTACCAAGAGACATAAGCCCACTTGGGAGTACGGGGTGTTACCACAATACTGCTCTCTTCTTCACTACTACTTTCTTGGGCATTTACCAAGCCAATAGCTGTTTCGCTTGTTAACGCTACATTTTCAACTGTGGGATCGGGATGGACAGGACTGAAGACACGAACGATCGCGGAACGGGCGATAAGTAACCAACGATCGCCATCAGCGACATAGCCAATTTCAGCCATGTAATCCCGATCGCTGACGGGAATAGCCACAAAGCGATCGTGTGCTGTCTCCTCACATTCATACTGCTGTGCAAGTTGTGGACTTTGATAACTCAAATCTATCCCAGTTACATCGTAGAGCCGCACTAGCAATTTAGAGCCGCCCTGTTGTTGCAGCGCTGCTTTCTTAGTTTCGGAAATCTCCCAAGAGACATCAGCCCATTCGGGAGTGCGGGATGTTAGCAGAATACGGCTCTCTTCTTCAACTGTGGGATCGGCATGAACAGGACTGAAGACACGAACGATCGCGGAACGGGCGATGAATAACCAGCGATCGCCATCAGCGACATAGCCAATTTCAGCCATGTAATCGCGATCGCTGACGGGAATAGCCACAGAGCGATCGTGTGCTATCTCCTCACATTCATACTGCTGTGCAAGTTGGGGACTTTGATAACTCAAATCTATCCCAGTTACATCGTAGAGACGCAGTACCAATTGAGAGCCGCCTTGTTGGTGCAGCGTTGCTTTCTTGGTTTCGGAAATCTGCCAAGAGACATCAGCCGATGTATCAGTATGCGGTGTGAGCATAATACTGCTCTCTTCTTCTCCATCCCCCCAATCAATATCTGTTTCATCCGCAAGCGGCACATCTTCAATTATCGGATCTGGATGAACAGAACTGAAGACACGAACGATCGCGGAACGGGCGATGAATAACCAGTGTTCGCCATAAGCTAGATAGCCAATTTCAGCCATGTAATCGTGATCGCTGCTCGGAATTTCTACAGAGCGATCGTGTGCTGTCTCCTCAGATTCATACTGCTGGACAAGCTGGGGACTTTGATAACTTAAATCTATCCCAGTTACATCGTAGAGACGCACTACCAATTGAGAGCCGCCTTGTTGGTGCAGCGTTGCTTTCTTGGTTTCGGAAATCTCCCAAGAGACATCAGCCGATGTATCAGTATGTGGTGTGAGCATAATACTGCTCTCTTCTTCTGCATCCCCCCAATCAATATCTGTTTCATCCGCAAGCGGCACATCTTCAACTGTGGGATCGGCATGAACAGGACTGAAGACACGAACGATCGCGGAACGGGCGATGAATAACCAGTGTTCGCCATAAGCGACATAGCCAATTTCAGCCATGTAATCGCGATCGCTGCTCGGAATTTCTACAGAGCGATCGTGTGCTGTCTCTTCACATTCATACTGCTGTGCAAGTTGGGGACTTTGATAACTCAAATCTATCCCAGTTACATCGTAGAGGCGCACTACCAATTGAGAGCCGCCTTGTTGGTGCAGCGTTGCTTTCTTGGTTTCGGAAATCTCCCAAGAGACATTAGCCGATGTATCAGTATGCGGTGTGAGCATAATACTGCTCTCTTCATCTGCATCTCCCCAATCAATCTCTGTTTCATCCCCAATCGGCAGATCATCAACTATCGGATCTTGGGACTCTGATGGCAAAGTGGTAGCCCAGGCTCCAATCCCTGCGCCTGCTGCTAAAGCCGCAGCAGCAGCAAAATTTATGGAGTCAGCTTCAGCAACACCTTCCCCAACAGTCGGCTCTGCTTGTGATTCCTCCTCTAGCAAAAAATTGAGAGTGGGTTCGGCCTCGTCCGCGATCACATTCAATGCATCTTCTGGGAATTCTGGCAAATCGAGCAGTGAGGCTGTTTCTGCCTCTGACGATTCCACATCGGCTGCCAGTTCGCCAGACTCTGATAAACGTAATTCATCTACTGAGGCTGTATCTTCAGTTGAGGTGATGCTCTCTAGCCAGTTCAATTCTGCCTGAAGTTCCTCATCTATCTGATTTTCACTAACTTCTGTGTCCCAATATCCAAAATCAGATGTTATTTCTGGCACATCTGGTAATTCCGGGAGTGGGGCTGTCACGTCATCTGAAGGCAGTTCCACATCAGATGTCTCTTCTGGAAGATTACCCAGGTGAGGATATGAAGTATTTACTACAGCCGCCGGGGCTTCTATCTCCCATGCAACTTGATCAGACTCAGGAGGGTTTGTCTCCATATAATTATTTAGCCCGACTGTATCATCAATCGTGTCTATTTCTGTTTCTTTGTTGCTAAAAGCAGACCAGGTAGTTGCCCCGATGCCCGTTGCTAGAGCCGCACCACCCGTTAAAGCTGCGGCTCCCAAGTTGTTATTTTCTGATCCATTATTAGCTACGCCTGATGTTGTGCCTTCATAGAAGTTAGAGGCGCCATTAGTTGCGTCTTGTACGAGATTTGATGTCCCCTGAGTAGCGTTCTCGGTCAGATCAGATTGTGTTTGAGCATAGATGTTAAAAGGAGTGCGATCGGGGGTTTCTTGCTCTTGAAAGTGCGATACTGGCTGCTCCTCAAGCATTGCTCCGTTACCATAGTGAGCTGTGCTGGCATTGAGTACCGCCGTTTCTCCATCTTCTGTACTGGGTGGATGAGGATTTGATTCTGGTAAGTTATCTGTTTTCTCAATAGGCAATGGGCGTTTTACCACAACCCACCATAGTAACCCTCCAGCTAAAGGAATAAAAAACAAAGGTAGCAGCAACCACAATGGTGTTTTCTTGTCTACAATTGGACTTTTTTGTGCAGGAGCAGCCACAAAGGGCTGTTGGCCAAATACAGAAGTAGTCGCACTAGGGGAAGGCGTAGCAGCAGGTGTCGTTTGGGCACTAGGGGAAGGCGTGAAAGCAGGTTGTAATACACTGGCGGCGATCACCTCTGCTTCAGTAGTTCTAGCTCGTTCTATAGCTTGCTGTCCTGGGGGTGCAAGGGTAAAGCCGAGAAAATCGACTATGCTTAAGCTGGGATTTTTTTTGTAAACATAAACCAAAGGTTGCGAGAAGGGATATTTCGCATCATCTGGCAAGGCTTGATGTAATTGCAGAACTCGTACACCTTTCAGCTTCGACACCTGATTAGCTAATACATAGCTGATGCCGTCTTTGCCCAGTTGTTTGATGATTTCTGCGGTATTATCCTCAGTTAGCTGGGTAGCATTGGGACCTGTAGCAAATTCACCAGTCTTGAAGGCTGGATAAGTGCGAAAAGTATTGCGAGTCTCACTCGTGTTCGGGTGATCGATTAACCGAATCTTCCCTGGAGGCCCGCCCAGTTGTGACCAATTTGTAATTTGTCCCCGGAAAATCCGGGCGAATTGCTTACTGGTCAAGCTTTGCTTGAAAGGATTATCTGCACCAACCACGATCGCAATCTTCTCACGGCGCAAGCGAACTTGCTCTAGTCCTTGGGCTTTTTCTGCTGGTGTCAACCCACGCCCAATTGCTGCTATGTCAATTTTGCCTTCTAGCAAATCTTTCAGTGCCGTACCAGTGCCGTTAGCAGCAATTTCAACCTTTGTGCCGGAAAACTGTTTTTCAAAACTTTCTTTCAGGCTTTGGTTGATTGCAGCCAATCCACTTGAACCGTCAATCCGCACTGTCGCCCCATTCTGTACCGTTTGCGGCGGTGGAAAAGAGCGAGCTTCAGGTGTAGATTGTCCCAGCATCGGTGCAGATACCACCAGAGTTGCTGCGATCGGGGTCGTAGCTAAGGCAACCCATAATACTAGTCTGACTATTGAAGTATCTTTTTTTTCTTGTTGCCACATATGCCCTTGATTAAAGTAAAAAATAGAAAGCCTGCCAATCCTAAATCGCAATCTTTTTAGAGATAATGGAGGAGACGCGCTAATTATACATCTGAGTTATCTTTACTTCTAATTCTTTCAGCGCACTTATACTGATTTATACTTCCCCGTAGTTCGTATAGCATGATAATTTATACTCTAAATTGCCAAAGTCTGTTTACTATAAATTTTTCTAATTTATATTGCAACTTATACCAAGTTGGTAGCTTATGGCCACAATTATGAATTATGGAATTACTAAAACTGGTAAAGTGTACCAAATTCAATATTATTTAACAATATTATTTTCCGAGACGTAGCACTGCTACGTTTCTACAAGGGTTCTACATCTTTGAGATAACAATGACAATCTGGCTTATCAATTAGTGATTCCACCAAGGCATTTAGGGCAGTTGCAGCTAAAGCGCCACCTCCCAAAGTCCCTTCAACTGTAATAAAAGGTATCCCTTGTTGCATCAGTTGTCGCTTGGCTGCGGGAGCATGGCTAAAGCCAATGGGCATTGCAATAACTAGTGCAGGCTGAATTTTCTGGTTAGACATCGCCTCACAAGCTTCCAGAAGTACTGAGGGAGCATAACCAACTACCAGCACACAACCCTTACTTACTTGCAGCAATTTTTCTCGCCATTCTCGATGCTGCCAAAAGGCAAGTTCCGCCTCTGTGGCGGTGGTAATATGGGGATTATCAATCAAGGTTTCGATGTGGCATCCCAAGTGAAGTAATCGGGTTTGATCCAAAGCAGCCGCAACCGTTTGGGTATCGACTACAATTTGACAGCTTGAAGAGAGGGCTTCTCGACTAGCGGCGATCGCATCTCGACTCAATTTGATAAAGGACACCAAACTGACATCGCCAGAAGCCAAAACCAACTGAGAAATTAAGTGTTGTTCAATTTCCGAACGGTGAGACAAATCAGGTAATAAACGTTGTAGCGATTCTGTAAAAGCTTCCGAATGTGTATGAATTTCGGCATCCAAGCCACTCCACAGGTTTTCCAATCCCCCTAATCCAGCTTGAGTTTCGACATCGAGTAACTTGAGTTGCGCCAAGACTTCCGCCTGGATAATTTGACAATGGCGATCGCGCCCCAATAATCCTTCTAATGCTGATGCAGTTTGCCGTAGTTGAGAAATTTGTTGCATCACCGCCCGATATTGTTGCTGGAGTTGTCCCATCAGGTTAACAGTTGTGTCGGCTTCTGGTTCCACCTCCAAAATTTGACGGATGTGGTTTAGCTGAAACCCTTGCTGCTTGAGTGCTACAATCCGTTGCAACCGGAGGACATCTTTTTTGGTGTAGAGACGGTAATTGCTACGCGATCGCACTGGTTGCGGTAGCAGTCCCAATTGATGATAATGCCGTACCATGCGTGGAGTTAAACCGCCGCCAACTGCATCCGTAAGTTCTTTAATAGTTAAGCAACTAGCATTCATAAGTTATTTAATAATGGTAAAATTCTTTGTAACTCTTCACAAGCCGCCTGGAGAGATGGCGGTGCATTTTCATCTAAACTCCCTTGAGAACACTGGTTTGCTAATTGCTCAACACCAGGTTTACAAATTGCCTCATTTTTAGGGAATTTTGCATATTTTGATTTTTTTGCTTCTTCTTCAACAACTTCTCCTGTTCGTAAATAATGTATCCAAGTTTCAATATTTCTTTTTGGCACGAAAATTGCTATTTTCTCATCAGGCTTACGAAGTTCCTGTGAATCTTCTATCAGTGCATCATCTAATTCTTTTAGTGTTGCCTTTACTGTCTTAGTATCTGCATCAATCAACACTACTAGCATTCCTGAAAGATAGTTTTTGCTGCGATATGCTTTTACCTCTGCGGGATAACGCTTTCTAACAAACTGCTCTCCTGCACCTTTACCTTTTGGAGAAGTCCTTATTGTGAGGTTTTTTGGATTTATATTAAAGCCTAGCTTTTTCAAAAAATGATATGCAAAAACTTGCTGTTGTAGATCCTCACACAAAATTACTATCTGTACTCTATTCTGGGTCATAAAGCCATCCCCGCGCAATCAGTTCTGAAATTGGTAATCCAGAATTTTCAGCTTCTTGATTACTAATTGATTTTACTCGTACAGGTGCATTACTTTGACGCTCAAACCAATAGCCTATCGGTGAAGCTAGAAGATAATTAATTAATACAGGATGATGAGAGATTAGTAAAGCTTGTATTTTTCCGTCTATACAGAAATCATAAAGTTGAATTACCCAAGGCTGAATTTCTGGCAGGGCTAAAAAGTTTTCTGGTTCATCTATACATAATGTATAGTCTTCAGATTGAGTACAATAAAGAAGTGTATACAGAGCAATTAGTACTTTTTGTCCATCCGATAATTCACTAAAGCGATAATCAATAATATTTCTTCTATCTTCACCTGTTGTAAATCGTAATTTCAGAGTTCGATATTTTTCACTGAACTGTTCAAACTTAAAACTTACAAAACCATCTAATACATTTTTTAGAATGTTCATAAGTTCAGAAACTTTACCTTGATCTTGTGAAATATAGCGATACCAAGAAACAAAATTCTCCATCCTAAAATCTAGGCTTATTTCTTCTTTTCCACTGCCATCAACCATCAGACTAGGAATAATTTGTACAATAATGAATCGCTGCATTCGTTTGCTGAACCAAGCTAGCTTGGTACCATTAGTCTCTACCGAAAATAAGATTAGTAGAGAACTTAATTTTGACAATTGCAAAGAAATTAAAATTTTTTTTACTTCAGAAGTATCTTCTCTAAAAAGTTGAACTTCATCTCCTTCAAATTTTAGTAAAATTTGGTTATTAAACCAAAGACGTTCATATTCAACATGATTTTTGTCTTGATTATGTCTAATGGCAAATTCATATTTATAATGACCACCATTGCCAGTAATTTCTAGCTCAAAACGCTGAATTGGTAAAGTCTGCCAGCGAGTACAGTCAGTATATTCAAAAATTTCTTCTAGGTTTTTGCTACCACTTACAAAAGTTTGAATTTTTCGTAAAACTTCAAAAACAGTTGATTTACCTGTCCCATTCCCACCAAGAAACAGATTAATCGAGTCGAAGTTCATCTCAAAATTTACTAAGCCGCGAAAGTTATCAATATATATTCGCTTTAGCATAGATTTTTTCCTCTTAGGTGCAATTATTTTAAAGCTAACAGTTAAATCGTTGCATTTACCCACATCCCGCTTTTGAAAAACGCTCCAATAACGCAGATAAAAATTTGACTTTGCGTACCTATGCGCTTCCCTCAGCGCCCTGGAGCGTTTCAAAATTATTATAAACCTTGACATTAACATTAATGTCAAGGTTTAGCCTGAGAGAGTCCCTGTTAATTCACCTCTCATGCTCTACCCCCAGCGTTTCACCCAATTCACCAGAGAACACGCAGATACCGTAGCCGCCCTTTTGTGTGGCTTACTGCTATTTCTCGGATGGTTCGCCTTACATCTTGGCGCTTTGGGATTAGCATTGCTGCTGCTACCTGCTGCTTACGTGATTGGTGGTTACGAAAGTGCGCGGGAGGGATTGACTACTCTCTTCAAAGAAAAAGAACTCGATGTAGATTTGCTGATGATTGTGGCGGCTATAGGTGCTGCTAGCCTCGGCTTATGGCGAAGAGAATATCATCTAATTATTGATGGGGCAATTTTGATTCTGATTTTTGCCATCAGTGGCGCATTAGAAGGCTATGCAATGCAGCGAACTGAGCGGAGTATCCGCAGTTTGATGAGTTTGACACCAGATACAGCAAGGGTTTTGCATCAGGGAAGGGAAGCGGAAGTTTCCATTAGTCAGCTAAAAGTGGGTGATGAGATTGTCGTCAAACCCGGAGAACTAATTCCTACTGATGGGATAATTTTATCTGGTTACAGCACCCTGAATCAAGCTGCGATTACAGGCGAGTCTTTACCTGTAGAGAAAACAGTGGGCGAAGAAGTATTTGCTGGCACCCTCAACGGCTATGGTGCATTGCAAATTAAGGTACACAAACCAGCCCAAAGCAGTTTGATTGTGCGTGTGATTCGCTTGGTAGAACAAGCAAAGACTCAAGCACCTCCTTCGCAAGAGTTTATCGATCGCTTTGAGAAAGGATATGCCAAAGTCATTGTAGTAGCCGGGATATTACTGGCAACTTTACCGCCATTTCTTTGGGGTTGGGATTGGGAAACGACAATTTATCGCGCCCTTACTTTCCTGGTGGTGGCTTCTCCCTGTGCGCTGATGGCTGCAATTATGCCCACCCTGCTTTCGGGAATTGCCAATGGTGCTAGACAGGGGATTTTGTTTAAAAATGGGGCGCAGTTGCAGAAGATTGGCAAAGTCCGAGCGATCGCATTAGATAAAACTGGTACTCTAACAACAGGACAGGTACAGGTATACAAGGTAATTCCAGCTAGTGAATACACTCAAATAGATGTATTAAAAGCCGCAGCTAGTGTGGAATCTTCTTCAGAACATCCCATCGGTAAGGCAATTGTACAAGCGGCTGGTGATTTGGATTGGGTTGGTGCAATCCAAGTGCAAGCTATGCCTGGACAGGGAATTGTCGGAATCGCCCAAGAACAACAGGTATTTGTAGGGAATGCCGTTTTTGTGCAACAGTATGTCACAAATTTACCTGAAGAATTGCGAGAAATGGCTCAATCTTTGGAGGAAGAAGGTAAAACTGTAGTTTGGGTAGCGAAGAACCCCAACCCACAAGCGAGGAGGGGGGCAGAGGTGATCGGTGTAATTGCGATCGCAGATGAAGTAAGATCGCAAGCAGCCGCAACCATTAGCCGGTTAAAGAAGCTGGGAATTGAGCAAATTGTCATGTTAACTGGGGATAATCAGGAAACTGCTCACAGTGTCGCCAAAGCAGTCGGAATTGATCGGGTGTATGCTCAACTTCTACCAGAAGATAAGCTGGATGTGATCCGCCGTCTACAGCAACAATATCAAACTGTGGCAATGGTAGGCGATGGGATCAATGATGCACCAGCCCTAGCGCAAGCATCTGTAGGGATAGCAATGGGAATATCTGGGAGTGATGTGGCATTGGAAACCGCAGATATAGTACTGATGGCAGACAGGTTAGAAAAAATTGTCGTGGCGATGCATTTGGGTAGGCGATCGCAAGCCATAGTCAAACAGAATATAGTCGTAGCATTGGGTTTCATAATGTTGCTTTTGGTGGGCAACTTTCTGGGAAATATTAACCTACCCATTGGCGTTATTGGGCATGAAGGTTCCACAGTGTTAGTTACCCTCAGTGGTTTAAGATTGCTCAAATAAACCACTCACCGAATTTTAGATTTTAAATTTTAGATTTTGGTGAAGCAGCGCGGTCTTGGGGGTTTCCCCCATGAGTGACTGCACCAAGCCGTAGGGATTGAAGATTCAAACATACGTTTAATATGAATTAAGTCTTGAAACCCTTGTAATTTGGTTGATAGTCACAAAACTATAATTTTGGACTAGTTTTGAAACACTTATAAAATAGTAACCGTTCTGGGGGGTACGAAGTTAATAGGGTTTGAGCCACTATCAAGCCCTTGAGTTGGAGGAAGCGAGGCTAAATCATCCGACTAATTTGCCTGCAACCCTCATTCTCTCGTTACCCCTGTGAACAGTTACTATAAAATAAGAGGTGTTTCTAATTGGGAGCATCTCAGTTTTGCAAATACACCATAGGAAAAACAAGATTCCTGCTCCCTCTCCTTAATAAGGAGAGGGCTGGGGTGAGGTTTAGGCTTTCTACGAAAGTGAGATGCTCCCTTTCTAATTTACATAAGGCGTAACATCGTAAATTTAATGCATATCTGAGAAAAAGCGAATTGAAACGCGAGAATAATTCTATTATCCAAACATCATAAATTACTTAACAGAGCTAATGACTTAATTGCTGGGGTCAATCTAAAATTTAAAATCCAAAATTGATTGACGGGATCTGGAAAGTCAGAAAGTATCACAGACGACAAAACTTTTCTCAATCACCGCACCCAAAAAAACTTTTCGAGTTACTCAACACTGATAAGATTGATTCAAAGACTTGTGGAATCTGCTTTTCCTAAACAGACTAGACTTGCATAAATTACTATCAACAACTTGCGACTCACATCATGAAGCGCTTTACCTCAATTTTTCTGGCCGGCTTGATAGCATCTGCTTCAGCTTTGGCTATTTCTCTAAAAGCTGATGCGAAAGCACCAGTGTCTTATCTTGCTGAGTTAGATAACTACAGCTATGATTATCATCGCAACGATGATGGTAACTACGAACGTGAGAGTCGTTACCACAGAGATCGTGATTATAACCGCGAGAATAACCTTCGCAACATTCGTGACAATAACTATCGCTATGAGCGCGAGAATAACCGCCGCTATGAGCGCGAGAATTATCGCCGCTATGAGCGCGAGCATTATCGCCGCAATGACCGCAACAATAACCTTCGCAACATTCGTGAGAATAACCTTCGTTATCAACGCGAGCGCGACGGGGGTCTTGGCTAATCCCTCCGCCTTCATTTAGCCCCTGAAATACCTCACCCTGGTTATGCTACGCAAAACCTGTCCCTCTCCTTATTAAGGAGAGGGATTAAAGATAGGACAGGGTGAGGTTCTTTTATAGCAACCGTCTAGTCTATCAGGACATAGACTAGACGGTTGCTATAACTGTAAATATAGGACTCATATTTTATTTTTGAAATACACGTAGTAGCGTGCCAAGGCTAAATTGATGCAATAGAAAAATTTAGTTATGTTTCTAAAATCTGAATATTTCCAATATTTGTAATGCACTATTTTAGCCTTGACACGCTACTACATATACTTAGATTTTTTCAAACATTAAATCGGATTGCTATAGCTGTAACTATTGCCAAACTTAGCATTGGCGGATAGATTGTATTTCTTTAAGTCGTTATTACCGCACTTTAATTTATGTTCTTTAAACCCAAAATACTTTTATCATGGCTTGCATTATTACTCAGTTTTGCAAGTCTATTTCTTAGCTCTTGGATTATTCTTCTGGCTCCAAATATGTTTTTACTCACGCTAGCAGTGGGAGCGCCAGAAGTCAGTCCTTGGTTATTGTTATTAAATTTGCTCTCTTTATTACTTTCTTTTTTCTGCATTCGTGGCCGTCAACTACAACGCCTAGCTTGTATTTTCAGTTTGATAGGATTGCTAATTTGTGGATGGGTGCTAGTGAATATCCCACTAACTCAAATACAGATGGCTAAAGCGATGAAACAAGGATTGGGAGCAAATTATTTAGAACAAATTCCAGCCCAAGTAAGCGCTAAGATGCAAACCCATCCCTTTAACTTAGTTAATTTCTTTCGGGGTATTCCATTAGGTAAAACGCGTCATCAAAAAGATATTCTCTTTGCTTCTCCTGCGGGAGTGCCTTTAAAAATGGAAGTTTACCAACCCTCAGAGGTAGGGAAATATCCAGCAGTGGTAGTAATTTATGGTGGAGCTTGGCAATATGGCAATCCTCATGCCAATTCCGAGTTTAATCAATATCTTGCTAATCATGGATATACAGTATTTGCGATCGACTATCGACACGCACCGAGATATCGGTTTCCATCTCAGTTAGATGACGTGCGTACAGCCCTAAATTTTATTCGCAAACATGCAGCCGAATATGAAGCCGATCCAGAACATATGGTGCTTTTAGGACGTTCTGCGGGAGCGCATCTAGCAATGTTAGCAGCTTATCAACCGGATGCACCACCCATTCGGGGTGTGGTGAACTATTACGGGCCTGTTAACTTAACTGAAGGATACAAAACACCGCCAGTTCCTGATCCTATCAACACCCGCGCTGTTTTAAAAGCATTTATTGGTGGTTCTTTAGAAGAATTGCCTAATCAGTATAAAATTGGTTCACCGATAAATTACCTGACGCACCCTTTACCGCCAACTTTATTAATTTACGGCAGTCGTGACAATTTGGTAGAAGCGCGATTTGGCAGAGAAATGTATGAACATTTACATGACTCTGGTAATACTGCGGTTTTTCTCGAAATTCCTTGGGCAGAACACGCTTTTGATGCCGTTTTTAACGGTGTGAGCAATCAATTAGCGTTGTATCATACCGAGAGGTTTTTGGCTTGGGCGTTGTTCAGGCAATAATTTGATTAAACTATAGCAGCAGTCAGAGCATAAAAACTCATTAACGGAGTTCAAAGACTCATTAATCAGTATCAAAGGTGGATGAATGGAGTTCTGAGCCTCATTAATGAGTATCAAAGGTAGATGAACGAGTATCAAAGGTGGATGAACGGAGTTCTGAGCCTCATTAATGAGTATCAAAGACTCATTCACGAGTATTAAAAACTCAGCACTCCCCACTCCCCATTCCCTTTCAAGGGTAGGTGTTTAAAAATTAGGCAGTATTGTATTGAGGGTGATTTGGGAAACATTGAGTTGTGGAATGAAGGTAGGCCACGGTTCAGGAAAAAAACTACCCTGTGGTCAGGTCAAATGATTGAGGAATGCAGCTTTAATAACTAAATAGCCGCGTCGAAAACAACTCAGGGCAAACGCATCTTATTTATTAATAAAAACTAAGAAAGATTTCAAAATGACATAGATAATTGTAAAAATTGATGGAATGAT
Source organism: Nostoc sp. (assembly GCF_036919555.1). Classification (GTDB taxonomy): domain Bacteria; phylum Cyanobacteriota; class Cyanobacteriia; order Cyanobacteriales; family Nostocaceae; genus Nostoc. The sequence continues at coordinate 115,022 of NZ_JBALCS010000047.1, forward strand.
AAGCAAAGTAAATTAAATATTTTCTCCAAATGTGGATGAGCTTATTTTCAATTGAATGACTATTTATTAATAGTAAAATAATTCAATTATCAAATACATAAAAGTGTATTTATCTAGAGAATAAACCTTTCATATAAAATCTGAAACTCTAGTTTTAATATACTATTTTAAGCTCGTGTTAAAACTCTTAGTAAATAGTTGTTATCCATCGCCACGAGGAACTGTTTATTTTCGATTCCTCGTTTCACACGCTTCTCTTTACCTAAAAGATTGACTGCAATTTGCCGCAATCCGGCAAAGTTATGTGGAGCATTTATATTGACTTCATCCAACTAAGAAAACATTCTTGAAACTGTTGAGGAATTAGACTTGAGCCGAGTCAAAAATCTGTTGCGCTGTCAGATTTAATTGCGGGAAAGTTGGCGATACAATCAAATCGCTAGCCCTAAACGGGGTCATTACGTACTCTCCATCCACTAGCTCACAGACAAAAATAGTAGGGACTTTGGGATTGCCGATAAACTTACGTCCGCCCAGTGCTGCATAGTCTACAATCCAATACTCAGGAATGCCCATAGTTTCGTAGTCCCTAATTTTGTCGTAATAGTCATCCTGCCAGTTGGTGCTGACAATCTCGATTACCATCGGCACGGATTCGGGGTAAATTAAAGTCGATTGTTTTTTCCAGAGCGGTTCATTTTTCAGGTTATCGCGGTTGACAACTAACATATCCGGTAGATAGGCAGATTTTGCATTAGGAGTTTTCACGAATACCGATGCTGAAACTCGATAGGGTAGCCCGGATAGCTTAAGCACTGCTAATATCACTTCAATTAAAAAACTGATAATATCCGTATGATCGCCAGCCGGTGGAGGCACTTCGATTATCACTCCATTGTGTAGCTCGTATTTTCGTGTCGAATTTTCTGGATACCATTCGATAAATTCATCAAAGGTATATAGCTTTAGTTCGGCTTGTGTTTGGGTTTGGGCTTGGGTCATAGTTACCACCTCCACATATATTTGACTTTACCATCCCTATTGGAGCATTACCAGTAACGGAAAGTTGCTTCAGCCATAGTCATAGGTCAATCGCAACGAATGCTGCCATTATTTTACGCGACGGGTGTTTGGTACGATGGGAAATAATATGCTGGATGAACTAATTGCAGATTATCAAGGGATAGTGGCAACAAATGGCGGATGCTATCAGGCTAAATGGTTTTTGCGATTTATTAGGTTAGAAACTAGTCAACCTCTGCCGTACTCCTGCATAACAAAACTAGGTTCGACCCCCTTCGTATTTTGCTTCATGACCCGCAACAGACGATTCTCACTCATATTGCCGTCTTCATTCAAAAAATCAGTCATTGCCTTGATTTTCCCAGCATAATCGCGATCGTGCTTAAAAATGATAATGCCAGCATGATCGGGCACGGTGCGATGTAAATCATCCGCCAATGCTCCGGTTGGCAATAGTTAAATTATGTCAAGTCATATTACTTTAATAAGTATTTTTACTTTGAGGATGCACTAAAGCTGAGATTAGGCGATCGCATTCAAGTTTCCAATGCACTGTACGAATGAGTACAAGAAGATGAACTCTGTGTGCAGGAATGCTTCACCTGTATGGTTTTTCCGGTTGCTGAGATTAGCGATCGCGATAGTTCCTCTACCAATTGCCTCGTCTGCTTATACAATGGTGCTGAGTATAAAATTTAAGGCATCTACGAATAAAATCGCTATAATTGGCGCTGGCCGAAGAAGTAGTGAGGGGATGAACTGAACGAATAATTACTAAAAAGTACATCCTTTGCCATTTGCAGTTTTTTCTGAATGTTGCTAATCTCTATCGGTTTTAATTTTAAGGTTGGGTAATCCTTCTAACGGGCTAAGGTCGATAACGTCTGTATCTCCTAGAACTAATTCTGTAAGATTAGGAAGATTAGCTAGCGGACTAAGGTCGCTAACAGGTGTTTTTGAAGAGAAGAAATGACTTCCAAAAATGCTCAATTTACCTAAACATAGTTTACGTAAATTGTGACATTTAACAAGCGGACTAATATCGGTGATACCTGCTTCTGCTATAGTCAAGCTGGCAAGATTAGGAAGGTTTGCTAAGGGACTGAGGTCATTGATTTTATTATTATTTAGTTCTAAATTGGTGAGATTATAAAGGAAAGCAAGTGGAGTAATATCTTTTACTTTTGTTTCGTAAAGGCTTAGATTTTTCAGACTATAAACTTTTTCTAAAGAATTAATAACACTGATTTGCCCTGATGTCATTAATGCATCTCCATTCTCGGAAATTACTGCTCCTATACTCAGTGACGTTAGTTTATAAAGATTGGCAAGCGGACTGAAATCAGTAATATCATATTCAAGAATATTTAACTTTTCTAAATTAGTAAGGTTAGCTAGTAGAGATAGCTCGCTGATATCTGTTTGCACTAAAACAAGATTGGTAAGCTGGGTCAGAGTCTTTATAAACTGACAATCTGTAGTTTTGATATTACTTAAGTCTAGATCAGTCAAATTATAAAGAAACGCTAATGTGTTAGTATCACAATTGAAAACTTCTTGTTGGAAATAGCTACCTAAGGATAAGTGAGTCAGCTTGCTAAGTTCTGCTAAAGAACTTAAATCACAGATTTCATCTGCTTCCAATATTCTTAATTTAGTAAGATTGGTCAATTTTTGCAGTGGACTCAAATCTTTTAAAGATAGCTTTTGTATAGCCAACTCATTAATATGCTTAAGATGCTCAAATCCTTCTGATGAAACGAGAGTAGGGACATATACTTTGTTACTATGAGATAGTACCTTGTGAGCATAAGCATCACGGTCAAAAGCATCCCAAGCCCTACCTAATTCTTTACTTAAGTCATAACGAGTATCTTTTGCATAATCAGCCAAAATTTCCATAGCCGCAGAACTACCAATCTTGGCTAGTGCCTGTATACACAGAGCAGTTTCCTTGTAAGAATAGTTTGGCTTAGGAGCAAGCAAAGGTGCGATCGCATCCCCAGCCCTCGCAACCATTATCACCTCGTCATCATCTTTGGGAGGTAACAAAGCTTCAGCTTGTTTAAGGACTTCAGTACGTATCTGAGGGTCAACTTCTACGGTTGTTTCCAAACATGCCACCGCTAACAAATGCAAATAATGGCGTTTATCTGGCATTTCGTTACCCATCTGGAGCAGCCTTTCAAGCAGTTCTTTACGCTCTCTTGGGCGACCTAGACCCGCAGCAACAATAATTGCCTCACGCCATTGGTCATTGTGGGCATGTTCCAGCAGTACATTGACACTATCTTCATTAAGTGCTGCCTGTGCAGCGAGAAACTCTTGAAAGGTGCGGTGTGCAAAATCAATTTTCCCAACAGCTGGTTCCCGCAAAAGGGCTACTCTTTCCACAAATAGAGCGCGTATCTGTTTCCCAGTCACTTCCTTGGGAAGGTTCATCCCTGGCAGGCGACGCGTGAAGTGTGCATCAACTCGTTCTATTTCAACGTCAGAAAGATTATTTTCCATCATCCAATAAGCAAAGGATTGGATTAAAGCCATTTTCTGACTGTCAGACAGACCACCTGGGTAAGACTCGTCAAGGTCGAGTTTGATTTTGCGTCCGCGATCGCGGCTGTTCAACAGCATATCAATGCACTCTTGGTAAAGCTTGATACGTTCTGTAGGCAGATATTTCACCACGCTCTCGATATAGCGCACAAATCATCGCATACAACAATGGTGTGGTTGCCAGTCGCCGCAACTCAGGACGTTGACGCAATAGACGTTTTAGGTCGGTTGCCCTACTCTGCAAATTAATCTGTTGATCTTCTGAACGACGAGCAGCTGCTAGAGCCTCATGCCACTGACTAATAAACTGCTCGATATCAGTAGGACTCATAGACTGTAGTGACAGATTGAGAAATTGTGCTTGCTCCGTCCAAGTTTCCCAGTCCTGCCACTTTTCCCCTTGACCATCCTTTAGCCCAGCAGGACGTGATGTGACAACGTAACGCGCATAGGGAAAGTCTGCCACCAAGTTAGCAAGGGCATCGAAAAAATCTTGACGCTGGTTTCGTGGCAGTTCATCCACCCCATCAATTAAGACCAATGCATATCCTTCCTCAAGGCATTGATGTACCCACCCTTTGGGCATCGTATCAGCAATGTTACGAGCAATGAGTTTTGGAAATTCTTCCGGTGTGGGGAAACCTTTATCTACTAAAGACCTTAGGCGAATAAAAAATGGTATCAGTCGATTCCAAGGGGCTAAGGCGGGTGGAAAGTCTTGCTTGGCAGCACGCACAGCTAGCCACTGGAGAAGTGTACTTTTACCAGCACCAGCCCCACCCCGAATCACTATCCGTCGGCAAGTAGCAAGAGTTTCGTCTACTGGAGATGTGTGTAAACTGGTGATTTTCTCCTGCTGAACGTGAACTGCGATTTCCTCCGTTAGCCTTCTACTGATAATTTCTGCCTGTTGATTTTGCTCCTCTCGCCCGTGCTGTATTGCTGACAAGGTAACGTAGGCTATGCTGAGGCTTTGTTGAGCAGTGAAGTCATCCATTCGCGGCAAACCAAACATCTCCATCCGATCTAGTTCGCGGATGATGACTTGTCGATATTTCCTCTCAAACTCATTTTTGTCTCGCTGAGACTGTTCTTTCGATGTCTGGAAATGGTCAATAATTTCTTCTAGTCGCTGCAAACTCTCTGTAGTCGCAGCAAGTGTAAAACCTTGCAATTGTGGTGCTACTTCGATGATGCCTCTGCTTACTTCTTCTAACATCCGCTCATAGAGAGCAGTTTCATTGCGGTTAAAGTGTTTGCAAGCCTCTGGATAAGCATTACGAAGATTTAGCGTTAACGATTTTACATCCAGACTAAAACTCATCAGCAACTCACTCGTTACCTCAGCCCGACGCAATGTTTCCGCAATTTCTAATTGAATCGCCGTGCGGCTATCTTGGCAGATGCTTGCGGCTTCCAGGTCGAAAATGGGCTGTATCTTTTCTACTATCTGCTTGGCAATCTTTTCAAGACTTCTTTGTGTCTTCTCTTGGTCACTAGGATTAGAAATAAAATTTTTAAGCTTGTCTACTATATCTTCTCCAACCGCCTTCTCTGATAAGGCATTTTTCAGGCAAGTAGAGATTATTATCTTTGCTATAGCAGGGCAGAGAATGGAAAGAAGCGATCACACAACAGCCATGAGTATGATTACAAGATATTACTTAATTTTCAATGTAATTTATACAAAGCTGAATTAACCTTTATTCACCATAACTTAAGAATAAATTAAGTAATAAGATGTGTTACTTATTGCTGGGCAACAATATAGCACCAAAATGCCTACCTTATTTTCCTAAACCCAGGTGATTTAGTAAAGCTTGGCGCATCACTTCTACAGGTATAGTTTCCTGCTGCAACCAAATTTTTAAGGCTGCTACTCCTTGTTGAACTAGCATTTCTAATCCATCGATCGCAATTGCACCTTGTTTTTCTGCTTGCTCTAGAAATTGCGTCGGTTTCGGAATATATATTAAATCGTAGGCGATCGCACCTGGCGGCAAGTTTTTGATCTCATCTGGACTCAATGGCGACTCATCCACCTTGGGATACATCCCGATAGGGGTTGTGTTTACTAGCAAATCTGCTTGAGGAATCAATTTTGCTAGTTCATCCCATGTACCGACTTGCAAATTCTCTTCTATAGGTGAATTACTCCAACTATCGCAAAATGCTTGTAATTTCTCCACATTGCGCCCCAACACATAAATTTTGGCAAAACCTAGTTGATGACAACCTGCGACAACTGCTCTTGCCGCACCACCATTACCCAAAATTACCGCTACTTTCTGACTCCAATCCTGCTTATACGTTGTTTGCAAAGGGGCGATAAATCCTTCTATATCTGTATTTGTGCCTACCCATTTATTATTTTGGCGACTAACAGTATTCACTGCGCCTATAGCTTGAGCCAAGGGTGTAATTTCTGAGAGTATGGGTATAATTGCCTGTTTATGAGGTATTGTCACGTTAAAACCGACAACACCAATAGCGGCGAAACCTGCGATTGCGATCTCTAGATTTTCTGGTGCTATGGGAAAGGGAAGATAAACGTAATCTAATCCCAAATGTGCGATCGCTGCATTATGCATCACTGGCGATCGTGAATGTTCCACAGGATGTCCAATTACCCCTAGCAGTTTAGTTTTGCCTGTAATCAATCTTTCTTTAGTCATTTGTCATTTGCTATCCCATTTTTCGGTCATTCTACAGATAATTTTTACGATAGTAAGATTGATATTCCGCAGACAGCAGAGGTTCCCACCAATCACGATGATTGAGATACCATTCAACAGTTAAACGTAAACCCTGAGCAATCGTTACTGAAGGTGTCCAACCTAGCTGAGTTTTAATTTTGTTCGCATTAATTGCATATCTTCGATCATGTCCCTGTCTATCCTTGACGAAAGTAATCAACTGCTTTGTCGGATGTACTGGTAAATCAGGTGCTAATTCATCCATCATCTGACACAAAAGTTGCACAAGGTTAATATTTTCTACCTCATTATTGCCACCAATATTGTATGTTTCCCCTGGTTGACCATGATTAATCACCACGTCTAAAGCTCGACAATGATCGCCCACATAAAGCCAATCGCGCACATTTTTACCATCGCCATAAACAGGTAATGGTTTCCCTATCAAAGTGTTGATACACATCAGGGGAATTAGCTTTTCGGGAAACTGATAAGGGCCGTAATTATTAGAGCAATTTGTGATAATGGTTGGAAGTTTATAAGTATGATAATAAGCACGCACTAAATGGTCACTGCCAGCTTTGGAGGCTGAATAGGGACTATTGGGAGCGTATGGTGTAGTTTCACAAAAAGCTGGATCATCTGCGCCCAGACTACCGTAGACTTCATCAGTAGAAACGTGTAGGAAACGATAATCTGATGGCTGTGCTTTTGTCTCCCAATGCTGCCGAAAAGCTTCTAGTAGGGTGAAAGTTCCCACCACATTAGTTTGTACAAAAGCAGCAGGCCCAAGAATCGAACGATCAACATGAGATTCAGCAGCAAAATGAGCGATCGCATCAATATTTTCGGTTGCTAGTAACTGATCTATAATGGTGCGATCGCAAATATCCCCCTGCACAAACCGAAAATTCTCTCTTCCCTCAACCAGTGCCAAATTCAGACGATTCCCCGCATAAGTTAGAGCATCCAACACCACCACTCGATCATCTGGATAAACCTGACACCAATGATGGACAAAATTCGCCCCAATAAACCCCGCACCCCCCGTAACTAATAACCGCCGATTCATCCAATTTCCTCTCTTCTCTCTGTGTTTTCAGCGTCTGGAGCGGTAGCCTGCGGCAAGCCCTTCGGGTTCCCCAGTCGCTCATGGGGGAAACCCCCAAGACTGCGCTGGCTCACCGCTACGCGTCTACGTTTCTATTGCTTAAAATATTTTTTTCCCAACTTACCGTATATCCTCTGTGCAAATAACTTTACCACACGTATTCTCGTCAAAGTCTTAATATTAGAAGGTTGCTGTATCTTGTGGTCAAAAAACTCATTTAACTCATCCAGAATAACTTGGAAACGCTGAATAATCTTTTCAGTCCGATGCTCAAACAACAACTTTTCAGACAAGCTAAATGTTACTGAAGAATCAATCACCTTCATAATCCGTTGGACATCATATTCTTTTGAATATCCAGCAATTTTATAGCAATTAAATCCCGGATCTAAGTAATCAGCCAGTCCACCGTTGACACTAGAAAATACTTGACAGCCACAGGCAAGAGCTTCCATTGGTTGCAGACCAAATCCTTCACTAACACCCTGTTGTGCCCAGTACTCAGCCGAATCATAGAGGTAAACCTTGGCTCGGTTGAATAATCCAGGCAAATCCTCTATATAGGAGTCAACAACCAATACTTTACAATGTTTTTGTAACGCTGGAATCAATTCTTTAATTAAATACTCAGAAGATTTCCGAGCCTGAACTAAAACATCAATATCCCGTTCCAGACCTAAATTTTGAAACTCATCAGAAATTTGATTGGGCAAATAATAAATGAGAGAATTGGGTGATTTTTCTCCCCAATATCCCATTGTATAGCGGCTGACAGTGATGATCGGAATACTTGCTCTTAGCCTAAATGGATAACCTGCACTATGTGCATGATAAACGACATTGTATTGCTTAAGTTTAGCCACGAGTTGAGCTACATCAAATCCCCAACTGATGACAAAAATTACATCACTTAAGTTTTTCTCTTTTAGCAAATCATCAATAAAAAGCTTACCTTTTTCCCGTTGACGGTAAGTTACAACATCAGCACTACAAAACTGCTGAACCAGATTAAGTGCTTTCAACTCAGCCCAAAGACCACCACAGGCAAATTTGCCATCTGTACCAGGGAGTAAGAAGTAAAGTTTTCTCATAATTTTGTTAGGGGAGTGGGCATTAGTCACTGAGCGAAGTCGTTGTGTCGCCCCGTTATGTCGGGGTCTAAATCCCCATCCATAATGTAATTACGAATTACGAATTACGAATTATTAATCTTCCCAGCCCACTTTAACAAAATGTGACTCACGCCCCCAAACGTCGCGTGTACGGATAATATTTTCAATTGCTAGGTTAAAAGGAATGGCAGTTGTTAGGTAACGCTGTGCCATAGAACCTAAATCAGGTGCGAGTTCTGCGGCTGTCGTTGCTGCTAACCCCAAACCTATAAGTTGCTCAATTGGTCGAAATGGTAGCAACAAATGCAGACCCACAGCTAGTCCAGCCGTTAAGAGCATTGCTACTGATAAATTTGTGCCGCAACGGGGATGTACAGCCAAATCCCATTCTCCACTGGTGAGGCGATGTCGAGCAAGTGTGACCGCACGCCGCAAATCACTAATATTCACCTCACCATAGAGGTAGAATCCCTGCTCAGTAGACAAACCGCCTAATAGTTCGTTATCTCGTTGAACGTTAGTGGGTTCTCCTTTGGCAGGATAGGCACTTTTTGATTCGCTAAGAACCCAAACAGTAGCATGTTCTAAGGCGTGAACCTGCCGCAGCATCAAAATTTCTTTCAACCCCGGAATAAACGATAGCTGTCTGAGTAAGTCGGCATCTTGTGTGGGTTGCGGAAAGTCTGAAAATCGGTCTTCAAGACTCGGAACTTTCTCAGATACAGGTGTCGTCAGATAAAAGTTAAAAAATTCAAAGGGAGACGAGCCACCCTGAAAAGAAGCAGAAGTATTCATTGGAACACCGCTCTCCAAACCGATGGAGTAACATATATTTCTTTCAAATGTAACGCTTGCACTACTAAATTGTTGCTAATTTTTGTGGATGATTGTTGAGTTTGGGCGTTGGGCGTTAGGTATTAATGATTCTGCTACATAAACTCTGGACATCCTTGGACATCCAAGATTTATTTGACGTTTCATTGGGTGGAGTCGGCTGCCTTTACCCTCCGCGTCCAGACACGGTAAAGCCTACCGTGTTTTAATTACAAATCGTCCTAGTTTTTCGAGATTTTTTGCGGCATTCTGGTCCCTATCTAAGCTGATTCTACAGATTTGACAGTCAAACACTCTTACCGATAGCGGCATCGGCTGAACATGACCGCAGTTTGAGCAAGTTTTAGTAGATGGGTAGAACATAGTAGCATACACAATCTCAGAACCAAATTTTTGAGATTTGTATTCTAATTGTCTCCGAAACTCATAAAAGTTTGCATCACCCACCGCGCCAGCTAATTTATGATTTGACATCATCCCTTTGACATTTAAGCTTTCAATCACTATTTTGGCGTGGTTTTTGCTAATAGCAGTTGTAGCTTTATGTGTCGCATCACATCTGATGTCAGAGATGCGTTTATGAATCTTTGCAACTCTTAACTTTTGTTTGAAATATCTTTTAGAACCTCTGGTTTTATTGTTCAGTTGACGAGATTGTTTCGCTAATTTTTTCTTGATTTTATCCCTAGCTTTCGGGTTATCAAAAACAACCCCTGTGGATAAAGTCGCTAGCACTTTTATCCCGACATCAACTCCTACGATTGTCATCGTAGCTGATGGTTTAGGCAACTCTTGTTCAAAGGTAAAACTTATATACCAGTTACCAGCCCGTTAGGAAATTGTGAATTTAGTGGTACTTGTGTGGGGGAGTGCTTCATAAGTTCTAACCCATCCTATAGTAGGTAATTTTAGCCCAGTTCCACCAACACTAATCGGCTTACCGCCGGAATTGATAGTAAAACTATCTGTACCCCTACTTTTCTTTTTAAAGTTTGGGTAGCCTCCTAAGCCCTTAAAAAATCAAATGTCAAGCATCTCCCAAATTCTCAAAGGCAAACTCAGTTATTTTTTGACAAATGCCTTGTTCTTTTAACCATGATAAAGCCGGATTTGTCTTCACATGATTATTAAAAAATGTTCGGAGTAATCTCTGATTTGGCTTATATCCATCCTTGTATAAGGACTGCCATGTGGCTAGCCCCCAATTATATGTAAATCTTGCTATTCCAGCGTGTTTTGACATTAAAATACGCTGTTGTGAATTTAATTTCAACTGTGTTTTGAGCGATAAAAGCACTTTCTTTTAATTCCTCTTAACACTGTGATTTGCTATTATTTAATAATAGTACGTTTTGAATAAAATTATCAACAAAAATCCTTTACAGGGTTTTACATTGTTGTACAGGTTTGTCTACGATTTTGTATACTTAGAACAAGCTCTCCTGCTCCTCAGTCCCCTGCCCAAACCCTTAATTTTTCGTTGTTGATGTGTAAGTCCCACATCTGTTCTGCTGAATTTGAAAAGAAATAGGACTTACGCATTGACAGAAAACCCCAAATATGATGAACGAGAAAACCGGAGCTGCCGTAGGGGTAATTCATGAATTGCCCCTACAGTGCCGATTTATTTGCCATCAAAGTTAATGATTAATCAAAGCCTGAAACGACCTATTTTGGTAAAATCATACCATGATTAATTTGTAGAGTGCGTAAGTCCTAAGAAATTGTGATCTTTTTTATAGTTACCGAGTCCGAGGGTCAGCTGGCTCCACTAACATAAACTCCGGCTGAGTGAAGGACTCGGAACTTTTGGTAGGTGTTCACACTGAAAACTTAGACGTGAGGAGGGCAAGAATCAGTAAACCTCATTCATTGGCTCTTTAGTGTACCAGACCAGAGCAATTACCTTGCTACTAGTAAATTATTTATTCGATCTGGTTAGGCAGAAGACAACAATTGACATCATTCAAACAGACTTTGCCCCACTTTAAAGCCCAGCGCACAAGAGCTACTCGGTTTTCTGTCTCGGTTTTGGTGAGAATATTACTGATATGGTTATCAACTGTACGCTTGCTAATCTCCAGTTTTCCTGCAATCTCTTGGTTAGTTAAGCCAGTGGCCACTAAGTCGATAATTTGCAGTTCTCTGTCTGACAGACTAACGGGGGTCTCAGACTTGCCACCAGCCATGACTATTTCTATCCTCTGTTGGTATATGTACTTAATCGCTCTTTCTAATTCTAGAGGATTCTTTTGTTGGTAGGGGTTTCAAGTGTTAGCAGTAATACTATTGTCAATATTTTCTTTGGATTTCAAGTTGACAGAAATATAAATTATAAAATTATAAAGTATTAAATATTACATTATTTTACATAAAAGTCTAGTTTATTCACTGAGATAATTTTGGCGACTGTTAGAAGCATATATATGTTATGGGAGTAGTAAAAATTGCTATTTAATTCTATGAAGAACTGGCGACAGATTAGCAAAAATTATTGTAGATTTTATACTGTAAATTCCTAATCCCAAATCGAAATCTAAAATTGAAAATGAGATGAGCAATCCCCGTGTTTTGTGCCTTGGTGAAATTTTGTTTGATTGTTTAGCCGATCAATTGGGGCTAAAGCTGGAAGAAGTGAAATCTTGGACTCCCTACCCAGGAGGGGCACCAGCTAACGTCGCCTGTGCTTTAGTCAAGTTGGGGACATCAGCCGGATTTATCGGAGCCGTTGGCGAAGATGAACCAGGGAATGCGCTGGTGAAACTATTACAAGATGTAGGTGTAGAGACGACGGGGGTACAACGCCATCCCACAGCACCAACGCGGCAAGTTTATGTTACACGGGATTTGGCTGGCGATCGCACTTTCGCAGGATTTGGTCGGTATGATACCGCAGAATTTGCCGATACTCACCTGCAAGCTAAACAATTGCTAGATTCACTGTTTCAAGAGGCAGATTTTCTGGTTTTGGGTACTCTGGAATTAGCCTATCCTGAAAGTGAAGAGGCAATTCACCGCGCTCTAGAGTTAGCAGAACATTACGACTTGAAAATTGTGCTGGATGTCAACTGGCGTCCTGTATTTTGGGATGAACCAAACATCGCTCATCAAAAAATTCCAGAATTATTTAAGCGAGTCGATTTCCTCAAACTCTCCAAAGAAGAAGCTGAATGGCTATTTGAAACCGCAGATCCCGGAGCCATCACCTACCGTCTGGCTTCAATTGAGGGGGTACTAGTAACAGATGGGGAAAACGGTTGTACCTACTGTCTGGGTGAGAATGAAGGCAAATTACCTTCCTTTTCCATCCCTGTAGTTGATACAACTGGTGCAGGAGATAGCTTTTTGGCTGGATTCATCCACCAACTGAGTCAGTATGGCATCCACAGCTTGCGGGATGCAGAAACAGCAAAACGTATTGTCACATACGCCAGTGCTGTTGGAGCGCTGACTACCATTAAAGCAGGTGCGATCGCTTCTCAACCTACAGCTGCTGAAGTCGAAGCTTTTCTAGCCGCACATCAACTCTAGGAATTAGCATAAGTCACTGGGATATCAGCCACCAAAGGCTGATACTCCCAACTAGAAAATGGACGAAAGTCCTCATGCCATTCTGCGGTCATATTGCACAATAAACGTAGTTGGAGTGGTGTGGGTACTGGGTTAACCCGCTCAACTTTTACATTTAGAAGTTCTGAATTTTTGTTCTTGAGTTTGAAAACATCATCCACAATATACCGAGGACAATAACCTACGACGTAATGATCCTCAGTGCATAAGAGTAATGCACGCGGGTCATAGGGATTTTGAAATTCGTTAGCTAAATATAAGACTTCACCCGTTTGTAAATGACTAATCCGTTCAGTTGCACAAGCAGGAAGGTGTCGTAATCCATGTGCAAAAAAATGGATATGATATAAACCATTTTCATCTGGTTCTGGGCAAGGGAAAACTTCAAAATTATCCGTTACCTTGCGCCCACCACTTCGAGAAAGGATGGTAACTGGATAGTCTTCACCTTCAGGAATATTTAGCGATTGAATATAATTTTTGTAGTCGGGCCGAGAGCGTTGCATTAATCGATTATAAAATAAGGGAAATAGTTCAACCGATGTGTATACTTTGTTCACGTCGGGAAAAGAGAGCAATAGTTGAAACTCATATTTAACTTGAGCTTCTGTGGCTCCGTGAGTATACACAAAATAATATTTCGTCCCGTCATAGGTTAACCGACCGATAGGAAACCAAGCACGAATTTTTGGATCTTGCCAAGCTAAAAAAAGTGTTTTCATAGTAAAGTGTGCCGCAGCTTCAGTAGCTTGCTTTGATTTAATTCCAATATCTTCTGTGCAAATTCAATTGCTGTTTTTGATATACGATTAGACGGAATCTGTTCAAAAAGCTCTAACGTATCATTGCTTGACACCCTTGCTAGATTATTCAACCATACACTGGCGGCTGCATCTGGATAGAACTGTTGTGCTTCACAAAACGCATCAAAAGTCTTGAGGCGTTTTTTATCACCAAAACTACAATAAATTAAGGAACTACATTTTTCGGCATACCCCGTGACAGATTTATTATTAAGCTTTAAGTATCGTTTTTCATCGGATAGTTCTCGACCCATGCTGGAGGCATGGTCATAAGTTGGTGCTAAATAAATCCTCTTTTTCAAACTTATGAATGCCCAATTTTCATGGTGTCAATCACTGTTTCCGATCCAAGTATCTAAGAGTAAATACCCGATAAAAATTTCCATCGCTTGACTAATTCCCTTTGGCGGTGTCCAGTTGATGGGTAAATTTAACGAAGCATTTCCGATAGCCTTGGATACATTATCAATTGTGTGTTGAGACAGGTCTTTAGAATTTTGGGGATAATCAGGTACTATCGGAGCCAGAACTTCATTGCCTGGGCTAAGAATTGCACCTTCGGGCAAAAATGAGGGTGAAATGATGCCATTTTCACCATTGTATGCCGCCAGTTCATAATCAGCATGAGGTAGTTCCAACAACTCACACAACTCGGCTGCAATCTTCTCTGCCCAATCTTCTCCTGTGTTTGTTCTAGCTTTCTTAAATAGACAACGACCTAGATCGTGATGACGAAACCAGAACTTTTCTTTGGTTCCCAAATCTTCATCAGCCTCCGGGGCATCTAGGGGAACATCAATGATCGGAAATTGCTCTGGCATAATTTATGGGAAAGCCTGATTTAGAGCAAATTATTAACTTCACCTATTTTTAATATGTGTAACAGTCAATGGTTGCTCTTAGCTCGTTGCCACAGAGTATCAACAGTCACAAACTCATAACCTTGTTGTAGCAGTTGCGGAATGAGGATTTGAATTGTGGCAGCAACATCTTCTCCACCGTAAGCTCCATCATGCAAGACAATCAACGAACCATTTTTGACCTGCTGCATAACTCGCTCTACCACAGTAGTGACGCCTGGCCGCACCCAATCTTCTGGTACAACGCTCCACATAACTGGGCGGTAATTCCACTGAAAGAACAATTTTAAAGTCGCAGGTGTAAATAAACCATTGGGGGGGCGGACATCTCGCACCTGTTCAGGTTGCAGGTTACAGGCATTGTAGATGGCAACTTGGGTTTTTTCTAAACTGTCCTTCAGGTCATTTGGGGAAAGCATCGGAAAAGAGCGATGATCGTAGCCATGCAATCCGATCCAGTGTCCGCGATCGCAAACAACTTTAGCAATGCCTGGTGAACGGTTGACACAAACACCTAACCAAAAAAAACTCGCAGTAATGTTGTAACGGTCTAATACAGCCAAAACTTCGGGTGTGTATTGAGGATGGGGTCCATCATCAAAAGTCAGAGCGATCGCTTTAGAATCAGGATTTCCAGCCCAAAGGCAGTTGGGAAAACTCGGCTGGAGAATGCGGTAGAAAATTGGGAAGAGGGGAGCTAGCTGCATTTGCGTTTATCTGCTGCTGACAACTTTTTATAGGTGTTGCTTACGAAATACATTTCTATCTCTGACTATATCCTCAGGGGTTTTTAGATTTACTGCTCTATTTTGTAACAAAATCTGTAACAGTAATACTATTTGAGCTAGCACTCGTCTAGATTGATGACAAATCTACGGGGAATCCCTGAATGAAAGGGTAATGTTGCTCAAAGATATACGAGATTATCAAATTCTATTTCTCGGCTTGTTCCTAGTCGTGGGAATCGGTACACGAGACTGGACGCTGCGACCTGAGTTAATTGGGGTAGCGATCGCCACCAGTCTTGCAACCCAATGGATATTGTCATTAATTAGTGGCAAAGAACAAATCCCCAATCTTCGCAGTGCTTTAATTACATCTTTGGGACTGAGCCTGCTGTTGCGGGCTGACCACTGGACGACAATGGCAATAGCCGCAGCAATTGCGATCGCTAGCAAATTTATCTTCCAATTCGGTGATAAGCATTTCTTCAATCCCGCCAATTTTGGGATCATATCTGTCTTGATTCTCACCCCCGATGCTTGGGTTTCGCCGGGACAATGGGGTGAAGAGTGGTGGTATGGGCTATTATTTGTCGGCACTGGTGGAATGATTTTGCAACGTATTGGTCGCTGGGACACCACAGCAGCCTTTTTGACTGCCTACTCCTTGCTGGAAGCGATTCGTAATCTCTGGCTGGGTTGGACTTGGGATGTTTACTGGCACCGATTAATGAGCGGCTCTTTGCTGCTGTTCGCTCTATTTATGATTACAGATCCGCGATCGATTCCCAATTCCCGAATTGGGCGGGTAGTTTGGGCAGTTTGCATCGCCGGATTAACTTTTATCCTGCGGAATTATTTCTTTGTTTCCACAGCAGTCTTCTGGGCGCTGTTTGCCCTTGCGCCATTGACCATTCTGTTAGATGTTCTCTGGTTAGCCCCAAGGTTTGCTTGGCAAAGAGGAGATGAGGGAGAACTCCTAACAGACGCGATTAATCGCGTCTCTACTCCTAACTCCTGTACAGACGCGATTAATCGCGTCTCCTAACTCAGCATTAAAAAAGTAGAGGTGTAAAATGAGATTTTTTCGACTTTTAACGCCATTATTGTTGGCAATTGTAGCTGTTTTGTGCTTTGCACCCGCAGCTTGGGCATTTTGTGGATTTTATGTAGCCAAAGCTGATACGAAGTTGTATAACAAAGCTTCTCAGGTGGTGATCGCGCGAGAAGACGATCGCACTGTTATGACAATGGCAAACGACTTTCAAGGCGAGGTCAAAGATTTTGCAATAGTAATACCTGTGCCAACGGTGCTGCAAAAAGAGCAAGTTCGTGTTACCGAACCGAAGATTATCCAACGCCTAGATGCTTTTAGTGCGCCACGATTGGTAGAATATTTTGACTCAGATCCATGTGCTGTAAGTGATTCGCTAGATCGACCGGCTCCGGCATCTAGAGCAGGCGCAGTCAATGAGCAAGCTCAAAAGACAAGCGATCGCAGTTTAGGTGTGACAGTCGAAGCGCGTTTCAACGTCGGCGAATACGACATTTTGATCCTCAGCGCTAAAGAATCTGGGGGACTAGAAACTTGGCTCAAACGCAATGGCTACAAAATCCCTAGAGGAGCAAAACAGTTGCTTCAGCCCTACATCCGTTCCTCAATGAAATTCTTTGTTGCCAAAGTCAACTTGGATAAATTTGAGAAATCTGGCTATCAGTTCCTGCGTCCGTTACAAATTTCCTACCAGTCACCTAAATTCATGCTGCCAATTCGTTTGGGCATGATCAATGCTACGACAGAACAGGATTTGATTGTCTACATCCTCTCGCCCCAAGGACAGGCAGAAATCACTAACTACCGGACAGTGAAGATTCCCTCCGACGCAAACATTCCCTTGTTTGTCAAAGGTGAATTTGGTGAATTCTACAAATCCATGTTTCAAACTGCCTACACCAAAGAAGATAGAAAAGTTGGTTTTTTGGAATACGCTTGGGACATGGGTAGTTGCGATCCCTGTTCTGCCGATCCCCTAACCCCAGAAGAACTCAAGCAAGCAGGCGTATTTTGGTTAGATGATAATTCTGCAAGTAATATGCCAGTACGCCCCGGTTTTCGTCGTTCTTCTCCTAGTAGTAACGTTTTCATCTCCCGGTTGCATATTCGCTATACCCGCGACAAATTCCCTGAAGACCTGATCTTCCAACAAACTGCTAATAGTGAATCTTTCCAAGGGCGTTATGTTTTGCAACATCCCTTCCAAGGGGAACTCAAGTGTCAGGCGGGTAGAGAATATAAACGGTCTTTGCCCAAGCGTTTTGAACAAGAGGCGCAAACTCTGGCTAAACTAACCAACTGGAATATTCAAGACATTCGCAACAAAATGAAGTTGAGTGTAGGTAATCTGAGATATTCTTGGTGGGAAAGTTTCTTATCCTGGTTTGGATTATATTGAGGGGAAGTTACAAGTATTAGAGGAGAAAGCCCATGAGGATGTGATCGACTCAGGACGCTATGTATCAACTGGGATCTTAATCCCCATGTGATTCCTCCCCAAGTCCCCTTATCTCTTTATAACTCGAAGAATTTAACGCTTTTACAAATGGCAAGGATGACCATTGACCAGTTACAAATTTTCCTGGCGGTGGCGCAGTATATGCACTTTACTCGCGCCGCCCAGGAGCTTTACATCACTCAACCTTCTGTAAGTGCTGCCATCCAAAGCCTTGAGGAACAGTATGGAGTGAAAGTGTTTAATCGAATTGGTCGTCGCATTGAACTAACCCTTGCTGGTAAGATGCTACAAGTAGAAGCACAAAAAATCTTGACTCAGGTGGAGTTGACTGAGCGAGGATTGCGAGAATTAAATGACTTGAAACGGGGTGAACTCAAGTTAGGTGCAAGCCAAACTATAGGTAATTACTGGCTGACCCACTTCATTAGCTTATTTAAGCAAGAGTATCCTAACATCTCTGTGGATTGTACATTAGGTAATACTACTGAAATTAGCGAAGGAACGGTTAGAGGATTGTTTGACCTCAGCCTAGTAGAAGGGGAAGTTGAACCATCGGTTTTGGCTTCTCTGGAACAACAAATTGTCGGCGGAGATTCTCTACAAATTGTTGTCGGTCAATCTCATCCTTGGTTTGAACAAATGGTAATTGAGGTAACAGAATTAACAAATACTACCTGGGTAATGCGCGAGAAAGGCTCAGGAACCCGTCAGCAATTTGAGCAAGCACTAAGACAGTGGGGTATTGAACCAACACAGTTAAATGTAATTTTGTCAATGAAAAGTGGTGATATGGTCAAAGCAGCAGTTGAGAGTGGGGTAGGAGCTGCGGCGATTTCCAACCTGATTATTACCAAAGAATTACGTCTTGATCTGCTTCGTTGTATTAAAGTTACAGGTGTTGCGAGAAACACTAATGATCCAGATCCACTCTCACGACCCTTCTTTTTATTAAAGCATCGAGAACGCTTTCAAACCCGTATCTCCCAAGTGTTCGAGCAATTGCTAGTATCGGCTCAATCTGCGGAATAGCTGTGGCTGTCACAACCTCTTTTTATTTTGACGTTGACTGTAACTGAATCTGTACAGGCATTCCCGGAACATCATCCTTCAATGGTACGATTACTAAATACCGACGAGATTGTGCGTCAGCATCACCCTTTACAACCTGTCCAATTAGCCCCAGTGTCGTCACAATTGCTGCGCCAGATGGATTAGTTTGGAACTTTGCCAAGGGTTGTAGTTTACCGTAGGGTTGGCTAGAACGCTCTGTTAATGCCAATTGATACATACTTTTAGGTTGTAGTCCAGTTACTGCTGCTTCTAGTAAATCAATCACGCCCAGGTTGTTAACAGTCACAGTCGTCGCCGGCTTTTTAGCTGATGAACCTGGCACACCCATTACCAAATGAGCCACCATACCAGACTTGCCCAAAGGCTCTAGATTTGCCAATCCATCTCCAGTAGGAACTGCATTAGTCACATAAACCAGTGCTTGCGAAGATTGACCACTGGGAATTGTGGCGATCGCTTTGTTTTTGATAGTATCAATCACAGTCATCTTAGTACCATTTTCTAATGCGACGTAGATACGAGTGCCATCACCATTCGGCCAAAGACCGTGGGGTAACTCACCTGTCGGGATAGTTGCTACCAGTTTGGGAGTATTCGTAGTTGTAAAAACTTTCACCACATTCTCGCCGCCAACTGTAATATATGCGAATTGTCCTTGATGATTTCTGACAATATTGACGTGGTTGGTAATTGCTCCGGTGTCTAA
This sequence comes from Nostoc sp., assembly GCF_036919555.1. GTDB lineage: Bacteria > Cyanobacteriota > Cyanobacteriia > Cyanobacteriales > Nostocaceae > Nostoc. The sequence continues at coordinate 134,596 of NZ_JBALCS010000047.1, forward strand.
GGTAGCAATGATATTGAATGGGGCTTCTGCATTAAATACTTGAACTTTTCCAGTATCTTTCAATGTGAACCAAACTTGCTTCCCGTCGGGAGTTGCAGCAATATTTGGGCAAAAAGGAGAGGCTTGTTTAACTGTTCCGACAACCTGATGCGATTTTATATCGATAACGTTTGTTTGCGGTGTAAAACTAGAGCAGACAAATCCAAACTTCCCATCGGGACGAAAAATTGTCATCCCAGGGCCATTACCAACAGTGATGCGTTGTTTTTCTTTATAGGTTTGACTGTCTAATACAGAAACATAGTCTTCTCCCCGCACTGTTACCCAAACTTCACTACCATCAGGAGTGAAAAAAGCTTCGTGAGGCGATCGCCCAACATAGGTAATGTGCTTAACTTTATTTGTCTGGGTATCAATAAAGGCTACCGAGTTAGAACCAACGGAAACAACTGCCAAGGTGTGATTGTCAGGCGAAAAACCCATCCCATGCACCAGCAATTGACCAGTATACAGGGGACTCAAATTCTCTGGCGCTGTTTTACCTAAACGAATTACTCCTAGCAGTTTATTGGTTTGGGGATTGTATACAGAAATTGTATTAGAGGTTTGATCGGCTGTGTAAACGCGATCTTGTCCACTAATTGGAATGTCTGGTGTAGATGCGGCATAAGGAACTTGCCCTGCAAAGGCTGGTGCTGTTAAACCTAGTAGAATAGCAGATGTAATTGTGGCGATCGCCCTTTCGGGCGAGGTGCTTTGCGCCATCGCTCGATTTTTCATAAAGATATTTTCAAAACTTATTTTGGTGAAGGCGCGGGTGATTGTGGATGCTTGAGCGTCAGCTGGAGCAATTCAATTTCTGATTGTTGAGTGACGATAATTTCCTGTGCTAGTCGTCGCAGACGAGGGTCAGTTCCATACTGCAATTCAGTTTTTGCCATTTCAATCGCCCCTTGGTGATGTGGAATCATCATGGCTGCAAAGTCGGTATCTGTATTACCAGTCATTTGCACACGCTCCATTGCAGTGTGCATAGAGGTCATCGCTTTACCAAAAGCTTCATTTGCAGGTGTATGATGGTTTGGCATCATTGACGCTACTGGAATGCCAATTGATAAGGAAAGTAGAAAAGGTGCGGAGTTCAAAAAAGACATATTTTCGATTTTTCCTTTATGGCTTAACAATCTTCCAGATTTCTTGAGTAATTTGATAGTTACCAGAGACAGATTTGTAAACTAAGGTATAGTCAACCGGAATTTTAGTTTTGGCATTACTGAATGAAACCAACGCCTTCACCGTCTCTGGTATAGTGCTTTTAACGTTGGTAATAGCAGTTTCCAAAGGTGCTTGGGCTTTGATAAACTTCTGCCATACTGGTTGAATTTTGTCTTTACCTTGATATTTTCCTGCTAGAGGCCCGCCAACCCATTGCAAGGTTGGTGATTCGGCGTACTGGGACATCACTTTTGTTAAATCACCTTGAGCGATCGCGCTCCAATGACTTTGAGGTAAAGTTGTTGTGCTTGCTGTGGGACTATTAGTAGGACTACTAACGATCGTTGGAGATGAAGTTGTGCTTGGTGCAGAACTATATCCTGAATCAGCATTGTTTGGTGATTGATTGGAAGAAGCCACACTAGAGGAAAGAACCAGCACTAGCAACACTGGGAAAACAGCACACTTTGATAAAGCTTGAGTATAAATCATTAAACCAACCTCTCAAATTATGTTTTTTAACGTGCCAAAAGCTATATTAATTTAGGTGAATAATCAGCTTAATTGGGGATGATTTCGCCAATTCTTTGCCACCATAAAAAACCTACTGCCACAGAATAGAGAATCCCGAAATAAAACATGAGACTGAACGTGGAAAGCCATTTACCATATTGTCCTTTCATGGCTTTGTTGGCTCTAGTTTGGACATTCATCTTTACTTGTCCCGACACTTCCATTTCTCGTAAATATTCCCGCAAACAATCAGTGAAACTATTAAACCGCCAAAATAAAACAAAGGCAAACCAGTAAATTGCTAAAGCCACACCGTGGGAAACGATTGGTGGAACAGGTGGATTTTTCGTTTGTAATGAGAAGCCAAATATGGCAAAGCTGATACTGAAAAAGAAAGTTGTTACATTCCACCGAGTCTTAGTGTGTTCTTGTTCCCTTTCCCAAAGCTGTAAATATAGCTCTTCATTACTTAAACCTATCTTGGATGTTTCCGGTTTGAACGGTTCAATCTTGTTCATTTTCCTTGCTCCTGAATAAAATAAATTAGTCGCAAGTTTAGCAAACCCTGTGCTTAAAATTTAACTAGGACATCAATACTTCATCTACATCAGTAGCTTTAATAATTGATTCAGCCGTCTGATTGATGGCATGAATAGTCTCTTCAGGTAAAAATTTAGCTTCAGGACTATGGGGGCTTTTGAAAGTTAACTGTGCGTTAGATTGTTGACAAGCAACCATTGTTTTGATGTGTTCGCCTTCATCATCTCGAACTGCTACATAAACATCATAGAGATTTTCAATTTTTGGGCGACGTTCGCTTATTTGGTGAGAAGTTTGAAATTCATCAAACATATAAAGATCGCCATCGCGGTAGTAATTAATCGCTACTTGCGGTGCTGGCTGAGTTTTAAGTTCTGCCTCATGTTCTTTTAAAAAAATATCGTAAGTGTGATATGCGTGTTCTTCAACTAACTGCGTGAAGTAATAAGCTGAAGTGGGAGAAAGAACGTAAACAAAAATTAAAATCCAGTAGTAAATTATGACACCACTATGAGCAACAAAGCGATCAATCCAATATTTATTACCTCCTAGTGACTCAGCAATGAGTAAGTGATGTAATTCATTCCAAGATTCAGCAAAGTGAATTTTCAGCCAGTCAGACTTTCGCCACCAGCCGAGACTTTCATAAAGGTGAAGAACTGACAGAAAAGCAAAGTAGGGAACTCTTGCTACCGTTTCTAGCACATAAAATCGTGCATATAAACGTTCGCGGTAAAAAGCGTTCAAAACGAATTCTAATAAATTAACTAGTAGTCGAATCATTTTTTGGAACTCCTTTTAGTTGCATCAAGATAAAGGTAAAAATTAAGCTTTATCTTTGGGTAAATTGATTTCGGCTTATGCAAATTAATACACAACAATACAGAGATTGGCTTTAATTGGAATCAACTTTTTACTTTCACTATTTCAGCTTATGTGAATAAATTAATAGAAGCAAACGTTTTTAACTATACAAGCAATAGTTTTAATCTATTGACACTCTGGCTTGATCTAAAACTGTTGCATACTCGAACGTTGAGGAGAATTATAGATGCAATTTAAGGTAACAAAACGCCGTGTACAACTTTCTCTCAAACCTAACCCCAACCCCTTCCCTACTAGCGTTGGGGAGCAAGAATAAAAGCCTTTCAGGAGTGGGGGAGAGGAATGGAAGCGGGGTTATAAGAATAAGTTGCACATCGTCGCATTAACAGAAGAATTATGCATATCTTCAAGAACTGTAGTTTAGTTCTTTTCACCTTCTTGCTTTGAGTAGCTTTCATATCAAACAATAATAGGTTAAAACTATCGTTTAAATAGTTAAGAACGTTTGCTTCTATTATATAAACCACCTAAAGTTAAACCAACCCCCTTAATCCGAGGTTGATATGAAACAAGATATTAGGACAAACAAGAGAGTGCAGATACCACAACTAAATTCAGAGCAAAAGCTCCTGTATCGAAAAATTGTGTTTCTCTTAGCGGCTGGATTTTGTCTAACCCCTTGGGCTTCACCACCAATTGCACTGATGTTGGGGATTCTTTTGGCGCTGACTCACGAGAACCCATTTCATCGAATTAGCCGCCCAGCCGCTAAATATTTACTAGAAGCATCCGTAATTGTACTCGGCTTTGGGATGAACTTAGCGGTTGTTCTCAAGGCAGGTGCAAGCGGTGCTTTGTTTGCTATTGGCAGCATTACAGCAACCTTCATTCTCGGCTATTTTCTAGGGAAATGGTTGAAAATTCCCATCAAAGCCTCTGCTTTAATTTCAGCTGGAACAGCTATTTGCGGTGGGAGTGCGATCGCGGCTGTTAGTTCAGTAATTAACGCAGCCGAAAGCGAGATTTCCGTAGCAATGGGGACGGTCTTTGTACTCAACGCCGTTGCTTTATTCGTATTTCCACCTCTAGGACACGCACTACACTTGACCCAGGCACAATTTGGAACGTGGTCGGGTGTTGCAATTCATGACATTTCCAGTGTAGTTGGTGCAGCATCACATTATGGTCAGAGTGCGCTATACACAGCCACAGCAGTCAAACTTTCCCGCGCACTGTGGATTGTACCTATCTCAGCAGCAGCAAGCTACATATTTCAACGTCAGCAGGCAAAAGCGGGTGAGAGTGTGATCCATAAACCCCAAGTCCCTTGGTTTATTGGCTTCTTTATCCTTGCTTCTGTAGTGCGGACTTTTATACCGGAAGTTGCTTCTTGGTCGCCAGTGGTAACACACGTCTCAGAAGCGGGTTTGACACTAACGCTGTTTCTAATCGGTGCAGGGCTATCGCAACGGATGTTAAAAACGGTTGGTTGGAAACCGATGCTTCAGGGGGTGGTGCTGTGGATATTTATTAGTGCTACTTCGCTTGGTGTCATTCTATTAGTGGTGCATTAGTAACAAATATCCCTCATTACTAGCAATATACTTACATAAGCTTAAACTAAGTATTCCGGGGGAGGTGGATATGAGGCAAAATTTTCATCTTTAACTTTAAAGTTAGAGACACTTCAATCATGGTTTAGTTTGACCGAAAAAGACTTATGATACAGAGCAACTAAATTTATTTATGGGGATTGTTAATTTTGAACTTTGAATTTGTAAGTCTTTCCCCTCTGCCTCTTTTCAATGCCCAATGACCAATAATTAAATCTTGACGAAAACTTTTTAGAGTGTTGTTATACGCAATACTAAGATATTCTTGCTTTCTGCGCCAAGATTGTCATGGTTCAATTCGATGAACAGCTACGCCGCTTAGTTACCGAAGCCTGTGGACATCCATCTGGAAGTCCTCAGCGTCAGAAGCTGCTCACGCAAATTATTCGCTTGACAGCAAGTAGACTCTGGAGGGAAAATACCCCCTACTATCAAGATGCACTACAACAAACTTGGTTGTATTTCTGCCGCAATGTTTGTGAAGGTTTGACAGGTCAAATCTATGACCCCACCTATGGCAGTGTCATCACCTGGCTGAATGCTTACCTAAAACGGAGACTACAAGACTTTTACATTAATCAGAACCGGGAACAAGCTACAACAGTCCCTCTTCGGGTTCGTCAGTATACATCGGGTGGAATAAGTGAAACCATTGATCCTGTAGATAACCTCGCAGCTATGCCCCAAGCACCTCCCATTCTGGAAGACTTGGAGATATGGGTTAAGACAGATTCTCAAGGAGAATTGCGCGGTACTTGCATTAAAGGGCGTCCAGATGTGAATTGTCAGGTGTTAATTCTCAAACGCCTACCCCCGGAAGTTAGCTGGAGAGAATTATCTGAAGAATTTGGGCTGTCAATTCCGACATTAAGCAGTTTTTATCAGCGCCAGTGTCTGCCACGTTTGCGTAAATTCGCTGAATTGGAAGGATTGTTATAAACTGCTTATTCCCCAGTAGGAGGGTAAACACAACTTGTAGTACAACTATAGCGGTTCTCAATTGCATGGAATACAGACCACTCGTAGGGGCACAGCATTGCTGTGCCCCTGCCATGTGTTGCTGCATCCAAACCAGAACTGCTATAGTAGAACGCTCCATTGAAATAGTCGAATATCAAAGACAAACTTGCCAATGCCAGCATTCTAGGTCAGTCGAAACCGAATCAAATAAAAAGCCTATATCACTTGGGAATAGACAAAACCCAATCGCCTAAAAGTTGGTTTACTCTATCAGGTACTTCATCATGGGGACAATGACCTGCTGTTAAGAAATGTTCTGTGAGTTCAGGATAATATTGACGAAATTTTTTGGAACATTCTCTAGCATTTATCCAAGGGTCAGCTTCTCCCCACACACACAACAGAGGAAGGGTTAATTGCTTTAGTAGCACGTCAAATTTTTCCCCTTGAGGAGTGCTAAAGACTGACACAAATACTTCCATTGCACCAGGATCGTAAGCAGGACGATAAATTTCTTCTACCAATTGGTCTGTAATTGCACTTTTGTCAAGATAAACTTTTTCTAGAGTTTGGCGAATTACCCAACGTTGTCGCACGTATTGAAATAACAGAGATTGGGCTAAAGGTTGTTGAAAAATCCACTTAACTGAGTCACTTAGTACTTTCTGTAAAGAAGAGGTTTGTTTAGGTGGCTGAATTTCTGATTGTAAAGCTTCAGGCTCAGATGTCGGTTGGCTTTCGCTAAAAGGTCCGGCACTATTGAGCAAAACTAAACCAGCCGCACTGTCAGGACGTTGTGCTGCAACACACAAGCCAGCATAGCCACCAAGGGAATTACCCGCCAATACTGCTTTTTGACCAATTACTTCACTGATAAAATCATGGAGTTGGTCACGCCATAAGTCGCCACTATACTGTAATTTCGGTTTTGCCGATCGCCCAAATCCCAAAAGGTCGATCGCAAATACTTCAAAATCTTGACACAATCCTGTGATATTCTTGCGCCAGTGGTCTGTGGAAGCACCAAATCCATGTACCAAAAGCAAGGGCGGACGTTGCGATTGTTTTTCTCCCGCACGCACATAGTAAACGTTGTGTCCTCGCCACTGCCAATATTTACCAGGAGTTGGCGCTGTAGTTGCCTGCATAATCAAAAGAAATGTTAAGTAGCTTTTAATAATTGTAAGCTAGTGGGGAGTGAGGAATGGGGAGTGCGTGAGATCAGAGAGCAATGACAAATGACGCAATTTACGATCGCCCAAAGAAACCTCAAAGATTGGTTCTGCTAGGCAAAACCTCTCCCTCTCCGAACTCACGGAGAGGGATGTCCGTCAGCACAGGGTGAGGTTTTGTTTTGTTTTGGGTAATTCGATGACTTGTGTGTACACCGTAGCTCCGAGTCGGAGAGAAACTTGAACTTTAATTCCAGGTAGGGAGAGGTTCGTCGAACTCACGTTAAGTTTACTACCCTACCAACTCCATTTTTAACTACTAACTTGTGATTCAACTACACCCACGGGACAAGATACGTTTGTCCCTCCTAAACCACAATACCCGTTGGGATTTTTAGCGAGGTATTGCTGATGGTAAGGTTCGGCGTAGTAGAACTCAGGTGCATCCAAGATTTCTGTAGTAATCTTGCCATAACCTGCACTGTTGAGAGCTTGCTGATAAGCTGACCGCGATGCTTCTGCTAGCTGCTTTTGACTTTCGGAATATACATAAATTCCCGAACGGTACTGAGTACCAGCATCATTGCCTTGGCGCATTCCTTGGGTGGGATTGTGACTTTCCCAAAAGACTTTGAGCAGTTCGGCATAACTAATCACTTTGGGATCAAACACAACCAACACCACTTCATTGTGGCCGGTTCGTCCACTACAGACCTCTTCATAGGTGGGATTGGGTGTCAACCCAGCAGCATAACCAACTGCGGTAGTGTAAACTCCTTTAAGTTCCCAGAATTTGCGTTCTGCACCCCAAAAACAGCCCAAGCCAAAAATTGCCTTCTCTAATCCATCGGGATAAGGAGGCTTCAGGGGATTCTTGTTGACATAATGAGCAGCCGGTACTGACATAGATTGTGCCCTTCCTGACAAAGCTTCCTCAGAAGTGGGCATAACTTCCTTTTTGCCAAATCCGAATAGTGCCATTGATTTTGACTCTGATATACATCTTTACCTTATTTACTATTCTAAAGATTCTAGCGATCGCTTGGGGTTTTCTCAGAATCCTCGCTGGACTGTATTTACCTTTACATTAGACTTTTACGAACTTTCATCAATGTTATGAATACTTGTGAAGAGAAACTTAGTATCAAAAAATATTCATGGATAAAATACCAAAAATTGACCGTCAAAGGGAGCATCAAGCGAATGAACGTACTTTTCTGGCTTGGCTACACACTTCTATTGCATTGATTAGCTTTGGTTTTGCGATCGCGCGATTTGGTATATTTCTGCGCCAGCTGAATACTGCTATTACTCAACAACAAACACCAGTAAATCCATTATCCAACTCGGAAAATTTGGGTATTGCTTTAGTAATTTTGGGAATTTCTACTATTGCGTTAGCCGCGTGGCGATACAACCAAGTTTTCTGGCAAATTGAACGAAGCGACTATAGACCAAATAGGTTAATGGTTTGGATAATCACCGGAGTAGTAATTGTGTTGGGATTTCTGAGTATTCCTTTGCTCCTATTGCGTGATCAAGTCCCTTCTCGTTCTCCTGTTCCAACTCAACCACAGTCCCGAAATTGGCAAAGATCAACTCCAAACCTCAATGTTAAAAAGGGGACAATTACTACTCTATACAAACAAATATTTTTGTTTTTAAATAGCTAATTAAATAATTGACTTTCTAAAGATATTTATGTATTCCATGCAATTGAGAACCCCTATCAAACTTGAGAGAAGCGGTATAAATCAGTATGATAGAGGATTGGGGGATCTGGTCGCAGTCTTTGGGTTAGTTGCCGAGAGATACATTACGTCTATCGGAAATTAGTTAAATTTGAAATTATAAAAGCTGGTAGCTCCGGGCTGATAACTAAATATGAGTGAAGCCTTATTCTGTATCGAAAATCTGCAAGTTGCCTATCCTGGGCGGAGTGGAGAAGAAGCAAGCTGGGCGGTTGATGATGTATCTTTCACTTTGCAACCAGGTGAAAGAATGGGATTGGTGGGAGAGTCGGGTTGTGGGAAGTCAACTATCGGACGGGCAGTAATGCGTTTACTACCAGCGTCTAGTCGTATTCAGGGACGGGTAACATTTCAAGGACAGTCGGTGTTTGACTTGATGCCTAACCAGTTGCGGAAGTTTCGAGGAGAAGCGATCGCCTTAATTTTTCAAGATCCGATGACACGCCTCGATCCACTGATGACGATTGGTAAGCATTGTATCGAAACCCTTCAGGCGCACTCACCAGAATTATCAAGGCGGGAAGCTAAAGTAAAAGCACTTGCTACCTTGGCAAAGGTGAATATTCCAGCTAGTCGCTGGAATCAGTATCCCCATGAGTTTAGCGGGGGAATGCGCCAACGAGTTGCGATCGCCTTAGCTTTACTCCTTAACCCCAAGTTAATTGTTGCTGATGAACCCACCACCAGTTTAGATGTCACCGTTTCCGCGCAGATATTAAAAGAATTAACTCGCCTGTGCGGTGAAGAAAACATGGGATTGTTGCTGATTTCTCACGATTTAGCAATGGTGGCTGAGTATTGCGATCGCATTGGCGTCATGTACAACGGCAAGATAGTCGAAATGGGTTCTACAGAAACTGTATTTAGACACCCTCAACATGAATACACGCGATCGCTCTTAAAAGCAGCTTTACATATTCAAGCAGTAAATGATGATGGAGAATTGATCATTGTCAATGACTCAGAAAAGCAATTACCGATTATTAATGATAAATCCCCAATTTTGAGTGTTACAGAACTTAAGCAATACTACACCATAGAACCTAACTTGATTGAACGACTCTTTAAGACACAAACGCAGACAATTAAAGCAGTAGATGGGATCAACCTGGATGTTTATCCAGGAGAAATTATCGGCTTAGTCGGGGAATCAGGTTGTGGTAAAAGTACATTATCACGAACAATCTTGCAACTAATTCGTCCCACTAGTGGCAAAGTTGAGTTTTTAGGACAGGATTTAACCAAACTGTCGCGTCAAGAAATTCGCTCCTCACGGCGGCAGATACAAATGGTTTTTCAAGACCCTCATGCTTGTCTCAATCCAGCGATGACAGTGGGAGAAAGTATCGCTGACCCTTTATTTATCCATAATATTGCCGATCCTATTAAGGCAAAAGAACAGGTTTTGTGGATGCTAGAGAAAGTTGGGTTAACACCGCCAAAAGTGTATTATGAGCGTTATCCATCAGATTTGTCTGGTGGACAACAGCAAAGAGTTGCGATCGCTCGTGCTTTGATTACTCACCCTAAACTTCTCATTTGCGATGAACCCGTGAGTATGTTAGACGCCAGCGTGCAGTCGCAAGTGCTGGATTTGATGTTACAATTAAAGAAAGAATTTGAGTTAACTTATCTGTTCATCACTCATGATCTTTGGTTGGCGAGATTTTTGTGCGATCGTATTGCCGTGATGAATGGCGGTAAAATTGTCGAACTCGGTCTGACAAAAAATATTTTTGCTAATCCTCAGCACCCTTATACCAAAACCTTACTAGCTGCTGCTCCCTTACTAGCACGCGCTTAACTAAACAAAGCGAGGAGTTAATAATTCATAACTCCCCACTCCAAACTCCTAACTCCAAACTCCTAACTCCTAACTCCAAACTCCTAACTCCTAACTTTCTTCCCTCCCCTCAAGTAATTTAGTTGTTTCTCCACTCGAACCATATAGCTCAACGAATCTTTTAAACAGCAACGCAGTCTCGTGATTTGAAGTCCTACTTAAGTTGAATAAACGCTCTATATTTTTATCACCTAAAGCTCTTAGATATGGCAAATCTTCAAAGAGTGTCAAACAGGAAGCAAAATGTAATATTATTTGTAATAATGGCTTTGGCCACTCTAGATCACTATAAATGTCTATAAATAGCTGATGTTCTGAATCATTTAAGGGGAAAGCATTAAATATAACAATTATTCTTTTCTGATTATAGACTGGGATACTCAGTTCAATAGTGTAGGGAGTATGTAATATTAAATCCACCTCCACAGTTGGTTGTCGCCACATTCTCAGAGGATTACCTGGCGAATCTAATATTGTTTTAAACTTGATTATCCCACCGCTATTTGTGGTTTGAAAATGGCTAATGTTAATAATTTTAAGATTATTAAGGCTAAATCTATGAACTGTTTCCAAATGTTTTAAGTTCAATAGATGATAGATTTGGCAAATATAAGGGAACGGTAAAATATACTCCTGGCTAATCATGTGAAGCTTTTTTAATTGAAGCTTGTTAGCTTGAGTCCGATCGAGATATTCTTGATATTGACTGGGCGCTAAATCATTGCTATTGAAGCTTTCTTCAGGCTTAAGATATAGCCAACTAACAAAAAAGAAAGAGGCTGTAAATAGCTGAAATATTTCTATGGGAGATAAATAACCATCAGTAAATGCAGCTATGCTTCTATCGGTTATTCCGAAAAGCCAAGATGGAATACCAAATACCCAGATATTACTTTTAATTTTATCTATAAAAAGTGCTATATCAACATTGGAGACATTGCTACCTTTATTTATACTTGATTCATCATTTTTTTTTAAACAATTAGTAAACATAATATTGGGATTTTACTTGATACTAGTAATCCATAAATTTGAGATTTATCTTAATTATAAATACCAAGATATAGTTACAACCTCTATATTTAGGTGTATATACAACTTGCATTTATTCATATCGACTGAAAATAAATTCTCATAAGTCTGGCTAAAAAATTCAAGCCATTGTTTGATGTAATCCTAAATCCTATGTATATCCAGCCATAATAAAATTATTTGTAACTCTTACTCTTATAAGGATTCGACATTGTATTCTCTAATGGATAAATTTAAAGTAACAACTTTGCTAATATATTTCTGCTAGCTGAGATCAAAAATTGAAATTATTTCACCTTTACAAAAGCGGTATATAGATATTTAGACAGGACTTACGCAAAAATAGCCAAAAAGCTTAATTTATCGAACCGCCAACTCTACGAGACGCTTCTCTACGAGAGGTTCCGCCAACGCCAACGCGCAGCGTCTCGTAGAGTTGAGAAGCATTCGTAGAGTGTGCGTAAGTCCTATTAGAGAAAAAAGTTTATTTTTCCTGATATGAGAAAATTTCCTGAGTAATTAATCTAAAAATATTACCCATATAAGTAAATATACGAACGAACTGATATCTGGGCGCTCGTATATAGCGCTTCCTATTCAGATTATATTGCGAGGTGTAAGGGCACGGCAGTGCCTGCCCGTGTACCTCACGTAAACGAGAATCGCTATATCAAAAGGGTATTTATAACTCGTCAGCAAGACAAAATCCTGTTAAACCTCTAGACGTGGGAAATTTTTGTATAACTTCACAGAGAAACGGTATTGAAGCACTAACAATAATTATTTGCAATAATTTCTCTGATGTTGTAAGCTTTTCTAAAATATATTGAATATTTTTATTAATAAGTTTTTACAGGAGGTTTGACACGCTGGTAAGCCTGACTGGAAAAATCAGCTGTAATCAGATATAGCAATTTGGGATTATTCGTTACAAAAATTCTTAATTAGTGAATTGAGAGTTTATTCTATTTACAGGAAAATCAGGATGTCTAAACTACCGGATGTTCTTTGGTTAAATACAAGCCCTAGTTTGCAATACTTTGCTCAACCACTACTTAGTTACCTATCAGATATAGTGAGAATCCAAGAGTGGAAATATCGCCAAAACCAAGATGAAGTAAGTTCACTAGATGCTGCTGTTATTCTGCTTCATGACTACCTCAAATCCTGCGATCGACCTGTTCATTTGATTGGTCATAGTACAGCAGGATTACTAGGTCTACTCTATAGCCGTCGCTATCCAGAAACAGTTAAGTCTTTGACGCTATTAGCAGTGGGTGTTGATCCAGCAGTTGATTGGCAAGCTCATTACTATATTCACCGTCAGTTTTTAAGTCGCCAAAAGCTTTTGACTGATATGGTTTATAACTTGTTTGGTTATCAGGATAAATGCACTCTCAAGAGTCTGACACATCTTCTGGAGCAAGACTTAGATTGTTCGCTCTCTCCTCATTCTCTGTTTGAGAGCGTGAGTATGACTCCAAACAGAGTTTCAGTTCCTTTGATGGTTTGTGGTAGCTTAAACGATATTGTTGTCACACCTGATGCACTGCAAGGATGGCGATCGCATTTCAAGGAAGGCGATCGCCTATGGTCATGTTTTGAAGGGGGGCATTTTTTTCACTTTTCCCAGTATCAGCTTGTAGGAGAACAGCTACTCGACTTCTGGAAGTTTATCCGTGTGTCAGATTCGCTGTATGCCTGTTTGCGACTTTAAGGATTAGATGAGAACATATCTCAAGAAAGATGCGTCGAGTCAAACAATTGTGAGAGGTTAATCGTGTTCTAAATTATTTCAGGAAAGTCTAGAAATGGTTGTAGCTTTAGATGATACCAAGCGGAGCGCGATCGCTACAGAGCTAGCAGATTTGAAAGCTATACAAGAGTTGCTAATTGCTAATGAACAAAAAGTACTACCTGCTGTAAGCAACGATCAAGAAATTAGCAAGCGCCTAAACGACTTTCTCAAAGATGACCAAGAAAATCTCACAGTAATCGAGCAAGTCATTTCTAAATTTGGTGGTGGTTCAGCCCAGCCTAGAGACACTATAGGGCAGTACGTCGAGCAAGTAAACCGTATAATTGATGGGAATGAGTTAACACTGTATCAAAAGGTTTCTATTCACGAAAGGATTAAGCACCAAGCTGTAATGACTGGTTTAATTATCCATAAGGCTGCACAGGTGGTTGGTGATGATGTCAAAGAAGCTATTGGCCCACTCAATCAAGTGAACTTTGAAAATCGTGCCCATCAAGAACAATTGAAAGGTGTGTTGGAAGTGTTGGGTACAAGAGAACTTACAGGTCAAGACCCAGATCAAGGTGTTTGGGCGCGGACTCAAGATGCTGTTGCAGCTTTGAGAGGTGTGTTTGAGGGTTTGACAAAGTAAATAGAACTGAACACCACCTTTACTTATATAGGACTCATATCTGATTTTTGAACAAGATTTCGGATAAAACCCTGATAAAATGGGATTTTCAGTCTCAGTATGTTTTCAGAAATCAAATCGGATTCCTATAGTTGGGTAAGTACTAATTGATAAATAATCCTAATAATCTCTTTTGATTTAAGGAATCCGATCGCGATCGCACTCAGTTTGAGATAAAAACTGAAATGTGATCGCTTTTTTTTAGGAGAATATGTCGGAACTCCAATGAGGTTAAGGGATGGTTAATCAAACATAGCGGAGACTTGTCTGAACCCACTTTATTTAGAGACAATATCTCGAACGCTTAGTGAGGTTCAGGGATGGCTAATCAATATCAAGCTGATGTCTTAGTTGTCGGAGGGGGAACCGGAGGGACTGCGGCTGCTATCCAAGCGGCGCGACGGGGAGCCAAAACCATTCTGGTGAGTGAATTTCCTTGGTTGGGAGGAATGCTGACTTCAGCTGGAGTATCTGCACCCGATGGCAACGAATTAGAAGCTTTTCAAACGGGGTTATGGGGTGCGTTTTTGCAGGAATTGCGACAACGACAGCCTGGAGGATTAGATAATAGCTGGGTAAGCTTTTTTAGTTATCATCCTCGGATTGGGGCAGAGATTTTTGCAGATTGGGTGCAGGAATTGCCAAATCTGCACTGGATTTCTAGACAAGTGCCTTTAGAAGTTTACCGACAAGGTGATTCTATTACTGGTGTCCGCTTTGCTGATTTTGCTGTTACAGCCAAAATTATTCTCGACGCTACAGAATTAGGAGATTTATTGGCTTTAGCTGACATACCTTACCGTTGGGGCTGGGAATTGCAATCTGAGTGGGGAGAACCCAGCGCTCCAGTGACTTTTAACTCTTTAACCCAGAAATATCCAGTGCAAGCGCCCACTTGGGTAGTGATTATGCAAGACTTTGGTGAAGCGCTCGCTTCAGAAATTCCGGCTGCCCCTAACTATAATCCATCCCAGTTTACAGGTGCTTGGGATGGCTATGGCGCAGAGACATTTTTGAATTATGGACGTTTGCCTAATAGCCTGTTTATGATGAATTGGCCAATCTGTGGCAATGACTACGGCCAAGGAGTAGGGCGGCTGATAGAGTCAGATGTATCCAGAGGTGAATTCATCCAAGAATCTCGCTGGCAC
Organism: Nostoc sp.; assembly: GCF_036919555.1. Lineage (GTDB taxonomy): Bacteria > Cyanobacteriota > Cyanobacteriia > Cyanobacteriales > Nostocaceae > Nostoc. The sequence goes on from NZ_JBALCS010000047.1 coordinate 149,640, forward strand.
AGCCAAAATTTTGCCCATTTTATCCAAAAACAGCTTGGTCGTCGCTATGGTTTAGCAGAAAAAGTATTTCCTCACACCCCTACAGCTTTTGCACTGCATCCCTATTACCGGGAAAGCCGCCGCTTAGTGGGGCTAACTACTATCCGAGAACAGGATATTTTGCCGATCGCTGGAGGTAGAGTTGCATCTATATTTAATGATGCGATCGCCCTACAGCCCTTCGGGCATCCTACGGCAGGCGTTTGCGTTCGCGTTGGCGGAGCCTCTGGTAGAGAAGCGTCTTTGACAGGAGAAGCGATCGCCCTTGGTAACTACGCCAATGACCATCATTATCCTGGTGTTCAATTCCCACTGCAACCAAAATCTATCCGTTGGGGCGGACGCTGGACTGGGACTCCCTTTACAATTCCCTACAGTTGTCTAATTCCAGCTACAACAGATGGTTTCTTAGTCTGTGAAAAGAATATTTCTGTCTCGCACATTGCTAATGGCGCCACCAGATTACAACCTGTGGTTATGGGTATTGGTCAAGCTGCGGGGATGGCGGCGGCGATGTGTGTTGAGTTAAACTGCCAGCCGAGGGATTTACCTGTGAGGGCGCTGCAAACCGCTTTATTGGAAGATAATCGCTCAAAAACAGCAATTATTCCTTTATTTAATCTTCCACCCAATCGTTCGGATTGGCGGCACTGGCAACTGTATTACTTAGATAACCCACAAGTCTATCCACTTAGTGGCGATTGCCCTTTCCCATCGGGGAATGAATACCCACACTCCAAGGCATTAATTCGGGAAAGTAACTGTTTCAAAGGCATTTTTTACCGCTTGTCACAGCAGGAATACAGATTCACTGTCACAGCACCAGCCGCATATCAAGGGCAAAATTGGCAGCTTGTGACTTTGCGATCGCATATCGACGAGCAATTACGCGCTTATCCCCACGAACAATTAGTTACATTGTGGGGTCGTCAGAATCACTTTGGTAATTGGTTATTAGTCGAACATTTAAACGGAGGATAAAAAGAGTTTATTTTCAGTAAAACAGAATACTTTTTGATGATTTATCCGGATATTAATCAAAAAGCTAAGTATCAGTGAAGTGGAGAGTTCCAAAATAGACATCTTCTATGCGTGCTGCGATTTCACTTTTAGTATCGAGTCTGGTGTTCGGCCCCTTAGCTTATAACTGCCAAGCAATGGTCAATCACTCATCCTATGGGCTACCTTCCACGCCTGCTTCGGAACAGTGGCTCTCGGCAGCATCTGAACAAAATCCAGATGATGCGCCACGTCATCGCGGTAGTGGGCGCAGAGAAGTAACGCAAAAATTCGGAAATATCTATGCTGTGGTTTAACTACCTTCGGGTAATGCCTCTTTTGCCAAAGAAACCAAAATATCAGAAAACCGGCTGTTGTGCTAACATCTTTTACACAGCTTTTCTGGTAAAGATATATACAGTTGACATCCGAAAATCTTCAGCGATCGCTTAGTATTTCAACTGCAAGCTTTGTATATATAGTTGGCGTCAATCCTGGCGATCAAAACCCAAATCAAATTAAGTGCCTTGATCAACAGCATCACCAACTCTTCAAAAGCTACACAACTGTTGCTTATATTGCTGGGAAGCGCTGCGTCTCAATCCTCAACTGCTCTAGAAATAGATGTTACTTAGGCTATCAGTTAATCTAAAGCACATCTAATTCAAACATTTTGCTTGTTGAGGAAACAGTCTTCAGGCAACTTCACTTTATTCCCCAATAGCTTTTCTTCTCAGATATTCAGTAGCTGGTTATCTAGATCAGCAACTAATTGATCTTCGCTCCGACACCTGTTTAGCGTCCTTTGCCGAAGCATAAAATCCCTTTCGTTTCATCTTGAGCTGATCTAGGGCATGGATTCGCACAAGTAGTGTAGGTTTATTGCACTTGGCAACAAATCTTACTATTCGTGAGTTACTCTTGCACCCTGGTTCCTTCTCCTCGCAGATGGCTCCCGACGAAATAAATATTAAGAAGGATCTGCTAGATCATCTTAGTCATTTTAATTATTTTACACCCAAGGCCAAATGCAATATATTGCATTTGGCCTTTTTAGATGAATTTTACGTGAATAAAAGGTATCCCCTCAAAGATTCGGGGTAGCAGAGAGAAATAAAAAGGTGAGTAAGGTACATAAAACGTCATAGAATATGACACATGACGCAAAAACTTCTTGAGAATGAAAAGTCAGTAGAGAAATTGCTGCAAGCCATCGACCCAAAAAGGATTGCAGACGAATCAATGCATCGGACTATAGAGATATTATTGAACCTCGTAGAGGAATTAAAATGAACTACCTCTAGCTGGCTTCGCCTGAGCTAAAAGTTTCTACACCCTCTAGCTTGTTTTTAGGGAAATTGCTTTGAGATTTCTGACGCTTCTTTTCCCCCAGTTGCCTCATACTTCCTGCCTGTTTGCGGGTGCGTGAGGTAGAGCTAGTAAGATCAGCGCCTACGAGACTGGTTCCCAATCCCGGTAGAGGGTAGGGTCGAGGTGTGCATTACTGCAACACCCCTCCCATCCGAAACCGTGCTTGCGACTTTCACCGCACACGGCTACTCAGTGTGTTAACTATT